>NZ_JAQVCH010000057.1 GCF_028689845.1 Flavobacterium sp. | reverse complement strand
GCTCTTCCGATCTCCTTTAGAAACACTTTGTTTTTCAAATTTCTTTCCAAAACCAATCATTCCTCTTTCTATTGGAGAATCGATCTGTACTGAACCTTTTAAACTCTGAAACTTAACTTTACCGTAAAAGAAAACAGGTAACTTAACTGCTATTTCATAAGGAAACATTTTGAAATTAAAATATACTGTTTTAATCCAATTAACTTTTATAAAAAGATTTTTAATGTATTTAACCTTATGGTAAATTCTCTTTACTTGTTTCATTTTTTCTTTTTATTAAAGTGCCGTATTAGAGATTCTTTTAAATCTGAATTTTTTATTAATTCTTTGTAAGCAAAAAGAACTGAAAAAATAAATGTAAATAAAAATAAAATATATTTCTTCCAAGAATTATCACTATTAAATAAAACTATTGAGGTAATACAAAATAATAAACTAATAGCAAAAACTACATAAAGTTTGTTTGTTAACATTAATCCATATCTCAATTTAACAACCAAAAAAACTGAAATTAAATGAATAATAAAATAAACAAGAAATCCAATTCCTAAACCTTCTAAGCCATAAAAATGATAACCAAAAAGGCAAATCAATAAATATAGAAAATTAAAAATAATTGAAGTTTTTGTAAAAACCTTAGAGTCTGCTTTTGCAATTATCATAAGTCCCATAGACCAAGAAAATGATTTAAAAAACATAGCCAAAATAGCCCAAGAAACAAAAGGCATTACCTCCAAAAAATTTGATGTAAATAAAATTTTAATTATTAAGGGCATTAACCCTAAAAAAAGGATAATAATTGGGACTATAATCAACATAGAAAAAATGGCTTGTTGATTTACAGAATTATTTACATTTTTATTTAAACTAATTTCTGAAACTAACCTCGGATAATACTCTGTGCTCATCGCATTAAATAGTATGCCTACGTAAGAATTAATAATAATTAATCCGACACTGAAAAGCCCCACCAATTCAATCCCCCCGTTTTTACTTATAAAAATTTGTATTAAATAATTACTTAAAACAGGTAAAAAACTACTAAAAGATAGTAAGCTCCCAAAAAACAATACATCTTTACCGTCAATTAAAATTTCATTTAACTTTATTGAGGATTTTTCGATATTTAATTTTTTAAAATAATAAACTGATACTATAAAACTTATCAATGATGTAACTATTATTGCCGGAACTATGGCATCTATCTTGAATATAAAAAATAAAGGAAGTGTAATTATTAAACCAAATATATTTCCGTATAAATTAGATTTTGCTAAAAAATTTAGTTTAGCCATCCCTTGAAATATTGCGTTTTTTGAACTTGTTAGTTGCTTAAATAAAATTGAAACAGATATTAAAATTATAGCAATTGTTTTATCTGAATTTCCAAAACTAAATATACTTAGGTAATTTGAAAAAATTATAGTTGTTAAAGCTCCTAAAATGCCAGTTAATAATCCTAATTTCAAAATGACATACACATTTTTAGAAATTAAACGATTATCATTTGTAGATTTTACTTCTGATATTTTTTTTACTCCACTTGTTTCTAAACCAAAACATGTTAAAGCCCTAACTAATTCAATTGTCGAGTTTAAAAGACTAAAAATACCATACCCATTCAATCCAATAAAAATGGCTAAAAATTTTGACCTAATGATTGATACAATAATTGATGAAACTTGAACACCTCCAAAAATTGTAGTTGCTTTAAGAATTTTGTGATATGTTTGTTTTTGATCAACCACCTAGTAATAGCGATTTATAATTTCAACAATAGCACTCACTTCTTCCTCCGTCAACATCGGACTCATGGGCAAACTTATAATTTCGCGATGGATTTTTTCCGTAATCGGAAAGGATAACGAATTGAATTCAGTCAACGCCTTTTGCTTGTGTGGCGGAATTGGATAATGTATCAACGTTTCAATTCCGTTTGTTTTTAGATAGGTTTGAAATGCCTCTCGATTAGCTGTTTGAACAACAAATAAATGAAAAACATGATTCTCGGAACCATCCCAAAAAGGTAACTGTATCTTTTCGTTTTTGATTTCAGATAAATAACGTTTGGCGATTGCTCTTCTTTTCTGATTATCTTCCATTAAATCAGGTAATTTCACATTCAAAAAAGCGGCTTGTAACTCATCTAAACGCGAATTGATTCCGATGAAGTCGTTGACATATTTATGTATAGAACCGTAATTCCGCAGGGCACGAATAGTTTGATTCAGTTCCTCGTCATTAGTCACTACTGCTCCGCCATCGCCTAAACAACCAAGGTTTTTGGAAGGGTAAAAACTATAGGCAGTCGGGTGTTGGCGTTTGGAATTTGATTCTTTTGCACCATGAGCTTGTGCTGCATCTTCGATAATTAGCAAATTATATTGTTTTGCAACAGCATCTATATTTTTGATATCAGCTAATTGTCCATACAAATGAACGGCGAGAATTGCTTTGGTTTTACTACTTATATTCTCTTCAATTAAAGCGGGGTTTAAGTTATAGGTTTTAGCATCGGGTTCGACCAATACAGGAACTAAATCGGCTTGTAGAATAGCTAAAATACTTGCGATATAGGTATTAGCAGGCACAATCACTTCGTCACCTTTTTGAAGCTTTCCTAATTCGATGTAGGCTTTAAAAATCAAAACCATGGCATCCAATCCATTACCAACTCCAATGCAATGCTTAGCTTGACAAAAAGCAGCAAAATTCTTTTCAAAAAGACTCACTTCATCGCCTAAAATATACCAACCTCGTTTTAAAAACGCTTCCAGCTTTTGATGGAAGGCTTCTTCATAGTGCTGGTTGACTTTTTGTATGTCGAAGAATTTTATCATACTAACACTCCTTCTAATTTAGTGAAATGGGCAACGTTTACTTCATAAAAATCTTGGGTCACACAATGAGCACCAAAGGATTCTTTCCAATAAGAAAGTCCAGCATTTAATTTCTTTCCTTGTGCTTCATTCGATATTCCAAAATCAAAATACTGTTTTTCTTTAAAAATCGTCGTCAACAAATGATGATGTAAAAAATCTAATGTTCCAAGTTCATTTTTAGAATCGGAAGCGGAGATATATTGCGAATGAGCTACCTTTTGACTTTCAAAAATAGTGGTTCCGCCAAGTAATTGGTCGTTTTTATAAACATTAAATTGTCGAATTTGTTTTGGAAATCGCTCTTTTAGCAAAGTGATTTCTGTCAACGAATGAACCGGTTTGACGTCGTGTTTTTCTTTTAAATTAGGAATCAGAATCGAATTCCAAAAACTAGAAAAATCCGTTTCCTCTTGAACGATAAGTTGGTTTTTAACTCCTCGTTTTACGCCTTCTTTGCGGTCTTTAGATAACAAAAGTGGCTGTTTTAAATCGATTACCGCTAAAGTATCACGACGCACTAAGTTGGCCTCAACCAAAAACAAAACATACTTTAATTCATCTGAAAAAAAGCTGCAATAAATTGGAGGCAACTCTTTTATTATAAGTGTTTTAAACCCACTCACATAAAGTGTTTGCAAAATAGATTTAACGACCAAAAGTGTTTTTTCAATTTTAAAATTCGGTTGTAAAACCAAACCGCCGTACGTCAACCCTTGGTGTGAATGCAACTCCACTCCTACTTTATTAGCCGGCAAAACCGCCACCCATCCTTTTTCATCTTCTACAATCAAAGAGTAATCTTCGAACCGGTCTTGGTGGTAGTCCATAAAGTCGCGATGAAACAAAAAAGTAGCATTTTTAGCTTGACTGACAAAATCATTCCAAGTGGTATAATCGGCTGAAGTGTATTTTCGTATTTGGTATAGTTGCACCTTTATTAATCACTCGATTGGTTCGAGATTTTTTTTATATTCAATAAAAATAGTACCTTTAAATCCCTAATCTAGGAATCCTATTTATGAAACGAAAATACAACTATTTTCTTTTATGGCTACTACATTTTTTTGTATTCTCTGCTTTCGGGCAAGAAATCAATTTGTATGAGCAGTTTAACGGACGTTTTGATTTTACGTTTATCGGAAACACCCTAAATCAATTTGAGAATAATAATCTTGGCGGAGTAACTTGTGTTATCAATACCGCTTCCACTGCAACACTTGCATTGCAACCAACTGATGTGATTGAAAAAGCGTATTTATATTGGGCTGGTTCCGGTCCAGGCGATTTTGAAGTTAAATTAAACGACGTAGCTATTACGCCAGACCGAACATTTAATTTAGTGCAATCCTCTTCTAATTTGCTGTTTTTTAGTGCTTTTAAAGACATTACCTCGCAAGTACAAGCAACTGGAAATGGCGAATACACGCTTTCAGAATTGGATTTAACAGAAATCATCACATCCTATTGCGGTAACGGCACCAATTTTGCAGGTTGGGCAATCTTAATTGTCTATCAAAATGATACTTTGCCGCTCAATCAATTGAACGTTTATGATGGTTTGGATTATATTGGCGGCGGAAACCCAACCTTAGATTTTTCGCTTGATAATTTAAATGTGATTGATGCAGAGGGAGCCAAAATAGGGTTTATTGCGTGGGAAGGCGATTCGTTTATAGCCGTGAATGAAACCTTGCGAATTAACGGTGTTATTTTGAGTAATCCGCCATTAAACCCAGCTGATAATGCGTTTAACGGAACGAATTCCATTACAGAAAGCAACGAATTATTCAACATGGATTTGGATATTTATCCCATTCAAAATAATATTCAACCGGGAGATCAATCGGCAGAAATTTCGTTGACTTCAGATCAGGATTTTGTGATGATTAACACGGTGGTCACCAAATTAAATAGTCAAATTCCAGATGCTACAATTTCCATTGACCAAATCTATTTAACATGTAATTCGGCAACCTTAACGGTGGATTATACGGTTTATAATTTAGAGGCAACCAATCCCCTTCCGGCCAATACGCCGATTGCTATTTATGCCAATGCACTACTCGTTGGCACCACCGCTACAACAACAGTACTTGCGGTAAACGAAAGCGAATCAGGCTCTATCACTTTGGTATTGCCAGACGGAATTCCTGCAGTTTTTGAGTTGCTTTTCGCTGTAGACGACACAGGAAATGGGCTTGGCGTAGTAATTGAAATTAATGAAGATAACAATACCGCTAGTCAAGAAGTGAATCAACTCATTTCGCCGCTCATTCCACCGTTGGATGCTTTAGTAGTTTGCAACGAAGGTTTTAGCAAAGGAACGTTTAACCTCCATCCTCTCATAGATGAATTAATGGGTGACAATTTGTTGGAAGTTACGGCTCATGAAACACTTTTAGATGCCGAATTAGGATGCAATGTTATCCTGAATACAGGAAATTATGTGGTTACATCGCCTCAAACTATATATTTTCGGATTGAAAACCAACCTTGTGCGAGTATCGTTGAGCTTGCTTTACTCGTTAAAAATTGTCCGCCCACTGTTTATAATTTCATTTCTGCGAATGGCGATGGCTTGAACGACTTTTTCTTTGTGGACGGTTTGCGAGAAATTTTTTTAAACTTTGAAATTGAAATTTATAACCGTTGGGGAAAACTACTTTGGAAAGGAAATCAATATACAGAAGATTGGCGTGGTGAAGTAACCACTGAGCCTTCTTTATATGGTTCACTCGCACCAGACGGTACGTATTTTTATGTGCTTTATTTGAATGACACAAATTATCCTGAAGCTTTGCAAGGTTTTTTGTATATCACGAGGGAGTGAGTTTTTAGTTTTTTAGTTTTCAGTTGCGGTTTTCCAACGCTGGCAGATTCTAGGATGGAACACGGATTTTATAGATTAGGCGAATTCTCGCGGATTTGGTTTACTTGACAAAAGGTGATTGATGCGGGTTTGGTTGGTGATTGATAGGTTATTGAACAGTTCTCTTCCGTCAAGTAACAGATTGCTTCCGGCATTAAAGTGACAGCTTTTTTTATAACTTTCTTAAACGCTAAATAATTTAATTAATCATATTTTTTGTGTTCATTAAATGACTATATTCGTGTTTACTAGTGAAAAAAGGTGTATAAACTTGTGGATATTTACTAGTTAGCTGCAAGGCTACACAACACCGCTAATAGACAAACATCCCTTGAAATAAGAGGGAGCTGACCCGATTAAGGTGTCAGCCCCTACTAAAAAAAATCTAC
>NZ_JAQVCH010000031.1 GCF_028689845.1 Flavobacterium sp. | reverse complement strand
AGCAAAGAGTTGTATGTCAATACACTCGGTAGACCTTATTTTCCTTGACATCGAAATGCCTATCATTAATGGATTCGATTTTTTGGATGGTTTGAAGCAAAAGCCCCAGATTATTTTTATCACCTCGAAAGCGGACTATGCAGTCAAAGCTTTTGATTATGATGCCACTGATTATCTTCAAAAACCAATCTCAGTTGATCGATTTGATTCCTCTGTTAAAAGAGCGATTGAATTACACAAATTAAGAAATGAAGTTACTGAAGAAGAAGGTGATTACATCTTTATTAAAAGTAATTTGAAAAAATTGAAAGTTTTTACTTCCAAAATTAAATGGATTGAAGCCTATGGTGACTATGTCAAAGTCGTAACCGACGAAGACAGCAACCTAGTACTATCCACTATGAAATCATTTGAAAATGATCTATCGAAAGATCGTTTCCTTCGCGTTCACAAATCATTCATTGTTAACATTGATAAAATTGAACGATTTAACAGCAAATTTGCTGAAATTGGTGTAACTAAAATTCCATTAAGTAGAAATAAAAAAGATGATTTGAAAAAAGCATTGGCAATTGCCTAAAGTGTATCTACATTAATTATCACTTTTACCGCTCTATACTGAGAAATAACTTCAAAACTATTCAGGATTTTCTGGATAGTTTTTTTTGTGGCTTGAATAGAATTATTTTCCGGAATTTTAATTAAGATAGTTCGGATATATTCATTTCGAATTTTACTTATGACTGGTTCTTCAGGCCCTAAAACTGGCATTTTTAAACTTTGATGCAATACTTGATACAACCATTGTGAACTCTCTTTTACTTTTTCAAAATCTTTATGCTTTAACGTGATTTTAATAAGTTTGGCATAAGGCGGATATACAAAAAGTTGTCGTTCATTTATTTGTTCCTTATACATTCCTTTATAGTTATTGTTTGTAACTTGCTGAATTGTATTATGATTAGGATTATAGGTTTGAATAATTACTTTACCTGCTTTATTTGCTCTTCCTGCCCTACCCGAAACTTGTGTCATCATCTGAAAACTACGTTCAAAAGCTCTAAAGTCTGGAAAAAACAGCATATTATCGGCATTTAAAATTCCGACTAAACTTACATTATCAAAATCTAATCCTTTAGCCAGCATTTGTGTTCCCACCAAAATATCGACTTCTCGATTTTGAAAACGGTCTATAATTCTTTCGTAACCAAATTTTCCACGCGTTGTATCTTGATCCATTCGCTGAATGCGTTTGTTTGGGAAAATTGACGCTAATTCTAACTCAATTTGTTCGGTACCAAACCCTTTTGTAATTAATTCTACACTGGAGCACTGATGGCAATTCGTCGGTTTTGCAATAGCATAACCACAATAATGGCAACGCAATTGATTTTTAAACTTGTGGTATGTCAAGCTCACATCACAATTGGGACATTGTGGTACATGACCGCATGACATACATTCTAGCAATGGCGAAAAACCACGCCGATTTTGAAAAAGAATAACTTGCTCCTCTAAAGCCAAGGCATTTGTTATTTCTTCGAGTAACGTATCGCTAAAATGACCATTCATCCGCTTTCGGAAATACTTGTCTTTTAAATCAACTAAGACGATTTCAGGCATTGGAATTGCTCCAAAACGTTCAGTTAATTCAACTAATCCATATTTATGATTAAGGGCATTAAAATATGTTTCGATACTTGGTGTAGCCGAACCCATGAGTACTTTTGCCTGATGAAAACTAGCTAATACAGTTGCCGCATCTCGAGCATGATAACGTGGTGCCGGATCTGTTTGTTTAAAATTTGGCTCGTGTTCTTCATCAACAATTACGAGGCCTAAGTTTGAAAACGGAAGAAATAAAGCCGATCTTGCACCAATAACTACTTGAGCTTTTGGAGAGTTTTCTAACACTTGGTTCCAAACTTCAATGCGTTCGTTTGCATTGTATTTTGAATGAAAAACAGCCACTTTATTCCCAAAAAACTTTCTTAATCGTGATAATAATTGCGTAGTCAATGCAATTTCTGGTAAAAGAAATAAAATCTGCTTTCCAGTTTG
Source organism: Flavobacterium sp. (assembly GCF_028689845.1). Lineage (GTDB taxonomy): Bacteria > Bacteroidota > Bacteroidia > Flavobacteriales > Flavobacteriaceae > Flavobacterium. Next base: position 27,745 of record NZ_JAQVCH010000031.1, on the reverse strand, counting down.
CATGTTTTCACGGATAAGTTGACTATAAATTTCTGTCTTTCCACTCGAAGTCACACCATGTAACAAACAAATCTCTTTTTCTTGAAACTGCTTTTTAATTTCATCCAACGCATTTTGTTGTGCACTACTCAATTTTAATTCGATTGAATTATCATCAGCGATATAGTCTGTTCTATCTTGAATTAAGTGATATTCTTCTATTATTTCTTTGTCAATAAGTGCTTTTACAATTGCTGATGTCAGGTTGGTAAACTCTAATAAGGCTTTTACTGAAATTGGATTTTTTGTGGTTGCTTGCAATTGAAAATAGCCTAACAAAAGACTTTTTTGTTTTTCTGATTTAATCGAATCCAATAACAATGTTAAGCCTTCATTTGTTGTGAATTGCGGGAACAAGCGAACATAGCGAACTAATTTTGGTTTATAATTTTCTTGAATTTCTTCTTGTAAGCGAATCAATTTTTTGTCCATTAATTTTTGCAAAAGCGGAAAAATATTCTTTCGATTAACAATATCCATCACTTCTTTTACCTTTAAAGAACTTTGCTGTTGCAAGGCTTCTCTTATTAAGAATTCATCATCAGTAAGCGTGGCATCATCAATAAAATCTGCAGGCAAAGCAGTTATAATTGTTTCGCTTTCTAACAATAAAGAAGAAGGTAGAGCGGCACGAAAAACATCGCCAATGGCACACATATAATACGATGAAATCCATTGCCAGTGTTTGATTTGAATTTCATTTACGATTGGCTTATCGTCTATTATTTGAAAAATTTCTTTTGCTTCGTATAATGTCGGTGGATTTTGATGTGTTTCAATCGCTAAAGCAGTAAAAATTTTACTTTTCCCGAAAGGAACCGTAACTCGCATTCCTACTTGAATGAAATTAAATTCTGCCTCTGACACTTGATACGTAAAGGTTTTATTGAGAGCCAAGGGCAAAATTACTTCGACGAAATAAGGCATAAAAAGAGGAATAAATTGACTTTTAATCAAATAGGTTTTTACGTTTTAATTTATGGATGGTCGCATTGAGCTCAAATCCCAACAACAGAATCATGCAGTTTATCCAAATATAAAACATCAATATTAATAAGGTTCCAATGGAACCATAAAGTTCGTTATACTTGGCAAATTTAACGACATAAATTCCAAAAATATAAGAAGAAAGCATAATTAAAAGCGTGGTAAAAACAGAGCCAATACTAATAAACGCTACTCTTTTAACTTCTTTTGTTCCAAATTTAAACAGCATCGAAGTGGTAATTAGAATCATTAACACCACAAAACCGTAACGAATCATTTCAATTAAAGTCGTGTCTGTATCCCAAATGCGATGTAAATGAACATCTTGAATGATGATTTCAGAAATTAAAATAGCCACAATTGTCACAATTAAAATAATTGAAAAAAGAAGAGACATCAATAAGGCTATAAAATATTGTCTGATAAAACTGCGGTTGATGGAAATGTGATACGACGTTTCAAATCCGCCTAAAATGGCATTTAGCCCATTAGACATTAGAAAAATGGAGAGTATAAAGCCCGAAGAAAGTAAGCCTTTATAACTATTATTTAAAATATCATCAATAATTGCTTTGATTGCTTCAAACGTATTGGGTGGCACACCTTCTTCTACAAAACGCAAGAAATCTTTTTCAAACCCTTCGATTGGAATATAGGGAATTAGGTTTAGGATAAATAAAGCAAAGGGAAATAAAGCCATAAAAAAACTAAAAGCAATTGCTCCAGCTCGATAAGAAAAAGCACCTTTGGCAATTCCGATGATGTATAATTCCATCAAATCATAAAAAGACAAACCTTCTAACCAAGGAAGTTTGATTTTTTTTGTCAAACGAACCAATTGGTTAATTATAGGGATTTTATCAATTTTTTGTTCTATTTCAAACGACATAATTTTTTTATAAAAGAAAAATTTTGAATGTCAAAAGTCAGTTTATTTCCTATTTTCTACTTCTTAAAATGCTTTTAAACTCAAATCCATATTATAAACGGAATGCGTTAATGCTCCTGAAGAAATATAATTTACGCCACAATCTGCATAAGCTCGAATTGTTTTTTCGTTGATATTGCCTGAACTTTCTGTTAAAGATTGATTTCCAATTAAAGTAACTGCTTTTCGGGTTGTTTCAAAATCAAAGTTATCTAACAAAATTCGGTAAACGCCACCACTTTTAAGAATTTCTTCCACTTCATTTAAACTTCTGGCTTCCACAATTATTTTTAAATCTAATTGTTTTTCAATTAGATAGTCTTTTGTTTTTTGAATTGCTAACGAAATTCCTCCTGCAAAATCAATATGATTGTCTTTTAACATAATCATATCGTACAGAGCAAAACGATGATTTTCTCCACCTCCAATTTTAACGGCCCATTTTTCAGTAGCACGAAATCCAGGTGTCGTTTTGCGGGTGTCGAGTATTTTTGTAGCTGTTCCTTCTAACAAATCAACATATTTTTTTGTTTTCGTCGCAATAGCACTCATGCGTTGCATCGAATTAAGCACCAACCGTTCCGCCTTCAAAATGGATTGTGAATTTCCGTAAACATGAAAAACGATATCACCATACTGAACTACCGTGCCGTCTTTAATAAATGTTTCAATGGTTAATTGCGAATCAACCTTTTTAAAAATCATTTTAGCAAATTCAACTCCCGCAATTATTCCGTTTTCCTTTACTAATAACTTGGCTTGACCTATGGCATCATTGGGAATACAAGCTAAAGAGCTGTGGTCGCCTTCGCCAACATCTTCTCTAATTCCATTGCTTATAATTTGCTCTAATTCGTATTGAAATTGTGTTTCACTAATCATTTTTATGCGTTTTATTCGAATTGCTAATGTAGGAAATCGTTTTGATTTAAGGATATTTAAAATTAAAAAACCACGCAAAACGTGGTTTTAAAAAATTATAAAAATAAAATTTATTTATTTTTCTTAGCTTCACAAGTGCTTTTGCCTAATAAAGCATATAACGGACAAAATGTGGAAAAAGAAGTGGCAATTAAAATAGCACTAATTCCAAAAACACTCCATTTTATGGTTGTACTCTCTATAAAACCTGACATAAATAATATCAATAAAATAATTCCGAAGATAATTCGAACGAAACGGTCTGTACTTCCTACATTTTTTTTCATAGTATTGAATTTATTTTTTCTACGTTAAAAATACAAAAAAAAAGGATTGCTTCTATAAAAAATATTAAGGTTCAACAATCGGTCCATTCCATTCTGAAATTCCACCAACTAGATTAAAGCATTCTTTAAAATCCAATTGTTGCATAATTTCACAAGCTTTTGCACTCCTACTTCCCGCATGGCAATAAACATAATAATTTTTAGATTTGTCTAATTCTTCTAATAAATAAACAAATCCTTGTCCTTTATAAATATCAATATTTATGGCATTGGGAATAATTCCTCTTTCAAATTCTTCGGGTGTTCGAACGTCTATAAAAATAGCATTCTCATCGTTTTGAGCATTTGCCCACCACTGTTCTTGGTTTAAATTCATCTATAAAAAAGGTTTCTATTTTAGATTACAAAAATACATTATTTTTAAATATTGTCTATACTCTTATCTTTTGAGTATGACTTTTTTAAATTATTTAGAAATAATTAATTCTAGTTTCTACCTATTTAGTAGCTCTATAGAATTTGAACTTTAAATCTTTAACAAAAATTTAATAGACAGTTGTATATACAAATGAAGATTTGCATTACATTTGTACCTACAAATTATGTAAGTAAAAATGAAGATTGAAGAAATCATAAAATCAAACTCGGCGATAAGTCATGAAAAACGAACAGTGCTCAACATTATGTTTACGCAGAATGTAGTTGCGGATGCTTTTCATGATATTTTAAAAGCATTTGATTTATCAGTTGAACAATTTAATGTATTACGCATATTAAGAGGGCAAAAAGGAAAACCAACCAATATGTGCATGATTCAAGAACGGATGATTGCCAAAACCAGTAATACCACTCGTTTGGTAGATAAATTATTATTAAAAGGATTAGTAAACCGAGTAGTTTGTGAAGAAAACAGACGGAAAATGGAAATTACAATCACAAAAAAAGGACTTGATTTATTAAGTCAATTAGACCCTAAAATAGAAGCTCACGAAACATTATTTGCCCAAAATCTTTCTGAAGAAGAATTGGGAATTTTAAATAATTTATTAGAAAAGTACAGAACTTTATAAAAAACAGTATAGATGAACGATTTTATATCTAATCAAAAATGGCGGTATGCAACCAAAAAATTTGATTCTTCAAAAAAAATAAACTCAAAAGATTTAGCAATTTTAAAAGAGGCAATTCAACTAAGCACTTCTTCATACGGTTTACAGCCCTATAAAGTTTTTATCATTGAAAATCAAGAAATAAGAGCTAAAATACAACCTGTTGCGTGGGGACAATCTCAAATTGTTGATGCTTCGCATGTCATAGTATTTGCAAATATGCTTAACTTTGGTGAGGAAGAAATTGAAAGCTATTTGAGAAACTTGGCAGAAACTAGAAGAATCAATATTGAAAACATAAAACCATATGGTGATTTTATGAAGTTAAAAATCATAGAATTACCAGAAGAAACCCGCAATAATTGGACTTCAAAACAAACCTATTTAGCGTTGGCAAATTTATTAAACGCTGCTGCCGAATTAAAAATAGACGTTACTCCAATGGAAGGTTTTGATCCAAAAGCCGTGAATGAAATCTTAGGATTGACTGAAATGGGTTTAAACGCATCATTAATTGCAACCGTTGGTTACCGACATGCAGACGATGCCACACAACATTACGCCAAAGTGCGTAAATCAGAAAAAGAATTATTTATCAATCTATAAATCTAACAATTAAAACAAGAAAAACATGAGAAATTTCAAAACAGCAACCTTAGCTTTCGTAATTGCATTGAGTTCAATTGGACTTACCGCTCAAAACAAAAAAATAAATATTGAAAAAAGCACCATTAAGTGGGTTGGTAAAAAAGTAACTGGTCAACATGATGGAACAATTAATTTTTCATCTGGTACATTGGTTTTTGAAGGAGATAAATTAAAAGGAGGTTCTTTTGAAGTAGACATGACTTCTATTTTAGTAAAAGATTTAGAAGCAGGAAAAGGCAAAGAAAAATTAGAAGGTCACTTAAAATCGGCTGATTTCTTTGGGGTTGATAAATTTAATACTGCAACCTTAGAATTCAAATCAATTGGAGCGAAAGGAAGTGATATTTATGCTGTCACAGCCGATTTAACAATTAAAGGAATTACAGAACCTGTCAAGTTTGATATTGCTTTAGGAGCTGGTTCTGCTCGAACTTCACTCAAAATAAACCGTACAAAATACGATATTAAATATGGTTCAGGAAGCTTTTTTGATAATCTAGGAGACAAAGCTATTGATGATGATTTTGAATTAAACATTATCTTGAATTATTAATTCAGTTGGGGAAAATTGCTACAAACCTGATACGAAAGTATCAGGTTTTTTTAGGTGTAACTTTAAAAGTTTGTATTTTTACACTTTAAATTGATTATGAAAAAAATTGCGGTTATTGATAATTATGATAGTTTCACATTTAATTTAGTTCATTATTTAGAAGCATTAGATTGCTCCGTTGACGTATTTCGAAATGATGAATTGGATTTAAAAGAACTAGAGCCTTACGATAAAATTCTCTTATCGCCAGGGCCTGGTTTACCAAAAGAAGCAGGCTTATTGTTAGAGGTAATTCGAACCTATGTACAAAAAAAACCAATTCTGGGTATTTGTTTGGGTTTGCAAGCGATTGGCGAAGTATATGGAGCCAAACTCAACAATTTACAGAAAGTCTACCATGGTGTTTCTACGGAAATTACCATCACCGATAAAAGCGATTTACTTTTTCAAAATATACCAGAAAAAATAAATGTTGGACGATACCATTCATGGGTCATTGAGCCTTCTTCATTACCCGAAGTTTTAAAAGTTACAGCTGTTGATGAGGCTAATCAAATCATGGCAATCACGCATCGGGATTTTAAACTGAACGCCGTACAATTTCATCCAGAAAGTATTTTAACGCCTCATGGCATGGCCATCATTAAAAATTGGGTAGAGCAAATTTAAAAAGGTTTATTATGGGATAAAAATTCTACCTCGTAAAAACCAACGTATTACCCTTACTCAAATTCGTGTCAAAAGCGTACCCTTCATAATTGAATCCTTTTAAATCGTCCATCGTTTCTGCCTTATTATCAATGATATAACGCACCATCATCCCTCTTGCTTTTTTGGCAAAAAAACTAATCATTTTCAATTTTCCATCTTTGTAGTCTTTGAATTCGGGCGTAATGACGGGAACTTTTAACGATTTTATATCAATCGCACTAAAATATTCGTTACTGGCCAAATTCAGGAATAATTCGTCTTTTTTTAATTCGTCATTTAAGGTTTTAGTGATTGTTTTTTTCCAAAACTCATATAAGTTCTTTTTCGTTCCTATTTTTATCGAAGTCCCCATTTCTAAGCGATAGGCTTGCATTAAATCTAACGGTTTCAATAATCCATACAAACCAGAAAGAATTCGAAGTTTGTCTTGTAAATCGGCTAATTTATCTATTGAAAGCGTATATGCATCCAAACCTGTATAGACATCTCCGTCAAAAGCAAAAATAGCGGGTCGGGCATTTTCTGATGTAAAAGGGGTTTCCCAAACTTGGTTGCGTTCCCAATTTAAATCGGCTAACTTTTCAGAAATAGCCATTAAACCCATTAACTTTTTGGGACTTTGTTTTTTTAAGGTTTTTTGGATAGTAGTAGCTTCTTTTAAAAAAATTGGCTCAGTAAACGCTTTTGTAGGCAATTGCGTTTCAAAATTTAACGATTTGGCTGGAGATAGTACGATTTTCATAGTTCAACTTTTCTAATCTCAAAAATACAATTAAATCCTTTAAACGAAAGTTAAAGAGAATGTAAAAATTGATTGTTCTATCAACGAAAGTGATAGCAAATAGATTTTTAAGTAGAATAAAATTTATGAATCAAATCTAAAACCAAATCAAACTGTTCTTGTTTGGTCAAAATAGAATTATCAATTTCGATAGCGTCTTTGGCCTTCACTAAAGGAGAATCAGCCCGATGCGTATCGATATAATCACGTTCTTCTACATTTTGCAACACTTCTTCATAACTCACCTTCTGCCCTTTTTCAATCAATTCATCGTGTCGACGTTTGGCCCGTGTATGACTGGTGGCGGTCATGAATAATTTTAACTCGGCTTCTGGAAAAACAACAGTTCCAATATCACGGCCATCCATCACAACCCCCTTTTCACGACCAAATTCTTGTTGCTGCTCTACTAATTTAGTTCGTACTTCAGAAATTTCAGCAATGATACTGACTAAACGAGAAACGTCAATGGTTCGGATTTCATTTTCAATATTGACGCCATTCAAATACATTTCGGCAAAACCAACAGCAGGATTAAATTGAAAATGAAGCTTTATCTTAGGTAATTGTTTGATTAATTCCGTGGAATCTAAAAAATCTTCAGCAACCAACTGCTGTTGCATGGCATAAAAGGTAACCGCTCGGTACATCGCACCTGAATCAACATAAACGTAACCCAAATGGTGAGCCAACTGTTTCGCTAACGTGCTTTTTCCAGTAGAAGAATATCCGTCAATGGCAATGGTAATTTTTTTCATACGCTGTAAATCACGTTAAAACGCAATCAATTATTGTAAATTTAAAGTCAAGCCAAATAAACTTGTATTGGCTGCAAGTGTATATCTTGAGTAGGAATAGTCAAATCGAATTCGATTAAACCGCAAACTAAATCCAGCAGAAATTCCTGAAAAATGGCGTTTATCTTCAATTCGTAATTCTTCACTTCTTCTAAAATTATAACCTACGCGAATATTAAATGGTTTTCCGGGAAAAAATTCGGCTCCCAATAATAAATGCCGTAAAGCATTATTAAAAAAAGAAACTTTTTCTTCTTGATTCCCTCCATCTAATGAACCTTGAGCTCGAGCTGGATTGGAAAAAGCGACATTCCATTGTTGTAAATTTTCGAGTGTAATATGCCAACGAATTGGAACATTTTCAACTTCTTGTGAAATTCCAGCGATAATTTCTAGCGGTAATTTTTCTTGTGTTCCTGCATAAGTAGTGAATTGAGTTCCTACATTACGAATAACCAGTGCATAATTAATATCATTATAATCATCAATGTAAATTGCACCCAAATCGATGGCTCCACCAAAAGAAGAATAGCTTTCTAAAGTTGAAGTGATTAATTTAGCATTAGCTCCAACATAAAAATTACTAAACGGAATATTATAGGAATAGCCAAATGAAAGTGCAACTTCACTTCCAGTAAAATCTGAAGTCAATTCACCATTTTCATCTCTTCCTTCAAAATCGCCATAATTTACATAATTCACTCCTGCATGAAAAGTTTGCAAATGACGGTCGTAGGTATAAGCATAAGAAGCAGTTCCATAAGTTACTTCCCCATAATAATTGGCATAATTAACAGACAAGTGATTGTGCATTTCCTGATTTATACTGGCCGGATTAAAAAGAGCAGCATTGACATCATAATCAAAATTAGTAATGATTTTTCCGCCTAAAGCAGCTTGACGTGGAGAAGTTACAAGGTTTAAAAACTGATATACAGATTGTCCGCCAATTTGACTGTAACCCACAGTACAAAAAAGAACAAAAAGTAAGAGTAAAGGTTTTTTAAACATTTTTATGTAATGCTGTTAGCTAAAGTATAACGAAGATGCGAAGATATTATTTTTTTGAATAGTAAATTTAGATAAAAAACAATAAAAAAGTTGGTGCTTTTGAGCACCAACTTTAAAATAAGTCTAAAAACTACAAGGTTTTAGCATTCTTCACTTTCTGATTGGTGATCGCTAATTCTATCACTTCTCGCATATCTTTGACATAATGAAAAGTCAATCCTTCTAAATAGGTTGGATTAATTTCATCGATATCGTATTTATTTTCAGTACAAAGTATTATTTCTTTAATATTAGCTCGTTTGGCAGCTAAAATCTTTTCTTTAATTCCGCCCACCGGAAGCACTTTTCCACGTAAGGTAATTTCACCAGTCATGGCCAAACTTTTCTTAATCCGTTTTTGAGTGAGAACAGAAACCAGCGAGGTTAACATGGCAATTCCAGCACTCGGACCGTCTTTGGGAGTTGCACCTTCTGGAACGTGAATATGAATATTATAATTTTGCAAAACGTCTTGCGAAATGCCAAACATCTCTGCATTCGATTTGATAAATTCCATTGCAATGGTAGCCGATTCTTTCATTACAATACCTAAATTACCAGTTAAGGTAAGCGTTCCTTTTCCTTTGGAAATCAAGGATTCAATAAATAAAATATCTCCACCAACACTTGTCCAGGCTAAACCAGTTACTACACCAGCCACTTCATTTCCTTCAGATTTATCGCGTTCTAAACGAGGTGCTCCAAGTGTTTTTATAATATCTTCATCGGTGACTTTTAGGTTGTATTCTTCCTCCATCGCCACGGATTTTGCTGCTTGGCGAATCACTTGAGCTAACTTATGTTCTAACGCCCTTACGCCTGATTCTCGTGTATAGCCTTCGATTATTTTTTCTAACTGTCGTTTGCCAATGGTTAATTGCTTTAATGCTAAACCATGTTCCTTTAATTGCTTTGGAAATAAATGTTGACGAGCAATCTCTACTTTTTCTTCAATGGTATAGCCAGTCATTTTAATCACTTCCATCCTATCTTTTAAAGCCGGTTGAATGGTCGACATCGTATTGGAAGTGGCAATAAACATGACTTTTGATAAGTCATATCCCATTTCTAAGAAATTGTCATAAAACTCACTGTTTTGTTCAGGATCAAGCACTTCTAATAATGCTGAAGATGGATCGCCTGAATGACTTACTGATAATTTATCAATTTCGTCTAAAACAAAAACTGGATTGGAAGTCCCCGCTTTCTTTAAATTTTGTAAAATTCGTCCGGGCATCGCACCAATATAGGTTTTACGATGACCGCGAATTTCTGCTTCATCACGCAAACCACCTAACGACATCCGAATATATTCTCTTCCCAATGCCTTAGCAATCGACTTTCCGATTGAAGTTTTTCCAACTCCTGGAGGTCCTGTCAAACAGATTATTGGCGATTTCATATCATTTCGCAATTTTAAAACGGCTAAATGCTCTATAATCCGTTTTTTAACTTCTTCTAACCCGAAATGGTCATTATCTAATATTTTTTGAGCTCTTTTTAAATCAAAATTATCTTTGGAAAAATGATTCCAAGGCAATTCTAAAAATAATTCTAAATAATTACGAAGTATACCAAAATCGGGTGATTGCGGATTGGTTCGTTGCAATTTAGAGATTTCTTTTTCAAAATGTTTTTCGGTATTCTCGTCCCATTTTTTAGATTTGGCTTTTATTCGCATTTCATCAATTTCTTGATCATAGGAAACGCCACCCAATTCTTCTTGAATGGTTTTCATTTGTTGGTGCAAGAAATATTCGCGTTGTTGCTGGTCTAAATCGACACGTACTTTGGACTGAATATCGTTTCGCAATTCTAATTTTTGCAATTCGGTATTCATATAACGAAGCGTTGCTAAGGCTCGTTCTTTTAAAACATTCATCGACAATAAATTCTGTTTTTCCTGAACATCCAAATTCATATTGGAAGAAACAAAATTGATTAGAAAGGATTGACTTTCAATGTTTTTGATGGCAAAAGTAGCTTCGGTTGGAATATTCGGACTTTCTTTTATAATCCGAATAGCCATTTCTTTAGTCGATTCGATGATTGCTCCAAACTCGGTATCCGTTTTACTCGGTCTTTTTTCTGGAACTTCTTTCACTAGAGCATTCAAATAAGGCTCTTCTGAAATTACTTTGCTAATTTCAAAACGCTTTTTTCCTTGAAGGATAACGGTAATGTTTCCATCAGGCATTTTTAAAACGCGTAGAATTTGGGCAACTGTTCCAATTTTGTGAATATCATCCCGCGTAGGATCTTCTATTTCTTCATCTATTTGAGCAACTACGCCAATTACTTTTCCGGCTGCATTGGCATCATTAATCAGTTTAATTGATTTATCTCTACCAGCGGTAATCGGAATCACAACACCTGGAAAAAGCACCGTGTTTCTGAGTGGTAAAATTGCTAAAGAATTAGGTAATTCTTCGTTGGCCATTTCTTCCTCATCTTCGGGAGTTAAAAGTGGTATTAAATCAGCTTCTGAATCAAAATCGTGTAATGACAATTTGTCAATAATTGAGATATTGTGGTTTGACATAGGTATATTTTAGGCAATTTGTCAGTTATTAAATAAAAATAAATGGTATCAAATATAAATCATCTCGTTGATTTTCAAACCATCAAAGGCTTTAAATCCGTTGAAATACACTCTATCCCACTTAACTAGACAAAAGTTATGCCATTAAAGTGAAGTGAAAAAAGGATTTTAGAACAATTAATTTAATTGATAGGACTGAATTTCATATTCATTATTTAAAGAACCTTCAATACTGTTTTTGTATTTTATCAAACCAATGTCTTTTGAAAACCAATATTCATTTTTATTGATTGTTCCTTGCGTTGTTTGAATAACTTCTGTATGAATAACATTTGTAAAGGCAACCGTTCCAACAGTAAGCGAAACATTTCTTTCCAAGATTTTTCCAGCAATTTCCACTGCGGTAACAATTGGAGTTTGACCTTCTATTGTTGTGGTTTGCGATAGGTTTTGAGACCACATTTGATTTACTTCTAAATAATCTTTTAAAATAATAAATTCAAGTGGAGAAACGGTAATGGTTGGTGTACCCGGAATCACGGCTGAAACCCTAACATAGTAAACTCCATTTGTTTTACGTGTTAAAGTAGTGCCTATAAAACCGCTTCCAGCAGTAGAAGAGCCAATAAAATTTTCATATTTAAAATAACTTTTTCCATCAATGCTTTCTGTAGAAACAATCTTCATTGGATCTTGAGAAACGCCATTTAGTTTATATATCCATTGATTATTTAGTGCCATTGGCCAATAATCTCCAGTAGAATTTCCGTTATCGTCAGGTGTTTCATCTGGAACTTGTACCGCTGGATCAACCGGTTCAAAATCACTTGTGCAAGAAGAAAGCGAAAAAACGCTTAGCCATAAGACTAAAACGATAGAAATTATTTTTTTCATAGTAGGGATAGATTAAGTTTTCAAATATAAAAATTTGTAAACACCAACCATACGATTTTAAAATATATTTTTACAAAACTGTAACATTTAAAAAAAACAAAGGTCTTTTCATTAAATCAACATTCTCTTTGCAAGTAGAAAATCAACCTATAGAGCAGTTAATTTTAAGCTGTCAACAACAAAATCAAGCCGCTCAATTTGAAGTGTATCGCCGCTATAGTCAAGCGATGTATGCGATAGCCTACCGAATTGTGAAAGACGAATATTTTGCTGAAGACGTCATGCAAGAAGGTTTTTTAAAAGCTTTTCTAAAAATAAATGATTTTAAAAATGAAGTCACATTTGGTGCTTGGCTTAAACGAATAATTATAAATTATAGCATTGATTTTCAAAAGAAAAACAATCGTTATCAATGGGATGATTTTGAAGATGTCTCTTTTAAAATAGTTGAGGAACCAACCATTGAAACGGATTATTCACAATTAAAAGTAAAGGAAGTGCTATTGGCTTTGCAATCCTTAAAAGAAAATTACCGAATTATCTTGACCTTAATGTTGATTGAAGGCTATGATTATGAAGAAGTAAGTGCTATTTTAAACATTAGCTATGCCAATTGCAGAACGCAATACAGTAGAGCAAAAGAACAACTAAAGAAAAAACTGGAAACGAGAAAAAATGAAAAAGCATAACGACCAACTAGAAGTTTTTTTTGAACAACTTCAAACCCAATTAGATGAACAAAGCCCTTTGCTTGGTCATGAGGAACGTTTTTTGCAAAAGTTGAAACACAACAAGAAACCTAGCAAGAAAAGGATGTGGCTCCCTTTTACGATTGCAGCTTCGCTCCTCTTTTTGGTTGGAATGGTTTATTTATTTCAACCAAAGACTGAAATTCAGCCCTCAGAATGGCAAAATGCTTCCATTCAAACCAAAGAAACCCATGATTATTTCATGTCGGTTATACAGAAAGAGTTAGCCCAACTTCAAACCAATCAAACCGAAGAAACCAAACCAATTATAGAAGATGCTCTTAAACAAATGGCCGTTTTTGATGCGGATTATCAAAAAATCATGAGTGAGCTTCAAAAAAATGGCGATACTAAGCAATTGCTTCATGCGATGATTCTAAACTTTCAAACAAGAATCTCCTTTTTAGAATTGATTATCCAAAAAATTGAAATCATCAATCACCAACAAATTATACAACATGAAAATTCTTTTTAAATTAGTATTCTTTTTCATTGGAACTTCCGTTGTTTTTGCAACAAATCACAATGGAAAACACACCAAAGAAAAAACACAGCAAAAAACTGTTGCTGTTAATGCTGACGCTACCCTATCCGTAAAAAACAAATATGGAAATTTGATGATTACCACCTGGGATGAAGATAAGATTAGTATTGAAGTTGTGATAACCGTGAGTGGCGATTCAGAAAAATGGGTTGACCAAAAATTAGCTTCTATTAGTGTTGATTTTAGCGGAAGTAATAGTTTGTATGCTGCAGAAACATTCATTAACTCCAATAATTCTTATGGAAAGAATACGAGTATGGAAATTAATTATACCATTAAAATTCCTAAAAATGGAAGTGTAAAATTAGATAATAAGTACGGTAATATTGTCTTGCGTGATTTGACTGGAAAAGCGGATATCACTTGTAAATATGGTAGAATTTCACTTGGAAACTTAAAGAATTCATCCAATTCAATAAAAATTGATTATTGTCCAGATTCCACTATTGAATCTATAAATAAAGCGGATATTCAGGCCAAATATTCGGGTTTATCGATTCAGAATTATAACGTTTTAAATCTAAATTCAAGTTATACTGACCTCAATTTTCCAAACGGAAAGAACTTGACATATCAAAGTAATTACGGCAAAATAAACCTAGGAAAAGTGGAAAACGTGGACGGAAAAGGAAATTATTTAACCATTAAAATTAATGAAGTTTTGCAAAATTTAAAAATAGCAACCAATTATAGTAACTTGACTATAGCCGCTATTTCGGATAAGGCAAAAGATATTGTAATTGATGCAGGCTATACAAATATTAAAATCAACCATCCTTCATCTTATTATTTTGACTTTATCATTACCACAAAATATGGAACGTTTAAAAACAATGCCGATTTGACGTACAGCTCCAAAATTCAGACACAAAATACTAATTCATACAAAGGATTTTACAAAAAAAGCGGGGTAAACCAACTCACCATTTCGTCGCATTATGGCAATATTAACCTAATTCAAAACTAATCATTAACTCATTATTTCATCATGAAAAAAATCATCATTTTAAGTTGTTTATGTTTCGTAAGCCATGCCTTTGGGCAATGGAAATCTAAAACGATCAAAGGAACTGGTCCTGTTATGACCAAAGAAATCAACACTAATTCCTACGAAGGCGTTTCTGTAACGGGTTCCTTTTATGTTAGTTTAATTAAAGGAACAGAAGGGAAAATTATTATGAAAGCTCAAGAAAATTTATTGGATTACATTTCGATTTCTGTTGAAAATAAAGAATTAGCGATTCGAACTAAAAAAGGATTTAATCTTACTTCAGCAAAAGGGCAAAGAATTGAAATCATTGTGCCAATAGAGGAAATTTCATCCATAAAGTTGGCCGGTTCAGGTGACATTGTATCGTCTGCTGAATTGCGAAGTAGCAGGTTTAATATAGATTTAGTAGGCTCTGGTGATATTAAATTGAATATTAATTGTGAGATGCTTGTTGCTACTTTATCAGGTTCTGGCGATATTGAATTAAAAGGGAAAGCCAAAACGGTTGAAGCTACTGTAGCGGGTTCTGGTGATATTGAAGCTTTTGACGTTTTAGCAGAAAATGCAAAAGCATCGGTTGCTGGTTCTGGAGATATTGAAGTTAGCTGTAGCGAACGCATTGAAGCCTACGTTTCAGGCTCTGGCGACATCAAATACAGAGGAAATCCAAAGAAACAAGACACAAAAGTAACTGGTTCAGGAACCATTAAAATGGATTAAAAAATAAACTTCCGAAGTCTAAACCACTTCGGAAGTTTTGTTTTTAGGAACTCGTAACAATAATAAAAAACCGATTACAAAAAATACCGTTAAAAAAACAATGGCATTGCGCATACTTCCAGTAATTTGATCAATCAATCCATAAATCGCCATTCCAACAACAATTCCAATTTTTTCGGCTACATCATAAAAACTAAAAAAAGAAGTGGTATCATCGGTTTTAGGAAGAAATTTAGAATAGGTGGAACGTGACAAGGCTTGAATTCCGCCCATGACCAAGCCTACAAATCCAGCAGTGGCGTAAAAATGAATCGGTTCGGTTACGAAATAAGCAAATACACAAATAATTGCCCAAATAGCGTTTATAACTAATAAGGTTGGGATATTTCCAAACTTTTCAGATGCTTTAGAAGTCAAAGTTGCTCCTACAACAGCCACCAATTGAATGACTAAAATACTAATAATTAAACCCGTCGTTTTTTCGCCATCGGTAGCCCAGTTAATTTCTTGTTCACCAAAATAAGTAGCCACCAACATCACAGTTTGCACCGCCATACTGTAGACAAAAAAAGCAGTTAAATAACGGTATAAACTTAGATTTTGTTGCAGATACGATTGTACTTTTTGGAGTTCTTTAAATCCGTTTAAAATAACATCTTTCGTTATTTTATCGGCATTTTTATTTCCTTTTGGTAAATAATAAAAAGCATATTGAGCAAATAAGATCCACCAAATCCCAGTCATTGCAAAAGCCATTCGCATTGCATGTAAGGCTTCTTCGCCGTCTTTGCCTAAAATCATGGCCAAATTAATAATAAGTAAAATTACGCTGCCAATATAGCCATAAGAATAGCCTCTTGCACTCAAGCTATCTTGTTGTTCTTTAAAGGCAATGTCTGGTAAATAGGAATTATAAAAAACTAAACTTCCCCAAAAGCCAATTAAACCAAAGAAAAAACAAGTAATTCCAAAATAGATATTTTCAACAGTAAACCAATACATTCCGATACAAGACAAGGCTCCTAGATAACAGAAAAATTGCATGAATCGTTTTTTATTCCCAGCAAAATCGGCTATTCCAGATAGAATAGGAGAAAAAACAGCGACACACAAAAAAGCAAATGCCGTAACAAAGCTGATTAAGGCGGTGTTCTTTAATTCAAATCCTAAAAAAAGCACATTTGGATTATCTTTTGGAAATAAAAATCCATAATATAATGGAAAAATTGAAGATGAAATCACTAACGGATAAACCGAATTGGCCCAATCATAAAACGCCCAGGCATTCATTAATTTTTTACTTCCCTTTTGGAGTGTTTTCATATTTTTAAAATTAAATCATAAAAAAAGCTGTCCAAAATAGAACAGCTTTTATAATTAAAAAAATTACTTAAAGATAACGCCATATTTAGTGGCTTCTTTTTTGGCTTCTGGAATCCATTTTTTTAAATTGGAAACTCGCGTGTCATGTGACGGGTGTGTACTCATAAATTCAGGTGGCGATTGACCTCCTGCTCCACCCATTCGCTCCCAAAAAGGAACCGAAGCTTCCGGATTATAGCCTGCAATAGACATCAATATCAATCCAATTTTATCCGCTTCACTTTCATGGCTTCTGCTAAACGGTAACATCCCAAACATTTGGGAACCAGCACCATAAGCCGTCATCGCAATAGCTTGAGTTTCTGCACTTTTTTCGCCAACTGCAACACCTAAACCAACGGCACCGGCTTGTTGTAACATTCCAGCACTCATGCGTTGTTGCCCATGATTTAATAAAGCGTGAGCTACTTCGTGTCCCATTACTGTTGCTAAACCGGCTTCGTCTTGTGTAATCGGTAAAATACCTGTATACACCACAATTTTTCCGCCAGGCATACACCAGGCATTTACGGCTTTGTCTTCTACTAATTTATATTCCCATTGGTAATCTTTTAAATAATTTGGTTGACCAACGGCTGCAAGCCATTTTTGAGCAGCTTCTTTTATTTTAATACCAACTCGCTCGACCTTTTTAGCATCGGCTGTACCTGAAATTACTTTATGTTCCTTTAAAAAAGAATCATATTGCTGAAATGCTGATGGAAATATCGAACTATTATCTACTAAAGCTAAAGTTGATTTTCCTGTTAGTGGATTTGTAGCACATCCCATTAGAAGTACCAAACCACTACATAAACTAAAAATTATTATCCTTTTCATAAGCCAAGACAGTTAAATTAAACGTTAAAAATACAAAAAAAAATTATTTCCCAAAAATGTGTAATTCTGTAAAAAATTTATCAACTTTTAAAACAGAACCTTTTTCTAATAAAACGGTTGCTAAATCAACTTTTTCATTGTCAATTTCAATAGAATCGATTTCAAAAGGCAATCCGATTAAATTGATTTTAAATTTAGAATAATTAGTTAGAAATTCTCCTTGTTTATGCAATTGAATAATTAATTCGTTTTCCTTTCCTGTTAAATTAAATGTCCGCAACGAAAAACGACCTTTATTATAATCGTACCCATCTTGCGCATCTTCATAGAGAACCGATTTTTCCTTACCCAATTTAAAATAAACCTCTAAGGTAATTTCTTCAAATTCTTTTTCGCCCACATATTGTTGAACAGGATATTTAGGAATAATTGCTCCTTCTTTAATAAACAACGGGATTTCGTCATAAGCAGTAGGAACCCAAATTTCTATTTTCCCTTCTATCCATTCGTTCGTCCAATAATTATACCAATTTCCTTTTGGAAGATACAATCTTCGTCCCACCGCATTGGGTTCTAAAATTGGACAAACTAAAATATGGTTACCATAAATAAATTCATCTGTTCTATATAAGGTTTGAATATCTTCTTGATCAAAATAGACTAACGGTTTAAGCATCGGTTCGCCTTCATTGACATATTTCCAAAACATAGTGTACAAATAAGGCAATAATTCATACCTTAAATTCACAAATTTTCTGGTAATATCAATGACTTCTTCTCCAAAAGACCATGGTTCTTGTTCACCATGATCGCCAGAAGAATGCGTTCTACAAAAGGGATGAAAAACGCCTAATTGAATCCATCGTGCATATAGTTCGCCAGAAGGTTGCTCTGCAAATCCGCCAATATCAGAACCGGTAAACCCCATTCCACTGATAGACATGCGTTGCATTTGAATATTAGCAATCCATAAATGCTCCCAAGAGGCCACATTATCACCTGTCCAAGATGAAGTATAACGTTGAGCTCCAGAATAGGCAGAACGCGTAATGATAAAAGGTCTTTTTGGATACGCAAAACGTTTTACGCCTTCATAGGTAGCACGAGCCATTTGCGTACCGTAAATATTATGTGCTTTTCGATGACTACACGGATTTCCGTCAAAATCATGCCGAACATCCATCGGAAAAGTTTTTCCGGGAACGTCCATAACGGCCGGTTCATTCATATCATTCCAAACACCTTTTACCCCAATATCCGAAATTAATTCTTTATATAATCCTGCCCACCATTCTCTTACTTCTGGATTGGTATAATCTGGAAAATTACATTCGCCAGGCCAAACTTTTCCTTTCATATAAGGACCATCGGCACGTTTACAGAAATAATCTTTTTCTAATGCTTCCTGATAAACCCAATAATCTTTATCAATTTTAATTCCAGGATCAATAATAGCAACGGTTTTAAATCCGTCTTTCGCTAATTCGGCTACCATTCGTTTTGGGTCAGGAAAATAATCTTTACTCCAAGTAAAACAACGAAAGCCTTCCATGTAATCGATATCCAAATAAATAGCATCGCACGGAATTTGTAGTTTTCTGAAATTTGCGGTGATTTCTTTTACTTTACTTTCAGGATAATAACTCCATTTACATTGGTGATAACCCAACGTCCACATGGGCGGAAGTTCCGGTTTACCGGTTAAATGCGTATAAGCCGTAACCACATCTTTCATTTTTGGCC
This sequence comes from Flavobacterium sp., assembly GCF_028689845.1. Taxonomy (GTDB): domain Bacteria; phylum Bacteroidota; class Bacteroidia; order Flavobacteriales; family Flavobacteriaceae; genus Flavobacterium. The sequence continues at coordinate 8,549 of NZ_JAQVCH010000031.1, read as the reverse complement.
CATAAATGAAATAATAGTTCATCTCTCCTCCTTCTGCCCAAAAACTTGTAATATTTCTACGTTCATGACAAAAATCAAAGAAGGTTCGAAACGTATTGTCAAAAAAGATTCCATAGGCATTGTTGTGATGCAATCCGATGTAAAAGGGCACAACTTTATATAAAGGCTCTTGTTCCTTTTGAAAAGCATATTGATCTGTGGCCCAATTTTCTAGGCGTTTTCCTTTTAAATTCAAATGTGTCGCCTTATCGCCCATGCCATAATAACATTCGCCATCATTGGCAATCTTGCTCATTTTGACGATATTCCCTCCAAATTCATAACTTTCTTCCCAGTGAAAACCAATTTCATCTTCTAAGATTGAAAATCCTTCCAAATCAAAAAGTCCAACTTTGACATCTGCTTTATTAATTTTACATACAATTTTACTCGTCGTAATTACATAATGGATTTCATTTTCGGTGACTTGCAATTCGTTATATCCATGCGATTGTGTTTTATCAATAGCATACGAAAAGTCTTTGTTAAAATAACCTTTTGTTGTATAGCGAAAACGAATCATGCTATCACGAAGAATAGTAATTTTTAAGACTACATTATTATCGGTATAAAAATAAATACTGTCGACATCTTGGTTATAAGAAATTATTTTGGAAGGAAATTGATCTCCTTTAAGTTCTAATTCTGTATTTGTAATCATATGTTTAAATTAAGTCAAGTTGCCAAATTTACAAAGTTGACTGTTTGTACTACTATTTACTTTAGATGATTTATTAACTCTAACGTTTGCGTTTCTTAATAAATTAGAAATCCCTCTTTTGGAGAGGGATTTCTTAATGTTTTACATCATTTTAAAAACGGTAACACCAAGTGGTGGCAAAGTCAGTTCGGCTGAAAAATCTTTACCGTTCCATGGTTCTTTGTCAGTTTTGATGGTTTTCTGATTTCCAACGCCGCTTCCGCCATATTCTTTTAAATCGGAATTAAAAATTTCTGTCAATTTTCCTTTGACAGGAATTCCAATTCTATAATTCTCGTGAACAACTGGCGTAAAATTGCAAACTATAATTAGATTTTCTTTTGGATTTTTTCCTTTACGGATAAAACTTAGCACTGAGTTTTGAGCATCAGAATAGTTTATCCATTCAAAACCTTCTGCAGAAAATTGTTTTTCATATAAGGCGGGATAATTTTTATATAACGCATTCAAATCGGTAATACATTTTTTGATACCCTCATGAAAACCAAATTGAAGCAAATGCCAATCGACACTTCCTTCAAAATTCCATTCGCGACTTTGACCGATTTCGGCTCCCATAAACAATAGTTTTCCGCCAGGATGCGTAAACATATAGCCATATAATAATCTTAAATTGGCAAAACGCTGCCATTCATCGCCTTTCATTCGCCCTAAAATGGAATGTTTACCATAAACCACTTCATCGTGTGAAAGCGGCAACATAAAATTTTCGGTAAACGCATAAGTCATCGAAAACGTCAACTCATTTTGATGGTACTTTCTATAAACAGGTTCTTTTTGAAAATACTGAAGGGTGTCATGCATCCATCCCATCATCCATTTCATGCCAAAACCTAACCCTCCAATTGAAGTGGGTCTTGAAACCATTGGAAAAGAAGTACTTTCTTCGGCAATGGTCTGCACATCGGGATAATTGGCATAAACTGCTTCATTAAAATCTCTTAAGAAACTGATAGTATCTAAATTTTCTCTTCCACCAAAAATATTTGACTCCCATTCGCCTTCTTTTCTTGAATAGTCAAGATATAACATTGAAGCCACGGCATCTACTCGCAAGCCATCGATATGGTAGTGTTGTAACCAAAAAAGAGCATTGCTAATGAGGAAAGAACGCACTTCATTTCGTCCATAATTAAAAACCAAACTTTTCCAATCGGGATGGTAACCCTTTCGTCGGTCAGGATGTTCGTATAGGTTGGAGCCATCAAAAAATCCTAATCCGTGAGCATCATCGGGAAAGTGCGACGGAACCCAATCGAGAATTACGCCAATTCCAGCCTGATGAAGTTTATCTACTAAAAACATAAACTCTTGTGGCGTTCCAAAACGAGAAGTTGGTGCAAAATAACCAACCAATTGATAGCCCCATGAAGGATCATATGGATATTCCATGACGGGCATAAACTCAACATGTGTGAAACCAACTTCTTTGACATAATTGACCAATTCATCGGCTAATTCAACATAAGTGAGAAATCGATTTTCTTCGCCAGTTTGTTTCCAAGAGCCCAAATGAACTTCATAAACCGAATAAGGTTTGTCTAAACCATTTTTGTCTATTCGAGTTTGCATCCATTTTTTATCCTTCCATTTGTATTCTAAATCCCAAATTACAGACGCAGTTTGGGGTGGATGTTCACAATACAACGCAAACGGATCTGCTTTTTCAGTAATGATTCCGTTATTATTGGATTGAATTTTATATTTATACTTACTTCCCATTTCTACGTTAGGAATGAAACCTTCCCAGATTCCTGAAGCATCCCATCGAACATGAAGTTGGTGTTCGCCTTGAATCCAAAAATTAAAATCGCCCACAACGGATACCGAGCGTGCAGAAGGTGCCCAAACGGCAAAATAAACGCCTTTTACACCCTTTACTTCCGTAAGATGAGCTCCTAATTTTTCGTAAAGCCTAAAATGTTTTCCAGCTTTAAATAAAGCAATATCAAAATCGGTAAGAAGTGAATGTGGTTGTACTTGGTTCATGTTTTTTATTTTCAACCCAACTGGGTTTTTATAATCTTTAATAATTCATAATACTCTGAATTCCTCGTAACGGAATCACTGCCCATCTCGGTCTCGAATTCAATTCATAGCCCAATTCATAAACAGCTTTTTCTAATAAACAATACTTTAAAAGAAAGTCAATTTCATGGTTATAGCCAATGTTTAAATTACCTGATTGAGCTTTATCGACATAAGTTTTTAAGAATACGCCCACGAAATATTTATAGAGAATTTCACCTGCGGCAAAAAGCTCTTCCTGCTCAAATGGATATTTGTCTTTGTTATTGAAAATGGTTGCATAAATGGCATAATGAAAGGAACGAAACATGCCAGCCACATCTTTTAAAGGCGGCTGTTTTACTTTTCTATCGCGGATGGTGCTTTCGGGTTCGCCTTCAAAATCAAGAATATAAAAATCGTCGCCACTGATTAAAACTTGACCCAAATGGTAATCGCCATGAATTCGAATGCGTTCTGATTTCATTTTTGTCCAATCAAAATCGACAAAATGTTTACGCACTAATTTTTTATTTTCCATAAATTGATGAGCTAGTTCTAGAGCTAATCCATCTAATTTATGTAAACTATTTTCGATAATATTTAGTCTATTTTGAAACTGATACAACATTCTGTTTTTTAACCAAACAGTATAATCTCCGTTGTAAGTGGTTGGAGTAAAAGCAGTTTCATAAATATCACTCCCCAATGCTATATGCATTTCTGCTGTTCGAAGAGCCATTGTTTGAATGCGTAAAAACAAACTCAACCCAACCCAATCAATAATTTCAGGAGGAATTTCGTTAATATTTAACCGTTTGAACATCGGAATGTCTGGTAATTTATCGATTTTAATTTTCTTGCGTTTTAAATTATCAAAAACGCCGTCTACTTGATCTAGCATAAATTTCCAAGCATCTCCTTGATTCACAACCAATTCTTGCATCAAACCCAAGGTTATGTTTCCTTCTGGTAAGGTCAAATTGATACTTCCAGTATAAGCAGGAGAATGTGAAAAATTCATCCGCTCGGTCAAAAACCGACTGATTTCATAATCTGGATTTGTACTCACATAAATACGTCTAAAAATCTTTAAAACATATTTGTCATTGTAGATTATAGAAGTGTTACTTTGTTCCAATCCCATGAACCGAGAGGAAGAATAATTTTCCAATTCGATGGTATTTCCTTTATGAAAAATCAATTTCTCGCCCTTAGCTTCTTTTGATTTTATAATATTATCAAACAATAAATTACGGAAGTCTTCTTGATGTAAAGCATCAACCAAATAACCTTCTTGGTTAGCCATTTTTATGGGAGCAATAACCGTATTGGTGTCAAGCTCTTCTTTCGACATAAAAGCCAATGGCATAAAATAATGTTGATAAAAAGCTTCTTTAAAATTGACCTCTAATAAAACACCATAATAGGTGTTTTTTTTAGAAGTAATTTTAAAATAATCGACCACATCAATGTATTTTAAGGTACTCGCCTTTCCACCATACCAACGTTTATTGATAATATAATTTTCTAAAATGTCAGAAGAAAAGATTTTTACAAAATCATCATCTTCAAAACAGGATTTCCATTCTGTTTTAAACTCAAAAGTTCCTGCAAAAGTATCTTGGTTTGAAGTGTCCATAATTAACGCTCTATTTTAAATAAATGAAAAGGTAATGCGGGATGCAATTCTACAAAATTCCATTCCTTATCCCACAAATAACTGTTGCCTGTAATTAAATCAGAAACACGAACAGGTTGATTGCCAATTTCTTCCAGCGGCAATCGAACCATAGCTTGTTTAGGATAATATGGATCTAAGTTACAAATCATCAATAGATTATCGGTCTTTGCATCATTATATTTATAATAGGCAATCATTTGTTCGTTATCAACCATGCAAAATTTCAAATTATTAGTTTGCTGAAGAGCTTCATGTTGATGGCGAATCTGATTAATTTTTGAAATTATGGTCGTTAATTTATTTTTAACTTCCCAATCCCATTGGTAAATTTCGTATTTCTCAGAATTTAAATATTCTTCTTTTCCAGGCATGGCTTGATGCACTAAAAGTTCATAAGCTGGCCCATAAATTCCCACACTTGAACTCAACGTAGCCGCTAAAAAGTATTTTTGTAGAAATACGGATTCTGTGCCGCTTTGCAACGAATACGGCAAAATATCAGGCGTATTGGGCCAAAAATTTGGTCTAAAGAATTCTTTTTGTTCCGTTTGGGTTAACTCAGTCAAGTATTCAATCATTTCCGCTTTCGAATTTCGCCACGTAAAATAGGTATAAGATTGGGTAAAACCTTGTTTTGCTAATTCATGCATGATTTTCGGACGCGTAAAAGCTTCGGCCAAAAATAAAACATCAGGATGTTTCTTTTTAATCTCTGCAATTAGCCAACCCCAAAAATAAAAGGGTTTTGTATGCGGATTGTCTACGCGAAAAACCTTAACATCGCATTCTTCAACCCAAAATAGGGCGACATCTAACAATTCTTTCCATAAATTTTTCCAATCGTTACTTTCAAAATATATCGGTTGAATATCTTGGTATTTTTTGGGTGGATTTTCGGCATATTGAACCGTTCCATCGGGTCGCCACTTAAACCATTGCGGAAAATCTTTTACATACGGATGATCGGGTGCAGCTTGAAGGGCATAATCCATTGCGACTTCTATTCCTAGAGATTTAGCTTTTTTAACCAAGGCTTTAAAATCGGCTATCGTTCCCAATTCGGGATGCGTCGATTGGTGTCCGCCAAAATGTGATCCAATTCCCCACGGCGAACCTACATCGTCTTTTTCAGCGGTAGTAGCATTATTTTTCCCTTTTCGATTGACTTCGCCAATTGGATGAATGGGTGGGAAATATAAGGTATCAAAACCCATTTCTACTACGCGAGGCAATAATCGTTCACAATCTTTAAATGTGCCGTGTTTACCTGGAGTATTTGAAGCTGAACGCGGAAAAAATTCATACCAAGTACTAAACAATGCCTTTTTTCGGTCGACATAAACTTGTAATTCTGCTGATTGATTGGCTAACGTTCGTGTTGGATAGTTTTTAAAAATTTGATGTAATTCCTTAGAAAGAGTAATTTCAAGTGCTATATCGTATAATTTTTCGTCTTGAAAAGCATGGATTGCTTTGGTTAAAAAGGTTTTTTCTTCTTTAGTTACCAACTTTAAAATAGCTTGACAATATTCAGCACCTTCAAGTAATTCTGATTTCACAAATTGATTGTCTTTGATTTTCCGCTCTGTGCCGTGTTGCCAATTTAGAGCATAATCAACCCAACCTTCAATAAAATAAGAATATAAACCTTGTTTTTCTACCGTAAACTCAGCTGACCATTCATCATTCTGAGTAGGACTTAAACGAACTTCTTTCCATTTGTTCTCTTTTTCATGTTTAAATTTGATACAACATTCAACCACATCATGTCCATCCGAAAAGACATCTGCAGTTACTATTACTTTTTGATTAACAATTCGTTTGATATAAAAGGAACCTCCATCTAATTGAGGCATGACATTTTCAATAATAATCCGAGTTTGATTCTGCATTTTAAGTAATATTTATGAACCCTAAATTTATAAAAAATAATTTTAAATTATACCTTGCAATAAATATTATTGAAATGTCAAAAAAAATGAAGTCTGACAATCAATCCTTGAGGATTCCTAAGGCAATAGTCATTTCTGGTAAGTTATTGCAAACAATTTCGAAAGATTTAGCCACCTCATTTGCCGCTAAGTTATTTACAACTCCTATGAAATATAAAATTCCCAAAAGAGAATGGCATATGGAGAAGGAAAGTCAACAACAATTGGTTTATGTTCCAGCTATAAAAAAAGAAATTATGACTTACCATTATGGAAATAAGCCTTCAAAAGTTTTATTAGTTCATGGATGGTCGGGACGAGGAACGCAACTTGTTAAAATTGCAGACAAATTGTTAGAAATGGGTTATTCAACAGTAAGTTTTGATGCTCCCGCTCATGGAAAAAGCAAAGGCAATTCGTCTATTATGACCGAATTCATTGCGTCAATCCACGAAATTGACAAAGAATTTGGCCCTTTTGAATATGCTATTGGCCATTCTTTAGGTGGGATGTCAATTTTAAATGCTTTAAAGCAGAACCTTCAGGTGAAAAAAGCCGTAATTATAGGCAGTGGCGACATTATAAAAGATATTGTAGAAGATTTTGTGTCTAAATTGGAATTAAAACAAATTATTGCAGTCAAAATTCAAAACCATTTTGAGAAAAAATATGGGGAACCGATGGGCAGTTATTCTGGATTTGAAGCTGCAAAAAGTGTCCAAATTCCAGTTTTAGTTATTCATGATGAAATGGATGATGAAGTTCCAGTAAAAGCAGCCTATCACATAAAAAAACATTTAAAAAACGGTGAAATACTGATTACAAAAGGATTAGGACATCGAAAAATTTTAGGTGACACAACCGTTATTGAAACAATTGAAAAATTTTTAAAAAAATAAATTTATGAAAAGCTTTTTGCTATTACTAACCCTTTTTTCTTTGTCTGCTTGTCAAGGACAAAAGAAAGACGCAAAAAAGACAACTTTCGAAGTGGTAAAAACCGATTCCGAATGGAAATCAGAATTAACTCCTGAACAATTTGAAATTTTAAGAAACAAAGGAACTGAACGAGCTTTCTCAGGTGAATATTGGGACCATTTTCAAAAAGGAACCTATGTTTGTGCGGCTTGTAAAACACCGCTTTTTAAATCGCAAACAAAATTTAATTCCGATTGTGGCTGGCCTTCTTTTGACCAGGCCATAAAAGGAGCTGTGATTTACCAAAATGATTTTAGTTTCGGAATGTCACGTGTAGAAGTCCTCTGTTCAAAATGTGGCGGACATCTTGGTCATGTTTTTAACGATGGACCAAAAGAAACTACCGGAAAACGTTTTTGCACCAATTCAGCCTCCATCCTTTTTTTGCCAGAAAAGAAATAACCTCTTAAATAGAATTCTAAACCTACCCAAGAGAAAATCATTATTCGTTTTAAAAGTGTTTTTTTGGGCGTGCCCCCGATTCATAAAAACTGGTTACAAAAAAAGGGAATAGTTACCAATCGGGGTCGGGCTTTTCGTTGCAAGTCCTCGTTTGTCGTTCCTCCGCACTGTGGGCTTTCCTCTGCAATCCCTCACGCATTGTGCACGCCTGAAAACTTCTTTCTTCTATGAGATTTAACGTTAGTTATACTTTTAGTGAAAAAGGTCATCGATACAAACTAACAATTTCTTATTTCATCTCTCCAAAACCTTTACGACTCTGCGATCCAACAAACCTGTATTAGTAATCCAACCACTATTTTTACAAGTGATAAAATTTTACACAAAAAAACCCTTACCAACTAAATGATAAGGGTTTCTAAAAGAAGGCGACGACATACTCTGCTACACCCGAGGGTTAGCGAACTGACCAAGTAAATTGCAGTACCATCTGCACAGGCGGGTTTAACTTCTCTGTTCGGAGCATCTTTAACTAATTTTTTCTAAAAATTTTACACAAAAAAACCCTTACCAACTAAATGATAAGGGTTTCTAAAAGAAGGCGGCGACATACTCTCCCACAAATTGCAGTACCATCTGCGCAGGCGGGCTTAACTTCTCTGTTCGGAGCATCTTTAACTAATTTTTTCTAAAAATTTTACACAAAAAAACCCTTACCAACTAAATGATAAGGGTTTCTAAAAGAAGGCGGCGACATACTCTCCCACAAATTGCAGTACCATCTGCG
>NZ_JAQVCH010000006.1 GCF_028689845.1 Flavobacterium sp. | reverse complement strand
GCGTTCTAAGGGTTATAATAATAATCTAAAAAACCTCACTACAGATAATTTCGTACATCTATTAGATCATTCAGCAGGAATGAATAATAAAATTGATATGATTGGTATTCAGGAATTCGTCAAAAAACTCAAGCCAAAATGCATTAAAATTATTGATTTATTATTCTTCAAAGGTTTTACACAACAAGAAGCATCTGACGAACTCGATATTCCGTTAGGAACTGTTAAAACGCAAAATCGAAATTGCATTCAAGAATTAAGAACGTTATTACAAGTAGTATCATGAGCACACAAGAATATATTGATTCCGGCATTCTAGAACTCTATGTTTATGGCTGTTTAAATGCTTCTGAAATAGAAGAAGTAAATAAAATGGCTCAACAGTTTGCTGTCATTCGCGAAGAAATTATTGCTATTGAAAAATCACTCATTTCATTGTCTGGAAGTGTTTCCCCTCGCCTTTCGGGAAAAAACTATGAAATTATTAAACAACAGATTTTTGAAACACAGCCAAAAGTAATTCCGATTCAAGCTGAAGTAAAATCACAAAATAAGCTGAGTAATTACCTTGGTTGGGCAGCTGCCGTTCTATTTTTAGCCGGTACAATTTATTATTATCAAGAGGATGTTACAAAAACTTCTACCATTGCTAAAATCAATACCGAAAACATAAAACTCAATAAAGAATATACTGCTTTACAGTCAAAAAACCAGATTAATGAAGATTTATTAGCGTTAGTTCGAGATACTAAAAATACAGTTGTTCCTTTAGTGGGACAAGAAGTTTCACCAACAGCTATAGCAAAAGTTTATTGGAACCAAGAAACGCATATTGTTTATGTTGATGGAGCCGGTTTACCTGAACCTCCAGAAGGAATGGTGTATCAAGTTTGGGCTCTCAAATTAAATCCGTTAACACCTTTAAGTATAGGTTTATTAGATAATTATTCGAATAATAAAAGCTTGATTTTCCCATTACAAAATGTAATCGAAGCAGAAGCTTTTGGCATCACACTCGAACCCGCTGGCGGAAGTGCAAGTCCAACTTTAGAACAACTATACACGCTTGGTAAAGTTTAAATGAAAAAAGTAGTTGTTTTAACAGGAGCTGGGATTAGTGCAGAAAGTGGCATCAATACGTTTAGAGATGCTGACGGACTTTGGGAAGGACATGATATTATGGAAGTAGCTTCACCTTTAGGATGGAAAAAAAATCCGAGTTTGGTACTTGATTTTTACAATAAACGTCGGCAACAACTAATTAGCGTCCAACCCAATCGTAGTCATTTAATTTTAGCCGAATTAGAACGCGATTTTGACGTACACATTATCACGCAAAATGTTGATAATCTCCATGAAAAAGCAGGAAGTACAAAGGTTTTACACTTACATGGCGAACTCTTAAAAGCGAGAAGCACGAACGATGATTCTTACCTATTAGATTGGGAAAAGGATTTACATGCACATCATTTTGATTTGAATGGTTTTCCCATGCGTCCGCATATTGTTTGGTTTGGAGAAGCTGTTCCTGCCATGGAAGAAGCCATCAATTTAGCCGAACAAGCCGCTATTTTCATTGTGGTGGGAACGTCTTTACAAGTTTATCCTGCGGCAAGTTTGATGCATTATACCCAACCTGAAATTCCTATTTTTTATATAGACCCAAAACCTGCTCCCGTTTTAGACTTAGCCAATACCTTAGAAATAATACCCCATATCGGTTCAGAAGGTTTAAAAATTGTACAAAATCGTTTAAAGGAATTCCTTTAAAATAAGCGAATAACTTCTATTTTGATTTCACCTTTTAGCTTTTAAAAACTATCTTTGCCGCATAAAACAACACTACTCATGACTACTTTAAACGAATTAAACGCCATTTCGCCAATTGACGGCAGGTATCGAAATAAAACAGTTTCACTAGCTTCCTTTTTTTCAGAAGAAGCTTTAATTCGCTACCGTGTTCGCGTAGAAATTGAATATTTTATTGCTCTTTGTGAACTTCCGCTGCCGCAACTAAAAGACGTTGATGTTGCAATTTTTCAGGATTTAAGATCAATTTACACCCAATTCACCACATCCGATGCTTTGGCTATCAAAGAAATTGAAAAAACAACAAATCACGATGTTAAAGCAGTTGAATATTTCATTAAAGATGCCTTTGACAAAGTTGGGTTAGAAAAATATAAAGAATTTATTCATTTCGGATTGACTTCACAAGACGTAAATAATACGGCGATTCCGCTCTCGATGAAAGAAAGCTTTGAAAAAGTATATTTGCCATTATTAATTAGTGTTGTTTCTAAACTAAAAGAGTTAAGTGTAGAATGGGCAGCTATTCCGATGCTGGCTCGAACGCACGGACAACCCGCTTCCCCTACTCGATTAGGCAAAGAATTTGGTGTCTTTGTAGAACGATTAGAAGAGCAATTACGACAATTATTCAATATTCCTTTTGCTGCAAAATTTGGTGGAGCAACCGGAAATTATAATGCCCATCAAGTAGCTTATCCACAAATAGATTGGAAAAAATTTGGAACTGCTTTTGTAGAAGAAACGTTGGGCTTACACCATTCCTATCCCACCACCCAAGTGGAACATTATGACCACATGGCCGCATTTTTTGATTGCTTAAAACGCATAAATACTATTTTAATCGACTTAGATAGAGATGTTTGGACCTATGTTTCGATGGATTATTTTAAGCAAAAAATTAAAGCGGGTGAAATTGGCTCTTCTGCCATGCCACACAAAGTTAATCCAATAGATTTTGAAAATTCTGAAGGAAATCTAGGGATGGCAAATGCTATTTTTGAACATCTTTCTGCCAAATTACCCTTATCTCGATTACAACGAGATTTAACCGATAGCACCGTGCTTAGAAACATTGGTGTGCCCATTGGTCATACCTTAATTGGTTTTGAAGCGACTTTAAAAGGATTAAATAAATTACTTTTAAATGTTTCAAAATTAGAAGAAGATTTAGAACGTAATTGGGCTGTAGTTGCTGAAGCTATTCAGACTATTTTACGCCGTGAAGCTTATCCCAATCCGTATGAAGCATTAAAAGGATTAACACGTACAAATGAACAAATGAATAAGAAGACAATACATGAATTTATTCATTCTTTAGCTATATCAGAAACTATAAAAACAGAATTACTTCAAATCACTCCCTCCAATTATGTTGGAATTTAATTCATGATTTAATGAAAAAAAAACTTATTTTTTAAAAAAAAAGATGTAGTTTTAAACCATGACGCCAACTAAAATCTTAATTCTATTTGCCCACCCTATGTTTGAAAGATCATTAATCAATCAAGCATTAGTTCAACATATCCCAAAATCAACCTTTATCACATTTCATGATTTATATGAAGAATATCCTGAGTTTGATATAGATGTCAAAAGAGAACAAAAATTGCTTGAAGCTCACGACATTATCATTTGGCAACATCCGCTGTATTGGTACAGTTGCCCGCCTATTCTTAAACAGTGGATTGATTTAGTCTTAGAATACAATTGGGCTTATGGCAAAAAAGGCAATTTTTTAAAAGATAAAAAACTGATTCAATTTATTACTACTGGTGGAAAAAAAGAAAATTATTGTGCAACAGGACGCGATCGATATACCATTCCAGATTTATTAGAACCGTTTAATCAAACAGCAAAGGTTTGCAAAATGCATTATTTGCCACCATTTGTTATTCATGGAACACATAGTATTTCTTCAGAAGAAATTGACTTTTACAGCAAACAATATAAACAGTTATTACAATATTTAATAGTTGCTGAAATTGATGTGAAAGAAATAAATACGCATCATTATCTTAATGATTGGTTTAACACTAAAACTTTAATCAATGGATAACGGATTTTTTGTACAAGCCATTCTTTATTTAGCTTCTGCGGTAATTTGCGTACCTATTGCCAAAAAATTAGGCTTAAGCTCCATTTTAGGATATTTGTTTGCGGGAATTGTCATTGGACCATTTGTGTTAGGAATGATTGGTTCAGAAGGAGAAGACATCATGCATTTTGCCGAATTTGGTGTAGTGATGATGTTGTTTTTAATCGGACTCGAATTAGACCCTTATAAATTCTGGAAAATGCGAAAGTTCATTTTAGGAATGGGTTCTATTCAATTAATTGGAACAACTTTCTTACTTTTTCTATTTTCATCTGTTTTTATGGATTTGAATTGGCAAACTAATTTGGTTATTGCTTTAGCACTTTCCCTTTCGTCAACTGCCATTGTATTACAAAGTTTAAAAGAAAAAGGATTATCACAAACTTCCATGGGACGTTCTTCTTTTTCGATACTTTTATTCCAAGATATAGCCGTCATTCCAATTTTAGCCATGATTCCTTTGTTAATAACCGAGCGAGCCGTGGTGACTGACGAATTTAGAACCTCCTTAATTCATGATTTTGCAGGTTGGACACAAGCACTTATTGTTATATCTGCCATTGTTGCAGTTTATTTTGCAGGCCGCTATATAGTGGTGCCTTTGTTGCATATTGTCGCAAAAACACGCTTACAAGAACTGTTTACTGCTTCTGCACTTTTACTAGTAATGGCTGTTTCCTATTTGATGCAATTAGTTGGTTTAAGTCCAGCCTTAGGTGCTTTTATGGCAGGAGTCGTTTTGGCAAACTCTGAATTTAGACATGAATTAGAAGGTGATATTGCTCCGTTTAAAGGATTATTATTAGGTTTATTTTTTATAGGGGTTGGAGCTTCCATTAATTTTAAATTAATTTTAGAAGACCCAGCTTTTATTTTAATTTTCGTAGCTTGTTTAACACTAATCAAATTCTCAGTTCTTTTCTTAATTGGAAAGATTTATAAAAAAAGAATGGATCATAACTTTCTGTTTTCTTTTGGATTAAGTCAAGCAGGTGAGTTTGGTTTTGTAATTTTAAGTTTCTCGACCCAATTAAATATCCTTCCAAGTAAATTAGGAAATCAAGTCATGGCTATTATTGCGTTAAGTATGTTGGCAACCCCATTTTTATTATTGATGAATGAACGGTGGATTGCTCCGTATTTTGGTGTAAAAGAAAAAGTAAAAAAACCACATGACGTGATTGATGAAAACAACGAAGTAATCATTGCCGGTTTTGGTCATTTTGGAAGTACCATTGGACGCCTGCTCAAAGCAAATGGCGTAAGTGCAACCATTTTAGATCATGATTCTGAACGGGTTGATTTATTGCGTAAAATGGGGTTCAAAGTATATTATGGTGATGCAACTCGGTTAGAATTATTAAAAGCCGCTGGAGCAGAAAATGCTAAGATTTTTATTGCAGCTATCGATAATCCAGAAATTAATTTAAGCGTAGTTGAGTTACTTCGCAAACATTTTCCGGACCTAAAAATACTTACTCGAGCTCGAAATCGCGTTGATGCCTATGAATTAATTGACCATGGCGTTGATAAAATTTATCGAGAAACTCTTTATACAGCGGTACATTTAGGAGTAGATGCATTAACTCAATTGGGACATCGAAAATATTCTGCCACAAGACAAGGGCAGCGATTTATCAAATATGATGAAGCGGCCATACGCAAGTTAGCGGCTAAAAGACATGATAAAATGGCTTATTTAGCGACCATTAAAGACGAATTGGAAATGCAAGAACAACTCTTGAAAAATGATTTGTATTTAAATTTCTCGGCCAGCGACCATGCCTGGGATAGTGAGCATTTGAAAAAATTACTTAAAGAAGAGTAATTTTTTAAGCATTTCCTATTCCAACAAAAAACTTACGTTTACATTCGTTATAATTTCAATTTCGCCTATTGCAACAGTTTCTCGTGCAGAACCAGCATCAGAAGCCATTGCCGCATAAACTACATTTTTATACATCGGTGGATAAATAGGTTGCGAATTATCTGTAATCATAATTGCTTTGCCTACTTTTTGATTTAAAACGGATACATAATCTTCTGCTTTTTTCTTGGCATCTTGAATAGCTAATTTGCGAGCATTTGATTGATGTTCTTCTATCTTAGAAGATTTAAATTCAACATTATCAATATTATTAATTCCGGTTTCCACTAAGCCCGCCATCAATTCGTCATATTTAGTTAAGTCTTTTAAAGTGATTTGAATAGACTGAACCGCTTTGTAGAAATGTTTCTTCTTTTCATAATCATATTCTTTACGCAAACTCACTTGCGTTGTTTTATAATCAGTGGTCGCAATACCAAATTTTTTAATGTATTTCAGTACTTTATCTACTGTTTCATCGTTAAGATTTTTAACTTCCGAAGCTTCTTTTCCTGAATTCTGAATTCCAAATTTAAGTACGGCTCTATCGGGCATAACACTAATTTTTCCCTCGCCAGAAACGGTTATTTGTGGAATAATTTTGGATTCTTGAGCTTGAGTAACTGTCATGGCCAAAGCAAAAAGAATAAGAATAGAATTTTTCATGTAAATTATTTTAAACTGAATTTTTCAATTATCATGCCAGAACATCTAAATCTTTCCCATTTTTGCCATTATAAAAAGTATAATGATAGGAATCGCCAATAAAATGACCATCAAGGTATTTTCTGTTAACAATTGTGGTTCTTTAAATATGGTAATTAAATAGCCGCCTATTGCTCCCCCAAAATGTGCTGTATGACCAATATTATCTTTGCGTGATTTCATTCCATAAATAGAATACAACAAATAACCAATTCCAAATAAATAAGCTGGAATTGGAATCGGTATAAAAAAGAGGTATAAATCCATGCCAGGTTGCAACAAAATAGCCGCATATAAAATACCTGTCACCGCTCCCGAAGCCCCAACAGCTCGATAACTATATTCTTCTTTGTGAAATTGAAGCGTTAATAAACTACCACAAAGTAAACTTCCAAAATAAATTAGCAAAAAAGAACCATCGCCCAAATAATTAGAAACCACTGGTGCAAAAAAGTACAAGGTCAACATATTAAACGCTAAATGGGCAATATCCACATGTAAAAAAGCAGAAGTTAACATGCGTAAGTGCTCCCCTGCTCGAATACTACCAATATGAAATTCATATTTTCTAAAAAAAAGTTGGTCTTCCAAAGCTTTAAAACTAATTAAAACATTGGCTGCAATCAAAATAATTAAGGCAAAATTCATGGCTGTTATTTAATTTTGGTAAAAATAGTAAAGTTTCAGTAGCTTTTGTTAAACCAAATGGCATAAATGGAAATTGCCGTATATTTGTGAAAATTTTAGAAATGCAGTTTCTCGTTTTCATAATAGCTTATCCCTTTCTTTGGTTGATTTCAATTCTTCCATTTCGCGTATTATATCTTTTTTCAGACTTTATTTATCTTCTAATCTATCATGTTATTGGTTACCGGAAGAAAACAGTTCGTGAAAATTTACTGATTGCCTTTCCTGAAAAATCTGCTTTGGAACGAACAGCAATTGAAAAGAAATTTTACCATCATTTATGTGATTTATTTCTGGAGATGATTAAAACGCTAACAATTTCTAAAGAAGAAATGGATGAACATTTTGTGCTTCCTAATCTTGATGTGTTAAAAGAAATGGAGCGAGACGGAAAAAGTATCGCGTTATTAACTAGTCATTATGCTAGTTATGAATGGTCAGTTTCTATCAACAACAAGTTGAGTGTTAAAGGGTATGCTATCTATAAAAAAATTGCAAATGTTTATTTTGATAAATTAGTCCGTGATATTCGTCAGAAATTTGGAGCAAATTTGATAAACACTAAAGAAACTATTCCAACAATTGAATCTAACTATTTGAGAGGAATTCAAAGCATCTATGGATTTGCAAGTGACCAATCACCAAAAGCATCAAGAGCCATTAATTGGGGTACTTTTTTTGGGATTGAAACGCCATTGCAAACCGGAGCTGAAATGCTTGCTAAGAAATTTGACATGAATGTGATGTACATGCGGATTCAAAAAGTAAAAAGAGGTTATTATGAATGTCGGTTTGAAGTTCTTTCGTACAACCCGAAAAGTGTGCCAGACTTTGAATTAACGCATTCGTTTATTCAAAAAGTGGAAGAACAAATCAAAGAAGCACCAGAATATTATTTGTGGACGCATAAACGTTGGAAACACAGACGATAACCCTTTTAATTCTCTTATTTTGAGTTGTTTATAAGATTAATTTATTTTTTAATAGTAAAATTTATTCTTGAAATACTAAAATTTCACTATAAAAACCAATTCATAACCATTTCTTTTTCAGGAACTAAATCAGCGTGATGACGGAAATTATTTGTTTTTCCATCGTAATCATAGTCTTTACTCCATGTTTGATGATTTGCGGCCAATTGTTTAATGCTTTCACAAACATATTGAATTTCTTCCGAAGTCGTTGTAGGGTGAATAGACATTCGAATCCATCCCGGTTTTAGAAGTAAATCGCCTAACGAAATTTGCGATACTAAATCCTGTGACGTTTGCTGGTCTACATGCAACAGAAAATGACCGTATGTTCCAGCACAACTACAACCACCACGCGTTTGTATACCAAAACGGTCATTTAGCATTTTTACTCCTAAATTAAAATGTAATTCATCAATATAAAACGAAATTACGCCTAAACGGTCTTGGTGTTCTGCGGCTAAAATATGTATGTTTTCAATAGAACCCAATTCTTCAAAAACATAGGCAACCAATTCGTGTTCCCGTTTTAAAATATTATCAACGCCCATTTGTTCCTTCAATTGAATGGCCAAAGCGGTTTTAATTACTTGTAAAAAGCCTGGTGTTCCGCCATCTTCACGGTCTTCAATGTTGTCGATATATTTATGTTCGCCCCACGGATTTGTCCAAGAAACTGTTCCGCCACCCGGACAATCAGGTACATTATTTTTATATAGATTCTGATTAAATACTAAAACACCTGTAGTTCCAGGTCCGCCCAAAAATTTATGTGGCGAAAAGAAAATAGCATCTAAATAACTTTCAGAATCTTCAGGATGCATATCAATATGAACATACGGGCCAGAACACGCAAAATCCACAAAACAAACCCCTTTATTTTGGTGCATAATTTTTGCTACTTCGTGATAAGGAGTTCGGATTCCTGTAACATTAGAACAAGAAGTGATAGAAGCAATTTTAAAAACGCGGTCTTCGTATTCGGCTAACAATTCTTGAAAATTATCTAAACAAAATAATCCTTGGTCATTGGCAGGAATAACTACCACATCAGCAATAGTTTCTAGCCAAGAGGTTTGATTAGAATGATGCTCCATGTGCGAAATAAATACAATGGGTTTTAACGCTTCGGGAATAGAGGTGAATTCTTTTAAGTTTTCAGGAATTCGAAGTCCCAAAATACGTTGAAATTTATTGACAACACCCGTCATTCCGGTTCCGTCTGTAATTAAAACATCATTACTATTGGCATTGACATGTTTTTTGATAATCGATCGAGCATGATGATAAGCCATTGTCATTGCCGTTCCAGATATCGTTGTTTCGGTATGTGTATTGGCTACAAAAGGACCAAACTGATTGATTAATTTTTCTTCGATGGGTCGATATAAACGGCCACTGGCAGTCCAATCGGTGTAAATAATAGGTTGTTGTCCGAAAGGTGAATCGAAGTTTTGATTAATTCCGATAATATTTTCACGAAATGATTTAAAATAATGTTCGAGTTGGGTTTCTTTTTCGGTCGTATTCATCAAACTATTTTTTTTACAAAGATAAATCTTTTTTAATTGCTTCTGTCGTTGTTTTACAGCGGTTTGCCTTAAACCTATCTTAATTTTAAAAAAATAGGCGAATGAATTACAAACGCCTATTTCTTTTAATTCATTACTTCAATTAGTTGGGAACCTGAAAAATAAAACTTTCTCCGGGTTGAATGACTAATTCAAACTTTCCAACGCCATTTACAATGGTTAAAACGGACTTATTTTTTCCGTACAGAGCATCTTTTAAATTATACTTCCCATCCTTTAGATTCATGCGTTTTACAATTTCTGCTGGAATCATTACTGGGCAGTTCACCGCCGTATTTTGATTAAAATTAGAAACAATAATCAGTTTGTCATTTTCATTCCATCGTGCAAAAGAATACAACCCAAAATCATACCCCGCATTTGCTTCTAAATTTGCTTCCTGTAACGAAGCAAAATCGCCCATTAAGGCTTTGCTTTGAATGGTAAAATTGAGTAATCGTTTATAGAAATCACGCAATTCTTTTTCAGAAGCGGTCAGTTGACCGCCATCAAATTTGCCGCCATTCATCCAACGTTGATGGTTCGGAACTCCAACATAATCAAAAATAGAAGTCCGTGATGGTTTTCCAAATCCACCATCAATCGCACCAGGCTCGCCCACTTCTTGTCCGAAATAAATCATCGTTGGCGACGAACTCATCGTAGCAGAAACGACCATTAAGGGTTTACCTTTTCGGGCATCGCCAGCAAATTCAGGACTTGCCAAACGTTGTTCATCATGATTATCTAAAAAGTGAAGCATATGGTGCTCAATGTCTTTTAAATCAGATTGAATTCCAGTTAAATGTTTTGGTAAACCGCGACCTTGAACGATATTTTTCAAGGTATCATATAATTGTACTTTATCGTACAAATAGTCCATTTTTCCCAATCGAATGTAATTGCGGTACTCGGCTGGATTATAAACTTCTGCTAATAAAAAAGCTTTCGGATTTTTCATTTTGATTGCTGAATTCATATAACTCCAAAATTCAACAGGAACCATTTCGGCCATATCATAACGAAAACCATCAACGCCTTTTTCAATCCAATACAACGTGATGTCTCTAAATTTTTTCCATGAGGAAGGAACGTCTTTGTCTTTCCAAAATTCGGCATGGGCTTGATAATCTTTTTGGTCAAAACCTTCTGGCAAAGTTGGAAAATCCTTCGAACCATCAGGTTTAATTCCGTAATTAATTTTTACGGTTTCATACCAATCATTGCTATCGGGTTTTGCTAAACGCGAACCATTTCCGGTCCATTTGGCTGGAATTTCTTCAAACTTTCCATCGCTTAACGGATGTTTTTCGCCACCAAGCGGTTTATAATTTGCATCGGTTGGGACTTCAAATTTGGAATTCGGAATATAATAAAAATTGTTATTTCGTTTATATTCAACCGTTTTATCATCTTCTGCACCAAAATCGGTTACGCCTTTCGGATTCGTTTTTCCTTCATAATGACGAGCAATATGATTTGGAACAATATCGATAACCACTTTTAAACCGTTTTTATGTGTTCTTTGGATTAAGGCTTCAAACTCTTCCAAACGTTTGGCTGGGTCTACGGCTAAATCGGGGTTGACATTATAGTAATCTTTCACGGCATAAGGCGAACCGGCTCTTCCTTTCACTACATCTGGATCATCATTTGAAATGCCGTATTGCGTGTAATCATTCACTAAGGCATGATGCGGAACACCCGTATACCAAATGTGTGTGACGCCCAAATCTTTAATTTCTTGCAAGGCTTTATCCGTAAAATCATTAAATTTTCCAACACCATTCTCTTCGATGGTTCCCCACGGCTTGTTAGTGGTGTTTTGATTGCCAAATAGACGCGTAAAAACCTGATAAACAACTACTTTTTTTTCTGTTAATGAATCGGCAGTTTCAGTTTGTGCTTGCATATTTTTTTGTTCACAAGATAGCGTTGAAAATAGTAAAATACTACTTACAACTGCAATGGATTTTTGAATTTTCATAATGAATTATTGAAAGGCTAATTTAGAAAAAAGAATTAAAACACCGTTAAAATTATTTTATTGATTTCCTAAAATAATAGGCATCCCATCTTTTCCGGAGCCGATAACAATTACTTTAGAATTGGCCGATTTTGATAATTCGATAGTTGCTTGTATCCCTTTTTCTTGCAAAATTTTATCGGTCAAAGAAGCACTTAAAATCTGATTGGCTCTTGCTTTACCTTCCGCGTCAATTCGCTGACGTTCCGCTTCTTTTTGAGCTTTTATCAAACGAAATTCATATTCTAAACTTTCTTGTTCCTGTTTTAATTTAGTTTCAATAGCCGTTTTAATTGTGCTTGGCAAGGTTACATCACGGACTAAAATTTCGTTTAATTGAATAAATTGTTTTTCAAGAATTTTTTTAGTTTCATCAAAAATTTCATCTTGAATTGCATCGCGTTTAGTAGAATATAATTGTTCTGGCGTATATCTTCCCACCACACTTCTGGCGGCAGAACGAATGGCGGGACGAATCACACGGTCGATGTAATTTTCGCCTTTTTCCTGATGCAATTTTCCTGTATTTTCATATTGTGGATGAAACCAAGCCGTCGCATCTAATTTGATTTCCAATCCGTTTGAAGATAACACTTGCATTTGTTCTGCTAATTCTTGTTGCCGCACTTCATAAATAAACACTTTATTCCAAGGAGCAACGATATGAAAACCCTCTCCCAAAGGCGGTTCGTCTGTTACAACACCACCATCAAATGTTTTATAAAGCACTCCTGCTTCTCCGGAGCCAATGGTTGTAGTCGATTTGTACATAAAGATTAGTAAAAAAATTATCCCAATAAAAATTGGAATAAAGCGAGGATTAAATTCTTTGTTCATAGTATATTTTTTGTTTGGCTTAAAGATACAAAATTCAACCTTGTTTTATTGTACTTTTTTAAACTGTTTTAAGAAGCAATAAGGAACAAAACGTATCTTTGTATACGCCATTTTAATAAAAGAAAACAAGAATTGATGAATCAAAAAATAGCACCAATAATCCACGCCAAGGAGTTATTAAAATTATACCAAACTAAAGAGTTACTCCTTGTTGATGCCCGTAATGGGCAAAATTCTAAACAAGATTATCAAAAAAAGCATTTGGACACAGCAATTTTTGTTGATTTAAACTCTCAATTAGCCACAATTGATTCAGATTTCAAAAATGGCGGAAGGCATCCTTTACCAAAAGTTGAGATTTTTACTCAAACCATTGCCAAACTTGGGATTTCTCCCGCTAGTCACGTTGTTATTTACGATGATAAAAATGGTTCAAACGCGGCTGCAAGATTTTGGTGGATGCTTAAAGCTGTTGGACATGAGAAAGTTCAAGTACTTAATGGTGGTATTCAAGAAGCAGAAAAATATAATTTTCCAGTAAGTTCAAAAACAGAAATTACAAAACAAACCGAATTGCAAAAAGTTAAAAATTGGAAGTGGCCTATTGCTAAAATGGAAGAGGTTGAAAAAAATTCACAAAATAATTTTTATCGTGTTATTGATGTACGAGAAAACAGTCGGTATCGAGGTAAAAATGAACCCATTGATTTAATTGCGGGCCATATTCCGGGTTCGATAAATATTCCTTTTGCCGAAAATTTAGATGAAAATGGCTTGTTTTTAGCTCCAGCCATACTAAAAAAGAAATATGAAAAAGTAATGGGAACAATTAAACCTGAAAATATTATCATCCATTGTGGCTCTGGTGTTACCGCTTGTCATACGATATTAGCTATCGCTTATGCAGGATTGGATATTCCTAAACTCTATGTAGGTTCATGGAGTGAATGGAGTAGAAATCAAAAAACAATTATAAATGGAAATGATTATAATTTTAAGTAATTTTACATTAAAGTCTTTATAAATTACCACTTAATCAACTGCTTATGCATATTGCTTATCCGAAAGTTATTTTTAATTTTTCAGAATCAACTGGAATCGAAAATTGGATTATTGTTGATGATGGTGTGATGGGCGGCGTTTCTGCTGGAAAATTTTCGCTAAATAAAGAAAAAAATGGCGTTTTTGAAGGAAATATTTCACTTGAAAACAATGGCGGTTTTTCGTCTGTTCGCCATGGATTTGAGCCACTTCAAGTTAATGCTGAAAGTAAAATTGTGCTCACTTTAAAAGGTGATGGTAAAGACTATCAATTTCGAATCAAAGACAAAGCTAATTCCTATTACTCCTATATCACCACTTTTTCTACCTCTGGAGAATGGCAAAAAATCGAAATTTTACTTAGTGATCTGTATCCTTCTTTTCGGGGTCAGAAATTGCAAATGCCAAATTTTCATAAAGATACACTTGAGGAAATTACATTTTTAATTGCCAATAAAAAAAAGGAAA
Organism: Flavobacterium sp.; assembly: GCF_028689845.1. Lineage (GTDB taxonomy): Bacteria > Bacteroidota > Bacteroidia > Flavobacteriales > Flavobacteriaceae > Flavobacterium. Next base: position 96,184 of record NZ_JAQVCH010000006.1, on the reverse strand, counting down.
GCTTTAAGTTAGTCCTTGATAAAATTGAATTGTATTAAAAATCATTTCATATAATTTCCTTTTTAATAAAAATTTCAAATTGTGGCTTGGATTGTACCTCGTATTAAATCAGAAATAACTCCTCTTCTCTAAAATTTGAAGAAATAAAATTTAAATATTGATGACATTTTTGTTGTTCTTTCGATGTAGTTATAATTGAATGAAGTTTAAAGCATCGTAGTTTGTCGTTTAAATTGAGCATTTCATAGTGCTATTATTTGAAGTGATTTGAATTAATTGTATATTTCTCATGTATTTTAACAAATTCATGAAAGAAACGCAAGAAATAGATTCGCAATTGGCCTTAGTTAAGGCGATTAAGTCTAACGATTCAAGAGCTTTAAAATCACTTTATACAGCTAACTATTATAAAGTAGAACAGATGGTTATGAAGAATAGTGGTTCAAAAGATCATGCCAAAGATATTTATCAAGAAGCGTTTATAGCGGTTTGGAAAAACGTTAAGAATGATTCTTTTGTTCCTCAAAACGAAACCGCTTTACAAGGTTATTTATATCAAATTGCTAAAAACAAATGGTTAGATTTAATCAATTCTTCCCGTTTTAAAAAAACTACGTTGATTGAAAATGAGCATACACTTTATCAAAAAAATGCAGACCAAAATGAAGCTGAAGAACAAGATTTTTTCAGTCAGAAATTAGAGAAAACAATGACTCTTTTTAAAATGATGGGGCAACCATGCAAACAATTGTTGACTGCCTTTTATTTTGATAAAAAGTCATTGCGGGTTATTGCAAAAGAATTACAAATTGAAGAAACCACAGCACGGAACAATAAATACCGTTGCATGGAAAAGCTAAGAAAAATGGTTTTATCCCCTAAATCATAAAAATAAATTGAAAGAGAAAGACAACATGACACCAGAATTTTTGGAAACTATTGAACGTTATTATAACGGTTCGATGTCAAAAAACGAACAAGAGAACTTTGAAACAAAACTAAGTCAAGATGCTGGTTTCAAACAAGAAGTAGAAGATGTCAAAACATTATTAGTAGGTATTGAAACGCAAGCTCTACAAGAAAAAATGGAAGAGTTTCATGAAGATTTACCAATTCAGATGGTGGCCGAAATACCGTCTTCTAAAGTTCGGTTTTTAAATTTTAGAACTATTGCAGCTGCGATTATTATCATTGCCGCTTCAGGAAGTTTTTGGATTTATAATGGTTCATCCAACGAAAAAATGTTTAACGACTATTTTAAACCTGATCCAGGTTTGCCAACAACTATGAGCACTACAGCCGATTATTCTTTTTATGATGCCATGGTAATTTACAAACGCGGAGATTATAAAACGGCGATTCTAAAATGGAAAAAATTAGAAGCAAAAACACCTAATAATGATACACTTGCCTACTTTTTAGGTGTCGCCTACTTGGCAGATAAACAAATTGATCAAGCTATCCCCTATTTATTAAAATCTTCCGAAAATACCACTAGTGTTTTTCAAGAAGATGCTAATTACTATTTAGGTTTAGCCTATTTAAAAAAGAACAATCAAGAAGAAGCCATTCGCTTTTTGAAGAAAAGTTCGTTTGAAAACAGTAAAAAACTGCTAAAAAAATTAAACTAAAGTCATGTTAAACGCTAAACTTTACATGCTTTATTTATTCTTGGGTCTCAGCTTGATTTCTCGGTCCCAGAACTCGCATACAGCGAATTTAAAACAGTTAGACGGTCTTTTACAACATCAAAAATATACTGAAGCACAAGCGTTTACCAAAAAGAACATTTCTCTTTTAAAAAATCAAAAAAGCTATTTTTTACTTACCGATTATATCTATTATACTGGCAAAATTGAGCAGCAATTACAAAATCAAACTATTGCTACGCAACTTGCCAAACAATTGGTACAAACCATCACCACGGGAACGGATTCAGTAAAGATTTTACGGCAAGCTCATTTAAATCTAGCCATGTATTATGAATTTATTGGTGATTCTCAAAACGCCTATGATTCAGATATCAAAGCATTAGAATATACCAAAAAATGGAAAGAAGCAACGCCAGAGCATTTTGGTTTAATAGAAAGTAATTTATCGGTTTTAGCCAATAGAAAAGGAGCTATTTCAATTAGTATTAAACATGCCAAGAACGCTTTAAAACTCTTCGAGTCGTATCCGAAAACTGAAAAGAAAAACCTTTATGTGATTTATAACATTTTAGGAGGAACCATGTGGTTTGAATCAAAAATCGACAGTGCAGTTTTGTACTATCAAAAAGCTGGCAAAACACTGCAGTTAATGGAGGTTAATCCGTTGAATTCCTATTATAGACAAGCAATATTGCATAATAATTTAGCAGCCATTTATGAAGTACAAGGTGATTTGGAAAAGGCTTTGGAAGCCATGAAAAAAACCATTAATTACCTCAACTTATTTTTAAAATCGGATGCTTCGGATCAAAAAAGAGAAGGAGCACAAGAGTTTTTATACACAGCCATTGATAATTATGCTGGTATTTATAAAGAAATGGGCGATTTTGGAAAAGCAAAAGAATTACTAGAATATGCTTATAAAGAAAAACAAAAACATTTTAATGCCACTAATCCGGAACTGTATAAATCGAAGGTTTTATTAGGACAAATTTATCTAGCTCTAAAAGAATATGCTCGGGCAGAAATATTTTTAAACAACGCCATTGCTCACCTTAAAAGCGTAGAATCGGGTCCGAATTATTGGAATGCAGATGCTCATTATTCTAAAGCATTATTATATGACGAGCAGGGTAAAAAAACACAAGCCAAAATCTATTATGACCAAGCAGAGCAATTATATATTGCCGCTTATGAAGGTTCGTATGACGAATTATATTTAGATTTCAGTATAAAAGCTTCTCGTTTTTATGCCCAAAATCAAGAAAAAGACAAAGCTCTTCAAATGGCTCAAAAAGCGTATGCCTATCTCAAAGAAAACCAAGAATCAACCACTTCATTTGAAATTCAACAAGCTTTGAATTTAGGTAAAATCTACTATGATTTAGGTGATTATGAAACGGCCTTAAACAAAGCCATGGCAACCACTGCGTTAGTTGAATCAACTGCAGTAAATCAAATAGGAAACACAAATTCTTCTTCATTTATCCTTTACCAACCCGAAACGATTTTATTAAAAACACAAGCGGCCTACCAACTTCCGAAAAATAAAAATGAACTTACTTTTTTGAAAAAAACTTTCGCCGAAGTGAAAGAAGCCATTGTGATTTTAGAAAAGCAAAAAAAAATGGTGGGTGAAGAAAACAATGTTTCTATTCTAATTGAGAACAACTCGAATTTATTTATTTTTGCAAAGCAATTAGCCCTAGAACTCTATACTAAAACGAAAAACAAGAGCTACCTCAACGAAGTGATAAGTTTACACGAATCGATTTTATATAACCGCATTCGTTCCCGATTAAACTCCCGGTCATCGATGGTTTATGCCAATGTTCCAAAAAAAATCATCCAAGAAGAACAACACATAAAGCAATCAATTAAAGCATCGCTTACGAAATCGGGCAACATGGAAGGTTTTATAAAAGCCAATTCGCAGTGGACAACCTATTTAGAAAATCTCAAAAAAAATTATCCAAAATACTACCAACTCCGTTTTGCAACTATCACGCAATCGGTAAAAGATGTTGAACAAAAACTTCCTAAAAACACTACAGTAGTTCGTTATATTTATGCCGAAAAAGAATTGTATGCTGTTTTAATTTCGAAAAATAATACCCAACTTTTCAAACTCAATCCATCTACTGTTGTTGCAAATATCAATCAATTACAAGATGAAAAATCGTTATTCAAAAACAACTTTAAAACGTTGAACACCTTATATACTAGTTTGTGGAAGCCTTTTGAACAACACATCAAAACCAAACATGTAGTCATTATTCCGGACCGCGATTTATTCAATTTAAATTTTGAAATGCTCACCCCAAAAGTAGTGTCAAACTATAAAGAAATGGCAACAACGAGTTTGCTCTCAAAATATATTATTTCCTATAATTACAGTTTATTTTTAATTCATAAAGAAAGTCAAACGGTTGGTTATCAAGAAAATTTTGTCGCTTTTGTTCCTGAATTCAATGACAAAATGAAATCCGATTATCAAATTTCTATTAAAGACTCGTTGCAATTAGACAAAACTTACTTAACACTTTTATCGCAACCTTTCACAAAAGATTTAGCAAAAGAATCGGCTCGGTTATTTGGCGGAAATTCTTTTTTAAATGAAAATTCAACCGAGAAACTCTTTAAGAATAAGGCCAAAGAACATAAAATCATTCATATCGGAACGCATGCTGAATCCAATAATGTTTCGCCAGAATTATCGCGTTTGGTTTTTGCAAAATCTATAGATTCAACTACTACCGAAGATAATTATTTATACACCTACGAAATATACAACACCAATTTATCTTCTAATCTTGCTATATTAACCGCTTGTGAAACAGGCAAACCTACCTATCAAGCTGGCGAAGGAATGATTTCGTTAGCCCATGCTTTCAATTATGCGGGTAGCGAGAGTATTTTGACCAGTCTTTGGAAAATTGACGAACAATCAAGTGCCACAATTATTGAATCTTTTTATAACTACTTGAAAAAAGGTTGGGCAAAAGACAAAGCCTTGCAACAAGCCAAACTAGATTATATCGCTACTGCGGAAGGCCGAACCATTCATCCACAATATTGGGCAGGCTTAGTGTTAATTGGCGATGTTGCACCCATTGAACTCTCTTCTTCCACCAATTTCTTATATTGGTTTTTAACGGCAATTGCTATTCTTATTGTAATTTTTATTTTTCGTAAAAAAAGTTAAAATAATGTGATGACATCTTAATTCTATTTCGATGTAAGGGTATAACCTTTAATCAAAGAATTATGAAACCACTATGATCATATATTATTTTGTGCTTTTTTAGTTTAAACACTTTTGCACAAATAATAAATGCTTTAGAAAGTAAAGTTCTTTAAAACACAAAATAGTAAAATCGATAACTTATGAAAATTAAATTCTTTTACCTTATTCTGGGCCTATCAACGTTGACATTAACAAGTTGTAATGGACAAAACAGTAACGCTACAAAAAACACGAGTCAGCCAAAATCAAAGAACATCGCTTCAAATTTTGTATCAGGAAAAGATTATGTAGAATTCAAAAGAGCACGAGTTTTGGATAAAATTGGTTTCTCTAAACCTGTTGAAGCCTATAGTATTTTGACTCCGAGCAACTGGAAGTTTAGCGGTGATATACTTTGGAATGCTCCTGGTACATCTTGTGCAGGCAATTATGTAAGTATAAAATCTGTTTCTCCAGACGGAAAGTATAGCTTTGAAATGATGCCTGACGTTCTTTGGTCTTATTTTGAAGATCCACAGTTAGATCAATTTGCCAGACAACAACAGCATACGCAAAGCTGTAACTATGCCCAGCCCATGAATGCCATGAATTATTTTAAAAAAGTTTTTGTACCAAATGAATTAGGAAATCCACAAATAATTGAAGTAAAAGAAAACCAGAAAGCCCAACAAATATTAGCAGAAAAAGCAGAAAAAAATCGGTTAAAAATGATGCAGTATAATCTAGGACAAATACAAAATTATACTTCTTGCATTACTGGTACCGTAAGATGGTCTGACAAAGAAGAAGCACTTATTATATGCGGAGTTATGATTGGTGAAACAACTGTTTTTAATCAATATGATGGCACTTCTGCCAAAAACTATATTACTTTTATTACAGAAAGAATCGTTTTTAAATATCCTGTGGGAGAAAAAGAAAAAGCGACAAATATGCTGGCTGTAATGATGGGAAGTATTAGAACCAATACCGCTTGGAAAGAAAGTGTAGATGATTTCTGGGAAAAAGTTCGTATGCAAAATCACATCATTCACTTAGGAAAAATCAAAATGATAGATGACCAAACGGCACAAATGGGTAGAGATATAATTAATAAAGGACAACAAAATTTAAATGCCATGGATGCCAATATGCGCAGTTGGGAAGCCAAACAACAATCGCAAGACCGAATGCATACCAATTTTATTAAAACCATTCGTGAGGTTGAAAATTATAGTGATGCCACTGGAAAAGTTGAATTAGTATCTGGCTATAATCATGCTTGGAGTCGCAGTGATGGCAGTAGTTTTATTATGAGTGACAATCCTAATTTCGACCCTTCCTCTGTCTTTCAAGACCAGCAATGGAAGGAAATGAGAAAAGTGGATTAACTTTTCGTTTATAAGCCAAAATTTTTTATTTTAAACCCTTCATTGGATTTGTTTTTGACATTTCAAATGAAGGGTAACTTATTAAATATCTTTAATTTAAAAGTAAGCAATAACAAATCTACTAGTGCTTTTCGTAGTGATTTAATAGTTAATGTTCGTCATCTACCTTTAATGATTCTGTTTTAATGTAATTATCTCGAATTTCAGTGTGTCGAATTTCACCACCTGTAGTTCCGGTTTCTATTCCTAAAATCACTGCTAAAATTGCAATAATAAACGCTAGATAGGAGATGAATTTTGCTTTAGCATGGTTTTTAAAATTCAAAAACAAACCAATCAAAGACACTAAACCTAAGGCATACAAAACGATTGCTAGTTTTTCTGCCATTTCTTCATGCTCATGAATAATAGCATGTCCAATCTCGGGAAAATCTTCCACCATATGCTCTGCTCCTTCTCCCGTTGCCATGCTTAATCCCGCAAAAATAGCGGCCACTACAAAGAGTACATAAGCAACATTTTTTATGACATTATTTTTATAAAATAAGCCTGCAATTAAAACCCCTAATCCAAAAATTGACCCAATAATTGGAAAATGATTTACTACCATGTGTAAATGTGCGTCGTTCATGATTTCTATCGTTTTTAATTAATATCAAAAACTCCTTTTGTAAGAATTTTTGAGTTTTTATTCACTTTACTATTTTCTATTATTTCTATAAATTGTGCTGACGATTCGCCAACTTGAACCGCTACTTTTTCAAAAACATACCCCGTGTTTGTTTTTGATTTTACTAAAAGTACATAATTTTTATCATTCTCCGTTATCAAGGCATCAGTTGGGATACCCAACCCTTTTTTGGTTTCTGTTAAAATTTTTGCTTCTACAAACATTCCGGTTAATAAACGTTGTTTGATTGCTTCATCTAATTGTCCATGAACCATAATCGTTCTATTGTTTCCTTCTATCGATTTGCCAACCAATACTACTTTGGCTTTAAATTCATCTTTTGATGCTTGCGGAACGGTAAATAAAATAGTTTGACCTTCTTTTATATGTAAAATATCTTTTTCAAAAACGGCTAATTCAATTAGTAAATGATTCGTGTCTACCAATTCCAAAATAATATCGGATGGAGCCATAAACATGCCAATAGAAGCATTCATCACTGTTACATCGCCAGCGATGGGAGCATAAATCGTGATGGTTGAAGATAAATTTCCTTTTTGAACTTGAGTAGGAGAAATATTTACTAATTCCAATTTCTTTTTCAAACTTTGGTACATTCCATTCGCTCGTTTATAATCACTCTCCGCTTTTAAATAGTTTTTTTGGGAAGCTATTTTTTCATCATACAGGGTTTTTTGTCTTTCAAATTCTGATTTTAAATAACTGATTTGTTCGGCTACTTCAAGATACTCTTTTTGCATATCAATAAACTCCGTGTTTTCAAGAGTAACCAAAGCTTGGCCTTTTTTAACTTTATCACCAATTAATAAATGGGTTGATTTAATATATCCGCCTAAGAAAGTAGTTATTTTAACTTTGTTTGCTGGTGGAACGTCAATTTTACCTGTTGCTTTTACAGTAAAATTAAACTCCTTTTCTAGAGGAGAACCAATTTCCATTTCCATGGTTTGAAATTGTTCTTTAGAAACCGTAATTTCGTCTTCATTTTTAGAAATAGCTTCCGCTGTAGCTTCTTTTTTACAAGCAATTAATCCGGTTCCAAGAAGTAATAAGTATACTATTTTTTTCATTTTTATTCTAAGTTTATATACTGCAAATTTAATTGCGTTAAGTTGTATTGTAAAAGTGTTTCTAAATAATCCATCTGAATTGAAGTTGCATTTTCTAAGCTCATAATGTATTGGAAAAAGTCAATTTCTCCCTGTTTATAACTCCTATCCGCAACTTTAAAAATTTCTTCAGCTAATTTTTTACCGTATAGATTATAGTACGTAATGCCATCTTGGTACTTTTCTAAGGTTTGATGCTGTTGTGCTAGGTAGGCATCCAATTTTAGCATTTCATTTTCTTTTTGGCTTTCCCAGCTTTGTAAAGCTAATTTAGCTACTCTATTTTTGGCCACATTTCCATTATAAAATAAAGGTATTGAAACCCCTACTTGAAAACCATATAAAGAGGAAGATAAACCCGAATTATTTCCTTGAAAATATTCTACATTCAAATCAGGTAACGCTTGCTGTTTCTGAAAGGCAATTTGTTTTTTATAAATTTCGGTAATATTCTCATAATAAGAAGAATAAAGTTCTTTATTGTTAGTAGCACTCAAATTGATTGCTTCTTTAAGTTCGGTGTTTTTAACTACTATTTTCTCCTCACTTTGAACTATCGATTGAAGTTTTTCATAAAACCCTTTTTTATCTTTTTCTAGTTGAATTAATTTTGTGTTAATCTGACGGAATTTTGCTTGTGCCGTTATTTTTTCAAGATAATTAGTTTCTCCTAATTCAAATCGTCTATCACTTGCTTTTGAAAAATTTTGATACAAACTATCCAAATAGATATATAATTTTTGCTGATGTTGCAAAAACACAATTTGATTATACACCGATGCTATCGAATGTGCTACTTGATTTTTTTGTAGAGCTAAGTTTGAAACTTCTTTATCATATTCTGATTGAAGTACATTTTTATGTGCTCCATAAACGGTTGGAAATGCAAAATTTTGTTGTACTCCAAACACTTTTAAGGGCTCATTATTTGACGCTAAATTATTTTGATCATAGTTGTAGTAAATCGATGTTTTATCAAAAGAATAGGCCGTATTGATGGTTGCTTTAGCTTGGTCGACTTGCAATTGTAACGCTTTAACATTTTTGTTATTTTCTATTCCTTTTGCGATTAAACTATCGAGTTCTCCATTTCCATTTTGAGAAAATCCAATGCTCGTTGATAAAAACAATAAAATGATATACGTTCCAGCTTGATGTTTTTTGAATTTCGCTTTTTTGAATTCTTTCGTATCTAACAGTTTATATAAAACGGGTAAAACCAGCATGGTTAAAATTGTGGCAGTAAATAAACCCCCAATAACAACTGTAGCCAAAGGTCTTTGCACTTCTGCACCAGCCGAAGTCGAAATAGCCATGGGTAAAAACCCTAATGCGGCGGCGGCGGCCGTTAATAAAACAGGGCGTAATCGATCGGTGGTGCCTTTTAAAATTAATTCGTTGATGTCTTTCATTCCTTGGTGTTTTAATTCTTTAAAATGTTCGATTAAAACGATTCCGTTTAAAACAGCAATTCCAAAAAGAGCAATGAATCCGACACCGGCTGAAATACTAAAAGGCAAATCGCGAAGCCATAAAAATAAAACGCCTCCAACCGCAGATAAAGGAATAGCAGAATAAACCATTAACGCTTCTCTTATCGAGCCAAAAGCAAAATATAATAAGAAGAAGATCAACACTAAAGCAATCGGAACGGCAATAAGTAAACGAGCTTTAGCACTTTCAAGGTTTTCAAATTGTCCGCCATATGTAACGCGATAACCCGTTGGCATTTTTATTTGTGTATCCACAATCTTCTGAATATCATCAACCACACTTTGTAAATCGCGGTTTCTAACATTAATACCCACCACAATTCTTCGGTTCGTATCGTCTCTTGAAATTTTAGCTGGACCCGTAGTGTATTCAATTTTAGCTAATTCTTGTAACGGAATTTGCTCTCCAGTTGGAGTTGACACATATAAATTTTCAATATCCTGAATATCGGTTCGGTTTTCTTTATCTAACCGAACAACCATGTCAAATCGTTTTTCACCTTCAAAAACGGTTCCCACAATTTTTCCTGCAAAAGCTAACGATAAAACATCATTTAAATCGGCTATATTCATACCAAATTGTGCAATTTTCATTCGATCATAGGTGACCGCCATTTGTGGTAAACCTTCTGTTTTTTCAATAATAATATCTGATGCTCCCTCTACATTTTTAATCGCTTTGGCAATTTCATCCGCTTTTCGAGCTAAGATATCTAAATCATCACCAAAAACTTTTACGGCTACGTCAGAACGAGTTCCAGAAATTAATTCGTTGAAACGCATTTCGATAGGTTGTGTAAATTCGAGTTCCATATTTGGAATTTTCTGCTCAATCGCTTCTTTTATTTTATCGGCCAATTCATCTTTGGATTTGGCTGAAACCCATTGCGATTTTGGTTTTAGTTTAACAATAACATCGCTTTCTTCCATACTCATCGGGTCAGTTGGCACTTCTGCTGCTCCAATCCTGCTTACGACTTGAGAAACTTCAGGGAAATTTTTCAAAATAACTTGCTCAATTTCAGTGGTTATTGCTATTGTTTTGGTTAAGGAAGTTCCTGTTTTTAAAACCGGTTGAATTACAAAATCACCCTCATCCAAGGTCGGAATAAATTCGCCTCCCATTGTGGCAAACAAGCCAATAGCTAGTAGTAACAAGCCTAAAGCACCGAACAAAACCTTTTTAGTATTCGAAATTGCCCAAGTGATAGATGGTAAATACCATGAATTTAATTTACGGATTAATTTATTGGAAATCGAGTTAGGGTTTTCGATTGTTGGTTTTAAAAACAAAGAAGAAACCACTGGAACATAGGTAAAACATAACAACATTGCTCCTATTAATGCAAAACTAAACGTTAACGCCATCGGTTTAAACATCTTTCCCTCTACCCCTGTAAGTGATAAAATGGGAATAAATACAATTAAAATAATTAATTGCCCAAAAATGGCTGAGTTCATCATGCGTGAAGCACTTTTATAAGTGATTTCATCCATTTGTACTCGTCGTTCTTCTTTAGATAAGCCAAATAAGTGTTTCGATTTTTGGGCGATTTGAAAAGCGATGAATTCTACTATAATAACGGCTCCATCAATAATAATTCCGAAATCAATAGCTCCTAAACTCATTAAATTCGCATCAATTCCGAAAATGTTCATAAAAGAAATAGCAAATAATAAACACAACGGAATGACGGAAGCAACGACTAATCCAGAACGCCAATTTCCTAATAATAAAACTACCACAAAAATGACAATCAAACAGCCTAAAATCAGATTTTCAGCGACGGTAAATGTCGTTTTTCCAACTAATTCACTTCGCTCTAAAAAGCCATTGATATAAACCCCTTTTGGCAAGGTTTTTTCTATTTCTGCTACTCGCGTTTTCACATCATCAATAACCTGTTTGGAGTTTCCTCCTTTAAGCATCATGACTTGGCCTAAAACTTTTTCACCTTCTCCATTTCCGGTGATTGCTCCAAAACGGTTAGCAACCCCATAACGTACCTTGGCAATATTTTTAATATAAATTGGATTGCCATTTATGTTTTTAACAACAATAGTATTGATATCGTCAATCGATTTTACTTTTCCTTCTCCCCGAATAAAATAACTCTGATTGGTTTTTTCGATATATGCACCGCCTGCAATACTATTATTTTTCTCTAAAGCTGTAAGTACCTCGCTAATTGAAATATTCATTGCTTTTAACGAAGAAGGTGTGAGTGCAATTTCATATTGTTTCAAAAATCCACCCCACGTATTCACTTCCACAACTCCTTTTATACCAGACAATTGGCGTTTCACAACCCAATCTTGTATGGTTCTTAAATCAGTAACTGAATATTCGTCTTTATATTCCGGTTTTACTTCTAACGTATATTGGTAAATTTCGCCTAAACCCGTTGTAATTGGTCCCATTTCGGGTGTCCCAAAACCAGCTGGAATTTTCTCGGATGCCGATTTAATTTTTTCTGCAATTAATTGTCTTGGTAAGTAAGTTCCAATTTCTTCATTAAAAACGATGGTCACTACTGACAAACCGAACTTTGAAATAGAACGAATTTCTACTACTCCAGGTAAATTAGCCATTTCCAATTCGACTGGATAGGTAATATATTGCTCAATATCTTGTGTAGAAAGATTTTGAGAAGTAGTAATAACTTGAACTTGATTGTTGGTTACATCGGGAACGGCTCCTATCGAAATTTGAAAAACAGAATATATTCCGAAGCCAAAAATACCAGCTGTAAAAAGAAGTACAATCAGTTTGTTTTTAAGACTAAAGGCGATGATTTTTTCGAGCATTTTAATTTCTATTTATACTACAAAAATATAGTATAAATTTACGAATAAACTTAAGAACTACTTAAGTTTTGCTAAAGGAAAGTTTAAAACAAATTCGGTTCCTACTTGTAATTCGCTTTTTACAGAAATCTCTAGTTGCAAAATAGTACAAAGTCGTTTCACAATAGAAAGACCAAGTCCAGACCCTTTTATTTGCGGATGATTTGTTCCATGAGACCTAAAAAACGGATTAAAAATTTTTTCAATATTCTCTGCGTTAATACCCAAACCCGTATCGGCAATAGTACAACTAATTCCCTTGTCTGTTTTGGTTATTGAAAGGATTAATTGCCCTTCTACCCGATTATATTTAATTGCATTGGAAAGCAGGTTTTCAATAATAATGGATAAAAGATAATGGTCTGAAGTCACATTATAATCTTGATCAAAATGAGTAATAACCTTTATCTGTTTTGCTTGAATACTATCGGAATACCGAATTAAAGAATCAAAAAACAAACCGTTTAAAAAAACAGTTTCTTGTTTGTTATTTTGTTTTTGATTTTCAAAACGGGCTAATAATAAGAGTTGGTCTATCAGGTAATTTAACCGATCGACTTCAGCAATACAAAAATTAATTTTTTCTTTATATTCTGCTTCATTTCTAGGCTTCCGAATCAACACTTCCATTGTTCCTTTTACTACTGCTAATGGCGTTCTTAACTCGTGTGAAGCGTCTGAGGTAAATTGCTTTTCTCGTTCAATTGCTTTTTCAATCCGATTTAATAAACTATTTATGGTTTCAGATAAATAATACAATTCGTCTTTATTGGAAGGTAGTGGAATTCTTTCTGACAAATTATCTTTGGTTATTTTACTCGAAATTCCCATGATTGAACTCACGGGTTGAATACTTCTCCCAGCAAAAAATCGAGCAATTAAAAACAAAACAACTAAAATAATTGGATATGAAATGAGCAATATATTTTTTAGAATTTCAACAATTTCAAAATCTTTTAAAGACATGGCCACAATCAAATAACCAACCGTTTTATGATTACTCTTGATTGTTGTTTGAATTTGCCTAATCGGGATTGAATTTAACGTAGTATTGATAAAAACATTGTTTTGATCAGGAGATTGAAGACCTAAATCAGACGATTTTAAATTGGGCGATTTATCGATGAGTTTTTTATTTTCATCATAAAGTTCTACAAAAACAGGATTTACATTAATTGAATTGTGCTCTCTAGCCAACCAATGATCGGCTTGAATAAAGTAAGCTTCTTTTTCATTACTAACAACATCCGCGAGATGCTTAGCTAACTCTTCCTGAATTTCTTCGTTAACATGCTGATTAACAGAATAGTTAACGGTTTGATAAATGAATATAAAAACAAAAGCAATTAAAAAAGCACCACTTACTAAATAATTAAAAGCAATTCTGTTTTTAAACGAAAAATTAAAAAAATTATTCATTGGCAATATATCCTACTCCGCGTATTGTTTTAATTAAATCATGTTCTTTAGACAAGCTTAGTTTTCTTCGTAAAGCATTCATAAAGACATCTATAACCCCAGTATCATATTCAAAATGGATATTCCATACCTCTTCAATGATATTATTTCGGGTACACACTTTTCCCTTATTATCGATTAAATAGGCTAACAATTCAAATTCTCTATGTGTCAATAAAACTTCCTTATTATCAACAAATACTTGATAGGTATTTTTATCTATCGTGATATTACCCAAGGTAAGTGTTTTAGAATCATTTTGCGTTCGAAAATGAATTTTTATACGTTGAACTAGTTCGTCAAAACTAAATGGTTTTTTGATATAATCATTTGCTCCCGCTTTTAAACCTTCGATGGTTTCTTGAACAGTATCTTTTGCTGTTAAAAAAATAATAGGCGTTTGCGTATTTTCTTTCCTAAATGCTAAACATACTTCTAACCCACTTTTATTGGGAAGCATCCAATCTAAAAGAATCAATTTTGGTTTTTGAATAAGGGCCATTTCAAGCCCTGCTTCTCCTTCGGTGGCAATTAACACCTCGTAACCTTCTTCTTCTAAACCTTGTTTTAAAAAAGAGGCAATTCCTACTTCGTCTTCAACCACTAAAATTTTCATTTATCTTGTACAAATTTAATTCCAAAAGAAATAATATCCGCTACTAACTACCACTTTTGAAATAATGATTATGCCGCAAATCAATGCATTTTCTTTGCGGTTTGAAGCAATACCAACGATGAGATACTTTTTTATTTGAATTTATTTAGTGTAAAAATAACTCAAAATACCAAAATATGAAATACCAAAATGATGTATTAAGCAAATATTAAGTTACAACAAGCCGTTGTATTTTCGAATAAACCATTCCGCTGCTAAAGTGAAACAGATGAAAATTAACAACCAAAACCAATCTATCAAAGGTGTTTTCTTGATAATTTCTTTTTGGATGGGTTTATAATCTTCATTTTGAAGTAATGATTCCACGAGCGATTCCACTTGATTAGCTAAATAGGTTTTCCCTTTAGTATGTTGGGCCAATTGATTTAGTTTGGCATAATCTGGATTGACAAATTGTTTTTCAATTTCAAAATCTAAGACTTCAAACGAGCTAGAATAAGAAGTATTTGAATTATTTTCGTTTACTGTAAACGAATAATTATCCGCGAGCAAACCGTCTAAATTAACCTTAAACGCATTGGCGGTTTTTAACAAATCATACGTTTTGGTTTGATTTGTACTTTTGTTTTTTATGGTAATAGACAAGCGAGCATTGTCATCAAACTCATAATTCTTATTAAAGAATTGAGCTTTAATTTCGATTGCATCACCCGAATTATAAAAATTTTCATGTGTTACCACTAATGATTTTCTAGCGTCATTGGTTGCTAAAAACTGTATGGTTTTATCTATAAATTGATCGTATTTATCAAAATTTTGATTGTCTACATGACTTTGAAGTCGCCATTTCCAGCTATTTTCACCAAATAGAAAACAAAAACGATTGCCTTGGTACTCTACAAAACTCAGTAGCGGAGCATTCAACTCAACCGAAGAAATTCGTGCTGTGAGCAAGTTTTCTACTTTTGTTTTGGTGGTAATTGTACCAAAAGCATTTTCTAGCGGCGGAAAATTAGTAAAACCAATATCTTCTATAGAAAACAAATTAAACTGATTGGAAAAACTAGCCAAATAATCTTCCTTTTGGTTACTCATTTTAAAATCAAAAAGAGCTTGTTGCTGATTTAAAAATGAAAAATCAGTAGATTTTCCGGTGATAATCCAAGTGTTTAATTTGGCCAATTGATTTTTCTCGAAAACTGCTTTAAATGCAGTGGTTGGTTGATAGAAAATTAAAATGTTATAGGGTTGCAACGAATTAATTTGGTTCGGTTTTAGAATTGTAACATGACGTTGTTTATTCGTTTCAATAGCTCTTTTTAAAGCTCCTAAATCGGGATGATTAATTTCTGAAACCAATGCAATTTCTGATTTTTGATCTAGAATTTCGACTGCAAAATTCTTTGTGTTATTATAGGTATTTTTTTCTGTTTCCACAGAAGAAAGCGTTGCTTTATAAACTACTACGCCCACTTTTTCTGCGGGCAATAATACCGAAAGGAGTTGCGAATTTTGATTGGTAGAAAAAGAAACTTTTTGTTTATAAACGACCGATTTTCCATTAGAAATTGTAAAATCAGTTGTCAAGGGTTTGTTACCAGCATACGATAGAAAAACTTCTACCGGAAACTGATTGCGAACAAACGCATATTTATTAACATTGAGTTGACTGATTTTTAAATCGAGTACCGTGGTGGTATCGCCTACAACAATTGGGTAAACTGCTTTATATTCGTCAAAAGCATAAACAAAATCGCTTCCTTGCGTTTGATTTCCATCTGAAATTAAAACGGTGGGATGATTACTGCTTTTAAAGCGACTTTTCAAGTTTTTTCCAACGAGGTCTAATCGGCTTTGCGTTCCTTTAAAGTCAAAGGTATCCACCATTTCGAGTTCTGAGGAAAATCGAAAGGTTTGCAAATCAAATTTTTCTTTTAATTTTGAGTTGCTGATAAGTTGCTGATAGCTTTTTTCGGTCATTTCATTTGCTTGAAGAACCGTTATAGATGTCGAATTATCGACCACGATTGGCAAAGGAATTTTTTGTATTTCGATTGTTTTTCGAGAAAGAATTGGATTTATTAAAAGCAACAATAATCCGAAAATGGAACAAAACCGCAACAAAGCTAAAACCCAATTTACTTTTGACTTGTTTTTAGCTTTATAAAAATAGTGATAATATGACACTACTCCGGCTAGTAGAACTGAAAGTAAAAGTAAAAGCACGGTGTTTGTGGTCATTTAGTAGTAATTGTATTATTTTAAAACTGATTTATGTATTTGCACTTGTTAGCCCTGATAGCAGAGGAAAGCTTTTTGAAGAAAAATTTTTAGTTTTGTTGCCAACTAAAAGCGACCAACGGAAGCTCTTGAGGTGGCTTTCAAAACTTAATTTTTCTTTAAAAACTTGGAACGAATAGCAGGATTAGCTTCTAAAAAATAGTGAGTGGCTCAAGTTTATTATTTTATGTCGTTTATTGGAGCAAAATAGCAACTTAGGTAAGCATTCCGCCATCAACATTAATCACTTGTCCGGTTACGTAGGCACTCATATCGGAAGCTAAAAACACACAAACATTAGCAATATCTTCGGGTGTTCCACCGCGTTTTAACGGAATAGATTCTCTCCAACCTTTCACGGTATCTTCGTTTAATTTGGCTGTCATTTCAGTTTCGATAAAACCGGGAGCGATGGCATTGCAGCGAATGTTTCGCGAGCCCAATTCTAACGCTACTGATTTGGTAAACCCAATCATTCCTGCTTTAGAAGCGGCATAATTGGCTTGACCCGCATTACCTTTTACGCCAACGACGCTACTCATATTAATAATGGAACCTTTACGGTTTTTAAGCATTGTTTTTTGGACTGCTTTAGTCATATTGAAAACCGATTTCAAGTTGATTTCAATTACTTTGTCAAAATCTTCTTCGGACATTCGCATTAAAAGGTTGTCTTTTGTGATTCCGGCATTATTAATAAGAATATCAATTGTTCCGAATTCTGCTAAAACATCTTCAATCAATTTTTGAGCTTCATTAAAATCGGCTGCATTGGATTTGTATCCTTTTGCTTTTGTTCCTGAAGCAATTAATTCATTTTCTAAAGCTAAGGCTGATTCGGTAGAAGAACTGTATGTAAAAGCTACATTTGCTCCTTGTTGAGCAAAAACTTTTGCAATTCCGCTTCCAATTCCGCGACTTGCTCCCGTAATAATGGCCACTTTTCCTTCTAATAATTTCATATAACTTGGATTTAAAATATAAAGTTCAAATATACTATTATTTTAATGTTTAAAAAAGAATGCTTTTTAAAAGATAATAGTAAAAAAAGTCAAAATCCTTGCAATGAATTAAAAAGCCACATTCCATTTTGGTAATTTCCCGTTTTCACGAGAATAATAATTTTAAATTATTTGATTATTTAATTTTGTAAGTTCAGTTTTTAGTTTTTTAATTCTTTTAAGTTTTAATGAAGAACACTCTTGTTTAAATTTGTAAAAAAAAAGGTTTCCTTATCAGGAAACCTTTCTATGATGTTATCTATTTCTTACTCCTTTAAAAATTGCTTTGAAGCCGTTCCTTTGTCGGTTATTACCTTAATAAAGTAAGCTCCCGTTCTTAATTGGCTAACATCAAGACTAGAAAGTGTTTCTGCATTAGTAAACGCCAACACAACTTGACCCAAGGTGTTATAAATCGCAACAGACTTCACTCCTATTTCGTTTTTAGTAGTAATATTCAACGTTTGCTTGGCAGGATTTGGATAAATGGTAAAATAAGTGTTGAATTCAAAATCTTGTGTGCTCAATGCCGTTACGGTTGTGGCCGTAGTGTTAGTAATTATTGGGAAATTGTAGTCAAAATAAATGCTGGCGTTATTGGTAAACGTATTGCCTAAAACTAAAGTTGATTTTGTTTTTATTTTGAAAACCAAGTAGCCATCATTGTTAGCATCGTCAAAAGGAAGATTAATTCCTTCAAAGATAAACTCTACTTTATTGCTCGAAATTCTAGTACTATAATCATGACTTGAATGCAACGGAATGAGTGATGAAACATCAAATTTAGTGGCATCAATCATATCTTTTACGACAATATTTTGAGCTGGGAAAGTTCCGGTGTTTTCAAAACGAATCATATAATGAACGTATTGACCCACCATGCTTGGGGTGATAGTATTTCCTTCTAAACAGGTTTTGTCGTTGGGGTCGTATGAATTGACAACGGTTTGATGAAGAACAGCAGTATTATCAACTAAATTTTCATCGGTATTAGCAGAGGAAATCGTGGCAGTATACGTCAAAATATCACCGGCATTGACGGATGGCATTTCCATGGGCGAGTTTACATTCAATGTGAAATAAATCACACGGGTTTGCAAAGGCAATAAGTTAGAGAAATTCCAAGTCAGCACGTTTTGCGATTGCGAAGAAACACTTGGGTTTGAAGTAACAAAGTCTAAACTCGCGTCGGCAAAGTTTACGGTAATCATACCATTTTCTATTTGGTTTCCAATGTTTCTATAAATCACCATATACTTGGCATCAAAACCCGGAATAGCCACCAAAATGGGACTTATCACAACTTCCAAATTAGAATGAACCCCGTTTGGCGTAATGCAAAAGTCATTGATGGCTGGTGACTCTTCGTTATTAAAATTTACAGTTATATTGGTTGGGTTGGCATTATAATAGGTAGGATTTTCGAAAACTGGGGTAACAGTATAATTACCTAAAGTGACAGGAATAGTATAATTGCCAGATAAATTTCCGATTAAATAGCCGGTAGTCGTACCGTTTGAGATGGCATATTTCAAATTAGGAAAACCCGTATCGGTGGAAGTGCAACCATTAGCATCTAAATCCCAAGTTGCTTGACCTTCCATGGTATAATAAGCACCGCCTGGCACAAAAGAACAATAAGAATTGACATGACAATTCAGATTATACGAATTAATTTGACCTTGTACATTGGTTAAATCCGATTCGTCGGCACAAATATATCGCAAATTAGGGTTGTTATTGATAAAGATATATTGTTCCTGCTTTCCATTCTTTAAAAAAAGGTTTTGTAATGGCGTATTATAGGTAGCGACAATATAATTTAGCTTAGAAAGGTTGCTCCCATCAAAAGTAGTTAGCGAATTTCTAGAAAAATCAAGCGATTCAAGATTAGTTAAACTAGCTAAATCAAGAGACATCAACAAATTATCATAACAATACAAACCTTTAAGAGCTGGCAAATTAGATAAAGTCAATGAAGTCATTCCATTTTCCTCGCAACGCAAAGTTTCAAGATTTGGAAGATTATCAATAGTCAAATTAGTAAGATTATTTCCATCACAATAAACCAACAGCAAACTGTTTAAGGCTGATAAATCTAGTGTTGGCAATTCATTTCCTTCGCATTTAAAATTTACTAACGAAGTGCAATTAGCCAAATTGATACTAGTTAACGAATTAGATTGGGTGTACAATAATTCTAGGCTTATTAATCCGCTCACATCCAAGGAAGTCATAGGAGCATTGTTCCAACATTCAAGCCATTTTAAATTTGTACAACCACTTACATTTAAAGAACTAGCCTGATTACTAATGTATCGAAGCTTTTCAATGCTTTGCATCCCACTAATGTTTAGATTAGCAATCATATTAAAATTGCAATTTATATCTTTCAAAGTTGTAAGGGCAGAAACATTTAAAGTAGTAAGTGAATTTCCTTCGCAAAACAAAGTTTCAAGGTTAGTAAAACTAGTAATTCCTTCTAAAGAAGCAATATTAGAATAAGAGACGGATAAATAAACCACTTCGTCTGCTTCAGTCTGTTGGATTTCGCCATCGCTATTATCATCAATTTTTATGAAAACACCGGCCGCATTTTTTGCAATTTGGTTAGAACCTACATTAGATAATAGCAGTTTATTTTTAAAATTCACATCTGGAATAGTGAGAATTTGAGCACTTAAGAGACTAGTAAAGAATAAGCCAATAATCAATAAGTAGTTAGTTTTCATAACAAATATTTAGATTGCAAATATATTAATATCAACCCTTTAAAACCAAAAAAAGCCTTACTAAAAGTAAGGCTTGCACTCTATATACTAAAATATTAAAAAGCCACATTCCATTTTGGTAATTTCCCGTTTTCTTTTAAGTACAATTGCAAAATTTGTGCTTCGACAAATGTTGGAATCACTTTTGTTTTATCAGTATAGGTTTCATACCAAAAAACCTCTACCGCTTCTATTTTTTCTAGCTTTAATTGTGTTTTCCATGAATATTTGCGAGCTGTTTTTGCAAATTGATGACCGTTTACAATTTTATCAAAAAGACCGCCGTTTTTGGCTTTTAACGTACCGTCGTTTTGAACTGTTCCGGTAGAACCAACCATAATTAAAACCTTTTCTTCTTCTTCAATGGCATAGACCAAAAAGACACCACTGGCATTCATTGGAGCATTACAAACTACTTCTAATTCATCTGAAGGGGAAAACTGAAAACTTCCACTATTTTTAAATTTATTTACTTCTTTATACATTGTTTACTTGTTGTTGTTATTACTGTCAATACTTTATTCAAAAAAAATAAGCCCTGAATTTTCAAGGCTTATCATCATTTTTATTTGAAGGTTTTATCCTAATACTTCTTTTACTTTTTTACCAAT
The DNA here is from genome assembly GCF_028689845.1 of Flavobacterium sp. GTDB lineage: Bacteria > Bacteroidota > Bacteroidia > Flavobacteriales > Flavobacteriaceae > Flavobacterium. The sequence continues at coordinate 75,038 of NZ_JAQVCH010000006.1, read as the reverse complement.
TTCTGCTGGCGAATCGACTACATGAATTCCACATTCTCTCATAATGCGTTTCTTTGCTTCTGCTGTATCATCTGCTCCACCAACAATTGCACCAGCATGACCCATTGTTCTACCTACTGGAGCTGTTACCCCTGCAATAAAACCAACAACTGGTTTACGATTTCCGTCTGCTTTAATCCATTGTGCGGCATCGGCTTCTAATTGACCTCCAATTTCACCAATCATCACAATACATTTTGTTTCTGGATCGTTCATCAATAATTCTACCGCTTCTTTGGTTGTTGTTCCAATAATTGGGTCGCCACCAATTCCGATGGCAGTAGTGATTCCTAATCCTTGTTTTACCACTTGATCAGCTGCTTCATAAGTTAACGTTCCTGATTTAGAAACGATACCCACATTTCCTTTTTGGAAAACAAAACCTGGCATAATACCAACTTTTGCTTCTCCTGGCGTTATAACACCTGGGCAGTTTGGTCCAATTAAGCGACAATCTTTGTCTTTAATATAAGCATACGCTTTAATCATATCGGCTACTGGAATTCCTTCAGTAATCGTAATAATCACTTTAATTCCAGCTTCTGCTGCTTCCATAATTGCATCGGCTGCAAAGGCTGGCGGTACAAAAATAATAGTGGTATCTGCTCCAACTTGTTCAACAGCATCTTGAACTGTATTAAAAACCGGACGATCTAAATGGGTTGTTCCACCTTTTCCTGGTGTTACACCACCAACCACATTGGTCCCGTATTCAATCATTTGAGAAGCGTGGAAAGTTCCTTCACTTCCTGTAAAACCTTGAACAATTATTTTTGAATCCTTATTGACTAAAACGCTCATAATTATGTTTGTTTGATTATAAATTTCTTTTGCAAAAGTAATATTTTACGCAAAGATAGCAATTACTTTTTTATCGTTTTTAATATTATTTTATCGTTTTGGTTTATGGCAACTGACTCATTTGATAGCCGTGGAATAATTTACCGTCGCGAACTTCCCAAATAGCAAAGAAATAGGCCAACCGATTGATGTGATGTGGGTTTTCTATCGTAGTGCCAAAATGGGTATAATGAACTGATACTAAATTATCTTCTGCTACAATATGGTGAATTTGCACCACAAACGTTTCATAGCCAACTTTTAAATCGTTCGCCATTTGAAGTAAGCCCGCACGATCTTTTTTGACAAAACCTTTACTACTGTTCCATTCTAAAATTACCTCTTCATGCAAAAAACTTTCTAACGTTGTACTATTGTACAAGGCATCAGAATTATAAAAATCAAGAACTATTTCTTTTGGACTCATTTTATTTTAATTTTTCCAACATTTCAGGAATTCGTTTGATATTGGCTAGTTGTTTTAGTTTTTCTCTAGATTCTTCAATTGGAGTACCGAAATAACTTTTTCCTCCTTCAATCGATTTTGTCACGCCAGTTTGTCCCATTATGACAGCTTTTGAACCTATAGTTATGCCACTGGTGGTACCTACTTGGCCCCAGATAGTTACTTCATCTTTAATAATTACGCAACCCGCAATACCGGTTTGAGCCGCAATTAAACATTTTTTTCCGATAACGGTGTCGTGACCAACATGTACTTGGTTATCTAATTTTGTTCCTTCACCAATAGTTGTATCACCCGTTACGCCTCTATCGATAGTACATAAAGCACCAATTCCGACCTTATCTTCTATAATTACGCGACCGCCGGATTGCAATTGGTCAAAACCTTCAGGCCTCTTTTTATAATAAAAAGCATCTGCCCCTAAAATTGTTCCCGCTTGAATAACCACGTCATCGCCAATGATACAATGGTCATAAATAACTACATTGGCATGAATTAAACAATTTTTTCCAATTTTCACTTCGTTTCCGATAAAACAATTGGGCTGGATTTTAGTTCCTTCTCCAATTTGTGCCGAACTTGAAATAGTTTCCTTAGAAGGCACAAACGGTCTAAAATAAGTAGTTAATTTATTAAAATCTCGAAAAGGATCATCAGAAATCAACAACGCTTTGCCTTCTGGACAAGTTACATTCTTGTTTATTAAAACAACAGTTGCAGCAGATTGCAACGCTTTGTCATAATATTTGGGATGATCTACAAATACAATATCTCCGGTTTCTACAACATGAATTTCATTCATGCCATGAACAGGAAAGTTTTCGTCTCCAACAAATTCACTGCCAATAATTTGAGCTATAGCTTTAAGCGAATACGTTTTTGAAAACTTCATAAATTCTTTGTTTTAATATTGATTTTGAATTGGCATTCACCTATTCTTTTACTCTTTCCATATAATTTCCAGAAGCTGTATCTATTTTGATTTTATCTCCTTCATTAATGAATAAAGGAACATTGACAGAAGCTCCAGTTTCTACTTGTGCAGGTTTAGTTGCGTTTGTAGCCGTATTTCCTTTCATTCCTGGTTCGGTATAGGTGACTTCTAAAACAATAGAAGCGGGCATATCTACAGACAAAGGTAAATCTGTTTCTGTATTAATTTGAACCATCACCATTGTTCCTTCTTTTAATAAATCTGGAGCATCCAAAATATCTTTGTTTAAGGTAATTTGTTCAAATGATTCGGTATTCATAAAATGAAAATCTGTTCCTTCTGCATATAAAAATTGAAAGGTATGTGTTTCTACTCGAACCACATCAATTTTGTGTCCAGCAGAAAACGTATTGTCTAACACTTTTCCGTTGGTTAAACTTTTTAATTTAGTTCGAACAAAAGCAGGCCCTTTACCTGGTTTTACGTGAAGAAACTCAATAATTTTGTAAATATCGTGATTGTGTTTGATACATAATCCATTTCTAATATCTGATGTACTTGCCATTATTTTATTTTTATTATTTTAATTTTTTAAACTCCTGTATACCCTTTCATGATTCCTCTGGAAGAATTTCTTATGAAATCTAAAATTTCATCTCGTTCTGGCGTGGCTTCCATTTCTCCTTCAATCTTAGCTAATGCTTGGGTTGTATTGTAATTTTTTTGATATAAAATTCTATATATCTCTTGAATCTCTCTTATTTTATCGGTAGAAAATCCTCTTCTTCTTAAGCCTACCGAATTAATTCCGACATAAGACAAAGGTTCTTTTGCCGCTTTTGTAAAGGGAGGAACATCTTTACGCAATAGCGAACCACCAGAAATCATGGCGTGGTCTCCAATGCTAATAAATTGATGTACCGCAGACAGTCCGCCAATAATCGCAAAATCACCAACAGTAACATGGCCTCCTAAAAGAACGCCATTTACAATAATTACATTGTCACCAATATGACAATCGTGTGCGACGTGTGCCGTGGCCATGATTAGACAATTATTGCCAATAACGGTTTGACCAGAGGCAACGGTTCCTCTATTAATAGTTACACATTCTCTTATGGTAGTATTGTCACCGATAATCGCTAGCGAATCTTCACCGCCAAATTTCAAATCTTGTGGTACTGCTGAAATCACCGCACCTGGAAAAATATTACAATTTTTTCCAATTCGGGCACCTTCCATGATGGTAACATTAGAGCCAATCCAAGTACCTTCGCCAATAATTACGTTATTGTGAATGGTTGTAAACGGATCGATAACTACATTTCGAGCGATTTTTGCTCCCGGGTGAACATAGGCTAAGGGTTGATTCATATAGTTTAGGTTTTAGGTTGTGGATTGTAGGCATTTCAATTACCTGCGACCAACCACCTATTCTTTTATACTTTTTATTGTTTTTTTGCAATTTGTGCCATTAATTCTGCCTCCGCAACTAATTTACCATTGGCATAGGCATTGGCTTGCATGTGACAAATTCCGCGTCGAATTGGCGAAATTAAATCACATTTAAATAGTAAGGTATCACCTGGCAATACTTTTTGTTTGAATTTAACATTATCAATTTTCATAAAATAAGTCAAGTAATTCTCTGGGTCGGGAACGGTGCTCAACACCAAAATCCCACCCGTTTGAGCCATGGCTTCAATGATTAAAACACCTGGCATTACTGGAGCATCAGGAAAATGTCCGATAAAAAAGGGTTCATTCATTGTTACATTTTTTAATCCCACTACATGTTTATCAGATAACTCAAAAATTTTATCCACTAATAAAAAAGGTGGACGATGTGGTAACATAGCCATAATCTTATGAATATCCATCAATGGTTCTTGATGTAAATCATAGGTTGGGACTTGATTCCGTTGCTCTATCTTGATTATTTTTGAAAGTTTTTTAGCAAATTGTGTATTCACAAAATGCCCTGGTTTGTTAGCAATAACTTTTCCTTGAATTCTAGTGCCGACTAAAGCTAAATCGCCCACCACATCAAGTAATTTGTGTCGTGCTGCTTCATTTGGATAATGCAAGGTTAAATTGTCTAAAATCCCATTTGGTTTGACAGAAATCTTGTCTTTTCCAAAAGCAACGCGTAAATTATTCATTGTTTCTGGAGAAATATCTTTGTCCACATAAACAATTGCATTATTTAAATCGCCTCCTTTAATTAAACCATTGTTTAATAAAGATTCTAATTCATGTAAAAAACTGAATGTTCTTGCATCGGCAATTTCTGTTTTAAATTCGGACATCGATTTTAAAGTAGCATTTTGCGTACCTAGTACTTTCGTACCAAAATCAACCATTGCAGTTACTTGATAAGAATCACATGGCATGATAAGAATTTCACTTCCCGACGCCTCATCGGTATAGGAAATAACTTCTTTTACCACATAAACCTTTCTATCGGCATCTTGTTCTACAATTCCTGCTTGCTCTAAAGCTTCGACAAAATATTTGGAGGAACCATCCATAATTGGTGGTTCTGAAGCATTTAATTCAATAATAACATTGTCTAAATCACAGCCTACACAAGCCGCTAAAACGTGTTCTGAGGTCTGAATTTTTACGGCGTTTTTTTCCAAATTCGTTCCTCTTTGCGTATTGACAACATACGTAGCATCGGCTTCAATAATAGGATGCCCTTCTAAATCTACGCGAACAAAACTAAAGCCATTGTTAATTGGTGCTGGTTTAAACGTCATGGTCACTTCAAGACCCGTATGTAAACCTACCCCTTTTAACGTGATTTCATTTTTTATGGTTTTTTGTTTTACCGACTTTTCCATGTTTATTTTATTATCGTTTTTTTAAGATCTTCTAATTCATTCACAATTTTCGGCAAATTCTTAAAGTGAATATAGGACTTACTATAATCACCATAATTATAAGCGGGAGACCCTTGAACGGTTTCGCCATCTTTTAAACTTTTTCCAATTCCAGATTGGGCTTGAATGCGAACACCATCGCCTATGGTTAAATGTCCGACAATGCCAACTTGTCCGCCAATCATACAATTTTTTCCAATTTTAGTAGAGCCTGCTATGCCCGTTTGTGCTGCAATCACAGTGTTTTCACCAATCTCAACATTATGAGCAATTTGAATTTGATTATCTAACTTCACTCCTTTTCGGATGATAGTCGAGCCTAATGTAGCTCGATCTATCGTAGAACAAGAACCAATTTCGACATTTTCTTCTATGATGACATTTCCAATTTGCGGAACTTTATCATATGTTCCATCCTCTTTTGGTGCAAATCCGAATCCATCTGAACCGATGATTGTTCCGGAATGAATTGTGCAATTATTTCCGATTTCTGTTTCAGAATAGATTCTAACTCCAGCAAAAAAGACACAATTGTCGCCAATAATCACATTATCGCCTATATAACTATTGGGATAAATTTTTACATTAGAACCAATTTTTACATTTTTTCCAACATAAGAAAAACTTCCTAAATACAAGCCTTCACCATAAGTTACGCCTTCTGAAATAACAGATGGTTGCTCAATTCCAGATTTCATCAATTTCACTTGGTTGTAGTATTCTAATAACTTTGAAAAAGACTTATAAGCATCGTCTACTTTTATCAGCGTAGCAGACACTTCAAATTCTGGTTCAAATGATTTATTAACTATTACGAGCGATGCCTTGGTAGAATAAATAAAATTAACATACTTAGGATTGGCCAAAAAAGTAAGTGAGCCCATTGACCCTTCTTCAATTTTAGATAGTTTATAGACTTCTACATTGGGATTTCCAATGACTTCGCCTTCTAATATGGTTGCTATTTGTGTTGCAGTAAACTTCATTCCGACAAAAATATAAAAAAACTACTATTTAAACTTATTTTTCTAAGAGTACTTTCGGAAAACAACAGTAGTATTTCGTTACTGGTTTAGAAAAGGCTCTTGAATTTAATTGATCTGATGAATCGACCACATCTTCTACCGTTTTATCTTTCTTTAAAATACGGATGGGTTCAATTTCTTTGTTATAACCGATGGTTTTAATTTTTCCTTTAAAAACAAAATAGCTGGCTTCAGCAAAAGTAATCGGATAAATATCCGTTAACGCTTGTTTATAGGTCTTTAACAACTCTTTATCAAACTTTTCATTGCTTAATTTTATCTTTAACAAATCCCGATTGATAATCATTTTACTAAGCGAACTTAAAATAAAATCGGGTTGACTTTGCCATGCTTTTAAGGCACAAATAATATCAAAATCATCAAGTTGAGCAAATTTTTCTAAACTTTCGTTCGTAAAATCTTCTTCTTCTATTTTATGTTGTAAAAAAAACTGTAACGACTCACTACAGGGTAAAACCATTCCTTTTTGAGTCAGTTCTTTCGCTCTTTTCAAAGTACGCGTTAAAATATGTTCTGCTGCCAAACTTGTTTTATGCAAATAAGCTTGCCAATACATTAGCCGTCTGGCCATCAAAAATTTTTCAATAGAATAAATGGCTTTTTCTTCCATCACTAAGGTATCATCCACCACGTTGAGCATCTGAATTAATCGTTCGGAATTGATATTTCCTTCGGCTACCCCAGAATAAAAACTATCGCGTTTTAGATAATCCATTCTATCCATATCCAATTGACTAGAAATGAGTTGCAACATGAATTTACGGGAATACGCTCCTTTAAAAATCTGAATAGCTAAACTCAATTGACCTTCAAATTGATCGTTTAATTGATTCATAAACAATAAAGAAATAGCTTCATGATGCACTTTTTCTACGATACTTTCTTCCATTGCGTGCGAAAAAGGTCCGTGTCCAATATCATGCAATAAAATGGCAATATAAAGTGCCATTTCTTCTTCTTTAGAAATAGAAATTTCTTTAAACCGAAGCACTTCAACCGCTTTTTGCATTAAATGCATGGCTCCTAACGCATGATGAAAACGAGTATGATGTGCACCAGGATAAACCAAATAAGCCATTCCCATTTGGGATATACGCCGTAAACGTTGAAAATAAGGATGCTGAATTAAATCAAAAACTAATTCGTTGGGAATAGTAATGAATCCATAAATTGGATCGTTAAAAATTTTAAGTTTATTCGTTTGACTCACGTAAATTAAAATTGAGAAAACAAATATACTGAATTTTAATCTTTGGCAATAGCTTTAAATTTTACAATAACTTTAATACTTCTAGCGTTCGATAAGTGTTAAATTGCACCTTAAATAAACAAACCATTTTATGGACAAAATAAAAATTCTTTGGGTAGATGATGAAATTGATTTGCTCAAACCACATATTATCTTTTTAGAAAATAAAAACTATGCCGTGACCACGTGTAATAATGGCCGAGATGCTATTGATATTTTTGATGAAAATCAATTTGATATTGTTTTTTTAGATGAAAATATGCCCGGTATGAGCGGATTAGAAACCCTTTCTGAAATGAAAGAAAAAAAGTCAGCGGTACCAATTATCATGATTACCAAAAGTGAAGAAGAACAAATCATGGAAGAGGCCATTGGCTCTAAAATTGCCGATTATTTGATTAAACCGGTCAATCCCAATCAGATTTTGTTGGCTTTAAAGAAAAACCTCGATCACTCGCGATTGATTTCAGAAAAAACAACCTTAGATTATCAAAAGGAATTTCGAAAAATCGCAATGGATTTGGCCATGGTGAATAGTTTTGAAGATTGGACCGAACTTTATAAAAAATTAATTTTTTGGGAAATTGAACTAGAAAATATTGAAGACCAAGGTTTGATTTCTATTCTAGAATCTCAAAAAGCAGAAGCTAATTCGCAATTTGGAAAATTCATCGAAAAAAATTACGAAAAATGGTTTGAAGATAAAGCAGAAAAACCCATTTTATCACACAAATTATTTCGAGAATATGTCGTTCCAGAATTAGTCAAAAAAGACAAACCTATACTATTTGTAGTGATTGATAACTTGCGATATGATCAATGGAAAGCCTTTGAAAGTGTAGTGAATAACCACTATAAACTTGAAAAAGAAATGGCGTATTATGCGATGCTGCCCACTGCAACGCAATATGCTCGAAACGCTATTTTTTCGGGTTTAACTCCGTTAGAAATGGAAAAACAATTTCCGCAATATTGGTTAAATGATGTCGAAGAAGGCGGAAAAAACTTATATGAAGGAGAATTTTTAGCTGCTCAATTAAAACGCTTGGGATTAAATATTAGAAGTGAATATTATAAAATCACCAATTTTAAAGACGGAAAAAAACTAGTTGACAATTTTAAAGGATTAAAAAACAACGACTTAACAACGATTGTTTACAATTTTGTAGATATGCTTTCACATGCTAAAACAGAAATGGAAGTGGTGAAAGAATTGGCTTCAAACGATAAAGCCTATCGCTCCTTGACCTTGAGCTGGTTTAAAAATTCGCCTCTCTTAGAGATGATTCAACTGGCACAACAAATGGGTTTCAAATTAATTTTAACAACCGACCACGGAACGATTAATGTGAAACATCCATCTAAAGTAATTGGCGATAAAAACACGAGTTTAAACCTTCGGTATAAAACAGGGAGAAGTCTGACTTATGAAGACAAAGAAGTGTACGCCGTTAAAGACCCCAAAAAAATTGGACTTCCTGCTATTAACATGAGTAGTTCGTTTATTTTTGCGAAAAGCGATTTGTTTTTGGCTTATGTAAATAATTTTAATCACTACGTCAGTTACTACCGAAATACGTATCAACATGGCGGAATTTCTTTAGAAGAGATGATTATTCCCTTTTTAGTTTTTAATCCTAAATAAATTTTTAAAATCGTTTTTAACTGATTCATTTTCATGGAATATATTTATAATTTAAATGAAATAGATAGCATTGCTCAACAAATCCTCAATCAAAATTTAGCAAAAGTCATTTTGTTTCACGGTGAAATGGGAGCGGGAAAAACCACTTTAATCAAAGCATTAGCAAAAGCTCTAGGAGTGAAAAAAGCAACTTCGAGTCCGACTTTTTCATTGGTTAATGAATACCAAGCAAAGGACGGTTTGGTATATCATTTTGACGTCTATCGCCTAAAAAATGAATCAGAAGCATTTGATTTTGGAATAGAAGACTATTTATATTCTGGCAATTGGTGCTTTATAGAATGGGCAGAAAAAATTCCAAACTTAATCCCTGAAAACCACAGCGTTATTACCTTAGAAGTACTTGAAAACGGAAATCGAAAAATACGAATCAGCTAAATCACTCTTTTTTAAAAATTTCTTTTCAATTAGAAGCTGTTCCTGAAAAAAAAATATTTTAATTGCAAAATTTATGCTAATTTAGACACTTATTAGTACAGTATTAGTTATGGCTTTATCTCCTTTTTCAAAACAGCAATTGATTCCACAAGAAGAAAAACTTGAAATTGCCCGTCACAAAAGTGAATTATTTATCGGCATTCCAAAAGAAACTTCTTTTCAAGAACGTCGAATTTGCTTGACGCCAGATGCGGTGAGTTCATTGGTTTCACACGGTCATCGTGTTTTGATTGAAGCCGGTGCTGGTGAATCTGCCAGTTACAGCGATAAAGAGTACAGTGATGCAGGGGCAGAAATTACACAAGACCCTAAAAAAGTTTTCGGTTGTCCGATGATTCTAAAAGTTGAACCGCTAACTACTGCAGAAATTGAAATGGTTAATATCAATACGGTTATTATTTCTGCCATTCAACTAAAAACTCGAAAAAAAGAGTACTTTGAAAAATTAGCCAAAAAGAAAATTACCGCTCTTGCTTTTGAATTTATAAAAGATGATGATGGCTCCTACCCCGCTGTCAAATCGTTAAGCGAAATTGCAGGAACAGCTTCCATCTTAATTGCAGCAGAATTAATGATTAATAATGAGCATGGAAAAGGACTGCTTTTTGGAAATATAACCGGTGTAGCTCCAACAGAAGTAGTGATTATTGGAGCTGGAACCGTGGGCGAATTTGCAGCAAAAACTGCTATTGGTTTAGGAGCGAGTGTCAAAGTTTTTGATAACTCCATTACCAAATTACGTCGTTTACAAAACACCTTAAATCAACCCATATTTACATCAACCATTCAGCCAAAATCACTTTTAAAAGCGTTGCGACGTTGCGATGTGGCCATTGGAGCGATTCGTGGACAAAATCGCACCCCAATCATCGTGACCGAAACAATGGTAGAACACATGAAAAAAGGGGCAGTAATAGTAGATGTGAGCATCGATACAGGTGGTTGTTTTGAGTCTTCAGAAATTACCACGCATGAAAAACCAACTTTCATTAAAAATAATGTAATTCACTATTGCGTCCCTAATATTCCATCGCGATATTCCAAAACAGCTTCGTTATCTATCAGTAATATTTTGACTCCCTATTTAATTCAAATCGCAGAAGATGGCGGAATTGAAAGTGCTATTCGGTGTAATCGTGGTTTAAAAAATGGAATCTATTTTTATCATGGAATTTTAACCAATAAATCGATTGGTGATTGGTTTGATATGCCAAATAGTGACATTAATTTGATTGTGTTTTAGGGATAAGTTCGTACTTTTGCGTTGTTAAACCATTTTCAAATGAAGTTCTATCAGCGTTTTGCTTTTTTTCTTTTCGGATTGCTTCTTGGCGTTATTTTTCTAATCTATTTTTTAGGTGCAAAAGCAAAAGCGAGAGACGTTACGTTTTGCTATTTTCCAAATTGTCGTGTGCTTAAAGACATCCGTAGTAAGCCTTTTCATTATTCTGAAAAATCATCCGAAGTTTTGGCAGAAACATGGATAGATACTATTGATATTAAAAATACTTTGCTTTATGGCGATGTTGATTTTGGTAAAAGTAATATCAAAGAAGGTGGTGCAAAATTATATATTATCGAAGGAAAAACTGAAAAACAAATCCCAATAACGCTAGAAGTTTTAAATTACCAATCAAAAGTAGTCTTGAAAAATATTATCAAATAAAACACAACATTATGCAACATATTATTGACCGATTTATTAGTTATGTGACCATTGATACCGAATCAGATCCAAATTCTGATACGACGCCAAGTTCAAAAAAACAACTGGTTTTAGCCAAAAACTTAGTGAAAGAACTCAAATCAATTGGTATGGAAGACGTTACCATTGACAAAAATGGTTACGTTATGGCGACCTTAGCAAGTAATGTGGAACATGAGGTTCCTGTGGTTGGATTTGTATCGCATTATGATACAACGCCCGATTTTACTGGTGCAAATGTGAAACCGCAAATTATTGAAAATTATGACGGAAATGATATTGTGTTGAACGCAGCAGAAAATATTATTTTATCTCCTCATTATTTTAAAGATTTACTTCAATATAAAGGACAAACACTGATAACTACAGACGGAACCACTTTATTGGGTGCCGATGACAAAGCAGGAATTACGGAGATTGTCACTGCAATGGAATATTTAATTCAACATCCTGAAATTAAACACGGAAAAATTCGAGTAGGTTTTACTCCTGATGAAGAAATTGGTCGTGGAGCTCATCATTTTGATGTTGAAAAATTTGGTGCAGATTGGGCATATACAATGGATGGCAGTCAAATTGGCGAATTAGAATATGAAAATTTCAATGCGGCTGGTGCCAAAATAACGTTTAAAGGAAAAAGCGTTCATCCTGGCTATGCTAAAGGAAAAATGATAAATTCTATGCTTTTAGCAGCTAAATTTATTTCGAAGTTACCTAAAAAAGAAGTGCCCGAACTTACCAAAGGCTATGAAGGCTTTTTTCATGTAACGGGAATAACGGGAAGTATAGAAGAAAGTACAGTTTCCTTAATTGTTCGTGATCACAACAAAAAATTATTTGCAAAAAGAAAAGATTTTTTACATGATTTAACGGCAAAATTCAATAAAAAATATCAAAAACAATTTGGTGAAGATATTGCCCTTATTGAAATGAAAGATCAATATTATAATATGAAAGAAAAGGTAAAGCCCGTTTTTCATATTGTTGAAATTGCAGAACAAGCCATGAAAAACTTAGACATCAAACCAATTATTAAACCCATTCGTGGAGGAACCGATGGTTGTCAATTGTCTTACAAAGGTTTGCCTTGTCCGAATATTTTTGCTGGTGGTCATAATTTTCACGGAAAATATGAATATGTTCCCGTAGAAAGTATGCAAAAAGCAGTAGAAGTAATTGTAGAAATTGTACGCTTAACAGCCGAAAAGAAATAACGAATTGCTATTTTAGTTCATAAAACTATTTTTTTTTAAAGTAAACTGAGACGAAAATTTTTACAAAATCACACTTTATAAAACAAAAAAACCGATGCTATACGACTAGGCTTTCTCATAATTCGGTAAAGGTTACCAATCAAAACCAAATTTATTTTTCTTTAGATTTTGTCATCCATTTCAGTAGCAAGGTTACAAAAAAACTAACAATTGCACCAATAATGGCCAGAATAATCGTTCGCAAGATATCAACAGAGGCAATATTCGGAGCCATGCTTAACAAAGTCCCGCCTGCAGTGCCAATCTTCAACGATAACGTATTGTCAAAATTAGCCATCTGGTTTATCCTCTTGGGTGGTGTTTTCTTCTTCCGCTTCTTTTTTAGCAGAATCATCAACAGTAACTTGACTTACTGCCGACATCACACCTCCGGCAACAGCTATATATCCTGCAGCGGTTACCACAGCGGAAGGCAAAGCTACTGGTGCAGCCATAACTGAACCACTAATGCCCAATAAAGCCAATCCAATGGTACGCAAAATCTTGAAAAACTTAGGGGTGGGAGCTTTCGCTCGTTTAGCTATATTCATAAGGCTAAGTATTAAAACCTACTTCTGGTAGGTCGATTGAACAATCAATAAAACAGACTCTTTTCTATCTAAAGCTTTATAAACTTGATCTTTTAGTTTCTCAAAAGCTTTTCGCGATAACAATCCTAAACCTGGACCCGATAACTTCGTTACCGGTGCAATACAACCATTTAATTCTTTTAACGCATTATTAGCAGGATGAAACAAAATCAAACTTCTGTTGTCTACTCCAAGCACATGCAAATGCCATTTGAACTTCTGACTGTACCGCTTCTCTATAAAATATTCCCCTTCAGGAATACAGGAAACTCGCCTTTCATTATTCTTCCAAGGTAATTCGATTGTATAACTAATCAATTGACCCTCACATTCGAGTTTGCCATTTGTTCCTTCAGGGAAATAAGTTCTAGTTAAAAGCAAAACCATACTTAAATTCGATGATTTTAAATTCTAACTACTGATTACAGACCGCTTACCTGCACCAAAGAAAGTGGATTAAACGCTCCATTTTTCAACGGATACATTTGCCCATTCACCTCTTGATAGAACTCTAATCCAAGAGCCAAAAACAAAGGTTTGGTACTGTTAGGTGTAACAGTATTCACCTGGTTGATGGCAACTGTTGGAGCTGCATCCCATGGTAAAATAGCAGTTTCAGAGTTTTCCACCACAAACGTTTCAGCTTCAAAATCTACTTCTGCTCCCGCAGAAATGATTTTAAAGTGAGTCGTTCCAGTTGGTGCTGCAATCATGTTTGCTGGAACAAACGGAGCCAATGAAACAGAGATTTCTCCCGTTACTCGGTCAATTGCTCCCGCAAAAGGTGCATACAAGCTTGTTCCAAGCTTTCCACGAATGTTAAACTCGAATCCAGCAAGTAATTCCGCCTCACCATCAATTACATTCCGCAAACCTCTTTCGCTAACCAAATCCGCTTGGATAACTTTCACCATTCTTTGAGTAAGTCTGCTCACCATTCTACTATCAGCAGAATTTAAAAGCAATGCTCTCAAAGAAGTTCTAAGAATCTTTCCGGCAGCACCTGCACGGCCAAATTCAGCCCCATTCTCACGCGTTCTCTGAAACGCAGGATCACTCTTGATTCTACTAGCGTCAATACCGCCTTTTTCTCTCGCTAAGTGTCCGTCTTGGGTTTTGTAAAAGGTAATATCCCCGATAGTACCTTTTAATTTAATTATGCCTTTCTGTCTAGCCATAATGTCAAAAATTTAAGTTCAAAAATCAATTTCACACTCCCTCAATCCACATTCGGTTGCCACCCTTTCGATTGATTTCAAGGCAAATATTACACTTAAACTAAAAATTCACACTACGAAGCTATACCATATGACAATCAATGGTATAAATGTCACATATCAACACAAATGACACTTAAAACACCATCAAAATTGAAGTAAATTGCACCCATAAATGGAAACATATTTTTCAGTAACTTTAAATTTTGAAAAGTAAACCCAAGTCCAACCCAAAGACTACTCAAAGCCAAGTCATAACCAAGGATAAAGTATGAGAACAGAACCCAAACGCATATGCATCTACCCAAAGGACATACAACGCATTACAGGCAAGTCCTACCGTCAAAGCATAAGATTGTTGCAAAAGATTAGAAAAGACCTCTCAAAGCTTGAAAATGAGTTTGTGAGCATAGAAGAGTTCTGCCAGTACACTAGCTTAAAATATGAACAAGTAGAGCCTTTAATTATTGGATAAATTTCAAGCAAACAGTACTAAATATTGAACTATTTAATTGGTATTTTAATTACAATTCATTAATTTTGATACTATCAATACAAGTAATAAATTGATTTAAATTTAAAGGTGCACAATTCGGTGCACTCATTTTGAATAAGTTATAAAGCCTTATAATTAAAGGCTTGAAAGAGGTGTTACAAATCCCTCTTTCTCCGCTTAATTAAAACCCTAACCACTGTTAGTCAGTAAGTTAGGGTTTTTTATTTGTAGTTTTAGTCCACATTTAGTCTACAATCATTTTAAAATTTATTCACTAAAGAATATAATCCTTTTAAGCTGTTTTTAGCTTGTAAATTCCACTCTTGATACATTGGAAGCATTTCACAGAAAACCTCGTTATATGGCTTTGCATAGCCCTCTTTTATCATAATTTCGTTTAAAACTCTACCATCATTTAAAATAAGATAGCCTAAATGTCTACCATATTTATCAACTAAATTATTTTGCTCCTGTACTAATGTGCAATATTCGCCCAAATTAACTTGATCTTTTAAAAAGTTAAATGATAAATAACCCAATTTTATTAATAGTGCAGCTGGAAGTTGTAACTCTTTTTCATCTTGTTTTATCTTTTTACAATAATTAATTTCGGGTGCATCTATACCTAAAAATCTAACTTCAAATTCTTTTTTTGAAATAATATCTTCTAAAATAATACCATCACCATCAACAAACTTTATAATTTTAAGAAGGTTTTTTTTGATTGTTATTTCGTTAGCGTTAAAATGCTTCACATTGCTTTATTTAATATGTTGTTTGTCAATGTTTTACGTGTTAAATTTAAGTAAAATTTTTGAAATAATATTAATTTAAAATTTAAAAAAATGGCAAGACAAAAAGGTCATGTAAAGTATGTTGGAACTCTTGGAGAAGTTCGACATTTTAAAATTAAAGGTAACACAGGTTACTTTGCTGGATTAAAAGGAGGACCAACAGCAGAACAAGTTAAAACTGCACCTGGTTTTGTTCGTACTCGTGAAAACATGTCTGAATTTGCAGCATGTGCAATGGCAGGAAAATCTGTTAGAATTGCTTTATCAGCTTTAATGAAACAAATGACTGATAGTCAATTTACAGGTAGATTAACTGCTATTATGAAAAAAATAAATATTGAAGATGGTTCAGAAGCCAGAGGACAAAGAGCTATTCTGATTTCGCAGCAACCTCAATATTTGAAAGGATTGGATTTTAATAAAAACATTTCTTTTAATGGTATTCTTAGTGCTCCATTTACATTGACTGCAACAGTTGATAGAAATGAAAGTACATTATCATTACCTGCTTTTAATCCTTTAAGTTTTTTAAATGTTCCATCAGGTGCAACGCATTTTAGAATTATCAACGCTTTAGCTGCTGTTTCAGATTTTGTTTATAATCCTGCTACTAGTGCTTATGAACCAGCTGAACCAATCTTAAATGAGTTATCAGATATTGCTTATTCTGCTTATACTCCTGTTAATGCTGTAACTTCTTTAATTGATATTACTGCTTCTTTGCCAGGTTCTCCAACCTTAACTTCAAATATTGCTGTATTGGGTTGTGTTGGTATCGAATTTTATCAAGAAGTTAGCGGAAATTACTACTTATTCAATGCAGGTAACGCAATGAAAGTTCAAGAAGTATTCTAAAAAGACCATCAGTTTGCAAGTTTGCAAAGTCTGCAATGTTGCAAAGTAAACCCATTCGAAAGAGTGGGTTTTTTATTTTGCACTAATTTGTCTATAATGCGGACTTATATGGGAGTTATGGTGCAAATAAGTACGGAATAACCACCAATCAAACTAAAAAAGAATAATCGTTTTTTTATCCATTCCATAATCGCAAGGAAGCCCTAAACTTTCCATTCAAAAACCAACATTCGGATAAGCTTCAATTTGAGCTGTTTTTTTTGAAATAATGCCTACCGCTATTCGTCAATCGGAGTGAAAAATTTCTAGCATTATTTTAAAAAAAATTGCATCCATAGGGGTTTGGGGAAATGGAAGATTTCCCCAACTGAACTTACCTAGTGCGTGGGCAGAAGCGAAACAAGGATATCGTTTTTTATTTGCTTAACGAGTTTTTCTGATTGCTTTTATTGTTGGCTTGATGCTTCATAGGTTCTGTTGAAAATTTGTTTTCTCTCTTTATGGAATTGTTGTTTAGTATTGGTTAGCATCAAGACAGCTTAAAAGCAATTTACTACTACTCTTCTGGCAAATAAAAAACGATACTCTTGTGGGCAAATTTGATTTTTGAGGATGCCTGATTTTTCTTTTGGAATGGATATTTTTTACCTAATAGAAATGTTGTTTAAAAACGTAATGGCATCTTCAAAAAACAATGCAAATACTTTACCGCTTTTGGGTGGGAGCGTTGGCTGAGCGGATATTTTACATAATGAAATTATAGTTCTAAAAAAAAACCATCGAAAATATTAACGCTTTTTTTTGAACTATAATGTTGCCTTCATTATGTAAAATAGCTTGGGAGTGGTTTTTAGCGTTGGGAAGCTTTTGTTTTTCGAGCGTTGGGAAAGTGCAGGGCTTTTTTTGCCTGTTTTATGCGCGATTGGGTTGGAAAGATAAAACAGGCAAAAAATGCTTTGCACAGCTGGGGAAAAAACAAGTGCTTATGGCGTTGGGAGAAAACCACTAGAGCGTTGGCAGAGCGTTGGGTTGGGTGGGTGCAAAAAGGTCAGCGATAGCGTTCCTATTTTTTTATTTATGGTTATGTCGATAATCGTAATTGCTGTTTTATGTTGTATTTTATTTTATCATATACTTTGTAATGATTTTAATTGATAAACTTTAAAAACAATAATTAGGGAGTATTGCATCAAAGACATTACTTAACAAAAAAAAGATTGTATTGATACATTTTATTTTAAAAAACCCTTGTTTTATAAGGATATATAACTTATTTTTGTATAAACATTGATACATCTTATGCAATACAATAGTCACGATAGCGACGAAATACTAAAAAGACTTTTTGAACCTAAACCAGTAAAGGTTAAGGAATCATTAAGTGAGCTTTTTTTAAACCGATTAGAAAGCCTTGAAATACCTAAAACAACAGCATTAAACATTATGGGAATGTCTGCTAGAAGTTTAGATGGTATCATTACCGGAGAACAGAAAATGATAGACTATACACAACTTGTTAAATTATCTAATTTTCTAGGTATACAATTAGATGAAGTTGTTAATTTATATTTAGAAAAAGTACAAGAGGTTCATGCGATTGGTTTAAATGATATAGTTTCTGGTGATTTAGTGAAATTTATTAATGAAAAGTTTGATTTAGCAGAATTACGAAAAGTTGGGCTTATAAAAACTTTAACTAATTACACCGAGATTAATAATTCAATTTGCAATTACTTTGGCTTAAGGTCTATTTTTGAATATAAAGAACCTAATATAAGTATAGCCTTTAGTGCAGGAAAACGTGCTAAAAGTAATTGTAGTTTAAATAATTGGATATATTTAGCTGAGCAGAAATGTATAGAGCTAAGAAACCCAAATATTTACAACAGAGAAAATTTGATTGAATATTTCCCAAGTATAAGATGGCAATCAATGGATGTTGAAAATGGTTTAATCAAAGTAATAAAGCAACTTTTTAATATTGGAATTACAGTTGTTATTGTGCCTTCTTTCCCATCAGTCCATGTTAGAGGTGCTACTTTTACAATTAATGATAAACCATGTATCGCTTTAACTGATTATGTTGGTTTCTACCCAACTTTATGGTTTGGGTTGATTCATGAACTTTATCATGTCCTTTTTGATTGGGAAGATATAAAAATTTCTGATCCACATATTTCAAAAGAATTAGGATTAGATAGTATATCACCATTAGAAAAAGCTGCTGATGACTTTGCACGTGAATATTTATTTTCTAAATCTAAGACTATTGAATCTTCATTATTTATTAATAATGATAATCTAGTCAGAAGTTACGCTTTAAATAATAATATAGATCCTAGTTTTGTGTATGTTTTTAATGCCTATGATGCACCTAAAACAGATAAATACGCATGGGGAAGAGCAAAAAAACACAATCCAGACATTAAGAAATTAAAGTCTAAGTTACAACATGACTTTGAAAATGGTACTTCATTTTCAGACCATATAAAAAAAATTAGAAATACAATTTACAGTTAATAAAATGAAGAAGACAATTATCTCAGATGATGAATTGCTTAAGCAAAAGCAATTACAAGAAACCAAAAACAACGAATCTTTAAAAAGATTTATACTAGAACAGACAGAGTCTTTAGTTAAAGATAAGTTCTCTGACAAAGAGCTTGATGCAGAAAATGAAAAAAGAAGATTATTATCTTCAATTGAGGACATTTGGAAAGTAAAGCATTTAGACAATCAAATTTTAAGAGAACCATCCGATTACAAGGTAATATTTAAACAGGAATACTATCAACAGATTTACAGATTAAATTCTTGGCCATATGAAAATCCTATTTCGCATAAAAAATGGAAAGTTGGTAGATATACAAATGAAATTATTTATTACAGATTTTCTAATGAAGTATTACCATTACTAAGAATAATAAATCCATATATATTGCCAGGTATAAGAAAAAATAAACATCATCAACATCTAACTACAGAATCAAGAATGAATTTGGAGATATTTATTAATCAAGCAATAGATTTAATGATTGAGTGCAATGATTGGAATGAATTTAGAATAAAATATTGTACAAAATATAATGTACCATATCAATTGAGATTATTTTAATTTATTTAAAATTGATTGAATAATTATTAACGAAATGAAGCAAACAAATAATTGATGCTAGGAATACTTGGACTAGGAGCAATTTTTGTGCAGATGAATGAGGTAATATAAATTTATTTCTTTGAAATGTACTTTTGATCAGGATGAGTTATTTTTGTGTGTAATCGAATTAATAAGCCTGCTTTTACCATTTCAGGTACAATTTTATTTTTTAAATGACTATTTGAACGTTGAACTTTTTCTGCAATTTCTTCTATTGAAATATATTCACCAGAACAAGCTTCTATAATTTCTGATTGTAATTTCGTTATTGTTTTAATAATTGAGCTATCATCATTTGAGCTATCATCATTTGTTTTTGAATCTTTTGACGAGTTAACTAAATCCTTATCTGACATTAATTTAGTTGAGCTTGCATTATTTGAGCTATCATCATTTAAGCTATCATCATTTTTAGAATAATGCGAGTTTGAATTAAAATCAGTATTAAGGTGATAAGTAGTCCATCGACTTTTATTTTCTGATACTAAATAACCATTTTTACATAAATCTTGTAACAGTTTAGTTATATCAGATTTATGCTTGTCAATGTTATATTGTAATTTAGAATTAGTTACATCTCCTTCAATATGACAAACTGCTAAAGCTGCTAATTCATCTTTACCTAATGCTTCAACAGATTCACCAAAAAGTTTTTTTAATTCTGATAATGTGTTTTCTGGAATCACACTAAACATTGGCATTTCAAGGATAACTCTATCAGGTTCAGTGGCAATAGAAACATAAGGTCTTCTCCAATGGGCAGATACCCAACCTGAAATTATTTTACTTACACCACTACCTGCTTTTTCAGCACTACCTATCATTAAAAACATCTTTTGAATGTTTGTATTTCTACATTGACTTATTCCACCATTATAAAACTGTGATAAAGTAACTAATAATGTACCTGGATTGGTAAACGTAAAAGATTCTGCTCTGCATTCAATAATTATACTACCTGGAGCACTGTAGTCAGAATGTATTAAAGCATTAACAAAAGCTTCTCTTAAAGCAGTATGTGCAGGCGTTTCATCTTGTCTTTGTCCTTTTATAAGTTGAAATGGTTTTGGTAATCTTGATATAAGTTTTGGATAAACCAACTTGTAAAACTGAAATAAATTACATTCCCAAGTACCATCAGGATAAATCCTATCTGACCAGCGAGTGTCATCATTTTCCGCAAGTAATTCTCTAAAATCAGGGAAAAATTTAGGACAACATTCTTCATCAGTAATACTTAAATACTTACCAAACATAACCATACCTGCAATAGTAAAACCTTCTTTTTTTGTTTTTCTATCTTTTCTGTACCCTCCTAATTGCTCTAAAAATGGAATATCTTCTAATGTCAACCAAGTATGGGTTGGTTTTAAAGAAGCAAATAGTTGTCTAAATTGTTTTAATGAAGGTAAATCAATATCATCTAATGAGTAATTTTCTAGTATTCTGCTATCAGGACTGAATGATAAATCTGCATCTGCTAACATTCTTCTTACTTCCTCATCTTTACAAGTGTAATCGCCTTCATAGTTTCTTTTGTAAGTGTTTTTAAATGGATTTGTTGTTAAGTAAATTGGTTTAGAGTTTCTATCAGCTGGCGGAATATTAAACGCAATTATTTTTTTACCTTCAACAACATATTGCTTTACATCTTCATTTTTTAGCAGATTTTTAGAAATTGTACTAGGATTGTTAGCACCATTCCAAAACTCTTTTTGATATTTTACGATTAATTCTTCTTCTAAACCATCAAAAGAAAATTGATTGTTTTTTTCTTTTACCCCTAATACAATTACACCACCACCTGTATTTGCAAAAGCTGAATACGTTTTCCAAAAGTCGTGAGGAAAACCACCGTGAGCTGATTTATACTCTATTTCGTCTGATTCTGTATCGGGGAATAGTTCAGAAAAAATAAAATACTCGGGTTGATTAAATAAATCAAATATTTCTAATTGCTTTGCCATAATTTATAATTTGTAAACTTATTGTAAATATTAGTTTGATTTTCTTTACATAATTAATTTAATCATTTTATGAATTATTTTAATTCCATTTCTGAGAAAATAATGTTACCATAACTCCTTGATGCGTAAAAAATAAACCTCTTTCTTTCTGATGTATCATACCAATCATTAAAATATTCTTTTAACTCAATATCAGAACCATTTACAGCAAGTATTAAACGTTTATCATTTGATTTTGAAATATAAACTCTACCTGTTAAGTTTCTAAATTCTGTATCTATAAATTGCTTCAATAATTGTTTACTTTCAAATTCTGTGTGATAGAATTTAAACAAGTTTTGCTTTTTTAAATAGGAAACAAAATTGGCTCTGAATTTCTTATGAATTTCAATTCTGTATTTCTCTAATTCAAAAGAACTTTTATTGGTATAGGATTTTAAAACAAAAAGAAAATTTATTGAATAGTGATTGACGAACAAGGAATCTCTATCAAAAATCCTTTCCTTAAAATGATAAGAATGTTTAATTCCCTTATCAAAATCGATTGCAAGTTTATCATCGTCAAAATTAAAAATATCCGTTACTACGCCTTGAATAAAGAAGTTTGGAGTAATATTATATCCTTCAGTAACTTTATCCCTGTATCGAATGTTATTGTTGATTTTTTTGCCCTCATTCAATAAATCGATATTGAATTGAATTACATTCTTGGCATAAGTAAATTGCTTATAGATGGAGTTCTCTTGAACTTCATTATTAGTTTTATAATACTTTGAATCTCCAATGTAAAAAATACTTTCGTCACGATCTATTAAAGAATCGTACTCAAACAAATGGTCAATAATTTTACCATCTTTATTTTCTTTCAACTTTTTAAGCGAAACTCCTTTGCTTGTTTCTTTGGTATCGATTTTCGACGTTATCAGCTTATCAATCATATCCTCAAATATCAAATGATAATACTTGACCATAATAAAATCTTCATTCTTATTCTGAATTGAAACTTTATTTGATTTTGAAAAATACAATTCCAATAATTTATACATTTTTACTAATGTATCTGAAAAGTATTTGTAGCGTATCTTCTTTAATATTTTTGGAGCATTGGCAGCTAATTTTTCATAAGCACTTCCTTTGGCAATTGTATAAGATTCATCAATTTGTATGCTGAAATTATATTCTGTCTTTAAATGATTTAAAACCGAATAAAACATACATAACAATTCTTCCTCTGTATCGATATATTTTTTCTTTACATTGAGTTCAGAATAAATAGGTATTCCCTCATTGGTAACAAAGGGATTTGATTTTCTAACTGTTTTACCCCAATTAACTTTTTTATGCTTTGCTGAAATTTGCTTTTTATGAATGAATAGAATTGTGTTTTTATTCTTCTTATGAAAGTTTACAAAGCTTAAAACAATATCCAAAAACGAGTATTCATTTTCGCCTAAAGAAGAACTTAATTGCAATACATCGCCTTTTGATTGAATGGTGTTTTTATATCTTATTCTATATTCAATTAATCCTTTGTAGAAAATTATTAGAAACCGTTTTAACCAGTTTAATTCATCTTGAGATTCTATTACATCATCAATACTATTTTCAGCAAATAAATCTTTAGGATATTTATTTAAGATTAAACCTTTTGTATCAATAAACACTTTTGGTAGTAAATAAATTACTTCATTATCGATACTATGGTAATAACCCACATTATCAATAATTCCATTAACACCATTGGGCATATAAAATTTATCGCCAAAAATGGGTTTTAGAATGTCTGCAGCATAAGATTCTCCTTCAATAAATATTCTCATTACTCTTCTTCTGTTGTAGTTGGTTCTGCTGTATTTACATCAATTAATTTTAATCGTTCTTCAAGAATATAACTAACTAAATTATTTGAAGTACCATTCTCAAAAAAGCTTGTATAGGTTAGGTTCTTGCCATCGGCTGACTTGAAAATAGTATTTTCTTCATCTTTAAAAACATCATTCCACAAGTAGAAAATAACTTTGTTTACAAAGGTGCTTTCTGAAATTACTTTTCCAGAATTTTGAGCATCAATAAACCAATTTCCTATTTGCTTGTCTTGGCTTTTAGTAATTTCAAATATTTCTTCATTGATTATTTTTAGAAATTCTAACCAACTATATCCTCTCTTATTATCCAATTTTATTATAAAATCAGAAGAAGAACAGTTGTAATCTATTGGAACATATATCCAATCCCATCTTCTTTTAAATGCACTATCCATCGGAAATAATGATTGGTCAGAAGTATTCATTGTTGCAATTATTTTTAAATTGTTTGGGAAACGAAGTTTACCATTTTCAATTCCTGGATGATTTCCTCCAAATCCTTTTTCACTTAATAAATACTTACAAAGTTCTTCTTCAGCAGTAACTTCATATTTACTAAAACCATCTTTGTCTCTATCTAATAATTGAAATAAATCTCCGAATATTTCAGCACAATTTCCTCTGTTGATTTCTTCTATTTGCAAGTAGAAAGGTTTCGTTTCATCAGTAGAAACTAAATTTTTCCAAGCATCAACATAAATTTTAGTGAAGATTTGAGGTACAAATTTGTAAGCAATTTTATCTCCGTCCATTGTAGGCTTATAACCTCCTACAAATGAGTGGTAATCATAATCAGGATGAAAAGTTACTTTTTGTACTTCTTTACCATTAGTTTCAATGTCTGCTCTATGAGATTTTCCTGTTCCGGGTGAACCGTAATATATTACGTTGTTTACATCTTGTGAGCTTGTTGATACTGTTGGAGTTATAACATCATCCGATGAATTATGTATTGATTGGATATTTTCTATGTAATAAAAAATGTATTCAGGTCTAAAAGTACACACATAATTATTTTTAAAATTATGTTTATACAAACCATTAAATCTTGCTTTCTGTAACGAATCTATATTCAAACCTCTTATACTTGGGTTTCCCGGATAATTTGTATCAGGATCAATATTCCATCCTGCAAAAACAAGATTCTCTAAAACATCATTTGTTTCATAGCAATACACTCCTAAAATAATACTTAAATTTGGATTTGCTCTTGGGTCTTTACCATTTAATTGGATTTTTTTCTCCCTATCGTTTCTCTCCTCATTTCTGATGTTACCATAATAAACAACAATGTTTTTTTGTATATTATTAACGGTATTACGATATTCAATTGTCCATTCGCAACCATCATTACTTATGGATGTACATTCATATACACCTTGTGAAAAGAGTTGTGTTAAGATAGCTTTCTTGTCTGCAATTGACTGAACAGCACCATCATATTGAACAATTTGTGATTCTAAATTTAATTCATATCTCATAATCGGTCTTTATTTTATTTGCGAATATTTCGGCTAGTTTTGAAGGAACAGCATTGCCTACTTGTCTCCACTGCTCTTTAAAATTGCCTTCTAATTTGTAATTATCATCTATTGTTTGAATTCTTTTTATCTCTTCAATTCTCAAAAATCTATTTTTCCAATGGAAAGGACCTTGATTATTTGAAAAACTCGCTTGTATAGTCCAAGAAGGTCTATCAGGTGTTAATTTCAATAAAAAAGTCCAATATCTCGACTTCCATTCAAATAATGGTTTTGGATGCCCTTTTTTTTCTGTATAAAAAAGATAGTTCTCGCCAGGAGGAATATCTTTCATTAAACTATGATGCTTTGAACCAGGTTTTTGTTCTAATTCTTCTTCATTAATATTATCAAAATCACTAATAACATCACCACAAGTAACCCAATTACTTTTACCTTGCTGTTTCTTTTCTGGATCACAATGCGTTTCAAGAGGGAATTCGAATTTTGGTAATTCTTTTTTTACTCCTACACAAATAAACCTTTTTCGAGTTTGCGGTACACCATAATTTGCTGAATTGACAACTTTATATGTAACATTATATCCAAGTTGGTCAGATTCGCTTTCTAAATAATCTAAAGCGTCTTGATGAGTTTTGTACATAAATCCATCAACATTTTCGAATAAGAAAAATTTCGGATTCACTTCTTTTATAACCCTAAAATATTCTGGAACAGCAAATCCAGCTTTCTCATCTTCAAATCCTTTCTTTTTATCTTGAAGATAATGCCTTGCCTGACTAAATGGAGGACAAGGAGGACCACCAATAACACCTACAACTTTACCGTTGTATTCCTTAAAATCAATGTTTCTTATATCATCATTTATTACCAAATCTGATAAGTTATTTTTTTTTATGGTTTCACAAGCAACATCCCATACATCAGTTGCAAGAACCGTTTTAAAACCTGCACTTTTAAATCCTAAATCCAAACCACCACACCCTGAATACAAACTAATTATCTGTGGCATATAATTATAAATTTTTTATTAAATGTTCCACCATCGCTTTACCCAATAATGTTGGAACAGCATTTCCTATTTGTTTGTGAATAGACCTTCTTGAACCAACAAAATTATAATCCTCTGGAAAAGTTTGTATTGCTGCAATTTCTTTTAAACGCAATCTTCTGTTATTCCAATGAAAAGGACCTTCCCAATGTCCCGGTGATGCAATTATCGTCCAAGATGGTTGTGCTGGATGCAATTTTAATAAGAATGTCCAATATCTTTTACCTGCAATAAATTTTGGATTTGGATAACCTCTATTTTCAGTTAAAGCTATATAATTTTGCCCAGGAGGAACAGCTAATAAATCTTCAAAATATTTACCCTCTGTAGAATCATAATCATCACTATAAGCAAAATCATCATATTTACCAATCCAATCAATTACACGTTCATAAGGTTTAAGATTTGGATTTAATATAATTTCTTTGCTTGAACCATTTGTTTTAATCGGACTTGTTTTTATTTCCTTTTTTGAGGCTATAAAAAATACACGCTTTCTTTTTTGTGGTACTCCAAACTCAATACCATTTGCTTTGTAAACTATATAGTTATAACCTAATTTATCAATTGTCTCTTCAAGTGCTGATACTGCATCTAAATTTTTAGGATGAAGTAAGCTTTCTACATTTTCCAAAATAAAACCGTCAGGTTTTAACTCTTCAATCATTCTCAAATACTGACCAATCATATTTCTTGGATCATCACTGCCTAATCTATTTTCGTGAGTTTTCCAATATCCTGCTTTTGAAAATGGTTGACAAGGCGGACCACCTACTAATATCAATTTCTCTGGATTATTCTCCTTTATAATTGATGAATAATCCTTTGCATTCATCGCCTTTATGTCTTTGTGAAAATGAGTTGTATGAGAAAAATAATTATTACTTTTCATTGTAGCAACACTATCTCTGTCAAAATCTAAACTTGAAATAACTTTAGAACCCGCCAATTGAGTTCCAATATCTAATCCTCCAGCTCCAGAGAAAAATCCAATTGTTTGTATTTTGCTATCAATAATTGCATCAATGTTATTATTGACAGTATATCCTCTATGGCTAAATTCAATATCAATAAAATCTTTTTTACCAAATTTTTTAAATTCATCTTCAAATAACATTAACTGTGGCTCTTGAACATATAGTAAAGATTCCTTCGGTAATTTGTATTTCTTAATTTTTGCAATTTCCATTTATTCTTTTTCTTTTTTTGAATGTTTAACACTTTCTTCTGCTACCATCATTGCTTTTAATGCTGTGTTTTCGTCTTTTACCACATCATAAATTTGGTCAGCTAACCAAAGTGTTACCAATTCATCTGGAACTACCTTTAGGATTTCAGCCAATTTTAATACTGTTTCTTTTTTTGCGTTTCTTTCTCCTCTTTCAATTTTACTTAATTGAGCTGTGTCCATATCAAGCAATGGTGCTAATTGCCGTAATAGCATCTTTTGCTCTTCTCTTAATATTCTAATTTTATTTCCGAATTGACTATTCATTGTTTATTTATTGACTTGTCACATATTGGCAAATATAGGAATTAATTTAATAAGGTAAAAGATGAGTTTTTCAAACCTTTTCATAAAACCCTGTTTTAGGTTGTTTCAAATATTTACTCAAACACGATTTTAGAAAATTACCCACTGAACGTTCTCCAATATCATATTTTTTACCTATTTCTACTGCTTCTTTTCTTTGGAACTTAGTAGGTAATGCATTGAAAAACTTCTTTTTATTTTCACCTGATTTGAATGGTCCTTGTTCTCCTTGTTTTGGTAGATTAGTAAACATTATTACACTATGTTGAATGTAGGTTTTAGTTAACGTTAATGCGGTTTCAAAATCAATATCTGAACAATATATTTCTTTGTGATAGTCGTTTGTTGCAAACTTTCTTATGGCTGTGAAAATCATACAAAAACGATATAATATCAATCCTAAACGCTTTACTACACTTAAAGCATCTTCACTAACAAAAGTATTTACTTGTTCTAAAAAAGAACTGAAATTAGTATTTAATTTAACCCATTGTTCATCCGTTAAATGTAAAATTAATTCGTCTCTTTCGTAAAACTCTACTAACTTTAAAACTAGTTTTGATTGTGTTGTAAAATAATCTGTTAGGTTTACAGGATTTCCTTTTGGTGATGGGTCTAACCATACTGCATCTGTTTTGAAAACATAGAAAATAAATCTACTAAACAAGCCATCTTCTGCTGATGCAATAATATTAAATACTTGTTTTGGTGTTCCTGACAAAGCAACCGATAATTGTGGATTATTTACTTCTATATATTCTCCATCGGTTTTAATACTTTTTGATATTTTTTCGTGATGAAATGATTTTCTCAACATATCGGAATAGGAACCCCATTCGTTTTTAAAAGTTTGACCTAATGTATCTGCTTCGGTTTCACAAATAATTCCTCTGCCATCGTTCCAATCTAAGTGCTGCATTATTTTTGCATTACTTGTGTTTGCAGGAATATAAACTACTTTGAATTTTGGAGGCATTGGCATTTCTTGTCCTGGTTCTAGTTTTCCTTTTCCTTTTAGCATTTTATAAGCTGATAATTTTTCATCATAAACTTTTTTATCATCTAATGAAAGTGCTAATGTTTTATCGTGGTATTTATCGGCTAATGCTTTGGCAAATTTCAACGCTCCTTTTCCTGAAGCTGCTGGAGCTAGAATGAAAGAAAACAAACTTGGATAAATAATGCTACCACTATATAAACCTGACACATTAGGTAAACAACCTGAAAGAATTGCCAATGCTCCTGTAAGATATACATCTCTTTCTCTTTCTTGTGTAAATACTTGACAGCTTTCAAACAAAATAGGTGGTAGGTTATCGTAAACCGATTGCGGAATTGTTGGAGTTGCTTTTAGACAATCTTCATAATCCTCAAAACTACTTTCTATAGTTGTTTCGTTTGCTATTACGGAACTTTGCAGGTTTGCAAAGTTTGCATACTTTGCAAAGTCGGCACTTTGGTTTTTATAAGTGCTGTTTATTGTTGCTTTTATTTCTTTTTCTTCTAAATCGAAATTAGTAATGCAAAAGTCTAATGTATCTTCTTTTTGTATTCCGTAGCGATTGGCATTGCTGGCAAATAGATGAATAAAACCATTTCTGTTGCCTACTTGATATGTTTCTTTTTGTTCTGTAAATTTTAAGCATTTATTTAATAATTCATCCGTAGTAAGACTGTGTTTTGCTTCTTTTTTTGGTTCTGATTTTACTGCTTTTACTTCGTCTTTTACTTCAAAAATTACTGCATTTTCATTTAAAAATAAATCTGCATCATAAGAAACAAAACATAATCTGGTAATGTCTTTACATTTTGCATCAAAATCATAACCTGATAACTCTTTATAAAAATTTGCGATTTGATTGTAAACTGTTGTATGTTGTGCTGCATTTGAATTGACTTTAATAAATACTTTTAAACCTTCGTTACTTGGGCTTATAAATGATACAAACGTGTATCTACAGCCATTTATAAGCGTTACAAGATTGTTTATTTCGGTTAATGGTATGTCATCAAAATCTAAACATATTACTTGCGAATAGGTCATTATGTTTGACTTTGTTCTGCTTTCTCCAAATGTTCCGGATGCAGTAAATCCAATCAATCCACTTTTGATTTTTTCTGCTGTTTTTTTATCCCCTTTGTGCAAAGCATATCGGATAGAGTTTATTTCGCTTTGGTATTTATCGGTTTTTATTTCTTCAAAAATTTCTAAAATATTTCTTTCTCCTAAGTTGTATTTAAACTCTTTATAAACACTAACCATCAGTTTGTTGTTTGCTGTCTGTTCCATTGTTACTTAGTATTATAGTTAGCGTTTAGTAATTTTTTAATGTCTGAAAGTCTGTAATAGATTTTATTACCCACTTGAGCAAATTCAATTACTTTTTTGTTTCTCCATTCTTGTGCTGTTCTTTTACTAATGTTCATTAGCTTCATAAATTCTTGATTGTCAAAAAACACATCTTCGGGATCAATCTTTTCATTTAGTTTTAAATTGGCAACTACAATTGTCATTTGCTCGTCTAATCTTTTTAAAATGTTTTCTATTCTTTCTTCGTAATTTCTCATAACTTACTTTTTTAATAGGGTTAAACATTCCATTAACTCGCTCTTTTTGTAGTAACGTCTTGCACCTATGCCGTAAGCTTTGACTTTACCATTGTTTGTCCATGCCCATAAAGTGCTGCTGTCAATTTTAAGAAATTTACAGGTTTCGTCTCTGGTCATTAATTCTTCCGAATTGTCTTTTGATTGTAACTCCTTTTGAAGTTCAAGAATTCCGTTTTTTACGGATGTACCTATTAGCTGTTGTAGTTGTTCAACAGTTAGGGTTTGAAGTAAAATTGCATTGTTTTGCATGACTTGTTATATTTAAGATTAACAAGTCAAAATTCTATTTGAAGTCGTGTTGTGGTTTGATTGAAATCGTGTGTTTTATGACACGGTTACATTAAAGCATTTTATACTCTGTTGTAAATGCTTTCTCGAAGGTCATTATTTCCTAGTTGGGTTTTAGGTTTTATCCTTTTTATATTAATATCAAAATCTAATAAGAAGTACATAAATTGTGTTTGTTGATAATCGTCAAATATTAAATTGTCTCTTTTCATTCTGTGATATACAAAACTATAGTTGGCTAAATTTTCATTTCCATTACCAAATTCTTCTACCAAATTTTTGAATTTATTGAAAGCTTTACTAGTTGTAAATATTCTTGGATATGGATTTTCTTCTTTTTCTGAAATTTCAGTATTATTTGTTTTTTCTACTTTTACAATTACTGGGTTAATTGTTGTAGGTCTCATTAAATCGGAAATTGATTTTTTTCTAGTTTGTTCTTCAACTTCATCTGGAGTTTGAAAAGAATTAAATTCTTCAATCCTGTCCCAAGCTATTGATGTAATTACGTTACAATCATTGCAAAATGCTTTATTCTCGTAAGCTTTTACGTTATCAAAGTTAGTTTTATCATAATCGACTCTTATTTGCTCTGTTAGTCCCCAATATTGTCCGACACGTTTGCAATTGTCATACGTATAGTTTTCTTCTTTTCTTGTGAAATAAAATAATTCTGTAAATGCAGTATTAAAGTCAAAATGCTTGTAATTGTTTATAGTTCCATTCATAAAAGCTTCTAATTTGAAAAAAGCATCATTAAGTTTTTGGACTACTTTTTCATAACTCAAATTAGTATCGTTTGGAATGTCAATAAATGATTTATAAGTGAAAAAACTATTTACATCACAAACCCCTTGAATAAAATCTTTTAAAGGTTTGTATTTATAGCCCAAACTTTTGATTATACTTTCAAACTTATAACGTTCAATTTTTTTTAAATCACTATTTACTAATTCTTCAAATAACTCATAGTATTCAGATAGAAGAAAGTTTTTAGTAATTCTTTCACGTAATTCTTCAAATTCGGTATTAAATGGATCAGGAGTTGTTAATGCGTTTAGATAACCTGCAATAATAGGATTGCAATTGCTTATTCTTTTTTTGAATTTTTGAACCTTTTTAGTAGTAATTATTTGCTTTTCATTATCATCAGAACATAAAGAATAGTCAAGTCTGCCCAAGTCTCGTTCTTGCTGCTCAATGCTAAAAATTTCCATGCTAACAAATTCCAAAAGGAAGTCTAAAACTTCCTTTTCTTTCTCGCTTAACTCACCCATCAGTTTGCGGTATTATTTTAAAAATGTGAAAGTATGAAAAACCCTCAAATATTAAAAGTAATTTGTTAACTCCATTGCAATATCCTTGTTGCTCTTCCCTATATAAGTTAAAAACATGGCTTCTGTTGTATGCCCTGTAATGTACATTAAAAATGAGGTTGGAATTTTACCATAGTTATTACTTGCAAAGCTTCTTCTTCCAATATGAGAAGAAACCATCAAATATTTTGGATAATCTTTTGTAACTTTTGTTTTTAGTTTATGGTCAAATAAAGTACCGTGTGTAGGTTGGTTTATTTCGGCTGCTTCACATACTTTTTTGATGTGTTCATTATATTTTTGGTCTGAAATCTTTCTAGGGAAATTACCATCGTATTTCTTCATTATTTCAATGATTTTCTTATGCAATGGTATAGTCATTATCTTTTCTGTTTTAACCTGTGTAAACTCAATTAATGGCTTTAATTCTCCTGCTTTGTTCTTTTCGTATCTAATCATCGATTTATCAAAACGTAAGAAGTCCGAAACCCTTTGACCACAATAACAGCTTATTAATAACCAATCACGTGCATTTTCTAAACCTTCAGTTAATTTCTTACTTTCAATTTTTTCTATTGCTGCAATCTCTTTTTCATCTAAGTATATATTTTCAACTTTATGATATTTTGCTTTGATGCTATCTAATTGATAATGTGTTTCGACTCCGTTAGCTTTTGCATGTCGGCAAAATGTTTTTATAAAACGAATGTTTCTTGCTGTAGTGTTTGGAGCATAACCAACTTTAATACAGTATTTTTCAAAATCCATTTTAAATTTAGCATCAATATCACGAATGTATAAAGTAGTCTTTGTTTCTTTTTCATAACGCATCAATAAATGCTTGATAACATTGCACTTTGTTACAGTGCTGCTTTTTACATCAGCTTTTTTAAACTCAATGAATGTATCAATATAATCTACTAATTTATCTGGATGCTTTTCTTGTTCCTGTGGTGGATTGATAAAATTTCTTAACCAATCAGCATCTACGACTTTTTTACCTTTGCTATTATTGTACTCTTTTAATAGGTCCGTTTTTAAAGTTGCTAAATCTGTATCTAGGTTTGCAATATGAATATCTTTTAAAGCTTTCTTTGTTGGTCGTTGTTCTGTTTCATCCCAATTGATTGGGTCAATATGATAATTTGTTTTAGCTTTGATGTCTAAAGTTCTGCCATCACGCAAACGAATATAAATAACCGCAGGACTTTTTTTGCTTTGAATTAGTAGATAAATTGATGCCATATTTTTGCCTTTTTAAGTTACATAAAGATACAAAATCTAGTCCACATTTAGTCCACATTTGTCAAAAATTATCCTAATTTATCCAATGCTATCCAATACCTTTTATTTTAAAAACCTTTGTAAAGTATTGTTTTTATTGACTTATTGTATATAAATGGTGATATTCATTTTTTGGAAGTTTGGAAAGTTGTAGTCCCTCTTTCTCCGCGAGCTGAAAAGCAAATTGAATTAAAACCCTTAAAATCGTATGATTTTAAGGGTTTTTTTATTTTTACAACCTTCAAAACATTCATTAATTCGTGAACCTAAAGGGATAAATTCGGTTACCCTAAAAAACTCATATTTTGGGTAACCGATTTTTAACTTAACCTAATGTTCATAGGATGTTACAACCAGTTCAATAACCAGTTTAAAACTTGTACATCTTGTGAACCTTGAATATTAAAATTAAATTTAATACTAATAAAAAGGTCACCATTATGAAAGCAAAAGTTTCTATTCTTTTTTATGCTAAAAAAGCAAAAGCCAATGTTAACGGTTTAGTTCCAATCTACACAAGAATTACAGTCAATGGAAAAAGGATTGAGTTAAGTACCAATAGATTTATAGAAACATCTAAATGGTGCACTAAATCCAACAAAATTAAAGGTAATTCAGAAGAGGCTCGTTCAATAAATAGCCATCTGGATATGTTGAAAATTCAAATAATTGATACCCAAATGGAATTAGTCCATAAAAAAATTCCAATTACTGCCGAGAGTTTTAAAAGTTTGTTACTGGGAGTAGATGAAAGAGCTAGAATGCTGGTTCCTATCTTCCAAGACCACAACAACAAAATAAAAGAATTGGTAGGTAAAGAATATGCACCAGGAACATTAGAACGTTATACCACTTCTTTAAAACATACCATTGAGTTCATGCAATGGAAATACAATGTTTCAGATATTGATATTACCAAGATTGATCATGCTTTTATAACCGATTATGAATTCTGGTTAAGAAGTGTTAGAAATTGTGCGAATAACACAGCAGTAAAATACATCAAGAACTTCAATAAAATTATTAAGATATGTTTGGCCAATGACTGGCTAGATAAAAATCCATTTGCAAATTATAAATCAAAAGTTAAAGAAGTAGAACGTGTTTATTTATCTGAAGAAGAAATTCAAAGTATTATTGAAAAAGAATTTAAAACAGAAAGGTTATCTATTGTTCGCGATATATTCCTTTTTAGCTGCTTTACTGGTTTGGCATACATTGATGTCAAAAACTTAACAAAGTCGCATATAAGCTTCGGTATTGATGGCGAGAAATGGATATTTACACATAGACAGAAAACAGAATCAGCTTCTAAAATTCCAATCTTACCAGTAACCCAAATGATTATCGATAAATACGAGAATCATCCTCAAAGTAATAATCAAGAAAAATTACTTCCTATCCTATCCAATCAAAAAATGAATGCCTATTTAAAAGAAATAGCAGCTGTTTGTGAAATTGAAAAAGAATTAACTTTCCATATTGCCCGACATACATTTGCGACTACTGTAACGCTTACTAATGGTGTACCTATTGAAAGTGTAAGTAAGATGCTAGGTCATAAAAACTTGAGAACTACGCAACATTACGCAAAAGTTTTAGATAGAAAAGTAAGTGAGGATATGCGTATTTTAAAAGATAAATTTAGTTCTAGTTTTAAGTTGAATACTAAAGAAGCGTAGAAAAACGTAAAAACTAAAAAATAATTTTACTACTTTTACAGCTGTGAAAATTTTTAGCTACATATTATCAATCTATTTAGTAGTACTTTCATGTTTGCCATGTGCAGATGTGGAAGCATCTAATTTTACGCATAATTTAAGTAAAATAGAGACAAACTCTGATAATCATTCACACGATCAGGAAAATGATGCATGTTCTCCTTTTTGTATTTGTAACTGTTGTGGACAAAGCGTATTGTCTTATGTACCTACAGTAGTTTTTAATTTTCAAACCTCAATTGAAGAAATTGAAACGCTAAACTCCATTTACAAATCTAATTTGTATTCCAATTTCTTTGGGAGTATTTGGCAACCACCTCAAATAGCATAATGAAGCCCGAGTAATTTCGGGTTAGAAACTTGTGTTCATAGCACAAATTATGGCAAATTTTTAATTTGCTAAATTCTAATTCATTATAATATTTTCAATGTTAGACAAAATCATACAATTCAGTATAAAGAACAAATTCATTATACTACTTTTTACACTTGTGTTAATAGCTTGGGGAAGCTACTCTTTAAAAAACCTACCGCTTGACGCATTACCTGATGTTACTAATAATCAAGTGCAAATTATTACAAATGCACCTACTTTAGCCAGTCAAGAAATTGAGCAACTCATTACATATCCATTAGAGCAATCTTTAAAAACAATTCCAAAAGTTATAGAACTGCGAAGTATTTCTCGTTTTGGACTTTCTGTTGTTACTGTTGTTTTTAAAGATGATGTAGATATTTATTGGGCAAGAAATCAAATTTTTCAACGAATAAGCCAAGCCAAAGAAAATATTCCAGCTTATGCAGGTTCTCCAGAAATGGCTCCAATTACAACTGGTTTGGGAGAAATATATCAATATGATGTATATGCTAAAAAAGGATATGAAGATAAATACGATGCAATCAAATTAAGAACCATCCAAGATTGGATTATCATTCCACAATTACAAGGAATTGAAGGTGTTGCAGAAGTAGCAACTTGGGGTGGTAAATTAAAACAGTTTGAAATAGCCGTTAAACCAAATACTTTAAAGAGTTTAGATGTAACCATAACTGAAATTTTTGAAGCTTTAGAAAAAAACAACCAAAATACGGGTGGTGCGTATATTGAAAAAGACCAAATGACCTACTTTATTCGTGGTGTAGGTATGGCTACCGGAAGTAAGGATTTAGAAAATGTTGTTGTAAAGAACAGAAACGGTGCACCTGTTTTAATTCGGGATGTAGCTTCAGTTAATGAAGGATATGCTATGCGATATGGAGCAGCTACAAAAGATGGGAAAGGTGAAATAGTGGCAGGTATGGCATTAATGCTTAAAGGAGAAAATTCTAAAGCAGTTGTCGATAGAGTTAAAGAAAAAATGGCTCAAATCAACAAAACGCTTCCTGAAGGAGTCGTTGCTGAAGCATTTATCGATCGTGGTAAATTAGTAGATAGTGCAATAGGAACTGTTACTAAAAATTTATTAGAAGGTGCATTAATCGTAATTTTTGTATTGATTTTATTTCTAGGAAACCTTCGTGCAGGACTAATCGTAGCTTCGGTAATTCCGTTGTCAATGCTTTTTGCTGTTATTCTAATGAATCATTTTGGTGTAAGTGGAAATTTAATGAGTTTAGGAGCTATCGATTTTGGAATTATTGTCGATGGTGCAGTAATTATTGTGGAAGCCACAATGCATCATTTACAAAAACTCAAAAGACAAAAGAACTTAACCCAGTTAGAAATGGATAGCGAAGTGTATAAATCTGCTTCCAAAATTCGTAATAGTGCAGCATTTGGAGAAATAATAATTTTAATTGTGTATTTGCCAATATTAGCATTAGTTGGAACCGAAGGTAAAATGTTTAAACCAATGGCAATGACGGTAGGTTTTGCTGTTATTGGAGCTTTTGTATTGTCTTTAACTTATGTGCCTATGATGAGTGCAATGTTCTTATCTAAAAACACTGAGCATAAAGAAAACTTTAGCGATAAAATGATGGCATGGTTTGAAAAAATATACACTCCATTTTTAGACAAAGCATTACAAATCAAAAAAGTAGTTTTAGGAATTGCTGTCGGATTATTTGTAATGGCATTAGTTGTTTTCCAAAATATGGGAGGTGAATTTATACCTACAATCGAAGAAGGAGATTTAGCCATTAATGCAACGATAATGACAGGAAGTTCATTAACGCAGATGATAGAAACTACCACTAAATATGAAAAAATTCTAAAAGCAAAATTTCCAGAAATTAAAACCATTGTAACAAAAATTGGTAGTGGAGAAATTCCAACAGATCCAATGCCTATTGAAAGTGGTGATTTAATTATTGTTTTAAAAGATAAATCAGAATGGACATCAGCAGATAATTGGGAAGATTTAGCCAATCTAATGAAAGAAGAAATGGAAGTTATTCCTGGTGCTAATATTGAAGTTTCGCAACCCATACAAATGCGTTTTAACGAATTAATGACGGGTAGTAGAAGTGATATTGCTATAAAGATTTTTGGGGATGATTTAGAAATACTAGATGTAAAAGCTAAAGAATTAATTTCAAAAGTCAATAAAATTGAAGGTGTAGGTGACTTAAAAGCAGATAAAGTAACAGGTTTACCACAAATTACGATTAAATATGATTATGATAAAATAGCTTTATATGGACTTAATATCACAGATGTAAATAAGATAGTCAGAGCGTCTTTTGCTGGGGAAAGTGCAGGTAAAATTTATGAAGAAAGCAAACGTTTTGATGTTGTAGTTAGAATGAATGCCGAAAACCGTACAGATATTTCAGATGTTGCTAATTTATTTATACCATTACCTAGCGGTCAGCAAGTTCCACTGTATCAAGTAGCTTCTGTGGAATATGAACAAGGACCAGTTCAAGTTTCTCGAGAAAATGGAAAACGTAGAATAACAGTTGGTTTAAATGTTCGTGGTCGTGATGTAAAAAGTGTAGTCGAAGAAATTCAACAAAAATTAGAAACTAATTATAAACTTCCAGCAGGATATTATATAACCTATGGTGGACAATTTGAAAATTTAGTAGAAGCAAACAAAAGACTTTCTGTAGCCTTACCAATTGCATTGGCATTAATTATGGTGTTGTTATTCTTCACATTCCATAGCATGAAACAAGCGGTATTAATTTTTACAGCCATACCATTATCAGCAATTGGTGGTGTTTTTGCTTTATGGATGAGAGGAATGCCTTTTAGTATTTCAGCAGGTATTGGTTTCATTGCTTTATTTGGTATTGCAGTACTAAATGGAATTGTACTGATTTCTTATTTCAACCAATTAAAATCAGAAGGAATTACAGACCCATTGCAACGCGTTTTAATTGGAACAAAAACCAGATTGCGACCAGTATTAATGACTGCTGCTGTAGCTTCTTTAGGATTTTTACCAATGGCTTTATCAACCAGTGGTGGTGCGGAAGTACAAAAACCTCTAGCAACGGTTGTTATTGGTGGCTTATTTTCTGCAACCTTACTAACCTTAATCGTTCTACCTATTCTTTATTTATTAGTTGAGAAAGGTATTAAAAAAAGAAAAAAAATGCCAAATTCAATCATTACCCTAATCGTATTATTTATAAGTACGCTTTCATTTGCTCAAAACAGCAAACCCATAACTTTAGAACAAGCTATAACAATGGCTAAAAA
The DNA here is from genome assembly GCF_028689845.1 of Flavobacterium sp. Classification (GTDB taxonomy): domain Bacteria; phylum Bacteroidota; class Bacteroidia; order Flavobacteriales; family Flavobacteriaceae; genus Flavobacterium. The sequence continues at coordinate 36,600 of NZ_JAQVCH010000006.1, read as the reverse complement.
GAATAATATGGATTTAAAAATTGCCGATAAGGAAATTGAAAAACAAACAGTTCTTAAGAAAACAGCTTTTCAAGCAGATCCTTTGCAAATTGAATACATGGGTGGACAATTCAATAGTGTTGATTATGATAATAATGTAAGCATTCAACAATATTTTCCAATTGGTGGAAGTACAAAAGCAAACAGACAGCTTCAGGAAGAATTAGCAAAACTGGCTGAAAAACGGAAAGCATTATCGGAATATGAAATTGAAAAAGCGGTAACTATTGCCTATTATCAATATTTATATGGTATTTCAATCCAAAAGTTAAATGATGAATTGTATGAAGTGTATTCAAAATTTCTAAAAAATGCAGAGCTTCGATTTAAAACTGGTGAGAGTGGTAGTATTGAAGCTATTAGTGCTAAAGCTAAAGTAAAGGAGATAGAAACCTTAAAAGCACAAATGCTTCTTGATTTAGTAATCTATCAAAAGCAGTTGCAGTATTTTATTCAGACAAATGAAGATATACTTCCAGAAGCTTCAACTTCTTTAAAATATGCTAGTTCATCGGTTTTAGAAGAATCCAAAGTAGAAACATTAGTAAGTGATTATTATAGCCAACAAGCTATGGTTTATGAAAAAGAAGCAAATACTTTCAAAAAAATGCGAGCACCAAAATTAGGCTTGGGTTACTTTGGTCAAACGTTAAACAAAGAATCTTATTTTCAAGGATTTACGGTTGGTTTGCAAATTCCATTGTTTAGTGGAGCTAATACAGCTCGTGCCAAAGCTTCTGAAATCAGTATGTCGCAATCGCAATTAGAATTCGATAAAACAAAATTGACTTTAAAACTGCAAAAAGAACAATTAGTAAACCAATTTGAAAAACAACAAAAAGCAATACAATATTTTGAAAATGAAGGTTTAAAATATGCAGAACAGATAATCACTACTGCTCAAAAAAGTTATGCAAATGGTGATATGAGTTACTGGTCTTACATAAGTTTTCTTAATCAAGCCATTGATATTAAAAAGCAAAATATCGAAGCAGTAAACGCTTACAATCAAAGTGCCATACAAATGCAATTTCCATCTTTCAATAACAATTAATACTCACGATAATGATCAATATATCTTTAAAACCAAATTATAAAATAAACTCATTTTTTAAAATCTTTCTTCTTTCTTCTTTCCTCTTGATTCTAAACTCATGCGGAGAAAAGAAAACAGAAGAAGCTCACGAAGAAGAAAAATCGGAAACAGAAGTCGCATTGACTAAAACGCAATTTGAAACAGTTGGTATTGAAACAGGTAGTATTGAAATGAAAAACCTAAATACAATCATCAAAGCTAATGGTTACACAACTGTTCCTCCACAAAGTATGGCAAATGTTTCTACATTAATTGGTGGAGTTGTTAAAGAGATATATGTGTTAGAAGGGACTTATGTAGCAAAAGGGAAAACATTGGCTACACTTCAAAACCTTGAAGTTGCTGAAATGCAAGAAGATTACAATTCTGCTGTAGCGAATATTGAATACTTGCAACTGGAATACAATCGTCAAAAAACATTAAGTGAAGAAGATGTAAATCCTCGCAAAGTATTTCAAGAAGTAAAAGCAAAATTGGCAGTGGAAAGAGCAAGAGCACAAGCCGCTAAAAACAAATTACAAGCATTAAATGTAAGTTTATCAGGAAACTCATCTTTAATTCCAATTATTGCTCCAATAAGTGGTTACGTTGGTAAAATAGGCATTACAAAAGGAGCTTTTGCAGACACAGGAATTACTCTTTTTGAAGTTATTGATAATACACAAATGCACCTTGATTTAAATGTTTTTGAAAAAGATTTAGGTAAAATTTCTATTGGTCAAGAAGTTGATTTCGTTCTAACCAATCAATCTAATAAAGTGATTAAAGGAAAAATATTTGGTATTAATAAATCCTTTTCAAACGAAAGTAAATCGGTTGCAGTACATGCCAAGATTAATGAAAATGATACAAAAGGTTTAATTTCTGGAATGTATGTTGCAGCTAATATTAACATTACCAATCAAACGGTTCAAGCATTGCCTAAAGACGCAGTTGTGAGAAACGGAGATAAATATTATATTTATATACAAGAAGAACATGTAGAAGAAACTCCAAAAGGTAAGAAAGAAGCGCACGAACACAAAGAAGGCGAAGCACATTCTGAAGAAGCTGTTGGCGAGGAAGAAGGACACAACGAAGTACATTTCAAAGCAATAGAAGTTGTACCAGGAACAACAGATTTAGGGTATACCGAAGTGAAATTTGTTGAAGCAATTCCTGCCGATGCAAAAATTGTAATTAAAGGTGCATTCTATTTATTGGCAGCGTCAAAAGGTGGTGGAGAACACGTTCATTAATCATTTATAACTAAAAAGAGACATGAAAGTAAATACAATTATGCCCACAAAATTGAAACCTTTTTATAAGGCTGAACTAGAATTAGCAAAAATAAATAGTAACGAAAATAATTTACAAAAATCTTGGTTTCATCTAGAAAGAGCACACATAACCGGACAAAAATATCCGTATGAACATACATTTGTTCATTGGAAAATGTTACAATTTGGAATTAAAATAAAAAGTTCAAAAGAAATTGTTGGTCAAATACCAAGATTATTGGTAGGCGGTGTAAAATCATTTGTTGGACACATTCCTGTGGGTAATACTGGTGGTGCAAATGTTCAACCATTAAAAGCAATGGAAATTCCTGGTGACATTCAAAAAATACTAAACGTAAACACATAAATTATTATGACTGATAATAAATCACAAAAAACAGAAGACGAAGCAGAATGCTGTAGAATAGAAGAAAAAATCAATAAAGCAGAAGAACAACATTCAGACGATGATGGACATGATCATGACCATTCAATAAAAGAAAAATCCACATTCCAATTATTTTTACCAGCAATAATAAGTTTCGGCTTATTATTGTTGGCTATTGGGTTTGATAATTATTTTACCCAATCTTGGTTTACGGGTTGGGTTAGAATAGTTTGGTATGTTGCAGCTTATTTGCCAGTAGGACTTCCAGTTATAATAGAAGCCATACAAAGCATTCGTAAAAGTGATGTATTCTCTGAATTTTTACTAATGTCAATAGCAACAATTGGTGCTTTTGCTATTGGTGAATATCCTGAAGGTGTAGCGGTAATGTTATTTTATGCTATTGGTGAAATCTTTCAATCATTAGCAGTACAAAGAGCCAAAAGAAACATAAAATCCTTACTCGACCAACGACCAGATGAAGTTACTATTCTCGAAAATAATGTAGCTAAAACAATCAAAGCTTCAACGGCTAAAATTGGAGATATTATCCAACTTAAAGCTGGAGACAAATTAGGTTTAGATGGAGAATTACTATCAGATAAAGCTTCCTTCAATACAGCAGCTCTTACTGGAGAAAGTAAACCCGATTCAAAACTAAAAGGAGATATTGTTTTAGCAGGAATGATAAACTTGAATTCTGTTTCGCAAGTTAAAGTAACAACTGCTTATACAGATAGTAAATTATCTAAAATTCTGGAAATGGTGCAAGAAGCAACATCTAAAAAAGCACCAACAGAATTATTCATTAGAAAATTTGCTAAAATCTACACACCTATAGTAGTGTTTTTAGCAATCGGAATATGTATAGTACCAATGCTTTTTGTGGAAAATTATGTATTTAACGATTGGTTGTATAGAGCGTTAATCTTCTTGGTAATTTCTTGTCCTTGTGCATTAGTGATAAGTATTCCTTTAGGGTATTTTGGTGGAATTGGTGCTGCTTCTAAAAACGGAATCCTTTTCAAAGGAAGTAATTTTTTAGATGTAATGGCTTCTATTCAAAACGTTGTGATGGACAAAACAGGAACGATGACTGAAGGTGTTTTTAAAGTGCAAGAAGTCGTTTTTAAAGCTGATTTTGACCAAAATGAAATACTTCAATTAGTAAATGCTTTAGAAAGTCAAAGTACGCATCCAGTAGCAACAGCAATACATGATTTTGTTGGAGAAATAGATAGTAAAATCAGTCTTAAGGAAGTTGAAGAAATAGCTGGACATGGTTTAAAAGCTAATGTAAATGGAAAAGAACTTTTAGTGGGTAATTTCAAACTAATGGATAAATTTTCTATTAAATATGATATTGATCCATCAAGTATTGTCTACACGCTGATTGCTGTTGCTTACGATAAAAAATTCGTGGGTTATCTTACCATTGCAGATAGTATAAAAGAAGATGCACAAATCACAATTGATAAATTAAAAGCATTAGGAATCAAAACTACTATGTTAAGTGGAGATAAGAACAATGTAGTACAATTTGTGGCTCAAAAATTAGGAATTACAAATGCCTTTGGCGATTTATTACCAGAAGATAAAGTAAATAAAGTCAAAGAAATTATAGCCAAAAACGAAACGGTTGCTTTTGTGGGCGATGGTGTTAATGATGCTCCAGTAGTAGCTTTAAGTAATGTGGGTGTTGCAATGGGAGGTTTAGGAAGTGATGCAACAATTGAAACAGCAGATGTAGTAATTCAAGACGATAAACCTTCAAAAATTCCAATGGCAATAAATATTGGAAAACAAACCAAGAAAATTGTTTGGCAAAATATCACTTTAGCTTTTACAGTAAAAGCGATAGTTTTAATTCTAGGTGCTGGTGGTTTAGCAACGATGTGGGAAGCCGTTTTTGCCGATGTTGGAGTCGCTTTATTAGCAATATTAAATGCAGTTAGAATACAACGAATGAAGTTTTAATCTTGATTTTTAACATTTTTTTTAAAATATTTAATTTGTTTTGATTAACTTTGGTATGTTTTAGAACAATAAATGAAAAAATCTTACATCATAATAATTTTGTTTTTAGGAATATTTTTTATTCCTAATAATACTTTTGCTTGTGGTAGTGATAAGCAATCTTGTGAAAAAGAACTTTCCACTACTAAAACAAAAGAAAAAAGCTGTTGTGATAATAACAATGATGATAAAGGATGTAATGGAAGTTGTGGTCACTCAAAATGTGGCTGTCCTTCAACTACTATAAGTAGTTCAACATCAATTATACTTTCATACAAATCAAATAGTATTTTTAACTTTACATCTTTAAATAAAGTTAAATTTTTCTACAAAACACCTTCAGTTTTAGAAGGTCATTCTTCTATATGGCTTATTCCTAAAATAAGCTAAATTTAAAATTTGACAGCCATACTTATGTCAAATTTATAGCATTTGCTATTTTTTTATAACAGTCTTTTGAATCTTAAATTCTCATGTTAAACATGCTTATTTAATTCATTATAGCTGCTATTCAATTTAAATTTATTTCAAAAATTCATTCAAAAAAAAATCTTTTTGAATACTAAAATCATATAAAATGAAAAAATCATTATTAAAAATAATGATAGCAATCACAGTATTGTTATCAACCACAATGAACGCACAAACAAAAAACATAAAAACAGAGGAAGTGAAAATTTCAGGTAATTGTGGAATGTGTAAAAAAACGATAGAAAAAGCAGGAAACATCAAAGATATTGCTACAGTAGTTTGGAACAAAGAAAATAAAATAGCAACAGTAACTTATGATGAATCTAAAACAAATAAAGATGAAATAGCAAAGCGTATAGCTAAAGCTGGATATGATTCAGAACTTGCTAAAGCAAAAGATGAGGATTACGACAACCTTCCGGGATGTTGTCAATATGACCGCGAGTAATTGTACTTTAATAAATTGTAATTAACCTATTCCTCTAAAGTATTTTCTACTTTAGAGGAATATTCAACAAATATTCATCAAAAACCTTGATAAATATTTTTTGTTGGTTGTAAATATTATATTCAGATGTTAAATAAAATAATAAAATATTTCCTAGAAAATAGATTAGTAACTGTACTTATTCTGATGGTGCTAATTTTATGGGGTATTTCCACAGCTCCATTTAACTGGAAAATACCTTTCCTGCCTTCTGATTCAGTTGCGGTAGATGCTATTCCTGATATTGGTGAAAATCAACAGATTGTTTTTACACAATGGCAAGGTAGGTCACCTCAAGATATTGAAGACCAAATCTCTTATCCATTAACTACTTATTTATTAGGTATTCCAGGGGTAAAATCGATTAGAAGTAATTCTATTTTTGGTTTTTCAAGTATATACATAATTTTCGATGATGATATTGAATTTTACTGGTCAAGATCCAGAATACTTGAAAAATTAAACTCATTACCTAATAGCTTATTACCTGAAAATGTAAAACCATCACTTGGTCCAGATGCAACAGCATTAGGACAAGTATATTGGTACACAGTGGAAGGAAGAGATAAAAATGGTAACCCAACTGGTGGATGGGATTTACAAGAAATAAGAACAGCACAAGACTTCTATATTAAGTACGGTTTAAATGCTGTGCAAGGAGTTTCAGAAGTAGCATCTATTGGTGGATTTGTCAAAGAATATCAAATTGATGTCAATCCAGATGCATTGAAAGCTTACAATATTAGTTTGATGCAGGTAATGACTGCAGTACAAAAATCAAACAAAGACGTTGGAGCTAAAACAATTGAAATCAATCAAGCCGAATATTTAGTTAGAGGTCTTGGTTATGTAAAAAAAGTAGAAGATATCGAACTCGCTGTTGTTGCAGTAAAAGATAACGTACCTATTCGAGTAAAAGATATTGGAGTTGTTAGTTTAGGTCCGTCAACTAGAAGAGGAATTTTAGATAAAGGTGGTGCAGAAGCTGTAGGTGGAGTTGTCATTGCACGTTATAGTTCTAATCCATTAGAAGTAATAAATGGTGTAAAATCTAAAATAAGTGAAATTGCATCTGGTTTACCCAAAAAGACATTAGCTAATGGTGTGGAAAGTCAATTAACCATTATTCCTTTTTATGACCGTACAGAATTAATTCAAGAGACTATAGGTACTCTAGAAACAGCTCTTTCTCATGAAGTTTTAATTAGTATTATTGTCGTCTTACTTTTAGTTTTTAATTTAAGAGCTTCGTTAATTATTTCAAGTTTATTACCCGTTGGTGTGTTAATGACTTTTATTGTCATGCGATATGCTGGAGTAGATGCTAACGTAGTGGCTTTATCAGGAATTGCTATTGCTATTGGAGTAATGGTAGATGTTGGAGTCGTCTTTGTCGAAAATATTATTCGACATCTAGAAATGCCGAAGAATAAAGGAGTAAAAGGAAAACAATTAATGCTAGTAATTTATGAAGGAACTACTGAAGTTGCATCAGCTATTACAACAGCTTTAGCAACTACAGTTGTTAGTTTCATTCCAGTATTTGCTATGGAATCAGCAGAGGGCAAACTATTCAGACCTTTAGCATTCACAAAAACTTTTGCACTGTTAGGAGCTTTTGTATTAGGAATTGTAGTACTTCCTTCTTTAGCTAACTATTTGTTTGGTATTGACTATGATAAAAAAAGAGTAAAACGTTTTTGGTCTTATGTATTTATTTCAGGTGGTATTTTACTAAGTATTTATTTCAAAATTTGGCTTCCTTTAGGATTAACCTTAATGGGGTTATATGACCTGTTTAATCAAAAAATTCCTGAAAAATTCCAACCTTATACAAAGCATTTTAATTTAGTTATAGTAGTTTTTATTGTTTCTTATTTTTTAACACAAGAATGGATGCCTTTAGGCCCACAAATAAGCGTAATTGGTAATTATCTATTTGTAATTGTTTTGTTAGGAATAATAATAGGAGCACTTTTATATATTGTCAGTTCTTATGAAAGAGTGCTGCGTTGGTGTTTAGAAAATAAAGGTAAATTCATGTTGTTACCAATCATGACATTATTTTTCGGCGTTTTAGTATGGATAGGTTTTGAAAGCACTTTTAGTTTTGTGGCTAAAGGATTTGATAAAATTGGTTGGAACATCAAAACTTCAAAAGTATGGTCAGTTCCTGCTCACATATTTCCGGGTATTGGTTCCGAATTTATGCCAACGCTTAATGAAGGTAGTTATTTATTAATGCCAACTTCAATGCCTCATGCAGGTGTGGAACAAAATAGAAAAGTGGTAGGTCAATTGGATATGATTCTAAATCATATTCCCGAAGTCGATATGGCTGTTGGTAAATTAGGACGTGTAGAAAGTGCTTTAGATCCTGCTCCTATTTCAATGTATGAAAATATCATCAATTACAAACCGGAATTTATTTTGGATGCTAAAGGACATCGAATGCGATTTAAGACGGATAATAAAGGGCGTTTTATCACTAAATCTGGCGATAGTCTTACACATGATGATGCTTTAAAACAAGCTATTTCTATTAAGAATCTTATTCCAGATGATGATGGTTCTTTCTACAGAAATTGGCGAGATATAATTCAATCACCTGATGATATTTGGGATGAAATTGTAAAAGTATCAAAAATACCAGGTGTTACATCTGCTCCAAAATTACAGCCTATAGAAACACGGTTAGTAATGCTCCAAACAGGAATGCGAGCACCTATGGGAATAAAAGTTTTTGGACCCGATTTAAAAACAATTGAAGAGTTTGGTTTAAAATTGGAAGCCATTATTAAGGAAGTTCCTTCCGTTAAAAAAGAAGCTGTTTTTGCCGATAGAATTGTAGGAAAACCTTATTTACATTTAAACATTGACAGAGAAAAAATTGCTCGTTTTGGCTTAAATGTAGAAGATATTCAACAAACAATTGAAACTGCAATTGGCGGAATGAAAATTTCTTCTACTGTTGAAGGTCGAGAACGTTATCCGATTCGAGTTCGTTATCCTAGAGAATTGAGAGATAGCCCTGAAGCATTGGCCAAAATATTAGTAGCTACTCCTACTGGAGCACAAATTCCACTTGGTCAATTGGTGCAATTTGAATACAAAAAAGGACCTCAAGCAATTAAGAGTGAGGATACTTTTTTGGTTGGATTTGTACTTTTTGATAAAAATGATAATTATGCTGAAGTAGATGTAGTGAATGATGCACAAAAAGCAATTCAAACTAAAATTGATTCGGGCGAATTAATAGTTCCACAAGGAGTTAATTACAAATTTTCAGGTAGCTACGAAAATCAAATTAGAGCTATGAAAAGACTTTCGATTGTAATTCCAATTTGTTTGGTTGTTATCTTTTTATTACTCTATTTCCAATTCAAAACCATTATTGCATCATCAATCCATTTCTCTGGAGTATTTGTTGCATTTGCAGGTGGATTTATCATGTTGTGGTTATACGGTCAAGGCTGGTTTATGAATTTTTCAGTAGCAGATGTAAATATGAGGGATTTATTTCAAATGCATTCCATTAATTTAAGTGTAGCTGTTTGGGTAGGTTTCATAGCATTATTTGGAATTGCTACTGATGATGGAGTAATTATGGGTTCTTATATTCATCAAGTTTTTGAAGAAAAAAATCCTCAAACAATAGCTGGTGTTCGTGATGCAGTAGTTGAAGCTGGTAAAATGAGAGTTAGACCTGCTGTGATGACAACGGCTACAACAATCATTGCTTTACTTCCAGTATTAACCTCAACAGGTAAAGGTTCAGATATTATGATTCCAATGGCTATTCCAACTTTTGGAGGAATGACCATTCAAATTATGACCATGTTTGTAGTGCCAGTATTACAAGCGTATTGGAGAGAAACAGTAATTAAAAATAAAGAAAAGAGAAATGCGTAAAATACTAATAATATCAATTCTATTTATGGCGTATAATGTTGTAGGCCAATCTATAAACGACTATTATACTATTGCGGCAGAAAATAATCCAGAATTAAAAGCAAAGTATAAAGAGTTTGAAGCAGCCATGCAAAAAATACCACAAGTGAGTTCTTTACCAGATCCTAATCTTTCTATGGGTTATTTTATTTCACCCGTAGAAACAAGACTTGGTCCTCAAAACATGCGATTTTCATTAACTCAAATGTTTCCTTGGTTTGGTACTTTAAAAGCTCAAAAAAATGCAGCAACTTTAATGGCAGAAAGTAAATACCAAGCCTTTTTAAATGCTAAAAATCAATTGTATTCTCAAGTTGCTACTGCTTATTATCCTTTGTATGAGCTATTAAAACTAAAAGATATTGAACAAGAAAACATCAAAATTCTAGAATCATACAAAAATATTGCCAATGCGAAATTTGAAAATGGTAAAGGAAGTTTAGTAGATGTCTTGCGTGTGGATATTATGATAAAAGATGCACAAACTAATTTAGATATTTTAACTAAAAAAGAACCTGCATTAACATCTTGGTTGAATAGTATATTAAATAGAAAGTACAATGAAAAAATTGTTATTTCTAAAGATTTGCAAATTATGGAATTACCAATGGAATACCGCAAAGATTCTATAACCACTAACCCAATACTACAAGAGCTTGAATTAAAAAAACAAGCTTCAGAAGTAGCTATTGAAGTAGCCAGAAAGCAAGGTTTACCTAAATTAGGTCTTGGTTTAGATTATGTTTTGGTAGGGAAAGGAATGAATAATTTTCCAGATTCTGGTAAAGATATTATCATGCCAATGGTTTCTGTTAGTTTGCCAATCTTTAGAAAAAGATACAATGCAGCAACGAAAGAAGCAAAACTAATGCAAGAAAGTTTTTCTTTTCAAAAAGAAGCGTATGAAAACAAACTAAACGGTACATATTATAAACTTGTTTTTGAATTAGAAAAGGAACGAGATTTATTAAAATTATATGAAGGTCAAGTACTAACACTCTCCAAAAGTTTGAATCTATTATTTGCTTATTACAGTAATGCGAATAAAGATTTTGAAGAAGTATTACGCATGCAACAAGAGCTTTTAAAGTATCAAAAAATGCAATTGTCAAGTACTAGTACTTTTTATATAAAATTAGCGGAATTGGATTATTTAACGGCAAAACAATTTTAATTATGAAATCGCGACTAAGCAAAAGTTTGCTTAAGCAAACACCTATGAAAATAATGCGATTCCATATGACCTTTAAAAAACAATAAATATTTACATATGAAAATAGATAAAAAAACAAAAATCTTATTAGCAGTAACTTTATTAGTTGGGCTATTATTAGGTGCTCTATTCTTTGGTGGAAACACTAAAGAGGAAGAAAATAAAACAGAAGTCAAATCAAAAGCAGAAGTTTGGACGTGTTCCATGCACCCACAAATTAGGCAACCAGAACCAGGAGATTGTCCTATCTGTGGTATGGATTTAATTCCGTTAGAATCTGGTAATGAAGATATTGACCCAGAAGCAATTAGTATGTCAGAATCGGCAATGATAATTGCAGGAATTTCTACTTATAAAGTAGGAAATACGGACGGAATCAAAGAAATAGCACTGAATGGAAAAATTGAAGTGAATGAGAAAACAGTTTATAGTCAATCTTCACACATACCTGGTCGTATTGAAAAAATTCAAGTTTCTTTTGTAGGCGAATATGTAAAAAAAGGTCAAGTGGTTGCTTATATATATTCTCCGGAATTAGCGAGTGCACAACAAGAACTTATTGAAGCTTATAGTGTAAAAGATATTCAGCCCCAATTATTCGAATCGGTAAAATCGAAATTGAAAAACTGGAAAGTTTCAGACGCTACCATAAACAGTATTATTTCTTCAGGAAAAACACAAGATAGATTTCCTATTTATGCTGATGTTTCAGGATATATTATTAAGAAAAATGTAGAGCTTGGCGATTATCTTCAAAAAGGGCAAACCTTATATGATGTTGCTGATTTGTCAACCGTTTGGGTACTTTTTGAAATTTACGAATCGGATATGAGTTGGGTTAAAAAAGGAGATAAAATTAACTATACAGTAGCATCTTTTCCAGGAGAAACATTTTCAGGAACAATTGCATTTATTGACCCATTTATAAACCCAATGACACGAATCGCAAAGGCAAGAGTTGAGGTAGCTAATTCTGGATTAAAATTCAAACCGGAAATGTTTGCAACGGGTACTTTAAAAACTAAAGTAGTTGGTAATAAATCAACATTAAGTGTTCCTAAATCGGCTGTGATGTGGACAGGAAAACGTTCCATTGTATACATTAAAAATGAAACCGATAAGGGAATAACATTCAAATTACGTGAAGTTACATTAGGACCACTTTTGGGGAATGACTACATAATTGAAGAAGGTTTAAAAGTTGGTGAAGAAATTGTTTCAAATGGTACTTTTAATGTTGATGCAGCTGCACAATTAGCAGGAAAACCAAGCATGATGAATTTGGAAGGTGGCAGAGTAAGCACAGGTCACAATCATGGAGATTCTTCTATGCCAATGAATGAAGATAAAAAAGTAGCATTAAAAGCAGACAAAACAACGATTAGTGCTGAAGCTAAAAAGAGTTTACAACCAATATATAAAGATTATTTTGAATTTAAAGATGCCTTAACAAAAGATGATTTTAATTCGGCTAAAAAAGCTTTGTTAGCATTTGAAAAATCTTTCAATAAAATAAACATGAGCGTATTTAAAGGAGAATCTCATAAAGTATGGATGAATTATCAAACAGAGCTGAAAAAACAGACACTTCATGCTACACATATTAAAAACATTAAAGAATTAAGAATGACTTTTGAACCTATATCAAATGTTATGATAGCAATGACAAAAGCTTTTAATCCTTTAAACGAGAGTGCATACGTTCAGTTTTGTCCTATGGCTAATAGTGATAAAGGTGCCAATTGGTTAAGTAAAGAGAATAAAGTAGTTAACCCATATTTTGGAGCTTCAATGATAAAATGTGGAGAAGTAAAAGAAACAATTAAATAAATTAATAAATTTTAAAATCATGAAAAAAGTAATCGGAATTTTAGCAGTAGCTTTAGTAAGCGTAACAATCTCTTGTAAAGACAACAAAGTACAAGAAGAAGGAACAATGCATAACAATGAAATGCAAACAGAATCACATGAAGGACACGATCATTCTAAAATGGAAGAAACAGCTACAATGTATTATTGTCCTATGAAATGTGAAGGAGAGAAAACCTACGACAAAGCGGGTGAATGTCCAAAATGTGGAATGGATTTAGTGGTTGTAGAGAAAGAATAAGTTTATGGTCAAGTTACACAGCAAAAACATGGTTTGTAATAGATGTATTATAGTGGTTAAGTCTGAGTTAGAAAATCTTGGGCTTAACTATCAATTATATTCATTATGACGTTGTAATGTAAATTATATAACAATCTCATAAAATCATAAAACTAGTTTACAATCTCATTTTTTATATTTAATAACTAATAAAACAAGAATTAATATGGAAACAAATCACTCAAACAAAAATCAGAATCCGTATCCAAAATTTGCTTTAATAATGGCTGCCTCATTTATAATCATGTATTTGGTTATGTTTTTAAATGTTGCTGAATTTGATCATGTTCTAAACAGTTTAACTCGCTTTTATATGACTACGTTAATGATTGCTACTATGGCCATTACTATGTTACTATTCATGTGGAAGATGTATCCAAGTCGTAAAATCAATATAGGAATTATTGCTTTTGCTGCATTTACTTTTTTTGGAACATTTTATTTATTGCGAACTCAAACTCCAATAAGTGATGTTCAATGGATGAAAGCGATGATTCCACATCATTCGTCAGCGATTATGACTAGTAGTAATGCCGATTTTAAAGATGCAGAAGTTCAAAAGCTCGCTGATGATATTATTGATGCTCAAGAAAAGGAAATCAATCAAATGAAAGAAATGATTGAACGTATAGAAAATAAAAAATAAAGATGAAACACATATATACAATTACAGGAATGACCTGTTCAGGTTGTGAAGCTAAAGTTAAAAAAGATTTGTCGAATGTTGAACATGTCACAGAAGTTGCAGTTTCTAAAGAAGACAAAGCAGCAACCATTATCATGTCTAAACATGTTGAAATAGAAGTTTTACAAAATGCTTTAGGAGGAAAAGATAGTAAATATCAAATTACTTTATCAGATAATTCTAGTAAAGAAGTAGTTCAAAAAAGTTGTTGTTCTACTGGAGAAAAAGAGCACAAACATGAAGAAATAAAGCACAACCATCAAGCAGGTAAATATTATTGTCCCATGCATTGTGAAGGTGACAAAGTGTATGATAAGGCGGGTGATTGTCCTGTTTGTGGAATGGATTTAGTACAACAACCAACGGTAATTCAAAACACACAATATACTTGTCCCATGCATCCTGAAATCATTCAAGACAAACCAGGAAGTTGTCCTATTTGTGGAATGGATTTAGTGCCAATGGAACCAACCCAATCTGAAGAAGATAAAACCTATCAAAAGTTAGCACATAAAATGAAAATTGCTACAATTTTCACCTTGCCTATTTTTATTATTACCATGTCTGATATGATTCCAAATAACCCATTATACAAAATTATGGAATTGCAATATTGGAATTGGATTCAATTTATATTAACGATTCCTGTTGTTTTCTATGCTTGTTGGATGTTTTTTGAAAGAGCGTGGAAATCCATTATCAACTGGAATTTGAACATGTTTACCTTAATTGGTATTGGAACTGGAGTCGCTTTTGTTTTTAGTATTATCGGATTATTATTTCCAACTGTTTTTCCTGACCAATTCAAAACTTCAGAAGGAACTGTCCATTTATATTTTGAAGCTACAGCTGTAGTTTTAACCTTGGTATTGTTAGGGCAATTGTTAGAGGCAAAAGCACACAGCAGAACAAGTGGAGCTATTAAAGAGTTATTAAAATTAGCACCAACCGAAGCTACCTTAGTGATTGATGGTGAAGAAAAAGTAATTTCAATTCACGACATTAAAAAGGGAGATATAGTTAGAGTAAAACCTGGAGAAAAAATTCCTGTAGATGGAATCATTACAGAAGGAAACAGCACCATTGATGAATCAATGATTACTGGAGAACCTATTCCAGTAGATAAAAAAATGGACGATAAAGTAAGTTCTGGAACCATAAACGGAACAAAATCTTTTTTAATGATTGCCGAAAAAGTAGGTTCAGAAACTTTATTATCACAAATCGTTCAAATGGTTTCAGATGCAAGTCGTTCAAGAGCACCCATTCAAAATTTAGTAGATAAAATTTCAAAATATTTTGTACCCATTGTAGTTTTAATATCAGTTATTACCTTTTTTGTTTGGTGGATTTTTGGACCAGAACCTAAATTGGTTTATGGATTTGTAAATGCAATTGCGGTCTTAATAATTGCTTGTCCGTGCGCATTAGGTCTTGCAACACCTATGTCAGTTATGGTTGGAGTTGGTAAAGGAGCAAAATCAGGTGTATTAATTAAAAATGCAGAAGCCATTGAAAAAATGGATAAAATTGATGTTTTAATAACCGATAAAACAGGAACACTAACTGAAGGAAAACCATCAGTTGAAAAAATTATTACAAAAGATGTAGATGAAAATACCACCTTAGGAAAAATTGCATCTCTAAATCAAAATAGCGAACATCCATTGGCAACAGCAGTTGTAAATTTTGCTAAATCTAAAAACACTACTTTTTTTAAAGTAGAAAAATTTGACTCTATAACAGGAAAAGGAGTAATAGGATTTATTGACAATGAAAAAGTCAGTTTAGGCAACAAAAAACTTTTAGAGCAAGAAGGAATTAAAGATTTTTCAAGTATAGAACAAGAAGTAATTGAAGAACAAAAGCTAGGTAAAACAGTTTCTTACATCGCTTTAGATAAAAAAGTTGTAGGATATATTACCATTTCAGATGCTATAAAAAAATCAAGTTTAGAAGCTATTAACGAGTTAAAGCGACAAGGAGTTCAAGTTATTATGCTAACAGGTGATAATGAAAATACAGCAAGAGCTGTTGCCTCTGAACTTAATTTAACAGATTTCAAAGCAAGTTGCTTACCACAAGATAAATTAGAATACATCAAAGAGTTACAAGCCAAAGGTAAAATAGTAGCCATGGCAGGTGATGGTATAAACGATGCTCCAGCATTAGCACAATCTGATATTGGAATCGCAATGGGAACAGGAACCGATGTTGCCATTGAAAGTGCAAAAATTACTTTGGTAAAAGGAGATTTAAAAGGAATTGTAAAAGCAAAAAACCTAAGTCATGCCGTAATGAAAAATATCAAACAAAACTTATTTTTTGCTTTTATATATAACGTTTTAGGAATTCCAATTGCTGCTGGTGTTTTATTTCCAGTTTTTGGTTTATTACTTTCTCCAATGATTGCAGCTTTAGCAATGAGCTTTAGTTCTGTATCAGTTATTGCTAATGCATTACGATTAAGAACTATAAAAATTTAAAAGACAAATTTATTTATTTAAACAACTAAAAATAATTAGCTATTTTAACAATAATTTTAACACAATGAAGTTTTATACAAACTAACCTAAATTGTATTAAAATGAATGAGTATTGTCTGAATTTTTTTAGTGAATTTGAAAAGGAGTATCAAAACATTAAAACTACAAATTCAGA
This sequence comes from Flavobacterium sp., assembly GCF_028689845.1. Classification (GTDB taxonomy): domain Bacteria; phylum Bacteroidota; class Bacteroidia; order Flavobacteriales; family Flavobacteriaceae; genus Flavobacterium. The sequence goes on along the minus strand of NZ_JAQVCH010000006.1, from coordinate 20,185 downwards.
CAGTATTGTTATTGCACATAAAGTCACAGAATTAATTGAAACTAGAAGTAAGGAATTATTCAAATGGCTAAAAAAACATAAATTTAGTTCTCCAGAAGAAGAAATATATTTTTTCAAAGACTTGAAACCTATATTTATATCAAAACTTATCTACTACAAAACAGTTTTAAGTATAGAAACGAACTTACCAACTTCAAAAAAGAATAAGATTAAATTTTATGAAGATGCTTTTAAATTTAATTCAAGAAAACACCAATAAGAATAGAAAGTTCTATGAATATTATAGAGCAAGAGCTTCACATAAAGACAAAATTTATTTCTTGAGAAATTGTGATGCTAACATTTTAAAAAGAGATTGTTCTTTGATCAATTACGATGTAAAATTATGTACTACGCATGATTACAATATGGCTGTGATGATTGCCAACGATACATTGACCAACTATCTAGAAAATAAAATAGAACAATTAGAAAATAATTGTACAATAGTTCATCCATCCATACAACAAACTGTTAATTGGACTGGTACTAAAATTGATTTAATCGAATTAATTTATGCCTTACACCATTCCAAAAAATTAAACAATGGTAACACTGATATAAAAGAATTAGCAGTATTCTTTGGTAAAATTTTAAATCAAGATATTGAAGAAAATATTTATCGTTTTTACATTGATATTAAAAACAGAAAAACAGGTCGTTCCAAATTCATCAATCAACTTTCAGAAGTACTAGAAAAGCAAATACTAGAAGAAGAAAATGAAAGTAAATAACCTTTTTTACTGATAAATATTTTCCAAAAACACACAACTTGTGTTCAGGTTGTGAATTAGCTTAAAAATGCCATGATTTTCACCTAATTTCCCACATTGAATTTTAAAGCTGAAAGGAATTCAATTCAATAAAGCTAGAAAACAAAGCACTTTGTACTATTTTAATAAAAAATCGTACACAACTTGTGTTTAGGTTGTGAAATAAAATCAATCAAACTTCACAAATTTGTATTACCGATTTATTAAGGTCATTTTTTGATGTTAATCGGTAATGTATAATAATCTAAAACACAAGTTATGGCAATCGAAGTTATTACTCGTGAAGACTTAAACGAATTTCGTAGTCTTCTTCTAAATGATTTAAAAGAAATCATACAATCCAAACCACAACAAACAAAACAGTGGCTCAAATCCAAAGAAGTCAGAAAGCTGTTAAACATTTCTCCAGGAACATTACAAAACCTCCGCATCAACGGAACACTAACATATACTAAAGTGGGTGGCATCATGTATTATGACAATTCAGACATCGAAAAACTCCTAAACGGCAACAAAGTACATGCTTTACCAACACTATTCAAGTAGTAAGTTAACCGTCAGTTCGAGTGTTATTCTAAAATGCGTTAGCTTTTTAGAATAATGTATCGAGAACCTCATAATTCATAACTCATAATTCATAACTCGTAATTATCATGAACTATATCAAACACCTAACCGGCTTTTTCGAAAAAGTAGCAATAGACAAATCACTCAACCCAACACACGTTAGTTTATACATAGCTTTATTCCAATTCTGGAATTGCAATCGCTTTAAAAATACAATCAGTATTTCTCGCGATGAGGTTATGCGAATAAGTAAAATCAGTTCCAAAGCAACGTATCATAAATGCCTTAAAAATTTACACAGTTTAGGATATATCAATTACGAACCATCCTATAATCCATTCAAAGGAAGTCACGTGTATTTATTCAACTTTTCAGATGATTTAAAGCCCATTCAAAAAAGCGAAAGAAAACCAAAAAATGAACCTCTTTTTGAACAAGTTGATGAACAAGCTCTAAACAAGTCTTGTACTAGTGATAAAACAAGTAGTGAACAAGCACTAGTACCTTCTATAAACTATATAAACAATACAAACAATTTAAACATTGAAAACGTTTCAAACTTGAACGAGCAAGCAAAAAATTTTGAAGAAATAAATAATTTTCAATTAAAAAACGAAAATTTAAAAGAAGAAAAAAGTTCCGCTAAAAAAGAAGAAAAAGAAATGCTGGAAAAAATAGTTAATGAAAAAGCAAAATCGTCTTCTCCGGCATTCGCTGACTATAATGCGGAGCACACTGAAACCAGTCAGCAAAAAAAGTTGCGCGAAAAAAAGAAAGATGAAAGTTGTCACACTGAGCTTGTCGAAGTGCCTCGCACTCAAAAATCAAATCCAACACTCCAAATTGTCAAATCCTACTTCCAAGAAAACAACTTTCCGGAACTAGAAGCACAAAAGTTTTTCAATTACTTCTCAAGCAACGGTTGGTTAGTGGGTGGAAAAACACCAATGGTCGATTGGCAAGCAGCAGCACAAAATTGGATATTAAACAGCATTAATTTTAATCACAACACCGACACAACACCAACAAATCGACCAAAACACCTCAACACAACAACCGATAAAGACTATTCAGAACCACTTTAACCTGAACTTGCTTGTGCTGAATTCATTTCAGTATTTCAGTATCGCAATGTTGGCAAACCTAATTCTGTCACACTGAGCCTGTCGAAGTGCTTTGCGAACCTTGTGTGTAGCCTTTGTGCACTTTGCGGTTAAAAACTATGATAAACTATCCAGAGCAAAGCGACTTTTTTAAAATAATAATTCTATGAAATCTATGTGGTTAAAAAATTAAAAAAATCAGTGTAAATCCTTTAAATCTGTCTCATCCGTGTTCCAAAAACTTCGCTTTAGCGAACAAAAAAACAGGCAAATGAATGAAAATATAAAAACCCACTACAACTACCCAGAAATAATTAATAAGCTCGAAGCAAAAGGCATCGAACTATACGGCAATCATTTCAAAATACAAGAAGCAGATTATCAAATCGTTTACAAGCTAATCGCTTATTTCCTCAAAGATGAACCAACATGCTTTCAATACAACCTCAACCTCAACAAAGGAATATTACTTTCTGGACCAATAGGCTGTGGAAAAACATCACTGATGAACCTAATGAAATATCTGGCACCAGCAGAAAACAAATTTTCAGTAAAACCATGTAGAGACATAAGCTTTGAATTCATACAAGACGGTTACGAAGTCATACATCGTTATTCCAAAGGAAAACTATACCAAGCTGAACCAAGAACCTATTGCTTCGACGACTTAGGAACAGAAAACAACATCAAGTATTTTGGAAACGAATGCAATGTAATGGCAGAAATTCTATTAAGCCGATACGACCTATTCATCTCCAAAAAACTCCAAACACACATAACCACAAACCTATCAGCGTCAGAAATTGAAAAAAATTATGGCAATAGAGTTAGAAGTCGCTTACGTGAATTGTGCAATTTAATAGCATTCGACAATGTGGTTAAAGATAAACGTAAATAAATGCATAATCATGAACACCAAAAAAATAATAACAACGCGTGAGTAAATGATAAATTTAATAGCATTTGAAAAAACAACACTAGATAAGAGATAAATGTCACACTGAGCTTGTCGAAGTGCTTCATTGTAAACTTAAAACCGTTAAATATAAACCATTAAATAAATGAACCAAATAACCAACTTCTGGAACGACTTCCAACAAAACAATTTCGTTTTCTTACTCCTTACAGAAATCCCAAAAGACGAACTAAAAATTCAATTCGATAAACTATTATATTATTTACACCAATACAACAAAGACCTAAACCTCATAATAAAAAACAAAAAGACTAATGCCGAACTAATCATCACAGCAAATGGGAATCCCTATCTTTTCAAAGAAGTAGAATTATTAGTCCATCATGCACCAGTTTTAGAACGCTGGAAAATAACCGCATTCCTCCAACCAGAAACCAACCTCGATAAATACGAAAACGGCACCGATAAACCATTAGACTATTACGGCATCAGCTTAAGAATAAGTGAAATGTATTTCATACCACTAGAAAACCCAAACAAACCAGCCGATTTAGGAATTAGAGTCTTACTCAATAACTACATAGTCCATAAAGAAGACCCTAAACTTAAAGAAGCAGTTTACACACACATTGAACATTTAATTGGAGAAAAGTCTTTTGCTAATGATATTGCATTTATTCAAATAGCCCAATTACAAGGAGACCAAGAGGATATAATCGAATTATACAATTTAAAATCATACATAGATACAGAATTGAATAATTAAGTTTCGGCAACAAAACTAATTTACTGCCAAAGCTTAACTAATATGCTATTGCAAAACACTACACATTCTGTAGTAAATTGCAAATGAAATATAGCTATTTATGTAAAAACACACATTGTGGTTAATAATTCAAGAGTGAACAAAATGAATTATTAGAAATTATTTTATAATTTGCTTGATGAAAATTATATAGTTATGATTAAAGTCTATTTAGATTGGAATGTAATGTCAGGAATGAAAAACAATCATTTCCAAGAACTAAATGACATAATTGCAAATAAGGAAAAATTTCTGTTGCTATATTCTACTTCCCACATTGGAGATATTTTCGCTAGTATAAAAAATCATAGTGATGAAGAACAAAAATTAATTAAAGAGGATTTAGATTACATAACCTCATTAACTGATGATTTGTGTTTAGTAAACAATTCTAAAGAAGTTTCTTTAAGTAGATATGAACCTGGAGAATTGCTTGATGATAGAATAAGAGAAGCACCTATTTTTTCAAACTTTAGTCTTGATAATTTATTTAGTTCATTTGATGAAGATGATTCCATGAATGGAATAGTTAGTTCTTTAAAAAATATGCTTTCATCAATGCCTTTAGATTTTGCATTTAAAGAAGCTCTTAATAATCCTGAAAGTGCAGAAATGTTAGATAAGATGTTTCCAGGTCTTAAAGATAATCCAACAATGGAAGGTTTCTTTCAGAGTTTTGGTAAAATGTTTCACAACTTGAATGAAAAAGAGGATTATAAAGACTTGAGAGATATGGTCCAACAAATTGGAGTAAATAGCGGTCATTATAATGAAAATAAAAATCCTTTTGATGTTATTGATAAAGCTTATGAGAAAAAAGGTTTAGAAAAGTTTGATGTAGATAAATACTTTGACAAAACTAAAAATGCTCCTGCGTGGTTTAATGATATCACCAATGAATATGTATTACTTGATATGCATGGTTTTAAAGCTGATAAAGTTAAGGTAACAGAAAAAGAAAAAAACACATTTAAAAATACTACTGAGGATGCCTCTCATGCTGCATTCGCATCTAAATGTGAATTCTATGTTACTAGTGATGATAAAAATTTCCATAAAACCAAAGCAGTTTATCAAAAATTAAATATTCACACTATTGTCTTAAAACCAAATGAATTTATTGATTATTACAATTCATTTTTAAATATTCATACTTTCGATGAACATTTTAAACTTATAATTGAACTAATTAAAAGAGGGGAAAATTTCCAGGACAAGTTCTATAAAAACAATGAGCAATTTGGTTGGGTAAGTTATACACCGCAATACTTTTTTAATTTTTTTAATAGAATAATGGTTCCAAAACCAAATGATGATAATGCTCTATTCATACTAGGAAAAGATAATCCTTCAGATAATTATATTATAGCTCAAGAGGAAGTTGAAGCAACAATAAAAATGTTTTCAGATAAATTGAGTATAGATAAGTACGGTAAATCAAATTATGAAGTGGAAGAAATAAAGGATAATGAAGATTGGATTGGTAGAAGTTGGGAAACTAATGTAGGACTTATTGAAATTAAACGAATTAATGGTTGGTTTCAAATGTATTTTTATCCTATAAAAGAGAAAGAAATTTAAATTATGATAATAAAAGCAAATTCTTTTTTAAGAAGACCTTCAACTAAAATTCATCCAGAGCAAATAATTGTAATTAACGCTATTAAATATTCAGTTGATATATGTGAAATGGCTTTTAATCGGCTTGAAAATAATTTATATGAATTTCAAGAACAATATTATGACGGAAAATTTATGGCATTAATATTTTCAGATGTTTGGACAATTATAAATAATGGAGCAATTCTAAAAAAAGTAATTTGTAATAATTTCAATATATCTAATAACGATCCCATATTCGGTATATTGAGCAAACTAAAAGGATTACGAGATACTAATCAGCATATTGAAGAACGAGCTTTTCAGAGCTACAATTATCCCGAATTACCTCCTATTTATGGTGCAATTTCATGGTATGCCAAGAAAAAAGAAAATGATTTTGAAGGTATTCTAACCACAATTTATTCAGGAACCATTTTCAGAAATATAAATGCAGAAATGGAAAATCCTGCTGGCAAAGAAAACCCTAAAATTGTAAATGATATTAAATTTGAAGGAATAGAAAGAGTTGGAAAAAGTGATTTTGTAAAATCAACTATTTACATAAATAACATTATTGATGACATTAAAATACTTATTCAAAATTTTGAAGTACAATTCGAAAATCAGTTTAAAGACATTGACATGAGTGAAAGGCATATTTCAGATTTAATAATTCAGTTTAAAATAAAAGAAATTGAACAATAAAGATATGAAAGCAATAAAAATTAAGAATTTCACTCAAGAATTGTCTAGTATAGAAAAGCTTGAAAATTTTAAAAAACACAAGATCATTATTGATAATTGTGTGGGAGAAGCGAACATTACAAAAGCAAAAAAAGAATTTAAACTAGTTTATGATGGAGTTTTTAAGTACAGTACAGACAATAAAATAAAAGTCACAATTGATGATTTAGAATATACATTCCAATCAATAGATTTTAAAGAGCCTAGTAATGATATCTTTGCCAATGTTTCAGCACAACATACTTTTGATATCGACAAGGTTTACAAAGGAAATATTAACAAAGTTGCATTATTTAGAATGTTTTTTTTTGACAATTCAAAAAGAACCAACGTTTTCCACAGAAAACTAGAAACAGTTAAAAATGATGGCGTAAATACTTGGGCATTTGATTGTGTTAGAACGAGTGTAAATCAAAACAGATACGACATAACACAATATAAAAATAAAGAGAAAAGCTATTTTGTAATAGAGAACTTAGAACCTTCATCGCTAGAAGTATTTGAAAAGGATGCTTATGCCATTCAAAAAGGAATTGGTTTTTTAATTGGATACATGCCTGGTGGTCAAAACTATATTTTTTCAGGAGAAAATTTCATCTATCTAAGACTAGCCAGAAAATCATTAAAATCTATTTTTCATCCAGTAACTTCAAACCCATATTCAAAACTGCACAAGGAAAAGAACATTGCAGACAGTTATTACGGAAAATTGAAAGTCATACCTATAGAAGTAATTTCAAATTTCATCACACAAATTCGCAACAATGAAGATTTTTCGGTGGCCATTATTTTTCTGATGGAAGTAAGCCATCTAAAATCGGTCGTTTCAATGCCTGGTGTCTTTTCAGTTATTTTAGAATCTTTGGCAAATATCATTACAATTAAACAGGATACTATTGAAAAAGTAATAAAAGACGACACAATATTTAAAAAGATAAAAAGTGACTTAAACACTGTTTTGGATAATTATGCTAATGAAATAGGTGAAAGTGCAGAAATAAAATTCCGAAGAAAAATAAATGGATTAAGTAATACCATAAATCACAAACGTCTAACAAATGCAGAAAAATTACGACAACCTTTTGTTCAATTACAAATCAAACTCTCTGATGAAGATGAAGCAACAATTAATTTTAGAAACGATTTATTACACGGTAATATTTTAATGAATAATGAAACAACAAGAACTAGCAAAGAGATAGACAATAAAATGCTCTATGCAAGTGCTAAATTATATACTTTATTAAGCAAACTGATTTTAAAAAATAGTGGATATAACGGTTACGTAATAAATCATGCTAAATTTTACAATAAAAATTCTAAAGAAGAGTATTTTGAGATTATCTAATTAGTTTAATTGGTTATGAAAATAAAAAAATTCAAAATTGTAAATATTATATAGTTGTGGGTATAATTAAATTATGAAATTACCTCATTAAGTTTCGTTTTGCTAATCTATACTCATTTGTTTCTCTCAAAGTATATAGAAAAAACTTAACCTGATCTAAACTTAATTTAGATAAAATATCATAGCTCTTCTTATGACATTTTCTATATTTTTTACCACTACCACAAAAACAAATAGAAACCCTATCTATTTTTTTTCCTTCAATAATTTGATTTAATCCAAATTCAATATTAAAAATATTGTCCGTCATAAAAGTTTCTTCAAAAAACTCAATCCAGCCTTTATTGCCATGAGATCGTTCTTTTAAAAAATAACCATTTTGATTTCTGAAAATTTGGCTGTAAAAATAGTTTTTAACTTGATTATCAATAAAAGAAAGTAAAGTTAAGCCACTATTGCAAATGATGATTTCTTCTGGTGGTGAAGCTATACAACAATTACCAGTCTGTTCAAAAATATGCCAATCAAAATTTTTAGGAATTCGACTTCCAGTTTCAAATACTAATGGAAAACTATAAGGGTAATTCTCTTCTGCCTTAATCTCTATTTGATAGGTATCTTCAATAGTACCAAGCTCATCGGTTAAATTTAATGAACCAAAAATACAAGGAATTCCATCTTCAATTTTAAATGAAAATTCTTTGTGTTTTTCTATGACAGATTTTACATGTTGTTCAAAAATTTTATATCCATTCATATCTTTATTTTGCCCAAGGTCTAGATAAAGCAGCTCCACTAGTTGTTGCAGAGTTACTATTTGATTGTTCATTTTTATCTTCTCCATCAGGAAAACGAGTTCCTAAATGTTTTTGCCATAATCTACTAGCTTTTAGATGATTTTGTTCTTTTAATGCAGCTTCTGCATCAGTTAGAAAATTATCTAAGTTAGTTAGAAAATTAGTTTTTCTAGTATCATCATAATCAGCAAATAAATTATCTTTTGGAGTTACAGGTACTACACATTCAAATTTTTGAGCTAATGTTTTTTTAATTTCTCTTAAAATGTCAGTTAATAAAATATCATCTCTATCATTTAAAACAATTTTACTTTTTGCATTCATTGCAAGGATAGTCATTGCTAGTCCACTTGGCATTTTGTTTCTTTTATAATCACACCATGCCTTCAAATCTTTGATAGTTTTAATCATTTTTCCATTAGCATCTTTATTGTCGTTGAACCAATCAATAAGCGCTTTTGGATCACTATCTTCCCATCCGTTATTTTTTACTGCTAGTTGATATTCTTCTCCACTTACTTTATAATAAACAGGAATATCTATTTCATAATCTCCAGAAAAAATAGTTCTAATGCATTTTTTTCTATGTTCTGGAGAAGTCGTAGTATATCCATTAACTGCATCCCAAATCCAGTTTTGTAATGTTGTAGCAGTTACATCTGGAGTTCTGAAAAAATAAACACCATCATCCAAATCGCATATATCATCCTTGGTTCTAATACCTGTTTTCATTTTGTACGAACCTTGTATATAAAATTTTGGAATGTATTCAGAATGATTTTCTTTAAAATATTTTCTGATTCTTTCTCTAAGTTTATCTTTAGAAGAGGTCATTTTTGTTTTTTTATTTGATGTCAGAGAAATTTCAGTATTGAATTCTCCAAACAAGTTGTGACAGTTTGCCATTTTTATTTGTTTTTATAGTTCTTATTAGTTTTAAAAAATTCTAAGATTTCAGGCTTCGTGGCAAATGTATTACCAACTTGATTTCCTAATGATTGTATTGTTAATAGTGTCTTTTTATCTGCTCTATCCATTGTTATAATATTCATTTGTGCACTAGACAAATCGGGCGATTTAATTCTCAAATAATTTCCTTTTGGATTTATTTTTGGAACTATTTTTTGCAAAAAATAATCTGTAAAATAGGATTGTCCATCCATTGAGGTTTGAAATAATTTTTTATTCCATCCAATAATTGATTTTGATTTATTTGATGTAGATATCCATCCATTAGGATTAGTTATACTAGAAATAGATAAGATACTATAATCATCATATTCTTTATCTTCTCCAACGTAATAATCAATAGCTTCTAATAATCCACAAAGTGAAGGATTGTTTGCCCAAACACCTCCATCAGTATATAAAAAATTATTATGTTCATGAACTGGATAATAACTTGGTGCAGCAGAAGTAGCTAAAGCAATATCAACAAGTTTGATTGTATTGTCAACAAAATGTTCTGTCTGATTTCCAGATTTTTTAAAAACTTTTGGTTGACCATTAGTTAAATTAAAACTGGGAATACAAAGCAAGTTATTAGCTTCATTCATTGTTTTATCACCAAACAAACCATCAAGTATTCTCTTTAATGGTTTAACTGAATGTTTATTTGAAAAAAATAGTTGTTTGATAGTTTTATATGAATTCTGAAAACCTCTAACATAGTAACTATTTGATGTTGGAAATATTTTTGACCCTTTATTCATATATAAATCCACCAAAGATTGTGCACTCATTCCATTCGCTAGACCAATTGCAATTAATCCACCTGTTGAAGTACCACATATCATATCAAAATGATCAGTGATATTTTTTCCAGTCTTTTTTTCAAAAGAGGCTAAAATTGATGCACTATATAATCCTTTGATACCTCCACCATCGATGGATAAAATTTTAAACGTTTTGCTTTCCATAATCTGTATGTAATAATGCTATCATAATACCAACAAAACCAAAAACTAAGCCAACGGTTACCTGTGCACTTTTAATCATATTATGCTGAACATCATTACAGAAACTTTCACAATTATAGTTTATTAAACTATAAGGTTTTCCTAATCTCGATAATGCTTTCTGAACAATTAATTTTCTTTGTAAATTATTTCCATTAAATTTCTCAATTCGTGTAACACTTTTTATATCTTGAAAAAATGAATCAACTCGTGTAAGTATAACTCCATTTCCAATAACATTCTCACACATTAAATGTTCTCCAAATTCGTTATATCCTAAATATAATGCGTGATGTTGTACTAAACCAAGCAAACTTTTTGGTACAATTACTCTATCTCCAGGTTCTAAATTAAATTGTCTTATTAATTGTAATTCTTTATTCATATATTATTTTATTGCTTTCATTGATATTAAATTGTCTAAATTGTCTTTTGTTGAAGCATTTGGATCACTCCTTAAATACTCACTTCCGTTTCGCAAAACATATGTTACATTTACTCTGATGTCCCAATTTGGATATTCCCAAATAACAGTTTTCATCGTTTTGTGTTGTTTTAATAAGTTAATTGCGTCTAACTCGCTTGTTTTTTGCCCCATTGTCCAAGTATTGTCATTTTTCATTGGATGTAACATTACGTGTGTAATTCTACCTTCTGAATCCTTCCATACACCTGAAATTAAATAATCTGCTGTTTTAGCCATAATTTTTTTTTATTTTATATGTTTATAATTCTGACATTATTACAATTATTATGCCAACATGATAAAACATTTATGAATCTGTCAGTTTGGCATTTTATTTGCTAATATGATAAACATAGTGTACTTTTGCACCATATTTTAAAATCTATAAATTATGAGAGACTTTAAAGGTATTCTCTACTATATGATTGGTAACAGAATTAAATCCTTAAGAACTGAAAGAAGTTTAAGCCAAGAAGACCTTTCTTCACATTTAAACTTATCAAGAGCTTCAATTTCTAATATTGAATTAGGAAGACACCAAATACCATTAATTCTCCTTTATGAATTATCCTTGTTTTTTAAAATTGACATTTATGATTTAATACCTTCAAACGAAGAAATTCAATCAAACTTAACCTCAAATAATCCAGAATTGTCTAAAATTTTAGACACTCAAAATCTAGATTTATCTCAAAAAGAAAGCCTTGAAAATATATTAAACAATATATAATTATGATACTTTATAAAAAAATTGAAGAAAAAACGTTCAATATTTTATCAGAATTAAAAATCAATACTCCAAATAAAATAGATGTCTTTAAAATAGCCAAACATTTAGGTGTTGATGTAAAACCTGCCACGCTTGATAGTTCAATTTCAGGACTTTTTGTCATAAAAGAACAAAAACCTTATATCAGATATAATGATAGTGAAGCTCCTCAAAGGCAAAAGTTTACTATTGCTCATGAATTAGGACATTTCGTTTTACATAAAGATATACCACTATTTGTAGAAAAGAACGAAACAGTTTTATATAGAAATTTAGATTCTACGACCGGAGAACTTTTAAAAGAAAAAGAAGCTAACTCATTCGCAGCATCGTTATTAATGCCAAAATTTATGATTGATGAGCAGATAGAAAATATTCCTCAAGGAAAAGATCCTGTAATTTATCTTTCAAAAATTTTTAAAGTTAGTAGTCAAGCTATGTACTATAGGCTAAACAATTTAAGTTATTCTTTTTTAGGAATGTATTAAGACTGATGCTAAATCCAACCCATATAAAATCAATAGCAGCTGCTGGAGAAGGCTATAATGCCGAATTTAAAGTCAGTATTCCAAGTAATGTTAAAGGAATTACAGAAGAAGTATGTGCTTTTGCTAATGCTTCAGGTGGTGTTGTTTTAATAGGTGTAGATGATGCAAATAACATCAAAGGAATAACTATTGATAATGGTAAACGTTCAGCTATACAAAATTCCATAAATGAAATCTCACCTTCTTTAAAATGTGAATTCTATAGTGTTGAGGTAGACGGATTGAATGTAGCAGTTATCGAAGTGCCATCGGGTCAAAACAAACCTTACGTTTTATCAGGTGCAATTTACGTTCGTCAAGGTCCAAATTCACAAAAGCTTACATCAGTTGAAGAAATGAGAGACTTTTTTCAACAGTCTGACAAAATATATTTTGATGATGCTTCATGTATAGATGCTAGTATAGGAAAAGACATATCAGAAGAAAATATCAAAACATTTAGATTTGAAGCAGGTTTAGTCAATGCAACTTCAAACGAGCAATTATTCACAAACTTAAAACTAATTGCAAACGATGGCCATTTAAAAAATGGAACAGTTTTATTTTTCGGAAACAATCCAGAACAGTTTTTTGAAAGAGCAGTTATTCGTTGCGTAGTTTTTGATGGTATTGATAAAAGATATATTATTGATGATAAAGTAATGTCCGGAACTTTATATCAACAATACTTGCAAAGTATGATTTGGTTAAAATCAAAATTGGATGTTAGATATGAAATAGAAAGCGAAGGTGGTAATCCAAGAAAAGAATTATGGGAAATTCCAGAAATAGCTTTTAAAGAAATAATTATAAATTCGTTAGCACACCGTGATTATTACGATAAAGGAGCTAGAATAACAATCGAAGTTTTTGATGATCGTGTTGAAATATCCAATCCTGGTGGTTTAATTAGTGCTGTTCCAAGAAATGAATTTGGTAAAAGAAGTGCTAGTAGAAATCCACTAATTTTTGGCTTATTCGAAAGAATGCGTTTAGTAGAACAAATAGGTTCAGGTATTACTCGTATTCGTGATGTAATGAATGATGAAGGATTAACTCCTCCTGAATTTAGTATTGATGGAATGTTTACGGTTACATTAAGAAGACCTTTCGATTTCAATAAGTGGGTAGAAAAGTGGGTAGAAAACCTAACGGAAAATAGAGTTGATATTCTAAAAAATATTCATAAAAACAGTAAAATCACCATTCGTGAGCTATCAGAGAATATTGGCTTAAGCCTTTCTGCTATTGACAAAAACTTGCTTTTCTTAAAAGATTTAGGCATACTAGAAAGAATGAAAGGTGCTAAAGGTGGATACTGGGTTATTCATTTTAAATTACCATAAGTGGGTAGAAAAGGTGGGTAGAAAAGGTTAAAATAAATGAATTAAAATCTCTTTCCAATTGCCACTCCTTTGCCAACGCTCCTAAAAAAATTACTGTCATGGTTTTTGTCCCAACGCACATCAAGCACTTTGTCTGTTGGCTTTAACGTTTTGTATATTAATGAAAATCCAATAAGCCATCAGTCAAAGAGCTTGCCCAACGCTCAAAACAAAAACTCGTACGCTTCGCAACTCATGCCAGTAATTTTTTCTCCCAAGCTTAGTTACATAATGTGGCATTATAGTGCATGAAGAAATATCCTGTATCTAATGAAACCAACGGATGCACTATAATAACATTATGTAAAAAAGCCGCTCATCCAACGCTCGTGTGGTTTGTTCCAGGACAACATTTTTTGCAGCTCCCATCGCATCACCCAGCTACAAAAAATACCGTCCTTCACAAACCACTTTCAATAATCCGTTGAACATTTGATTTAGTTAGAAAAATATCACATCGCATGACTAACAGTATTGTTTTATAAACTAACCGCAGACATTGGTAGTATTTTCATTGTTTTTGTGCGTGCTACATTTTCATAATAAGCTATTTCATAATTCATAATTCTCCATTCATAATTACTTTCTGGCACCCACAAAATCAAAAAGAGACAGCAAGAGTATGTTTTTTTATTTGCCACAAACCATAGACTCCATTGCTTTCAAGCTGGCCAGATGCCTTAATCCTTTCCACAAGAGCTATTCACTAATCACTAATCACTAATCACTCAAAAAAAGGCATCTATCCAACATAAAAGCAATCACAACAATCCCATAAGCAAATAAAAAATCACACACTTGCCTGCGCTACTGCCTCATCGCACTAGGTTTCCTAATGCATTGTTTTTTGAAGATGCTTCCCATTTCCATAAGCACAATTTAATGTTCTCTAACAACTGATTACTGAACACTAACATAGCATCCTCAAAAATCAAATCCACAAAAGAGTATTGAATTTTAAAACAGGATAAAAGCATTATCTATGATTTGCCTATGGTTATTTATCCTGTTTTAAAATTCAATACCCTTTAAACAACTTCCACATTCCAAAACACAACCTCGTTAGATAGAACGTTACCAAAAAAATACCCGATTTCAAAACAACTATTGTTTTGAAATTCAAAAAAATAAAAATAAAAAAAAGGAAGCAAAGATAAGTTCCAGGTTTACAAAAAAGCAAGTTCAAGCCCTATGGGTTTCGGATAAAATCTCCACCTTATCAGGTAGTATTTTATCCGAAAAACTTGCTTTTTTGAAACCTTCCACTTGAATTGACGGCTTTCTTTTTTTTCTTTTTTTCTTTTGAAAAAATTTATGGGTGGAGCGTAGCGAGACACACCTGCATTTCATAAGAAACACCGTAGAAAATTGAAAATCTAACCAATTTTTAAAAGCCGATGTTATGCTAAAATTTGTCATTAAAACCTACACTAAAGGAACGATTTACAAAAATCCACACCTATTCATTTTAAACAAAGGATTAAACAGTGGAAAGCCTTCAAATGAGCCATTCACTAATAGTTTTGTTATCATTTTCGAGAACAAAGAAGATTTTGATAATATCAATTTAACAGCTTATGCACTTTGGAAAACTAAATTCTGGCATCAATTTCTTTGTGGTTCAGTAATCCCATTTTTACGCTTACACGATGTTAGAAAAGAATTTCCAAACAAAGTCAATCAAGAGATAAAAGACCACGAAGAACACCTTAAAAACGTGCAAACTTTAAAGCTTTTAGAACAATCTGAAAAACGATTCAATGAAAATCTAAATCTTATCAACGATATGCGTAAAGTCATTTTATATCGCTATTGTAACCGTTAATTTTTTTTAAATCTTTATAATATGAACCTATTTATTTTATACCAAACAGATACGTGGAAGTCAAAAGCATCAAGAATATTTTTTGGTGTATTTGATTGTAGAAGAAAAGCGATTGATTTCGCAAAGTACAATGGATTATACACAAATTATGCAGAAGTTTTAATTGTTGAGGTCACGCTCAATCAGTTTATAGAAGCATAAAAAAAAGCCAGGTCTTTCGACTTGGCTTTCATTTTGTTTAACCCAAAGGTCACCACAACAAGGGCTAAACTTATTTTTTGTGCTTCTTTTGTAGGCTTTTAAGTAGTAACGAAATCGCAAAACTGACAATTGCTCCAACAGAAGCTAATATAATAGTTTTTGCAATATCCTCAGAATTTATATTCGGTACTATACTTAAAAATGTGCCTCCAGCAGTTCCCATTAAAGTATGGTTATTCGCTGTCATCAGTTGTAGTAAGCTGACTAGTTGCTGTCAAAACTCCTCCAGCAACTGCCATATAACCTCCAATAGTTGTAACTAATACTGGTAAGGCAATTGGAGCAGCTAAAATAGTTCCACCAACAGCAGCCAAAACCAAACCAACATTTCGAAGCACTTTAAAAAACTTTGGAGTAGGTGCTGTAGCTCTATTTACTATTTTTTTCATAATTTATATTTTTTCATTCCCATGAAAATGGGAATCTATTCAACAATCAATTCAACACTTTCTTTATTGTCCAAAGCTTTATAAACTAACGTTTTTAGCTTTTCAAATGCTTTTCGTGACATTAGCCCTAAACCTGGACCAGAAAGTTTTGTTACGGGAGCAATACAACCATTCAATTCTCTTAATGCATTATTAGCAGGATGAAATAAAATAAAACTTCTATTTGCTACATCTAAAATTTCTAAATGCCATTTAAATTTCTGACTATATCGCTTTCTAATAAAATATTTCCCTACCGGAATGCAGGAAACTCTCTTTTCATTATTCTTCCAAGGTAATTCAATCGTATAACAAATAAATTTACCTTCGCATTCGAGTTTTCCGTTTGTCCCGTCAGGGAAATAAGTTCTAGTTAAATGAATAACCATTACACACCACCATCAACTTTAGCAAGTGATAACGGATTATAAGCACCATTTTTCAACGGATACATTTGTCCATTAATTTCTTGATAAAATTCAACTCCAACAGCTAAAAACAATGGTTTTGTGCTTGCTGGAGTAACAGCATTCACTTGGTTTATTGCAGCGGTAGCTGTATTATCCCAAGGTAAAATCGCAGTTTCAGAACTAGAAACTACAAAAGTTTCAGTTTCAAAATCAACTTCTGCACCACCAGAAATAATTTTAAAGTGAGTTGTTCCACTTGGAGCTGCAATCATGTTCGCAGGAATAAATGATGCCAAATCCACTTTAATTTCTCCAGCTGCACGGTCAATAGTAGCCACATAAGGAGCAAACAAAGAAGTTCCAAGCTTACCACGAATATTGAATTCAAAACCAAATAACAATTCAGCTTCTCCATCAATAACGTTTCTCAAACCTCTATCACTCACTAAATCCGCTTGAATAACTTTGACCATTCTTTGCGTCAAACGACTCACCATTCTACCGTCAGCAGAGTTCAATAGTAATGGTCTAAAAGCTGTTCTTAAAAGCTTTCCAGCTTTTCCAGCTCTTCCAAACTCCGAACCATTCTCACGTGTTCTTTGAAAAGCAGGATCACTAGCAATTCTGCTAGCGTCAATTCCACCTTTCTCACGAGCCAAATGTCCGTCTTGGGTTTTGTAAAAAGTAATGTCTCCGATAGTACCTTTTAATTTAATTATGCCTTTCTGTCTAGCCATAACTTAAAAATTTAATTAAACAATCATTTAAAATCTCCTTCATTCTATCAACAGGTTGCAACCACTTTTCGAATGATTTAAACAAAGTTTACATAACATTTAGCTAAAGAAAAAGACATGAGTGTACCATATGTCCAAAAACGACACAAGTGTCTTAAATAAACATAAAAACACAATAAATACGTTTAATAAAAAAGGATTAAATTGCAGGAGGATTTCTGCAAGTCAAAAGTAAGTCAAAGCCTAATCAAAGGTATAGATAAAGTATGAAAATTGAAAAACAGAGGGTATGCATCTATCCAAAGGACATACAACGAATAACAGGTAAAAGTTATCGTCAAAGTACTAGATTGATGCAAAAGGTAAAAAAAGACCTTAACAAGCTCGAAAATGAGTTTCTAACAATTGAAGAGTTCTGTACATATGCTGGCATAAAATATGAACAAGTAACTCACTTGATTTTTGGTTAATATTCTTGAAAATATTTCAACATTATTAACTTAAAAATAGAGTCATTATATACTTAAATAACTAGTTCAAATTTTAGTATTCTTTTTAAATAAATTCTTTGTTTTCATCCAATTAAGTACTATTTTTACACTTCACAAGTTAATAATATTCATTACGATTGTAAAAGGGGGTAAAATCGGTTACCCTAATTTAATTCAAGATATTAACCTTTGGTTTTCAATAGTTTAGAATGATGGTTTAAATCCCTCTTTCTCCGCAGAATTAAAACCCTAACGATTGATTATCAATTAGTTAGGGTTTTTTATTTAATCATTATCCCCACATTATCCCCACCTTGTTTGTGTTTTTATAATTATTATTTTTATTAAAAAATCAATAATCATGAATGCACAAGTTTCAATTAAAGAAATAATTAAAGACTTTATTTATATCGGGAGTCAATTAAAAGAACTATTTAAAGGCAGAGAAGAATTTAAATCCATCATCGATTTTCTTCTAGCAAAAGAATATTTAGATGATGAATTGGACATTCCCTTCCCAAAATTTAAAGACCTTGAATTGGGTACAGGCATAAAAACGCATATGCTAAGAAAGCATTTAACAAAAATGCATTCTGAAATATTTACTTATGAGCGAAAATTAAATTTGAGTTTCAAAAAAGTGATTTATCATTTTTATATCACATATTTCAATCACAGTTGCCAATTTTCAGTAGATCATTTAACGCATTTACCAAGAGTTGGCGATACTATTAGTTTACCATTTGTTAGTGCTCTAATACCTATTAACTATTTCTATGTTGAAAATATTATGCACGAATTAGAGAATAACACTCAAGTAATTGTTATAACTCTTAAAGTTGGTCAATATAATGAGTACTTCAAATTTATGAAAGATAAAGCTTTAGAATTAGGAGATTTAAGTTTCAGCGAAATTTATGACTTAAGTGAAAATGAAATAAAAAAAATAATATACGCTAGGACACCTTATCGGTAAAGCAATAAAAAAACCACCTAAAAGGTGGTTCTTAAAATAGTGCATTAAATTTATAGAGCCGTACCTGAGCCAATATATACACTATTTGAAAGTTGAGTTCCCGCATCATTAATAAACCCGATGAACATTTCTAACTCATCACCTGAGTAGCTATTTGGTATTTGTATTACTTGCGTTAAATCGCTTCTTAAAGCACCACCGGTAATAAATACACTTTCACCTTTTAAAGGGTTGTAAACTACTGCCATCACTTTGTCAGTTGCTAATGCACTTCCCTCTCCAGAGTTGTCATCCCAACTAAATTCAACCTGTCCAGCAGTAGATAAATCAAATACAGGGTTTAAAGCTCCTGAAAGACTCCCTCTACTCAACAAAGCCAAAGAGTAATCAATTAAGTAGTTCGGATAGGTGCCGGAAATAGCATTATTCAAAATGTATGACATTGCACTGTTGAACTGTGATTTCTTAACAGAAAAGTTTTTGTAACCAACTTTAATGAAATTTAAATTTGGTTGAAGAAATCTTAAAACTAAAGCGAATTTAGTTCTTTGATTTACTTGTAAATCTGTTCTTGGGTTTCTAACACTTAGAGGCTTTGCTCTAATATAGTCAATCCCTTTCCAATTTGCACCAACTACGTTGGCTACCTTACCTGATACTCCTCCTAGAATACCTTTACCAATTTTACCCATAATATATACACTTTTAAAAATTACAATTTTGTGGACTTGGTACGGCTTTGGTATTGATTTGCAATTTCTTAAAGCAAAATTAAAATATAATTTGGTTTTTTCTTTATTATCATATGTAATGCAGTTTATTGTACTTAATTGTTATTAAATGATTCCAATGCATATCAAAAACAAAATATAAATACTATATAAAATAAAAAAGCCGAGTCATTAACTCAGCTTCTCACTTTTATCGTTTACAATATCGATACAAAATAACTCTTCTAAGGTCATTTATTAGATTGATGTTTTTATGGAATTGGTCTTCTTTTTGCTCCAAAAGTTTGAGAGTTGCAACATCTTTTTTGTGCTGCTCAAAATCTTGCATCATTTCATTTGATTTAAACATAAGGTTCTTGGAAAAATCATGGATTCGGATATATGGTATAACAGAACCGATTAGAAATTGATGCCAAAATTTTATCCTCCATAAGGAAGAAATAATTTGTTTCATGTTTTCGCAATCTTCGGAACAATAGAAAGTGATTACAAAGCAGTTCGGGCATGGTGCATCAAGCGGTTTTCCA
>NZ_JAQVCH010000030.1 GCF_028689845.1 Flavobacterium sp. | reverse complement strand
ATTTACTAGAAAAATATGTACTTTTACTCATCGTTTTTTTTGTTTTGCAACTCTAAATTACGATAAGTTTTAAGAAGCCATTAATTTGGCTTCTTTTTTATTTACTTTTATCGGACAACAATGTTTTACAATAATATAAATTGTAAATTTGTTAACTTAAAAATACTTACAAAATGAAAACTAAAACAAGCCTCTTTTTCGTCCTATCTCTATTTGTGATGAGTTGTAATAATAAAATAAAAACAAATGAGACCGATATTTCTACAAATCCAACTCCTGTTGATGGACATACGGCTCAAAATGCATTAGATTATATGGGAATTTATAAAGGTTTGATGCCTTGTGCCGATTGCGAAGGCATTGAAACAACCTTGGAATTGGTTAATGAAACCAATTATACATTAAAAACAGTTTATTTAGGAAAAAAAGTGCCTGCTAAATTTAATTCTGAAGGAACCTATTCATGGAATGAAGCTGGAAACACAATTACGTTGTCCAATAGCAAAGACGCTCCAAACCAATATTTTGTGGCTGAAAATGCACTCATTCAATTGGATGTGAACGGAAAGCAAATCAAAGGCGATTTGGCAGATTTGTATCGTTTGAAAAAACAAGATAGTCTTGCCGCTTCTTCAATCGTAAAAACCAAATGGAAATTAGTTGAATTGAATGGAAAACCGATAGAAAAATCGAAAGAGAGTACTAAGGAAATGTTTATACAATTGGATTCAGAAAACAGATTCGCTGCTTTTGCTGGATGTAATAACATGATGGGTGAATATGAAATAAACGAAACCACAATGCGAATTTCTTTTTCTAAAGTAGCAGCAACCATGATGGCTTGTGCAGAAATGGATACCGAACAAGAATTTGCCGAAATGTTGGAAACCGTTGATAATTTTAGTTACAATGGTAATCAAATGACGTTAAATAAAGCACGAATGGCTCCGTTGGCTAAGTTTGAAATGTATCAATAATTGAATATATTTGTAAAAGGAAATCGTCATGGAAATTATTAGAATCAAGTGTGAATAAAATATTAAAACTAAAATTGTTGCGTTTTTGAGTGATTTTTCATCAAACGATTATCTAGACGATAAAAATTTTCAGAATGAAAATTAGAATTGAGAAAGATTTTCTATTGGCTTTAAATGAACAAATTGCATTTATATCAAAAGATAAACCGAAAGTAGCAAGAAAGTTTAAAAATGATATACTTTAAAATTTAAGCAAAGACTTAAAACCTTCCTTATCCATTTTAAAAAATCAATTACTTTGAAAATGAAAACATTAGAAACTACGTGTTCAAAGGCTATGTTTGCGTTTATTTAATTGATGTAGAAAATAAAATTGTCACTATTTTTGGTTTTATCAAATACAAAAAAACTTTATAAAAAAATGCCCAGAATTTTAGCCATCGATTACGGAATTAAACGCACAGGTATCGCAGTTACAGACGAGTTGCAAATCATTGCTTCGGGATTAACTACAATTCCAACTGAAACTATTTTTACGTTTCTAAACGATTATTTTGATAAAGAAAAGGTGGCTAAGATTTTAGTTGGCGAACCCAAACAAATGAACGGAATGCCCTCTGAAAGTACACCGATTATTGAAAAATTTGTAGCTGATTTTAAAGAAAAATTTCCGTCCATTCCCGTGATTCGTGTGGATGAACGGTTTACTTCTAAAATGGCTTTTCAAACCATGATTGATAGCGGACTATCAAAAAAACAACGGAAAAACAAAAATCTTGTAGACGAAATAGCCGCGACTATTTTGTTACAAGATTTTTTAACTCGAAAAATGATATAGGATTTTATTGATACATGTCAATTCGCTGACGTACGCTTTCAATAATTGGTTTGTAAATTTGTTGGTGACGCTTGAATTGATCGAAGGTCAACATTTTTTTTAGCTCACTTCTTTGATCTTCCAGTACCCTTTTTAATTGCTGCTTAAGTTGTTTTTGAGTAGAATTTCGATCCTTGTTTAACCTAACCATCTTTGTGAAATTAGAAGTAATTAGGTCTAAATACATTTTTTCAGTTTCTGCAGTCAGTCCAATCGAGGGGACATCCTTTTTAAAATTTGCAAATGTAGTTTCTTTCTCTTCTTTCGAATACAACGATTTTTCAACAATAGTTTGATCTTCTTGTGCTTGACAAAGGGTGTTAAAACTTAAGAAGAAAACAAATAAATAAAGAAAATTTTTCATGTTTAATGTGATTTAATAGTAATTGCATTACTTGAAATACAAATATAGAATATTAAATCATTGGACATTTTATTTTTTTTATTTTTTTACCTATTTCTAAAATAAAGAAAGAGGTGCTAAATTTGATTTTTTGTTTACTTTTGCAAAATGATTTCAAAAAGAGCAAATGAAATCTAAAAATAATTTTATTAAAATGATTTTACCTATTATTGGCTATGGAGATCCAGTTTTACGAAAAGTAGGAACAGAACTAACGCCTGAATATCCAAACCTTGATATTTTAATTGAAAATATGTACGCCACCATGTATAATGCCTATGGTGTTGGATTGGCAGCCCCTCAAATTGGACTAGCGGTTCGCTTGTTTGTGGTTGATACCGAGCCTTTTAGTGAGAATGATGAATTAAAAACAGAAGAGCAAAATCAATTAAAAGCATTCAAAAAAACCTTTATAAATGCTAAAATAATTGCAGAAGAAGGAAATGATTGGGCTTTTAATGAAGGATGTTTAAGCATTCCTGAGGTGCGAGAAGATGTTTTTAGAAAAGATACGATTACCATTGAATATTGTGAAGAAGATTTTGTTAGAAAAACAGAAGTGTATAACGGATTAATTGCACGCGTTATTCAGCACGAATATGACCATATTGAAGGAATTTTATTTACAGATAAAATATCTTCACTCAAAAAGACGTTAATCAAAAAACGATTACAAAATATCATAGATGGCAAAATTAGAGCCGACTATAAAATGAAATTTTTCAATAAAAAAGGACGATAATACAAAAGTTTAACCTATTTATATCCCATGAGTTTACAAAAAATTTTAGCCATTTCTGGAAAACCAGGCTTATTCGAATTGAAAATTCAAACCCGAACTGGTTTTGTGGCAGAGAGTTTCTTAGATGGAAAAAAAATTACCGTAGGAATGCGTAGTAACGTGAGTTTACTATCCGAAATCGCCGTGTATACCTATGATGAAGAAATTAAATTAGCAGAAGTGTTTAAAGCCATCGCTCTAAAAGAAAATGATGGCCCATCAATCTCTCACAAAGAAGACAATACGGTACTCACTTCTTATTTTAGAGAAGTTTTACCTGAATTTGATGAAGATCGGGTTTATGCTTCTGATATTAAAAAAATCATCAATTGGTACAATATGTTGCAACCAAAAGGTTTGGTTACTATTGAAGCCTTAACGGCAGTTGAAAAAGAAGAAATCGAAAAATAATCGACAGATTTATTAAATTACTAATCCTACTTCGTGTAGGATTTTTTATTTTTACATAAAACATTATCTATGAATTCAAGAAAACAACAAGTAGAAGCTTTTGGACGCTTATTAGACATTATGGACGACTTGCGTGAAAAATGTCCGTGGGATAAAAAGCAAACACTCGAAAGTTTACGCCACCTAACCATTGAAGAAACCTATGAGTTAGGCGATGCAATTTTGGACAATGATTTACAAGAAATCAAAAAAGAATTAGGTGATTTGCTTTTACATATTGTTTTTTATGCTAAAATTGGAAGTGAGACCAATGATTTTGATATAGCCGATGTGGCCAACAGCATTTGTGACAAATTGATTAGCAGACATCCACATATTTACAGCGATGTTGTGGTGGAAAACGAAGAGGAAGTCAAGCAAAATTGGGAAAAATTGAAATTGAAGGAAGGTAAGAAATCGGTTTTAGAAGGAGTTCCCAAAAGTTTGCCAGCTTTGGTAAAGGCCAGCCGAATTCAAGACAAAGTAAAAGGAGTCGGTTTTGATTGGGAGGAAACCCACCAGGTTTTGGATAAAGTCAAAGAAGAATTGCAAGAACTTCAAGTAGAAATAGAAGCAGGAAACCAAGAAGCTATGGAAGCAGAATTTGGTGATGTGCTTTTTTCGATGATAAATTATGCCCGCTTTTTAAAAATTAATCCCGAAGATGCGTTGGAGCGTACCAACAAAAAATTCATTAAACGCTTTATGTATTTAGAGAGTAAAGCTAATGAACTTGGAAAGCCTTTAGCCGATATGACTTTAGCAGAAATGGATGTGTTTTGGGAAGAAGCAAAAAGACTTTAAGTTGCTGAAAATCAATTCGAAAACGTTTTCGTAAATAATTGTTATATAAGTTGAAATAATATAATAACATTGCACATTCACTATTTTAAAGTGTTAAAAAAGATTTAGTTTTTAATTATTCGTAAATATTATTTTCTTTTTTTGATATTGAGTTGCAGTTCGTTAATTTTGGTAAATAACTTAAAATCAATAGCGTTATGATTAAAAAAATACTTTTCACACTTCTAGTGTTTTTTAATGTTTCTTTTGTGTTTGCACAATTTGATAACATTTCAATAATTGGTCAGTTTTCCAATTGGTCTGTAGACGTTCCCTTAGTTACTTCAGATGGGGTAACTTATACCCTCGCTTCTCATAATTTTGGAGCAACGGGTGGTGCTAAATTCAGAAAAGATAACGATTGGGCAACCAATTGGGGTGCAGCTACTTTTCCAACAGGAACAGGTGTTCAAGGCGGATCAGATATTCCTGTTCCAGCAGGAACTTATGATGTTGTTTTTAATAAAGATACAGGTAATTATGTTTTTACTGAAGTTGAATCTGTTTTTGATAATATTGGATTTATTGGTGGATTTAATACATGGACTGAAAGTGTCGCCATGATTACTTTTGATGGTATTCAATATACAAAAGACGATTTTTATTTTTCTGAAAATGATGTAAAATTCAGAAAAGACAATGCTTGGGCTGTAAGTTGGGGCGGAAATACGTTTCCAGCTGGTGAAGCAGTTTTAAACGGTAACAATATTCCGTTAACGTCCGGTTTTTATAATGTAGCTTTTAATTACAGCGGATTAAATTATACCTTCATACAAGTTCCTGTTTCTATAATTGGCGATGGTGCTCAAGGTTGGGAAACTGATATTGCATTGCCAACAAGTGATGGAGGCGTAACTTTTTCATTAGAAAATATTCAGTTAGTAGACGGATTTGTGAAGTTTAGAACCAACGCTTCTTGGGGAACTAATTGGGGAAGTAATGCTTTTCCGTCAGGGACAGCAACTCAAAATGGTGACAATATTCCTACATTAGCCGGAACGTACAACATCACTTTTAATCGCTTAACTGGCGAATACAATTTTGCGAATCTTGGTGTTGCAGATTTCCAATCGGCAAAAGCAAAAGTATATCCAAATCCATCTAATAATGTTTGGAATTTTTCAGTAAATAATGAAGTTATAGAGAACGTTCAATTAATTGATATTACCGGAAAAATTATTTTAAATCAAAATAATACAAGTGAAGTAATGACTCTTGATGGAACAAGTTTATCAAATGGAATTTATTTTGCAAAAATTAAAACAAATTCAGGATTGCAAACCGTTAAGTTGGTTCGGAATTAAATAACTCCAAAAAATAACATTAAAAACCATTCCTAATCCGAATGGTTTTTTTTATTCCGCCAACTTTTTAAGTTTGCTTTTGTCAGAAATACTGATACGTTTACCGTTTAATTCAATCAACCCACTTTTATTAAATTCAGACAACAATCGGATACAGCTTTCAGTCGCAGTACCAATCATTCCTGCTAATTCTTCTCTCGAAAGTTGAATTCGAAGTGAGCCATCTTCGTTTGTGCCAAAAGTATCTTCTAAATAAAGAAGCGTTTCCGCCAGTCGTTCTTTTACTGTTTTTTGAGCCATAGAAACCATATGATCGTCAGAATCTTTCAAATCACCACAAATGGTTTTCATCACATTCATAGAAAATTGGTTGTTATTATTGAAAAAGTGCAAAACATCATTTCTCGGAATAAAACAAACTTCCATTTCCTCTAAAGCTACAGCACTTAAATTAGCAGGTTCATCACTAATCATCGAACGTTGTCCGAGTAATTCACCAGGTTTTACCAATTTAACAATTTGGTCTTTTCCATTTGCACTCAGTTTAGATAATTTACAAACGCCTTCTTTAATGCAATAAATTCCGTTTACAGACTCGCCTTCCTCAAAAATGGAATCGCCTTTTTTTATAGTAAAAGACGTTTTACAACTTGCCATTCGTAGTAGTTCATCTTTTTTAAGGGTGTTTAACGAACTAAATTCCCTAACAATACATTGTTCACACTTGCTCATGGTGTATTCCTTTTTTCGATAACGACAAAGATAATTAAAGTATGACAAATATCATATTTTAAAATCATTCCTTTTGTAACCTTTGTTGCAGGTAAATTGAGCAAATTATGGACATTGGAAATTGTTTCCATTGTGGTAATGAAATTGTAAAAAAAGAAGAGATTATTTTTGACGAAAAAAGTTTTTGTTGCAACGGATGTAAGACGGTGTACGAAATTTTTAGTCAGAATGATTTGTCTTGTTATTATGATTTTCAGGCAGCTCCAGGTGCTACACCACTAGATATTAATGGAAAATATGATTTTTTAGACAATGAAGAAATTGTTACAAAACTTCTCGAATTCCAAGAGGATACAACTGCAATTGTTTCACTTTACATTCCTCATATTCACTGTAGTTCGTGTATTTGGATTCTGGAAAATTTACAGAAACTTCAATCGGGAATAAACACCTCTCAAGTAAATTTTCCTGAAAAGAAAGTTAGAATTACATTTAATCCCGAAAAAACTTCTTTAAAAAGAATTGTCGAGTTGCTATCTTCTATTGGGTATGAACCTTATATTTCTTTAGAAAATTTTGATAAAGGAAAAGCAGAAGTCGACCGCAGTTTAATTTACAAAATTGGAATTGCCTTTTTCTGTTTCGGAAATATCATGCTACTTTCGTTTCCTGAATACTTTGAAATAGAAGAGTTTTGGATTAATCAATACCGCGGTTTTTTTCGAATGTTAATCTTTATATTAGCATTGCCTACTTTTTTCTATTCCGCTTCTGGTTATTATGTTTCGGCATGGAAAAGTATTAAATCAGGGATGTTTAATATCGATATTCCCATCGCTTTAGGAATCGTGGTCATGTTTGTTAGAAGTACAATCGATATTGTGTTTAACTACGGACAAGGTTTTTTTGATAGCATGGCGGGTTTGATCTTCTTTATGTTATTAGGGAAATTATTTCAGAAAAAAACCTATGATTTTCTATCGTTTGAAAGAGATTATAAATCCTATTTTCCTATTGCTATTACAAAAATTGAACCAGACGGAAAAGAGTCTGCTGTTCAAGTTTATGCTATTGAAAAGGGAGATCGATTGCTCATTCGAAACCAAGAATTGATTCCGGTTGACGGTATTTTGATTTCTGAAAAAGCATCCATCGATTATAGTTTTGTTACGGGCGAAGCAGTTGCTATTCAGAAAAAATCAGGCGATAAAATTTTTGCCGGTGGAAAACAAGTGGGAAAAGTTATTGAAATGGAAGTTCTTTTTTCGGTTTCCCAGAGTTATTTAACCCAATTGTGGAGTAATGATGTGTTTCAAAAGAAAATTGACATCAAACATAAAACGGTTACTGATAAAATTAGTCGCTATTTCACGCCTGCATTACTAGGTTTGGCTCTCGTTTCCTTTCTTTATTGGGTTTTTATCGACGTTAACACTGCATTCAATGTGTTTACGGCAATTCTCATCGTGGCTTGTCCGTGTGCGTTGGCTTTAACCGCTCCATTTACTTTAGGAAATGTGTTGCGAATCATGGGCAATCGAAAATTGTATTTAAAAAATGCAACAGTTATCGAACAATTAGCAAAAGTTGATACACTCGTTTTTGATAAAACAGGGACAATTACAACCAACAAAAAGACTTCCATTACGTATGAAGGAGCAGAATTTACTTCGTCAGAATTAAAATTATTAAAAAATACGTTAAGAGGCTCCAATCATCCGTTAAGTAGAAGATTATATGATTTTATTCCGAAACAAGATAAAATTGAACCAACTGAATTTGAAGAGTTGATTGGGAAAGGAATTTTTGCTAAATTTGAAGAGAATTCAGTGAAATTAGGTTCCTCTCAATTTCTAGAACACATGAGCGAAAATACACATAAAAAAACAAAAGTTCATGTTGAAATAAATGGCGAATACAAAGGAAGTTATATTTTTAATAATCAGTACAGAGAAGGCTTAGAGCATTTATTTGAAAAGCTTGCAACGCGATATGAATTAGTAATTTTATCTGGTGATAATGAAGGAGATCGAAAAATTTTAGAAAAAATGTTGCCTTCAAAAACAACCCTTGTGTTCAACCAAAAACCAGAACAAAAGCTAGAATATATTGAACAGTTGCAAACCCAAGGAAGAAATGTGATGATGATTGGCGATGGATTAAATGACGCGGGAGCTTTGGCTCAGAGTAATGTGGGTATTTCTATTTCAGAAAATGTCAATGTGTTTTCGCCAGCTTGTGATGGGATTTTAGATGCTACTCAATTCAAAAAAATTAATTTTTTTATGAATTATGCTAAAAATGCGGTAAAAACTATCTATATTAGTTTCGCACTTTCGTTACTCTATAATGTAATTGGATTGAGTTTTGCCGTGACCGGAAATCTTTCTCCTTTAGTGGCTGCTATTATAATGCCATTAAGTACCATTACAATAGTCAGTTTTGTTACGATAATGAGTAATTTTTATGCAACAAAAGAAGCTAATTAATACTGTTTATTTGTCAAAAAGGAATCGCTATATATTTTATGAGGTATGACAATTATCATATTTTATAAAAGTCAAGAACTATAATTTTGTTAACATAAAATAAAGGTATGAGTGTTATTTATATTTTAATTACGATAAGCATTATTGTTGCTGTCTTTTTTTTGTATGCTTTTATACGAGCCGTCAAAACGGGACAATACGATGACGATTATACTCCCTCTGTCAGAATGCTTTTTGACGATGAACTCATCAAAGAACCAAAGAAAAACAAAAATCAAACAACCGAAGAAAAACAAGTTTAATTATGGAGATGCAACAATTTTATTACGACAACAAAATTGTAAAGAAATTCCTTTATGCCACCATTATTTTTGGGGTGGTCGGAATGCTAGTTGGGCTAATTTTAGCCTTTATGTTTTTATTTCCCAATTTAACTGACGGAATTTCGTTCCTCAGTTTTGGTAGATTAAGACCTTTACATACCAATGCAGTTATTTTCGCTTTCGTAGGAAATGCCATTTTTGCTGGGGTTTATTACTCTATGCAACGTCTTTTAAAAACCAGAATGTACAGTGATTTGCTGAGTAACATTAACTTCTGGGGTTGGCAGTTAATTATCGTGGCTGCAGCAATTACGTTGCCTTTAGGGTATTCTACCTCAAAAGAATATGCTGAGTTAGAATGGCCAGTAGATATTGCTATTGCGATTGTTTGGGTGGTTTTCGGTATTAATATGATTATGACAATTTTAAAACGTCGTGAACGTCATATTTATGTGGCTATTTGGTTCTATATCGCCACATTTGTTACGGTTGCAATTTTACATATTTTTAATAGTTTAGAACTTCCAGTTTCTGCATTCAAAAGTTACTCTGTTTATGCAGGGGTACAAGATGCTTTAGTGCAGTGGTGGTATGGTCATAATGCGGTTGCATTTTTCTTAACCACACCATTCCTCGGGTTGATGTATTACTTTGTTCCTAAAGTTGCTAATCGACCTGTTTATTCTTATCGATTATCAATCATTCACTTTTGGTCTTTAATCTTTATTTATATTTGGGCTGGACCGCACCACTTATTATATTCAGCTTTACCAGAATGGGCTCAGAACTTAGGAGTTGTTTTCTCTATTATGTTGATTGCTCCATCTTGGGGTGGTATGATTAATGGATTATTAACTTTAAGAGGGGTTTGGGATAAGGTGCGAACGGATGCCGTTTTAAAATTCTTTGTAGTTGGAATTACTGGTTACGGGATGGCTACTTTTGAAGGACCAATGCTTTCTTTGAAAAATGTAAATGCAATTGCCCACTTTACGGATTGGATTATTGCTCACGTTCACGTTGGAGCTTTAGCTTGGAACGGATTTATGGCTTTCGGGATGATCTATTGGTTAATTCCTCGTTTGACTAAATCAAAAATATATTCTGAAAAGTTAGCCAATTTCCATTTCTGGATTGGTACATTAGGAATTGTGTTATATACGCTACCTTTATATGTAGCTGGATTTATACAAGCTTCTATGTGGAAACAATTTAATCCAGACGGAACGCTTGTATATGGTAACTTCCTTGAAACGGTAACTCAAATTATGCCAATGTATTGGATGAGAGCTATTGGTGGAACATTATACTTTACTGGATTGTTAGTATTGGTTTATAATGTAATCAAAACAGTTGCTGCAGGTTCAAAAGTAGAAGATGAGTTTGCAGAAGCACCAGCTTTAGCAATCATCAGTACCAAACGACAAAAAGGAGAAAAATGGCATGCTTGGTTAGAAAGAAGACCAATCCAATTTACTGTTTTATCGTTAGTGGCAATCTTAATTGGTGGAATTTTTCAAATTATTCCAACCATTGTAGTGAAGTCAAATATTCCTACTATTGCGGCGGTTAAACCCTACTCTCCACTTGAGTTGCAAGGGCGAGATTTATATATCCGAGAAGGTTGTGTAGGCTGTCACTCACAAATGATTCGTCCGTTCCGCTCAGAAGTTGTCCGATATGGCGATTATTCTAAAGCAGGAGAATATGTTTATGATCATCCTTTCCTTTGGGGCTCAAAACGTACGGGTCCAGATTTACACCGAATTGGTGCTAAATATAATAACAACTGGCATTTCAACCACATGTGGGACCCACAAAGTACTTCGCCAGGTTCTATTATGCCAGGTTACAAATGGTTGTATGACAATGAAGCTATGGATCATTCAATCATTCAGAAAAAAATGGAAGTGATGGTTACGCTTGGTGTTCCTTATTCTGATGAGGAAATTAAAAATGCACTTCAAAATATTGATGCACAAGGAACTAAAATAGAGAAAAGTCTCTTTTCAGATCCTGATTTTGCAAAATCATATGAAGAGAGTAAAAAGAAAGCATTGGCTCGTGGAGAAGAATTTGTTCCGATGAAAAATCGTGAGATAGTTGCCTTAATTGCTTACTTGCAACGATTAGGAACTGATATTAAAGTCAAAGAAACTGTAAAATAAAAAAGGTATGTTAAAGTTTATCAAACATCATATGGATACCATTTCTGGAATCGAAATTTATCCGATTATTTCACTAAGTATTTTCTTTGGTTTTTTTACCATGCTTTTAATTTGGGTTTTTTCTTATAGTAAAGACACCATCAACGAATTGAGTGAAATGCCATTAAAAGAAGACAACGAGTTATAACCTCATTACCTATACATTAATATGAAAAAAATAGTTCCATCATACGTAAGAGTTCCATTGATTTTCGCCATCGTAATGGGGGCAATGGAATATTTCATCGACTCAGGTTCACAACCTGCATTCATCAAATTTCCAATGGTCGGTTTGTTTTTATTGGTTTTCCTCTTTTTATTGGTTGCCATTGAAATAGTAATCAGTGCGGTTGATAATGTGACTTATCACATGTTAACGGACGAACGAAAGAAACAATTAGAAGTAGCCCAATCTGTTTCCTTTACAGAAAGTAAATTTTTGAAAAACCTTTCTCAAAAACTGACTCGTACTAAAGAAATGGAAGAGGAATATGACATTATGTTAGAACATGATTATGATGGCATTAAAGAATTAGATAACGTGCTTCCTCCTTGGTGGGTGTATATGTTTTATATGAGTATTATTTTTGCTTTTGTTTACATCATTCGTTTCCATGTGCTTAATGATTATACACAACAAGAAGAATTTGAAACTGAAATGGAAAACGCTAGAATAGAAATTGAAAAGTATAAATTAACAGCTCCAGATTTATTAGATAAAGAAAAAGTAACCTTATTAACCGACGCTGCTTCCTTGGCAGAGGGTAAAAAATTATATGAAACTTCCACTTGTGCAGCATGTCACAAACCTGATGGTGGTGGTTCTATTGGACCTAACCTAACAGATGACCATTGGATTTTAGGTGGTGGAATCAAAAATGTATTCAACACCCTGATGGAAGGAGGTCGTGAAGGAAAAGGAATGGTGGCTTGGAAAGCAACAATCAAACCAGCAGACCTACAAAAAATTGCGAGTTATGTCATTTCGCTCCAAGGATCAAATCCGCCAGATGCTAAACCAGCAGAAGGAGACGTTTGGGTGGACGAAAATACTCCTGCACCAGCAGCTCCTGCCGAAGCAGAAAAACCTGCAGAAGAAGTCGTTGTGCAATAGTTAATATAAAGTAAAATCCCTAATTCGTTAGGGATTTTACAATTTAAATCTATTTAAAATGTCAAAATTACCAGACGAAAGTTTTAGAGATAGTATCGGAACCATCAATAAAGAAGGTGAAAGAGCCTGGGTTTTTCCAAAGAAGCCAAGTGGCTTTTTTTATGATAAAAGAAAACTTGTAAGCTATATATTACTCGTCTTTTTATTGTCTGCTCCTTTTATAAAAGTAAACGGACACCAATTTTTAATGTTTAACGTTATCGAAAGACGTTTTAATATTTTTGGCTTTCCTTTTTGGCCTCAGGATTTTCACCTGTTTGTGATTTCTATGATAATTGGGGTAGTTGGCTTAGCCTTATTTACCGTTGTTTTCGGACGAATTTTTTGCGGTTGGTTTTGTCCGCAGACAATTTTTATGGAAATGGTTTTTAGACGCATCGAATATTGGATTGATGGTGATCGTGGAGCACAAATTCGTTTACAAAAACAAGAATGGAATGCGGAAAAAATTAGAAAAAGAGTCTCTAAATGGATTATTTTCTTCCTGATTTCGTTTGTCATTGCCAATGTATTCTTAGCCTATTTAGTAGGAAGCGACCGATTGATGATGATGATAAAAGATGGGCCTATTGAACATCAAAGTAACTTGATTGCTTTGCTGATTTTTACCGCCGTATTTTATTTTGTATTTGCATGGTTTAGAGAGCAAGTTTGTATAATCGCTTGTCCTTACGGTCGCATGCAAGGCGTTTTATTAGATAACCAATCGATTAACGTGGCCTATGACCATGTTCGTGGTGAAAAAGAATTAGGAAGAGCAAAATTTAATAAACAAGAAGATCGTTCGACTACAGGAAAAGGCGATTGTATTGATTGTAAACAATGTGTAAATGTTTGTCCAACCGGAATTGATATCCGAAACGGAACACAATTAGAATGTATTAATTGCACGGCTTGTATTGACGAATGTGATATTATTATGGAAAGCATTGGCTTACCTAAAGGATTAATTCGCTATGCAAGTGAAGATGAAATTGTTAAAAAAGAAAAATTTGTCTTTACTAACCGAATGAAAGGTTATACCACCGTATTGGGAATTTTAATAGCCGTTTTAATTGGAATGTTGTTTTTACGAAATGATATTGAAGCAACTATACTCCGTTTACCAGGTCAATTATTTGAGCATAAAGGAGAAAACATCAGTAATGTGTACACCTATAAAATCATCAATAAAACAACTAAAGAATTTAATGAAGTAACCTTTAAATTAGTAGATCCGAAAGGTATAATTAAACTAGTAGGTAATCCGACCATTAAAATTAAACCAGATGATATTGCAAAAGGCACCTTATTTATCGAAATAAACGCAGCTCTATTAGAAGGTGATAAATCAGAATTGAAGATAGAGGTTTATGATGGCGAAGATCTTATAGAAACGGCTACCACCAACTTCATGGGACCAAGAAGTTTTAATTAACGATGTGTCTCGGATACTCTGGATACCAGCTACTTAAAAAAAACAAAAATGAAAATAAATTGGGGAACAGGAATCGTGATTGCTTTTGCAATATTTATGACATTCATACTTTTTTTTGTATTCAAAGTACAATCAGATAGTAAGTATGATAATGAATTAGTTGTTGAAGAATATTACAAACAAGAGCTCAAATTAGAAGACCAAATGAGCAGAGAGCAAAATGCAAAAGATATGGTTGAAAAAGTAATTATTTCAGCTAGTGAGGATGGAATTGCAATTGTTTTTCCAGCCAGTTATGATAGTACTAAAATTCAAGGAAAAGTGTCCTTATACAGACCGTCTAACCAAAAACTAGATTTTGAAGTGCCAATTTCTTTATCTGGTCCACATTTGCTCATACCTAAAAGTAATTTGGTAGGCGGTCGTTGGGACATTTCTTTAGATTGGTCTTATGACGGAATAGACTATTTGAACAAACAAACCATTTACTTTCAAGATTAAAAAATGCTTTATAGTGCTTTAATTTTCGGATTGATTAGTAGTTTTCATTGC
Organism: Flavobacterium sp.; assembly: GCF_028689845.1. Lineage (GTDB taxonomy): Bacteria > Bacteroidota > Bacteroidia > Flavobacteriales > Flavobacteriaceae > Flavobacterium. Next base: position 16,240 of record NZ_JAQVCH010000030.1, on the reverse strand, counting down.
ATCGGGATGTGCGGTCCCATTGCGATGATGATTCCTGTAGACCGAAATAATCCCACTAAAAAGATTATTCAAATCATGCTTTATCATCTTGGTCGTTTAACTGCGTACGGAATGTTAGGGCTTTTTTTTGGCATGTTAGGCAAAGGACTTTTTCTAGCTGGTTTTCAACAACAATTGTCTATTGCCATGGGAATTATGATGATTGTCTTTGTACTTGTTCCTGAAAAAAAATTGGCACAATATAATTTTTCAAGACCTGTTTATAAATTGATTGGAAAAGTAAAATCACATTTGGGTGCACAGTTTAAACGAAAATCATTCGATGCCTTATTCACCATCGGATTATTAAACGGTTTTTTACCGTGCGGATTGGTTTATGCCGCTCTTTTTGGAGCTATTGCGATGCAAAGTGAGGTTTTAGGTGTTGCATATATGGTTTTATTTGGAATTGGCACTATTCCGATGATGAGTGCCATCGTATTAATTTCAGGATTTATCACGGTGCCGATTCGTAATCGAATTCAAAAAGCAATTCCAATTGTTGTCATTATTATTGGTGGACTTTTTATCGTTCGTGGTATGGGATTAAATATTCCGTACATTTCTCCCAATACAACGAGTTTGGTAATTCAAGCAGATGCAGATTGCCATAATTAATTTTCATTTTCGTTGTTCTCTTCCAAAAAATCAACTTGTCCAGAAGCGGTCATAAATTTTGTTTTCAAGGTATCGTTCTGAAAGTTGTTTAAAATAAACTACAAAATAAAGATGAGGCCCGCTTGACCAATCAACATTCTCACTTTTAGTATAGCTCCTTACTTGGAATTATACAATGGATTTTAGCGTAGAAAAGAGAGGAAGGAAAGAAGTGTTTTTCTCATAATTTAAAACTTAGCGGAACTCTAACTTAATGTAAATTCTACACGAAGATACTTTTTTGATGCTCCTTACTTATTAATATTTTAAGTTTTAATTTGAGAGGGTTTAATCAAAAAGTAATTGAATTTTTTTCTTTAGATTTTATATTTACTGATTTTAATCATATTTTTTATGATGAAAAAATCCGAAATTTATAGTATTAATTCTAAAAACTAGGATATGTTACAGTTTGATAGTAAGCACGTTAAAAATGTGGTGTTGCTTGGTCATACCAATAGCGGTAAGACCACGTTAGCAGAAGCCATGTTATTTGAATCTGGCATTATCAACCGACGCGGAACGGTTGAAGATCAAAATACCATCGCCGATTATACCGAAATAGAGCATGAAAAAGGAAAAACACTTTTTTCAAAATTGGTTAATTCTAAATGGCGAGGCTATAAAATCAATATACTCGATACGCCAGGATATGATGACTTGGCGGGTGAAATAATTTCATCGATGCGAGTGGCAGAATGCGGTTTGTTGCTGCTAAATTCCAAAATGGGAGTAGAAGTTGGAACTGACATCATTTGGCATTATGCTCACGAATTTAAGTTACCTTTAGTTTTAGCAATTAACCAATTAGACCATGAAAACGCCGACTTTGATAAAACTGTAGCAGAAGCGAAAGCTCATTTTGGTAGTCAAGTGGTATTGGTACAATATCCTGTTAATCAGGGTTCTGGTTTTAATGCAATTATTGATGTGTTGAATATGGTAATGTATCAATATGGACCAGAAGGAGGTAAACCTGAAAAACTTGCTATTCCTGATTCGGAAAAACAAAAAGCCATGCAATTGCATAAAGAATTAATTGAGACTATTGCGGCCAATGATGAACAATTGATGGAAAAATATTTTGAGAAAGAGGAACTGAATGAAGATGAAATGAAGCTAGGATTGCATCATTCCTTAATCAAGCATGATATATTTCCTGTTTTCTGTATTTCTGCTAAACAAAATATGGGAGCAGGAAGAATAATGGGATTTATCGATAACGTATGTCCATCAGCTTATGAAATGCCTCCACAACTAACAATTGATAATCGTGAAATTCCATGTTCCGATAAAGGGAAAACGGCTATTTTTATTTATAAAACACTTTCCGAACCGCATGTAGGTGATTTAAGTTTTTTTAAAGTACTTTCTGGAACAGTGAAAGTGGGCGATGAGTTGACAAATGAAGAAACGGGTCAAGTAGAAAAAATACTGCAATTGTTTGAAATGGAGGGAAATAAACGCATTCCTGTAGACGAACTTACTGCTGGTGATATTGGAACAACTCTCAAATTAAAAAATACGCATACCAACAATACCTTACATGAAAAAGGATTTCCAATTGCTATACTACCGATTCAATTTCCTACGCCAACGTATACAATTGCCGTAGAAGGAACCAAAAAAGGGGAAGAAGAAAAATTAGCTGCTGCTTTACATCAATTGGTAGAAGAAGATCCGAGTATCAAAATTGAAGTTTCAGCAGAATTGAAACAAACCTTGCTACACTGTCAAGGCGAATTACATTTGGCTGTAATTAAGTGGAAAATAGAAAACGCTCATAAATTATCTGTTACTTTTTCTAAACCAAAAGTGGCTTATCGTGAAACGATTCAAAGCGAAGCAGAAACAACCTATCGCCATAAAAAACAATCAGGTGGGGCAGGGCAATTTGGAGAGATTTCTATGAAAATATTTCCATGGTCTCCAGAATTACCAGAACCAACAGCTTATTCTATCCGAGGAAAAGAAGAAATTAATTTGCCTTGGGGCGGAAAATTAATGTATTATAATTGTATTGTAGGTGGAGCAATCGATACGCGTTTTCATCCTTCAATTCTAAAAGGAATTATGGAAAAAATGCAAGAAGGACCGCTCACGGGTTCGCATGTGCAAGATGTTGGTGTCATTGTTTATGACGGAAAAATGCATGCGGTAGATAGCAATGATTTATCGTTTAAAATTGCTGGAATGATGGCTTTTAAAGAAAATTTTATAAAAGCCAGCCCGCAATTATTAGAACCTATTTATGAGGTCATTATTACTACGCCAGATGAAATTACAGGTTCGGTGATGAGTGCCATTCAATCGCATCGCTCTTTGGTTGAAGGGATGGATGCGGAGGGACATTTTACTAAAATCAAAGCCTTAATTCCAATTGCAGAAATGCATGAATTTTTAGCGACTACTCGCTCCTTGTCTCAGGGCAGAGCAAAGATAGCTATGGAATTCTCACGTTATGAAAAAGTACCTTTTGAAATTCAGCAGGATTTAATTCAATCGTTCAAAAATGAATTACAAGAGGTATAAATTAACCTAACCTTTATCCACAAAAAAGCCCGAATTGAATCGGGCTTTTTTTAATGGTATTTAAACGTATTGATGGAAATTACTTCTTTATATTGTCATTGAAAATAATTGGGTGTCGGGAGCATTACGAGTCATTCGCAAATCAAAAGCCATGCATATATTGCGAATAAAAGTTTTACCTTTTTCTGTTACAGTGATAGATTTTTCATTGATGTTGACTAGTCCATCTACTTCCATTTCGTGTAAACGTGTAATGACTTCAGGAAGTTCTGAAAAATAAGTGCCATAGTCTGACCAGCTCGTATGAAACTGACACATTATATTTAAGATATGTTTTCTAATAATCAAATCTTCTTCGGTTAAAAGATGTCCTTTAAAAACGGGTAGTTCGTTTTTTTCCAAACAAGCATAATATTCTTCAATAGTTTTTACATTTTGAGCAAAACTATACCAACTATCGCTAATGGAAGAAACACCTAATCCAATCATTACTTTGGTTTTTGATGACGTATAACCCATAAAATTTCGATGTAAACGGCCTTCTTTAAACGAATGGTACATGCTATCAGTAGCTAGTGCAAAATGATCCATCCCAATTTCATGGTAGCCTTTTTTAGCCAAATGTTTTTTGCCTAATTCATACAACATGCGTTTTTCCTCATCTTTAGGCACATCTTCATCTTTAAATCCACGTTGACCATTTCCTTTAATCCACGGTACATGTGCATAACTATAAAAGGCCAATCGATCCGGATGTAACGAATTGGTTTTATCGATGGTATCGAGTACATCTTCAACTTTTTGAAAAGGTAGGCCAAAAATTAAATCATGACCAATGGAAGTATAACCAATTTCTTTGGCCCAAAATGTTACTTTCGCCACATTGTGAAAAGGCTGAATACGATGAATTGCTTTTTGAACCGTATCTGAATAATCTTGCACTCCAAAACTGACTCTCCTGAAACCAAGTTCGTATAATTTTTCTAAATGCAAGCGTGTGGTATTGTTCGGATGTCCTTCAAAACTAAATTCATGTTCTTCGTGTTTATTCGCATTCACAAATAAACCATTAATGAGACGTTCTAAATTTTCAGGGGTGAAAAAAGTTGGGGTGCCACCACCTAAATGTATTTCTTTTATAATTGGCTTTTTAGGAAGTATCTCACAATATAAGTCCCATTCTTTTAAAACAGCAGTAATATATGGATCTTCTACATCATGTCGTTTTGTGATTCGTTTGTTGCAACCACAAAATGTGCATAAACTTTCACAAAAAGGCAAATGAATGTACAAACTAATTCCTTCTGAAGTATTGCTTTCATGAAAAGAACGTTGTAATGTTTCTTTCCATTTCAATACTGAAAAGCTATTTTCATCCCAATACGGAACAGTAGGATAGCTTGTATACCGCGGACCAGGAACATTATATTTTTGTATTAATGACATTTTTTAATTTTTATTGAAAGACTTTTATGAAGTTGGAATTCAGTTTTTATTCTTAAACAGAATCCCTCAAATACAAACCAAAGGTAAATGAGTGAGTTTTAAAAAAAAATGATAATTGTCATACAAAAAAAAGAGCTCTGTGGAGAGCTTTTTTTTAACTTAAATTGATTTTTTGACGACTTCAAACCACTTCTCTGCGAGTTGATTATCTCTGTAATAGGTGATTTGAATAGGTTTTTCATATTCAAAATCATAGAACTTCATCGCCGTTTCTTGCGAATTCGTTTTGTTTTTAAATTGTAATTCTACTTTCGTCACAAATTCTTTTTTCTTAGGTGCGTGGTGATTATGTTCTACTTCACGAATGATTTTGCAGTCGCTCATCTCATTTAAATCTACATAAGAAACGAGTTCTGGTTTAGTGTTTAAATCAATTAGGACTAGTTTTTTCTTTTGTTCGTTAAAGGCAACAATTTTGTTATTGATGTTATCACGATTAGAAAATTCTGCTGAATTTCCTTGGTTGAATCCTTTGAGAATAGTCTCGATTTTGTTTTTGTTTTGGCTTTGCGTACGCAACATTAAAAAAACAGGGAATACAGTGATTAGAATTAATACTAATCCGATTAAGGTGGTGGAATTTTCCATTTTTATTTTTTAGGTATATTAGTTTTTACTTTTAGTTTATCTAAAAGTAGTTTGAATCACGAATATTCAAAAACGGATTACCAAAAATAATGATACGGAAAGAGTAATTTTGAAACGCTTTCACACCGATTGATATCTTGTTGAGCAAGAAAAAGGGAAAAGGGTTTAATTATAAATATAGCGGAAACTTCAAATAAATGAAGAAAATAATTGGAAAAAGAAGTCTTGTTTACTTTTGAAACAACTTGTTGTTGGTTTTCTGAAATCGATTGAATAAGTCCAACCGACTGAATAGATTCTGCCGATTGTAAACGTTGTTCTTTCGAAACATTTTTTTCAACAGGAATAACTGTGGACGTAGAGCCCAACACAAATAAAGCAATCAAACTTGCTAAAACAACGCTATGTTTTATCCATTTCACGGAACAAATGTAAGCAAAGTTTCGATGCAAATTATTTATTTTTCAAAACAAAAAAACCATACGTTTCGGTATGGTTTTAAGAACAGTTTTATTGCGATTTATTCGTTTTTTAAATTGCGTAATTGGCTGAGTTTTTCTTTCCAAGTATGTAATTCATCTTTGTGTTTTTCAATGTTTTTAAATACTTCTTTCACTAACGGATTGTCTTTTTTAGCATGGGTAAAAAACTGAATATTATTTTCTAATTGTAAAATTTCAGATTGTACTTCTTCAATTTTCCGAATAATAAATATTTTTTCACCTTCTAGTTTACGATGGTCATCAGAGCCAGCAAGCTGTTCTAATTTATTTGAAAAACGCATCATATCTCCATCTTTTTTGCTCAAGCTTAGTTTTTCAAACAAGGCATCTAAAATTTTGTTGAATTTTCCTTCCACATGTCTTCTAGAAAAGGGTACGCGACCAAATGATTTCCATTGTTCAATATGGGCTTTTATAGCATCCAAATCGGTTTTATGATCACCAACAAGTTGAAATTCTTTGATGGTATCCAAATAAGCTTTTTTCTTATCAAAAGCTTCCATTTCTTCTGAATTCGCCTCATTGCGAGTTGCTTTCATTCGGTCAAAATACTGATTACAAGCTTGTTTGAATTCTTTCCAGACTTTGTCAGAATATTTTCTTGGTACATGACCAATTTCTTTCCATTCCACCTGAATTTGTTTCATTATTGGTGTGGCTGCAGAAAAATCTTCATTAACACTCAACGCTTTGGCTTTTTCGACTAAAGCCATTTTTTTACTCAAGTTGTCGTTTTGCTCTTTTTTAATATCTTTATAAAATGCATTTTTATGTGCATTGAAGCTTCTTACAGCGGTTTTAAAGGAAGCCCAAGTTGCCTCGTTTACTTCACTTGGCACTTTTCCTGCAGAAAAGAAAGCATTACGCAAATGTTCTACTTTTTCAATTAAGGCTTGCCATTGTGAGTGTACGGTTACTTCTTCTGTGGCCAATTTTTCAATTTCAGCAATGATTTCCGTTTTACGCTCTAGATTGGCATTTTCTTTTTCGCGTTGATTGGCATATAACGATTCGCGTTTGTCATGCATTTGTTTGGTTAATGCACTAAATTGATTCCAAATTTCTTCGCGGTGTTCTCTATCTACTGGTCCGATTTCTTCTTTCCAAATGCGGTGTAAATCTTGTAACTCACGGAATGCTTTGGCAATATCTTCTTCTAAAACCAACTCTTCCACACGAGTAATTATCTTTTGCTTTTGCTCTAAATTATGTTTAAAGTCAAAATCTCGGGCTTCTCTATCCAAGTGTAAAATATCATAAAAATTTTCTACATGAAAATGATAGTTGTTCCAAACATGGTTATATTTATCTCTCGGAATTGGCCCAATTGTTCGCCATTCTTCTCGCAATTCATTAAAGTGTTTTAACGTGTCTTTAATATTTTCTTGCGGATTAATTAAATTTTTAATTTCTTCTACAATTTCTTCTCGACGAGTCAAATTGCTGTTTAAATTATTTTGTAAACTTTTAAAATGGGTATGTTGTTTCCCTTTTATTTGTTTATATAATTGATCAAATTTATCTTTTAAAGGTAAATGGTAATGAAAATCTTCAGAGCCTTCTGTTTGTTCTGCAGCAAATTCTTCTTTTTTCTCATCAATAAAATGATGGTATTTAGATAAAAATTCCTTCTTAATTTCTTCTACATGTTCTTTGACAGACATTACTTTTTCAACCAAAGCCAGTTTTTCCAGCTCTTCCACTAAAGAATCCATTGATAAGGTATCATATTCCAACATCGGAATATTATGACGTTCTTTCAATGTTTCATCTTCACTTTCTTCCGCATTGGATTCGTCAATAGATTTCAACACATTTTGATTTCCTTCTTGTGCTGTTTCACTATTTTCCTCCGAAAGTGAGCTAACGGGTTCTGCTACTTCTTCAATCGGCATTGCAGTTTCTGCTTCTTCAATTGACGCAATTAATTCAGAATTTAATTCAGAATTTGGTTCAATTGCTTCGTCATCAGCAAGTTGATGTGTTTCTGTAATATCAACAGCTTGTGTTGCTTCGTCGATTGAAACATTTTCTTGGTTTCCGTCTGTCTCATTTTCAATTGGCGACAGGTTATCATTCTTTTCTTCTAACATTGTAAAAAATGTGTAAGGTTCATATTATAGCGGTTAAAGATACTAAACACTCATTAAAAATTCAAAGAAATGTCCGTATTTATCCCTATTTTGTTTTATCAAAGATAGTATTTACATTTTTTTTAAAGGAGAATCACTTTCTATTTTGTTGCAAAAACTATTTTTGTTCCAAATTTTCCAGCCTTTTTCTGCTTGTATTTGTAACATTTCTAATCCGTTTTTTGTTATTGCTCCTTTTAATCGGGCTTGTTTTAAAAAGATTGTTTCTTCCGGATTATAAATTAAATCATATGCCAAATGTTCTGACGTAAAAAAATCGAAAGGAATTGGTGGATATTCTTCAATAGTTGGATGTGTTCCCAAAGGGGTGCAATTGATGATTATTTTGAAATTATCAAATGTTGTAGCATTTATGAAACGATAATCTAAGCTGTTTTCGGTTTTACTTCGTGAAGCAAACGTATATAAAATTCCCAATTCGTCTAAAGCAAATGCTATCGCTTTAGCCGCCCCACCAGTTCCTAAAATTAAAGCTTTTTGATGATGGGATTGTAATAGCGGTTGAATGGATTTTTTAAATCCGTAATAATCGGTATTATACCCTTTTAGTTTTCCTTTTTTGGTGATTTTGATGCAATTTACTGCTCCAATCTTTTCCGCTTTGGGATGTATTTTGTCGAGATACGGAATTATTTTTTCTTTGTAAGGAATGGTTACGTTCATCCCACAAATAGTAGGATTTTCTCTTCTTATTTTTGGAAATTGAGCAATTCGAATTAAATCAAAATTTTCATATTCACAATCGGTTAGCTTTTCTTTTTCAAACTTTTCAGTAAAATATTTTTTAGAAAAAGAATAGCTAATGTTTTTTCCGATAAGACCAAATAACCTACTCATTTTTTACTTTCTTTTTGGGCAAAAACTGTTTTATTAATGGAATATTTGCTACGATAATAATCAAGATGATAAACTTCTCTAAATGTTCTTTGACGTATTCAATTTGGCCTAAGAAATAGCCAAGCATACTAATAACTGCAACCCACAGTACTGCTCCGATGAAGCTGTATTTTAAAAAGGTTTTGTATGGAACATTGGTTGTGCCACTTAAGAATGGCACAATGGTTCTAACTACTGGAATAAATCGAGCGATAATAATGGAATTTCTCCCATGTTTATCAAAAAATGTTTGGGCACGCTCAATATGACTTTTTCGAATGATGAACTTTTTATCGCTATGAAGTATAAACGAACCAAACTTTTTTCCGACATAATAATTCACATTGTCCCCTAATAAAGCAGCGACTATTAATAAAGGGACAATGATAACGATATCTAATTCGCCTCGAGCGGAAATCATTCCAATAGCAAAAATTAAAGCATCTCCGGGTAGAAAGGGCATTAAAAAAGACATGACAATTAAACCTGTTTCAGCAAAAACAAGCAAGAATAAAATAGCATAAATCCAATTATCATATTTTTCAATGAGCTTGGACAGAATTTGGTCAGGCTGGGATAAAAATTTTATAAATAAGTCAAATAAATCCATTTAGTTGCTGTTTGGGATGCTTTTCCTTTATTTAGAATATTTGGCTCCCACTTTTTCCACTATAAAAATAGTTAAAAAACCACAAATCATCAAAACAAATGCGATTATTAAATGTGAGTCGCCTTCAAAATGCATCGGTAAGATACTTTTTTCTATAAACGGAACTTCTACGCCGTGGGAGTCAATTCTGGTAGATATTATTTTTTTCCAAGGCCATACTTTATTTAAAGAACCTAACATAAAACCGGTTAATAGAGCCAACGTAGTATTGCGATGGTTATCAAACATCCAATGCAAGATTTTAGAAAAGAGTTTTAATCCTAAAATCGCTCCAATTGCAAAAGCACCAAGTTTTAAAAGAGCATGATAGAGTTGGGTAGGATTTAAGGTTATTAAACCTTCTCGAAATTGATTGATGGTGCCAATTACAACCGCATAAGAGCCCAGTAATAACAAGATAAAAGCTCCAGAAATACCGGGCAAAATCATCGCTATAATCGCTATAAATCCTGAAAGAAACAAGAAAAAATAACTATCGGGAGAAGCAACAGGTTCGGCAATGGTGATGTAATACGAAATGACTGTTCCAACAATAAAGAATGCCAATACGCCAATTGAAAATTTAGAAATTTGTTTTCCGATAAAAAATATACTCGCAACCACCAAGCCAAAAAAGAACGACCAAACCAGAATAGGTTGTGTTGCTAATAAATGGGTGATGATTTTTGAAAAAGTTAAAATACTAATGGCGATTCCCAATAATAAGGCAACTAAGAAACTCCCGTTAATTTGTTGCCAAGCGATTTTGAATCCGTTTTTTTTCCATGAAGGGAAAAAAGATAAATCAACTTTATTGATTGTATCAATGAGTTCTTGATAAATTCCAGAAATAAAGGCAATGGTTCCGCCAGATACACCGGGAACGACATCGGCTGCACCCATAGCTAATCCTTTGAGTGTGATTAAAAAATAATCAGGAAAAAATTTTCTCATAAAAAAAGCGTTCCGTTTTAGAAACGGAACGCAAATTAAGGATTTTTTTTTGATAAGTAGGAATGAAATATTCCTAAGATTTTAAATGTTTGATAATTACATTTTGCACGATTTTTCTATCCCAAACCACTGGGAACAACTCTTGAAATAGTGTTCGGTTATTGGAATTGATTTGTAAGGCTTTTAGCAAATGTTTTTTTCCTTTGGTATTATCTAGTAACATATAATACATTCCGGCCAAACGGTATTCAATTTCATAGTCATTTTTAAAATATTCTGATGCTTGTACTAAAGTCTGAATGGCACTATCAAATTCGCCTAAAAACTGCATGATATCTACCCAGAATAACCAAGTATCTAGTTGATAATCACCAAATTCAACTGCTTTTCGGTAACCAAACTCGGCTTCTTCATAAAAATTCATTTGCCGATTAATATTGGCATAGCGTTTCCAATATAGCTGATTTTCATTATCAATTGCCAATGCTTTATTGACATAATACAATGCTTTTTGGTAATTTTTTAATCGAATATAAAAATCGGTAATTGCAATCCAACCTTTGTCTAACAATGGATCTTCATGCACCGTTTTGTTGTAATAGTGAATGGCTTCCGCTTTATTTCCTAATTTTTCGTAGCATTTTCCAATGCGAAGTAAGGCATAGGAGGTAGGGTCTTCTAATTCAATAGTACGTTGGAATGCTTCGATGGCTTCTTCATAACGTTTTAATTTTTCGAGTGACTTTCCTTTTTCCATAAAAGCCCCAATAAACTCTTCGTCAATTAAAGTGGCATAATCAAAACTTCGCAACGCATTTTCGTAATCTTTGATACCGTAGCTCAATCGACCTTGTTGATGCCAAGCAATTTCGCTATATGGATTTTTTTCGATGTATTCTTTTAGATAGGCAATTGCTTCTTTGGGTTGGTCTAAAAATTCAAAACAATAGACCACATTATACAAAGCAGATTGATCTTCCATATCAACTTCTAAACATTTGATAAAGTTGTATTTGGCTAATTCTAGATTATCCATAAACAAATATTCCATGCCCAACAAATTATAAACATCGGCAAAATCATCTGTAAAAGTTAAGGCTTTTTGGAGTTCTTCAATAGCCTTGTCATGCTGGTCTCGTTTAGAATAGATGTTGGCTTTTTGAATATAAATTTCTTCATTATGGGGCTCAATGGCATAAAGTTCATTGAGCATTTTTTCGGCAACTTCTAATTTATCATCATAAATCAACATCTCAATTTGAACCAACTTTAACCCCGTTGATTTAGGATGCTGATCTAACGCTAATTTCAATGCTTTTTTAGCGAGCGATGCCTTGCCCATATCCAAGTAATGAAGAATAATTTCTTCAAACTCTTCTGAATCGAAAAAGAAAACTTTATTGGTTTTCAACATCGATTCAAATTTAGATAAGGACAGGTTATAATCGTCTTCTTCGTGACTTAAATGCATACTCGATTTTTTAAAATTATCCCACTACTAAAATAGGAAAGGAAAGGCTTTTATGTTTTTTTAGCCAAAGATGTTTTAAACAATTTAATTAACAGGTTTTAAGGTGTTATGTTTTGCATTTCAAGTTTAGTATTTTAAAAACTTTAAACTTTAAACTTTAAACTTTAAACTTTTTAAACTATCTCCTCCAAAGCTTCCAAGATAATCGCACAACCTTCTCGAATTTCATCTTCTGAAATGGTTAAAGGAGGCGTAATGCGAATGGCTTTTTCTTCAAAAAGCAACCAAAACAAAATTAATCCTTGATCTTGACATTTAAAAATAACGTCATTAGTAATTTCTGCACTCGGCATCATCGCGGCTAACATTAATCCTTTTCCTCTAATCTCTTCTATCAAAGGATGTACCAAAAGTGACCGAAATAGTTTTTCTTTTTCTAAGGTTTGCGGAATGAGGTCTGTTTCGGTTACTTCCCGCAAGGTTGCCAAGCAAGCCGCAGCAATGACAGGATGTCCGCCAAACGTAGTAATATGGCCCAATTTTGGATTATCACTCAACAAATCCATGTATGCTGCTTTGGCAGTAAATGCTCCAACAGGCATTCCGCCGCCCATTCCTTTACCCATAATTACAATATCGGGCACTACATTATAGTTTTCAAATCCGAAAAGTTTACCCGTTCGGCCAAAACCGGGCTGAATTTCATCGATGATTAAAAGGGCTCCAACTGCTTCACAACGGGCTTTAATTTTTGTTAAAAACCCGTTCGTAGGTTGGATAAATCCAGCACCACCTTGAATGCTTTCTAAGATGACGCCAGCCGTTCGTGTTGTTATTTTTTCAATATCGGATTCCTTATTAAAGGTAATAAAATCGACGTCTGGAATTAATGGTCGAAAGACCTGTTTGCGTTCTTCAAAACCCATTACACTTAATGAACCCATTGTATTACCGTGGTAGGCATTGTGGCATGAAATGAGTTGACTACGGCCAGTTACGCGTCGGGCGAGTTTTAAAGCTCCTTCCGTTGCTTCTGTTCCAGAGTTGACCAAATAGGTTTTATCTAAACTTTCCGGCATGTTCTCGGCTAACAATTTGCAATACGCCACGGCTGGATCTTGGGCATATTCGCCATAGACCATCACATGCGAATATTTATCTAGTTGGTCTTTTATCGCTTGGTTTACACGTGCCGGTTGATGTCCTAAACTGCAAGCTGAAACGCCCGCTACAAAGTCTAAGAATTTTTTCCCGTTGGTATCGTAGATGTAACTTCCTTTGGCATGCGAGACTTCCATTCCTAACGGATAAGGTGAGGTTTGTGCTTGGTATTTTAGGAAATCGTTTTTCATTTTTTTTCTATGGGTTATAATGGCTTTTTGCAGGTATTGGCTGATGGGTTATGGATGTTTGCTGACGCCACTGTTTTTACTACCCACTACCTACGACCTACTATCTACGACCTACTATCTACTTCCTTCTTAACCTCTTTTAACAATTCTAGTTGTTCTAACGTTTCTTTTCGGACTTCCATCGGAACAACTTCTTTTTTGGCATCAGCTTGGGTTTCTCGTTTCATCTGCTCTTCATATTCTTGTTCTTCGGGTGGAAAAATGTCGTCTTTTGACCTTATTCGTTCCTCGCCACGCCAAATAAAACCTTTAAGTTTTCGAGCATTTTCGGGTAAGTCTTTTTCAGGATAAATCTCGCCCTCCGATTTCGTAAAAAAGGTAATGGAGTTAATTTCATTTTCATCCAACGTCATGTTGATGCTACTACTCGCACTTTTATTAATGCCAATAAGTTCTTGTTCGTCATTCCGCATATAATAGATGACTTCAGTATTTTTGACCACATCGACTTCATAGAGTTTATTATCTCTAAATTTTCCGTAGAGATTTTGTCCTTTTACTTGATTAAAACCAGTACCAATTGTGTCTTTGGACGCAATAAAGGTATTATTGAGTACTTTTAATGAGTCGAGTTTTTCAGTTTCTTTGTTGGAAATAAGGTGCATCAAATCGCCCGTCATTTGGTTTTCATAATTCCACATCACCGGATTACCCATTAGCTTGGTAAGTCCTGTTTTTTCTGACGAATGTAACGAATCACACTTTCCGCTCATATCGATTTTATAAAATCGGACGTTGGGATAACTTCGAATCACGCGTTCTTCTGGTTTTCCGGTTACAATTAATCGTTTTCCGTGAATATATAATGTATCTTTTTCGACCAAGGTCATCGCTACCGCACGTTTGGTCATCATTAGCGAATCTTTTGCTTTATAGATTTCGCCATAATGCCCTTTTACGATACTATTGTTGATTGAATCGGTAATTTTTACATTTCGTGTAGCCGATGCAAAATCTTTGTTGCGGTCATAATATAAACTATCTCCTTCGATACGGCGGTTGTTGTATTTGATATATGAGTTTTTGACAAAATGGGCCAAGTTTTTTTTGGTGTCGTAAAAACCTTTTTCGGTATAAATATAATTTTCCTTGCTGGTAATCGTAGAAGGTCCAAAAAGATAGGCGTGACCTACGTTTTCATAGTAATCCAGGTGATTGGTTTTGATAACTGTTTTGGGATTTGTAATAGTTACAGCTTTACGAAATTGGTACATTTTGTTTTGCACCACATACGTTCCAGCTTGACTGGTGAGCACATTTTCTTTATCGTTTATGGTTCCACCTGTAGTGTAATAGGCGAGTTGGCTGTTTCTGTCGAAATGCACGACTTCCGACTTTAAGGTCGAACTTGGCGAAGTCATAATTACATTTCCAGAAGCATAGGCGAGTTTGTTTTCACCGTTATATTCGGCATAGGTACTGGTCATCGTAATGGTGTCGCCCTGAACCATTCGTACCTCGCCAAAAGCTTTGAGGTAATTTTCTTTTTTGAATAAATAGGCTTTGTTGCAAAACAAAATCGCTCCTTCGTGACTCACACGCACATTTCCCGTCAGTAAAATCGCATCTGGAAATTGGATTTCGTCCACGTCAAAAAACTCGGCATATTCTACAAAGATTTCCTTTTTTTGTTGAGCCGTTACAAAATGGAGGCAAAACAGAGAGAGTAGGACAAAGAATTTGGTTTTCAACAGTTAATTTTTTTCAAAATTAGTAAAAAGCGGGGAAGGGCAATGCATGTTAGGATTTTTTTAGGCTAAAGTTTATAAATGATAGAAAGATTATAGATTTCCCACAATTACCTGAAATTTATACTTTTGAATTGATTAAAACCAGTTTTTAAATTAAAATTTGTTTTAGCCCATCGGCAATACTTATCCAAAGAAAATTGTAAAATGATTTTTCTTGATTGCGTTTAACTTCAATTTTTACGGTTTTGAGTTCTTTATTAGAATCATCTTTCACAATTAAGTTCCCAATGGCTGATAAAAATTTGTTCTTTTCAACTCGTTTATTACCTTTATAAATCACCACTTTTAAGTCGTCATATTTTAAAGAAAAATCACCTTTATTAATCAAATCATTTCCTATGAAATCAAAATAAACTTCTTCTAATGCTCCATTAATTTTTATGTTGATATAAGGTTTTGTGAAGATTTCTAACTCTTTGGCATCAAATTTAAAAATAGAACCTTTGATTTTGAATCCTTCTGTTTTATCTAATACATTAAAAGACCAATCTATTTTTAAAGGCGATTTTTTCATGAAATTACAATTTACTTTGATTTTTACATCAGGTAATTTCGATTTGTTTAAACCGCTTTCAATATCTTGAACAAACATATTGAAATCACTGAAAATTAATTTTCCTGGCTCATTTTCAAATGTTTTCCCTTCTTCATAGGTTAAAAAAGAATTTTTTATTTGAAGGGTGTCAACTTTAATATCGGCATTTAAATTTCGTAATAAGTTGTTGTAGAGCTCTTTTTTTGACAAATCGTCCTCTGGAATTTTTGATCTAAAAATAGTGGCATTCATTTGGTGAATAGCCACCGATTGAGTTTTAAAGAAAAACGTATCCTTTTTAAATCCCCAAGCCATATTATTTAGTGAAATTTCCTCGGCAAAAATCGAATATAGATCTTTTTCTTTTGGAATTTTTTGTACAAAATCTCTTCGGCTATATTTTGGTTTTAGCTGAAAATCTTTAAGATTAAGTCCGTTTTTTGTTGCTGACAGTTGATTGCTTTTAATGGTATAAAACGCATTGTCACCATAATAAAGACTATCACAATTTAAAAAATATTTGTGATAAGAGAAAGGTATTTTTTTATTGATTGTTTTTTCGTTTAAAACAATTCCTTCTACTTTAAAATTGACGTTATGGGCTTTTAAGAGGA
>NZ_JAQVCH010000029.1 GCF_028689845.1 Flavobacterium sp. | reverse complement strand
GATATACTTTTCTGGAAAATACATCAATCCAATCAACAACTGTTGCTGTGATAAAATGTGGTCGTGATTGATCTCTTATTGTATATCCTTCTTCCAAAATCTATTTTTTTATCAAATATAATAAAAAATTGGATTTGTTTTAGTGCTGCGAAGTCAGAGACATTCGCAGAGCTCAGTGCTGCTTTTTAGAGGTAGACTTCGGAGAGCTGGGGTTTTATAAGGACTAGCTCGACATCTACATTTTGCTTAATATGATTGTAATCAATAAATTGAGAATAAATAATTGAAGGGCTCGTAATTAATAATTTTACTACAATTGCGAATTTAAAATATAAATTTTTCATGTTAATTTTAGTTTTTAGTTTTTTTAGGTGCCGAAATAATAACTTCTTCCATTTCAAAACTCGAACTTTCATGGTTGTATAGTTCATATTGTCCATTAAAATATGTGTAGAATGATGACGTAATGGATTTTTTACCAAACAACACGCCGGTCGCATTAATAATACCCAGCTCCACGAAGTCTTCTCTTTAAAACTGTGCTCTGCGAATGTCTCTGACTTCGCAGCATATAAATTTCTGTTATTTAATGTGAAAAATTCTTTGTTTTAACACAAAAGCCAAAACCTTATTTCGCCTAATACGTTTATCAAATATAATAAAAAATTGGAATAGTTTGATTGCTGCGAAGTCAGAGACATTCGCAGAGCATCGTGCTGTTTTTCAAGAGAATACTTCGATGAGCTGGGGGACATTCGCAGAACATCGTGCTATTTTTCAAGAAAACACTTCGATGAGCTGGGGACATTCGCAGAGCATCGTGCTATTTTTCAAGAGAATACTTCGATGAGCTGGATTTGTTTTAGTGCTGCGAAGTCAGAGACATTCGCAGAGCATCGTGCTATTTTTCAAGAGAATACTTTGTAGAGTTGGGTTTTTCATAAGAAGACTCTACTCAGCTAGAGTCAATTTGCCAACAATCCCTAAAACAACTCCAACTAGTAATCCTGCAACTTTACAGATTTTTATATGAAAAATAGTGCTATTCTATAATTATTTCCGTTAATCGTGTAAAAATTTAGATGAAATCTTTTTTAACTTTGAAACTCACTAAAATTAAAAAAGATGAAAAGGAAAGCTACAGCTGTATGGAAAGGTACAGGAAAAGAAGGTAAAGGTCATTTAACGACACAAAGCACGGTTTTAGATAAAACCCAATATTCGTTTGGTTCGCGTTTTGAAGAAGGAATTGGTACGAATCCCGAAGAACTGATTGCAGCCGCTCATGCAGGTTGTTTCACCATGAAATTAAGTTTCAATTTAACAGAAGCTGGTTTTCCACCAGAAGAATTACAAACAGAAGGTCAGATTACTTTTGAAGATGGTGCTGTAACCAAATCACATTTAGTGCTTAAAGCCAAAGTGAATGGAATAGAAAACAGTCAATTTGCTGATTTGGTGAAAGATGCTGAGAAAAATTGTCCTGTATCCAAATTATTAAATACGGAAATTTCAGTAGAGTTTACGTTAAATTAAAACAACTCCAACTGGCTCCCCTGCTCCAACGCCAATAATTTTCGTTTAGCAGTTAAACCACCGGCATAACCCACCAACTCTTGGTTACTACCAATAATTCGATGGCAGGGAATAATGATGGATAATGCGTTTGCACCATTCGCTCCTGCCACAGCACGAATTGCTTTGGGATTATTCATTTGTTTGGATAATCCCAAATAGGTTTGTGTTTTTCCATAGGGTATATTTTGCAACGCTTTCCAAACCGATTGTTGAAAATCCGTGCCTACTAATACTAGCGGCAAATCAAAAGTTTCTCTTGTTTTAGCAAAATAAGCATCCAATTGGTTTATCGTTTCTTTCAATACATCTGTTTCTTTTTCTTCAAAAGTTGCCTTCAATCCGTTTAAGATTCTCGAATCCACTTCGTTTCGTTTGCTTCGGTATCGCCAATCGCATAAACACAATTGGTTTTCAAACTCCCCTAAAACGAGTTCGCCTATGGGAGAGTGATAATAGTGAATATGAATTATTTTGGATTGCATTAGCTTAGCGTATGATTTTTCAAAGATATCCTTTTCAATTAAGAAACGAAATTCAGATTAAACCCATTTTCTAGCAAATTGCAAAAAATAATTGATTTCTTATCCCAAGAAACTCAACAATACCCCAGCGGCAATCGCACTTCCAATCACACCCGCCACATTTGGTCCCATGGCATGCATCAATAAGTGATTGGTTTTATCATATTCTAAACCAACAACTTGGGAAACTCTGGCACTATCCGGAACGGCTGAAACTCCTGAATTTCCAATTAACGGATTGATTTTATTGCCTTCTTTTAGAAACAAATTAAAAATTTTGGTAAACAAAACACCTGCTGTAGTGGCCACCACGAAAGATAAAGCACCAATAACAAATATTCCAACCGATTGACCATTTAAAAATGTAGTCGCCTGCGTAGAAGCACCGACGGTTAATCCAAGTAAAATAGTAACGACATCTATTAAAGAACCTTTCGCGGTATCGGCAAGGCGTTTTGTTACGCCACTTTCTTTTAGTAAATTCCCAAAAAATAGCATTCCTAATAAAGGCAAACCACTCGGAACAATAAATGTAGTCAATAATAATCCAAGAACTGGGAACATGATTTTCTCGTTTCGAGAGACCACACGTGGCGGTTTCATTCGGATTAAACGTTCTTTCGACGTGGTAAGTAATCGCATGATTGGTGGTTGAATAACAGGAACCAAAGCCATGTATGAATAGGCAGAAATCGCAATCGCACCCATGAGTTCTGGGGCTAATTTAGAAGATAAAAAAATAGCAGTTGGGCCATCGGCACCACCGATAATAGCAATTGCTCCTGCTTGTTCTGGCAAAAAACCTAAGGCCAAAGCGGCCATATACGCTCCAAATATTCCAAATTGAGCAGCTGCACCAATCAACATTAATTTCGGATTGGATATTAAAGCAGAAAAGTCGGTCATCGCTCCAATTCCCAAAAAAATCAAAGGCGGATAAATCCCTTTCATTACCCCAAAATAAAGGTAATTCATGACACTTCCTTCTTCATAAATTCCAATTTGTAAACCTGGTAAAAAAGGAACGTTTCCAATTAAAATTCCAAAACCAATTGGAACCAAAAGCATTGGTTCATATTCTTTAAAAATGGCTAAATAAATAAAAATCAAACCAATTAAAATCATGAGACCATGACCAATCGTAAAATTGGCAAAAGCTGTATAGGTAAAAAATTGAGATAAATGCTCTACTAGAAAATTCCAAAAATCGCTCATGATTGTTTATTTTATCGTAATTAAAACATCGCCTTCCATCACGGCATCGCCCGTATTAAAATGAATGGCGATCACCTCACCCGCTTTGTCTGCTTGTACACTATTCTCCATTTTCATGGCTTCTAGTGTAATCAATTCTTGTGACAAACTCACAACATCACCAACTTTTACGTGTAATTTTAGAATTACTCCCGGTAGAGGTGATTTTATAGTTCCGCCACCTTTAGGAGCTGTTGGACTACTTGTTTTTGCAATTGCTTGCGAGGAATCTGTTGTTGGAACAGCAACGGTACGCATTAATTTTGGAGTTTTTACAACCGTAGATTTTTGCTCTAATTCAACCGTATAGGCAGTTCCGTTTACTTCTACTGTTGCCAAGTCATCTTCTAAAGTATTAATTACTACTTCATACTGATTCCCATTTATTTTAAAATTAAATTTTTTCATTTTCCGTTATTTTAATTCTTTTCGCATTCCGTAAATCTTGGAACTCCAAGGAGAATAGTTTCTGTTGATTTTTTTGATAGTCAGTAAAGCTGCTTCGTGATCGTGTAATTCTTGTTGGTATAAATGAATGGCCATGGCAACAGCCGCACCCAATTCTAAGGTTGCTTGATTTTTATTTGGCTGTACTACTTCATTTATATTTATAGAAACGGCTGTTTTCCTTTTTATATCGTAGGCAAAAAGACGAGCTACATTTTTAAAGAGCAGGTAAAGAATTATTAAAGAAATAAATACAACCGACATCGCTACGAGCGTCATTCCAATGCCATACGGATCTAATTTGGCAAATTCGGCCGCATCTTTATGGGTTGAAGCTTGTAATAGTATTGCTAATTTAGTCATCATTATAAAGGTAAATTAGAATGTTTTTTTGGTGGATTGATTACTTTTTTGGTAGCCAAAGATTGTAATGCTCGAATAATTCTGAACCGCGTATTTCGTGGTTCAATCACATCATCAATATAGCCGTAACTTGCTGCATTATAAGGATTAGCAAATTTTTCTTTATATTCTTCAATTTTTTCTGCAATAAATTGTGCTCGTTCCTCTAGATTTTCAATTTTCATATATTCTTTTTGATACAAAATCTCAATTGCCCCTTTTGGACCCATTACTGCAATTTCTGCATTTGGCCAAGCATAATTTATATCTCCCCGTAAGTGTTTAGAACTCATCACATCATACGCTCCACCGTAGGCTTTTCGGAGAATAATCGTGATTTTTGGAACTGTAGCTTCGCCATACGCAAATAACAACTTAGCTCCTTGCACGATGATTCCACCATATTCTTGCGTTGTACCAGGCAAGAAACCAGGAACATCCACTAAAGTAACAATTGGAATATTAAAGGCATCGCAAAAGCGAACAAAACGAGCGGCTTTTCGGGAAGCATTTATATCTAAAACACCAGCTAAATAATTAGGTTGATTGGCTACCACACCAACTGGTTGTCCGTT
Organism: Flavobacterium sp.; assembly: GCF_028689845.1. Taxonomy (GTDB): domain Bacteria; phylum Bacteroidota; class Bacteroidia; order Flavobacteriales; family Flavobacteriaceae; genus Flavobacterium. Next base: position 27,536 of record NZ_JAQVCH010000029.1, on the reverse strand, counting down.
GAATTTGACATAGCCCACCACAATATTTGGTGCAAAATGACGATGTACTTCTAGAAATTCTTGATCATCTGCAAGAGCATGAATTACTTCTTTAACGTCATAAGGTTTGTTTGGATTTTCGGGTATAATTGTATTTAAAATATCTTCTGCCCGTTCAATTGGGTCTAGACATACTGAAAATGGTGGTTCTTCTAAATTATTTTGTGGTAAATAACTTAATAGTTTACGAATTAAGAGGATTCCTTCTTGTTCATCTTCTGCAACAAAATGGGTAACTCCTGATTTGGTTCCATGTACCATTGCTCCTCCTAATTCTTCATCAGTCACCACTTCGCCTGTTACTGTTTTTACAACCTTTGGACCTGTTACAAACATATAACTGTTCTTTTTGGTCATCATAATAAAATCTGTTAAAGCGGGTGAATAAACGGCTCCACCTGCACAAGGACCAAAAACCGCAGAGATTTGCGGAATTACACCAGAGGCCAAAATATTTCGTTGAAAAACTTCTGCATATCCTGCCAAACTCGTCACGCCTTCCTGTATTCGAGCTCCACCACTGTCATTTATTCCGATGATAGGTGCTCCCATTTTCATAGCCATATCCATCACTTTACAAATTTTTTGGGCAAACGTTTCTGATAACGAACCGCCAAAAACGGTAAAATCTTGCGAAAAAACATAGACCAAACGAGCATCGATGGTGCCAAAGCCAGTTACTACGCCATCACCCAGATACTTTTGATTTTCTAAACCAAAATTAGTGCAGCGATGGGTGACAAACATATCGAATTCTTCAAAGCTGTTTTCGTCTAATAATAATTCTATTCGTTCACGAGCGGTTAATTTTCCCTTTGCATGCTGTGTGTCAATTCGTTTTTGACCACCACCAAGTTTGGCTTCTGCTCTTTTGTCTAATAAGGTTTTAATTGGTTTAGAATTATCCATTTGGTTATGATTTACAAATTAGTATTTTCACAAAGCTCCAATAAAACGCCATGTGTTGATTTTGGATGAATAAATGCAATTGATAAGCCTTCTGCTCCTTTTCTAGGAGTTTTATCAATTAATTGGACATTCTTTTCGGCCAATTCATCTAAATTTTGCTGAATATTTTTTACAGCCAAAGCAAGATGATGAATTCCTTCTCCTTTTTTCTCGATAAATTTTCCGATTGGTCCTTCGGGGTCAGTAGATTCTAATAATTCGATTTTTGATTGACCTATTTGAAAGAAAGCGGTTCTCACTTTTTGCTCTTTCACTTCTTCAATGTTGTAGCATTTGAGCCCGAGTTGTTTTTCCCAAAACGGGATAGCTTCTTCTAAGCTCTTAACAGCAATTCCAATATGTTCAATATGAGATAAATCCATGATTTTAAGTTTTTAAATTTGAAACAAAGTTATAACGTTGTACCAAATCAAAATCTGATATTTATCACTTATTATCATTGAATTATAGTAATTTGCAACTAGTTACCAACTATAACGTTTTCGTAAAGCTGCATTTATGCTAAGTTAAGGATAAAAAAAATCTAGAAGGAAATATTTCTATAAAATTCCTTCTAGATTTGCTATACGATGTGCCAATGACTAATTAATAAGCCACTAATTCCAATAATTCTTTTTCGAATTTGCCTTTTGCCATGAATTGGTCTTCCAATGCTTTTACAAAAGGAATTGGTGAATCTAAACTGCCCACCCGACGCACTGGCCCATCTAAATGTTCAAAACAGTTTTCCATCACCATTGCCGATATATCACTTGCAATTCCACCAAAAACGGTGTCTTCTTGCAAAATGATGCATTTATTCGTTTTCTTGACCGAATTGTAGATTGCTTCTGTATCAAGTGGTTGTAAGGTTCTTAAATCTAATAAATCGGCACTAATTTCTGGATGTTTAGCTAAGGTTTCTAAAGCCCAATGCACCCCAGCTCCAAAAGAAATGATGGTTACTTGCGTTCCTTCTTTTAGTAAAGCCGCTTTTCCAAACGGAATGGTGTAATAATCGGTTGGTACTTCTTGATAAATACTTCGGTATAGTCCTTTATGCTCAAAATACATCACCGGATTTGGGTCATTAATTGCCGTATTTAATAATCCTTTTGCATCATAAGGAAATGCAGGATAAACTACTTTTAAACCCGGTGTTTTAGTAAACCAAGCTTCATTGGTTTGCGAATGAAAAGGGCCTGCTTGCGAGCCACCACCACAAGGCATTCGAACTACTACGTCCGCTTTTTCATTCCAACGATAATGTTGTTTTGCTAATAAATTCACAATCGGATTGAAACCTGTCGACACAAAATCGGCAAACTGCATTTCTACAATTGCTTTGTGTCCGTTTATTGATAATCCCATTCCAGCAGATACAACAGCACTCTCACAGATTGGTGTATTTCGAACACGATCTTTTCCAAATAGGTTGACAAAACCATCAGTTACCTTAAAGGCTCCACCATATTCTGCGATGTCTTGTCCCATAATAACTAAATTAGGATGACGTTCCATCGATTGTTTCAAACTCTGTGTAATAGCATCGATAACTCGAACACTTTCTGTTTTTTCAGAATGATTAAATCCTTCAAAATCATAGGGTTTGTAAACATCATTTAATTCTTCACTTAAATCAGCAATAAAATCAGGTTCATCAAAAGCAATTCGTAAATTTTCTTCAATTTCTTGTTTAAAGGCTCCTCGAATCGCTTCATCGTATTCATTTGTCAAGAGTCCAAGTTCTTTTAAATAGACTCTATAGTTGTCAATTGGATCTTTTTTAGCCCATTCATCCATGAGTTCTTGCGGAACATATTTTGTACCACTCGCCTCTTCATGACCACGCATACGAAAGGTTTGAAATTCTAATAAAATAGGCCGTGGATTTTCACGTAAAGAAGCTACCAATTCCGAAACTTGATTATAAACCGCTAGAATATTATTTCCATCAATAATATAACTTTCCATTCCGTATCCGATTCCTTTATCGGCCAAATTTTCGCAACGATATTGTTCATTGGTTGGCGTCGAAAGTCCGTAACCATTATTCTCAATCACAAATAAAACAGGAAGTTCCCAAACTGCGGCAATGTTTAGAGCTTCATGAAAATCACCTTCACTAGTTGCTCCTTCGCCAGTAAAAACAGCAGTTACTTTGCCGTTTTTCTTTAGTTTGTTGGCTAAAGCGATTCCGTCTGCCACGCCTAATTGCGGCCCTAAATGAGAAATCATCCCAATAATTTTAAATTCCTGTGTTCCAAAATGAAACGAGCGATCTCTGCCTTTGGTAAAGCCACTTTTCTTTCCTTGCCACTGAGCAAATAAACGATGGAGTGGAATATCTCTCGTGGTAAAAACACCTAAATTTCGATGCATGGGTAAGATGTATTCGTCCTTTTGAAGAGCAGCGGTAACACCAACCGAAATTGCTTCCTGACCAATGCCAGAAAACCATTTAGATACCTTACCTTGTCGGAGTAAAATCAACATTTTTTCCTCAATTAATCGAGGTTTTAATAATCGAATATATAAGTCGAGTAAAACCGTGTCAGAAAGATTTTTTCTATCAAAAAGCATAGCGTTGTATTTTTTAAAAACGTTCCCAAAAGTACAAAAAATAACAAATTGGAACTCTTTTGTGTTAGTTTTTTAAAGTAAGATTTTCAGGATGTTCATAAGTTTCAATTTTGCGGATAAAAATATTTGCATACATTTGTAATAACAAGCATTCAACTCACATTGAGTTATTAACAAATAATAATTTTAGTATGCAAAACATTCCTAGTGTTGACTTGCGTGATTTCCTGTCGGATGACCCGACACGTAAACAAAAATTTGTAAATGAAATCGGAAAAGCTTTCGAAGATATTGGCTTCGTAGCGTTAAAAGGTCATTTTTTAGATGACAATTTGGTAGGTGAATTATATGGTGAAATTAGGAATTTCTTCGCTTTGCCTTTAGAAACAAAATACAGCTATGAAATTCCGGGTATTGGAGGACAACGGGGTTATGTTTCGTTTGGTAAAGAACATGCAAAAGGAAAAAAAGAAGGCGATTTAAAAGAGTTTTGGCATTTTGGACAATATGTTAGCAAAGATTCTAAATATGCTTCGGAATATCCAGACAATGTAGAAGTTAAGGAACTACCTCGATTTAATGAAGTAGGGAAAGAAGCGTATCAAATGCTGGAAAAAACAGGTATTTATGTTTTGAGAGCTCTAGCTTTGCATTTAGGGTTAGATGAATTTTATTTTGACAAATATGGTCATGAAGGAAATTCTATTTTGAGACCAATTCACTATCCACCAATAACATCAGAACCAGAAAACGCTATTCGTGCGGCAGCTCATGGCGACATCAATTTGATTACTTTATTGATGGGTGCACAAGGAAAAGGTTTACAAGTACAGAACCACAATGGCGATTGGATTGATGCCATGGCGGAACCAGATGAACTCATGATTAATGTGGGCGATATGCTTTCGCGACATACCAATAACAAATTAAAATCGACTATTCACCAAGTAGTGAACCCGCCAAGAGAATTATGGGGAACTTCGCGTTATTCGATTCCGTTTTTCATGCATCCCGTTAGTGATATGCGACTAGACGTGTTAGCCGATTGTATTGATGAACAAAACCCAAAAAAATATGAAGATATTTCGGCTGGTGAATTTTTACACGAACGCTTAGTTGAATTAGGATTGATTAAGAAATAAAAGATTAAATTCCATTATAAAAACTCCAAATTCCAATTGTTTTGGGGTTTGGTTTTTTGTTTAATTTGATTCTATTGCAACTTTGGAACACAGATTTGAGAAATTAGAAAAATTATAGAAATCCCTTTATTTTCTCTAAAGGTTTATATTTGTTATAATCCATTTCAAATTATATGTATCTTAAATATGCGTTCCTTTTAACTTATATATAAATGAAAATATTTCCTCATCAAGAATTAACAAAAGCTTTAATTGGTTTATATTATAATGTCTATAATGAACTTGGATATGGATTTCTAGAAAAAGTGTATCATAATTCAATGCTAATTGAACTAAAATCAAAAGGATTTGAAGTTGAAAGTAAAAAATAACTTAATGTTTATTTTAAGAAAGAAATTGTAGGAGAATATATTCCAGATTTAATCGTTAACAATTCAGTCATTATAGAGTTAAAATGCGTTGAATATAGGGTTGAAGCTCATGAATGTCAATTATTAAATTATTTAAAAGCAACAGATTATGAAGTTGGATTGCTTTTAAACTTCGGAAAAGACCCACAATTCATAAGAAAAATATTTACAAATGATTTAAAAAAACTCAGATAAAGATTTTTAAGATTTCTTTAATTTCTTAAATCTGTGTCCCAGAAATTAATTATAATGGATTTACACGAACAACTCAAAAAATTATTCCCCGACCATCAACCTTCCAACGAACCGGAAATAGTAGATGAAACGCCTCACGAATTATTTGTTCAAAAAGAACCGATGATTTGTCAATATGAAAAAAGAAAAGGAAAGCCAACCACTATAATTTCAGGTTATGCAGGTTCTGAAGAAGATTTTAAAATTTTAGCTAAAGAAATTAAAAGTAAATTAGCCGTTGGCGGCAGTTTTAAAGAAGGTGAAATTATTATTCAAGGTGATTTTCGAGATAAAATAATGAAAATACTTCAAGAAAAAGGATTTAAAACCAAACGAGTTGGAGGTTGAGAAATTTTCAGTTTTCAGTGTTCAGTGTTCAGAAATCAGTTAAATAAATATAAAAACCTTACTAACTCATTAACTCATTAAAAATGATACATAACTCAGAATTAATACTTAACCCCGATGGTAGCCTCTACCACATTAATTTAAAACCCGGTCAAATTGCAAACGATATTATTTTTGTTGGAGATCAAAATCGGGTAGAAAAAATAACAAAACACTTTGATTCCATTGAATTTTCAACTCAAAAAAGAGAATTTAAAACACAAACTGGAATTTACAAAGGAAAGCGAATTACCGTGATGTCAACGGGTATTGGTCCAGATAATATTGACATTGTGATGAATGAATTAGACGCTTTAGTCAATATCGATTTAGAAACGCGAACTGTAAAAAATGATTTAACGTCTTTAAACATTGTACGAATTGGTACTTCAGGATCGCTTCAAGCAGATGTTCCTTGCGATAGTTTTGTGATGAGCCAATACGGATTAGGTTTAGACAACATGCTACGCTCTTATTTGATTGATTCTATTTCTGAAAAAGAGATGGAAGATGCATTTATTGCTCAAACCAATTGGGATATGCGTAAAGGAAGACCTTATGTGATTAAAGGAAGTGAAAAGTTAGCCAAGGTATTTGAAAGCAACCAATTATTTTCTGGATTTACTGGAACAGCAGGTGGATTTTATGGACCACAAGGTCGCGTGTTGCGATTAGGGATTCAAGATACTGAATTGAATAAAAAAATGGATTCTTTTGAATACCAAGGTATCAGAATGACCAACTTAGAGATGGAAACTGGAGCGATTTATGGCTTAGGAAAATTATTAGGACATGAATGTTTGTCGTTAAACGCTATCATCGCAAACCGTTCAACGGGAGCTTTTAGTGAAGACCCTTATAAAGCAGTAGATGAATTGATTATATATGCTTTGGATAAGCTGGTGTAATAAAAAAAGGAACACAGATTTAAGAAATTAGAATAATTTTAAAAATTTCTTAAATTCCTTAAATTTATGTTCCAAAAAAAAGATATGAATCTACAACTCGAAACAAACCGATTGCTCCTTCGTCCATTAGAATTAACCGATGCAGCAGCCATGTTTACGATGGATAATAATCCAAACGTTCATCAATACCTTTGGCAAAAACCAACGCAAACCATTGAAGAGTCTTTAAAAATAATCGAATTTGTACAAGCCCAATATCAGAAAAATGGTATTGGTCGTTTTGCCACGATTTTAAAAGAAACGAACGAGTTTATTGGTTGGACAGGAATCAAATATATCGATGACCATATTGAAAACGGAAATACTAACTTTTATGATTACGGTTATCGCTTAAATGAAAATTTTTGGAATAAAGGTTACGCTACCGAAGCATCAGTAGCTTGGTTAGAATATGGTTTTAAGCAAATGAATATTAAAACGATGAACGCTTATACACATTCAGAAAACGAGGCTTCTAATCATATTTTACAAAAAATTGGTTTTCAGTTTCTAGAAGATTATCCAGACGAAGAAAAAGTTATTTGGAAATGGTGGCAAATGAAAAATAGTAATCAGTAATTAGTAAGAAGAAACATGAATTTCGAAAGCCTACTAGAAAAAGTCAAAGTCATTCCCTATGGGAGAAATTCGAATAGACATGACTTTACGTTAGTTTTAGCTGAGAATAAAGGAACTTGTAGCTCTAAACATGCATTTTTAAAGGATTTTGTCGATAAAAACAACATTAAAAATGTAAAACTTTACATTGGAATTTTCAAAATGAATGAACAGAATACGAAAATTGGAACTATTCTTTCTTCTAAAAACATCGATTATATTCCTGAAGCACATTGTTATTTAAAAATGAACGGAAATCCCATCGATGTAACCACAACTGATTCATTTTATGAAAAAATAAAGAATGAGCTACTGGAAGAAATCGAAATCATTCCAAGTCAAGTAGTCGATTTTAAAGTGGATTACCACAAAAAATTTATAAAAAAATGGATTGCAGAAACAAACCAATCTAATTCCTTTTCCTTCGAAGAAATTTGGAGCCTTAGAGAACTTTGTATCTTAAAACTTTCTGAAAATCTTAAATCTTAATAATGAATAAATTAAAATGAAAACAATAAAAATAGCTGGCGTTCCTGAACATTTCAATTTGCCGTGGCATTTATGTCTTGAAAATGGTGAATTTGAAGAAGCAGGCATCGATTTACAATGGACCGATGTGCCGGAAGGAACGGGAAAAATGTGTGAAATGTTACGAAATGGCGAAACAGATATTGCCATTATTTTAACAGAAGGAATTGTAAAAGATATCAATGCTGGAAATCCTTCTAAAATTGTACAGATTTTTGTAAACAGTCCGCTTATTTGGGGAATTCATGTCGCTGCACAATCAAAATTTCAACAGGTTTCCGATTTAGCAAATACTAAAATAGCCATAAGCCGATTAGGTTCTGGCTCCCATTTAATGGCGTATGTGAATGCTCAAATTCAAGGTTGGAACGCGGATAATTTACAGTTTGAAACTGTCAATACCATCGATGGAGCTATTGAAGGCTTGTCAAATGGAAGAGCCGATTATTTTATGTGGGAAAAATTCATGACTAAACCTCTAGTCGACAACGGAACTTTTCGTCGCCTTGGCGAATGCCCAACACCTTGGCCGTGTTTTGTAATTGCAGTTCGAAATGAATTTTTAGAAAAAAACCCTGAAAGTATTTTGTTGGTTTTAGATATTATCAATTCTACTACTTCGGAATTTAAAGATATTCCTAGTATTAATCGAACGTTGGCTGTGCGATACAATCAAAAAATAGAAGATATTAACGATTGGCTCGCTCAAACGCAATGGTCGCAGTCCAATTGTTCAACAGAAACGTTAAACAAAGTTCAAAATCAACTTTTTGACCTAAACCTTATCGATAAAAAAAGTACTTTTGCTGAACTGGTGCATCGCTTTTAAGCTTTTTGCCGTTTAACTGAGATGAAAGTATTCGGAACATTCAATTTTCAAGAATTTAAGACTAAATTCCAAGTAAAAAAACCTTGGGACGATGTCATTATTTTTGTATTAAATGTTTTGATTGCCATTCCGCTATTCATTATCATTCATCAAAATTTAAAAGACCCAAATTGGCCACTCGATATCGATCGAATTATTATTGGAATTATTTTACTGGCACTCATTCAATTGCTTTTACGATTAATTCGCACAATTATAATCCTCTGTTTGGGCGTTTATTTGGTTACTCTAATTTACGGAACTGTTTTTGGGGGTTATGGTTTTCAAAAAGTATTTCAAGATTATGGCTATATGGTTTATTCCATGTCCGAAGATCCAAATCCGCAAGACCTTGTTATCTCGAAATTACTCCCTTTTCCTAATAAAGGTGAAATTATCAAAGCCATTGATTTTAATAATCCAAAAGTGCGAAATTTTGCATTAACTGCCACTACTTTGCATTTTAAAGACATCAAAGGTCAAAAAGAACATCGAAAAATGATTCAAAGCTTCGCTGTTTTTAAAGAAATTCGAAACCGATGGAACTATGTAAACGATCCAAAAGGCGAAGAATATATTGCCACAGCTTCTGAAAGCTTATTGCATTTTTCTGGCGATTGCGATGATCACGCCATCTTGATGGCAGCCTGTATTCGGGCAGTGGGTGGAATTCCTCGACTTATTCATACGGGTGGACATATTTATCCTGAAATGTTAGTGGGACATAAAAGTGAACTGGAAGCTGCCGTTTATTTAATTAAAGAAGTGTTGTTTGTGAACGAAAGTAAAAACAAAGAAATCCATTATCATATTGATGAACGCGGTCAAATCTGGCTAAATTTAGATTACACCGCTCGTTATCCTGGTGGCCCTTTTATGTCTGAAGAAATTTTAGGAGCTTTAACGTTGAATTGATTTTTACTGAATTTTTACTATTTTGTAGCAATACAATCCTTGCTTTTTATATATTTACAATCTCTATATCCAACAATAATGAAAAAACTTTTTTTACTATTTTTATTCTTAACCGCAACTTTAAGTGCTCAAAATGATTCTGCTTTTGACTTAGGAAAGAATGAAATCAAATTTGATGTGACTTCTATTATTGCTTCAGGAAAAATTCACGTGAGTTATGAACGTTTTATTAGTACCGATTTTTCAGTTGGAATTAGTGGGATTATTAATGAAAGTAATAAATTAGAAAAAGACTATACCAACGGAAAAAACCGAACCCTAGAAGATTATCAAATCATTCCTTTTGTACGCTATTCACTATCAAAAAGTCAAATTCGTTATTATTTTATTGAAGTTTTTGTGTCTGCTAATAGCGGAAAATACCATGAATTAGAACGTTTAATTGACGATAACAATAACGGTTATTATCAATCGGTAGATAAAAATTATTCTGATTTTGCTTTAGGAGGAGCTGTAGGGCATAAATTTTATATTAAAGAAAAATTTGGAGTTGATATTTTTGTTGGAATGGGAAAAAATCTCTTTAGTAATGGAGAAAGTCCTGATATTGTGTCACGTGTTGGAATTAATTTAGGTTACCGCTTTTAAATAATAATACTATGAAAACCATTAAATATACTTTTTTCTTCACTTTAGCTACTTTATTAATGGCTGCCGAATGCACCAAAGGTGACGAAGAATTTTACAATTCGGTTTATACCACCGTACCGAATTTAGTAAACGTAGAAACGCAAAATAGTTATGCTGTAAATGATATTTTGTGGGTTAATTCTAATTTCTCTCAGTTTCTTGCCGAGCCTAATCAATCGACACCCTTAGATATTTTTAAAACAACCAATTCTAACAAATTTAGTTTTTTATATTCAATAGAAAAACAAAACAGTAATGCTGTTTGGCAAAATATTGCTAATGAAGATCATTTTATTTTAGATGAAGGTTTGGTCTCTATCAATAATTATATCACGGCCTATGCCATCTATAATGCTTCTGCTCAAGAATATAATTATCGTGGTGGTATTAAATTAACTGAACCCGGAACGTATCGCATTGGTTTTTTTGCAGGTTACAATGGACAAAATTTTGATTTGATTTCAGATAGTTCTACTGCTTCTACTTTTTTAACCATTGCAACTTCAGCAAATAATATTGATGCTGGTTATTATACGTTTAGTGTTAATTAAAACCATTTTTTACGTTTAAAATAATACGCCATTCCCAACACCAAGCAAAACATAACCCCTAGGGTAATAAAATAGCCGTACGGATGTCTTAATTCAGGCATGTATTCAAAATTCATTCCATAAACACCCACAATAAATGTAAGCGGAATAAAGATAACCGATACAATCGTTAAGGTTTTCATGATTTCATTCATCCGATGGCTTTGTGCCGAAAAGTAAAAACTGGAAGCACTTTCAAGTGAATTCATATCATAATCAATTTGATCAAGCAATTCTAAACTCTTTTGATGTAAACGAGCAAAGAAAGTAAAATTCGACTTTTCAATTCCGTTAAAATCATCATCATCTTGAATCGATTTTAAATTGTATAACGAATCACGAAGCGGAACGATTGAACGTTTGAGATAATTTAAATCTTCTCGCGATTTTTCAATTTTTACCAAAACCTCTTGCTTATCGTTTGTTTTTGATTCTGTTTGCAGATGATCTATTAAATCTTCATATTTTTCAATAGTAATATAAAAATTTTCCATAACCGCATCAAGCATCAAATAAAGAAGAAAATCATTCTTTTTCTTGCAGATGATTCCTGAATTGGTTCGAATGCGTTCACGTATGTGCGTAAAAAAATCACCTCTTTTTTCTTGAAAAGAAATCAAAATATTGTCTTTTAGCAAAAAGCTAATTTGTTCCACATGCACATTGCTTTCGTCTTTTTCTGGTAAAATAGATTTGATACTAAAAAACAAGGCATTATTCAATTCTTCCATACGCGTACGTTTGGAAACATTTAAAATATCACCGGCAATATAGCTATCAATCCCGATGGATTCCACAATTTTCTTAATGAGTTCCACGTTGTGTAAGCCATGAATATTAAGCCACTTTACATCATCCGAAGAAATTAAATCTTTAACTTCTGTTTCATTAAAGCTTAAATTTTTGGTTTCCGTATACGAATCTGCATTATACACAAACAATTGCATTTCTACAGGATATTCCCGATGACTTCCTGTATATTCGAAATAATTAGAAACTACTTTTCTGCCTTTTTTGTATTTTAAACGCTTCACAATGAATTATTTTTTTATAAAATTAAGGGTTTTAATTATTTCATTCTATTTTTACAGTAATATTTATTACATTTTTCATGCAAACACTTTTTATTAATATCAAAGAACTCCTTCAAATTCGTGAAAATTCGGTCCAAAAAGTCGCTGGTTTAGCCATGCGAGAGTTACCAATGATTCAAAATGCTTTTCTTTTAATTGAAAATGATTTAATTATCAATTTTGGTAAAATGGAAGATTGTCCAACTGATTCTAATTATGAAGTTATCGATGTCACCGGAAAAGTAATTTTGCCAACTTGGTGCGATAGCCACACGCATTTGGTTTATGCAGGAAATCGGGTGCAGGAATTTGTAGACCGCATTAATGGGTTGACTTACGAAGAAATTGCCAACCGTGGTGGTGGTATTTTAAATTCTGCCAAAAAACTAAATGAAACATCCGCAGCTTGTATTTATAACGAATCGGAACTACGATTACAAGAAGTCATGAAATTAGGAACTGGAGCTATTGAAATTAAATCCGGCTACGGTTTGACCGTAGAAGGCGAATTAAAAATGCTCCGTGTAATTAAACGGTTAGCCGAAAATTATCCTATAAAAATTAAAGCAACTTTTTTAGGAGCTCATGCTTTTCCATCCGAGTTTAAAGAAAATCATACCGCCTATCTTGATTTGATAATTGATGAAATGTTACCTAAAATTGCCGAAGAAAAGTTGGCCGACTATATCGATGCTTTTTTAGAAACAGGTTATTTTTCTGTTGAAGAAACAGCACGAATTATGATTGCTGGAAAAAAACATGGGTTAATCCCTAAGATTCATGTCAATCAATTTACTGCCATTGGTGGAATAGAAGCCTGCGTAAAACACGGAGCTTTATCGGTTGACCATCTAGAAATTGTGACCGATGAAGACATTGAATCGTTAAAAAACACGATTACAATGCCTGTTGCTTTGCCTTCGTGTAGTTATTTTATCAGTATTCCGTATACACCAGCTCGAAAAATGTTAGATGCGGGTTTGCCTTTAGCTTTAGCAACCGATTATAATCCAGGTACAACTCCTTCTGGAAATATGAATTTTGTAGTGGCTACGGCTTGCATCAAAATGAAAATGACACCAGAAGAAGCCATCAATGCAGCAACGCTAAATGGAGCTTATGCGATGGGAATTTCTGACACGCATGGAAGCATCACTAAAGGAAAAAAAGCTAATTTTATCCTAACCAAACCGATTCATTCCTTTTATCAATTGCCGTACGAATTTGGTTCAAACTTAATTGAAACAGTATATATAAATGGAATGGTAGTATAAAAAAAAAGGAGCAAAAATAAATTTGCTCCTTTTTTAAATTAGTATTATTTGATTTTATTTTAACGTAAAACTAGTTTTTCCAACCAATTCTCCTTTATCAAAAATATTTACAAAATAGGTACCTTTTTCAAAAGCTTCACCAGGAAGATTTTCTGATACATTTACAGTACTGTTTTCATATTGAACCGTAGATATAAAACTATAAGTTAATGATTTATCACCGAATTCAATTAATTTTTTCTCACCCAAAACATTGTTCTTGCTGTCAATAATTTGAATATAATAGGATTTATCTCCTGATTTTGCCACTCTGTTTTCAGCAATCGTAAAGTTGATTTTTAAGATATCAGCTCTTCTAGCACGTTCTGTTTCTACTTCTTTACCAGAACTTTTTACTTTATAAGCTCCCGTTTTTAAATTTAAAATTGAAAGTTTAGAGGCTTTTTCAACCGTTTTAGACAATTCTTCATTTTGACCATCCAATACTTGATTGTATTCTTTGGCTTCCACTAAAATTGTTTTTGTACTATCAATTTCAGAAGTTAACTGTTGATTTTGCATTTTCAATTCCTCATTTTCTTTCATGAGGGTATTCATTTTATTCTGCAACTCGCCTATTTGCTTTTTGTACTTACTCAACATGGCTGCATCGCCTTTGGATTTCTTAACTTCTTCCATCAGTTTGACAACTTTGTCACGTTCTGCGATTAATTCTTCAGACATCGACGTGTTTTCTGCAATTGCCGCATCATAGGTCGTTTTTAACTGAGCTAACTCAGAAAGAGCATTTTCTTTTTCAACCGAAACGGAAGACAATTCTGTTTCCACTTGTTTCGCGTCAGAACTCATTTTAAACATATAGCCCAAACTGGCTAATAGCAATAGCGATAATACTAAGATTATTGCTTTTAATTTTGAATTGTTGTTTTGATTTTCCATACCGTTTGTTAAATTTTGAACAAAGTTAAATTTTTTTAGATTCGAAATGCAATAGCATAACGTTATTTTGTATAAAAATAGTATTTTTGGAACAATATTTTTTTTTATGGAAAACTTAATTCCGTTCACGTCAATCGACCTTGGTAAAATTACTGCTCATCGAAGTGGTGAAATTAAGTTTGGTGAAAAAATGCTGACCGTCCCTAAAGACGTTGATATTACGCAATTTCTAAACGATTGCAAGGCTCGATTTGTCCTTTTTGGTATTCCAGAAGACATTGGTATTAGAGCTAATTATGGTCGTCCTGGTGCTGCTTCTGCGTGGAAAAGTGCGATTAAAAGTATCGCCAATATTCAACACAATCGTTTTTGCAAAGGAAGTCATCTTCTTGTATTAGGTTCCTTAAATGTAAAAGAAGAACTTCTACAAGCAGAAAAACTAGATTTTAATAACGTGGATGACCGTAAATCGTTTTCCATCTTAGTTGAAAAAATTGACAAAGAGGTGGCTCATATTATTTTTACGATTGTAAAAGCAGGTAAAATTCCTATCATAATTGGTGGTGGACATAATAATGCTTACGGAAATATAAAAGGAACGGCTTTGGCCAAAGGAAAACCAATTAATGCTGTCAATTTAGATGCGCATTCTGATTTTAGAATTTTAGAAGGCCGTCATAGCGGAAATGGATTTTCCTATTCATTTGACCAAGGTTTTTTAAAGAAATATTTTATTTTTGGTTTACACGAAAGTTATACCTCTAAAAATGTATTGCTTCGTTTGAAAGACATTGAAGACCGTGTGCGATTTAATACCTATGATGAAATTGCAATTCGGAAAACAAAAAACTTTGAACAAGAGTTAAATCAAGCTTTAACGTTTATTAAAAATGATTTTTTTGGAATTGAAATCGATTTAGATTCTCTTCCTAATGTGGCAAGCAGTGCCATGACTCCCAGTGGTTTTTCTATAGAACAAGCTCGCCAATTTATTCATCATTTTGGGCAACATGCACACGCCTCTTACTTGCATATTTGCGAAGGTGCTCCAGATTTAGGTGATGATAAAAATCCGCAGTTAGTAGGCAAGTTAATTGGATATCTGATTACCGATTTCATGAAAGCGAAAAGTATTTTGTTTGAATAATAGCTGATTTTGAATTGTAATTTGAATGCTGAGTGAGGTTAGTTTTATTTAGACTATCTTTGCACACAAATTTATTTTATGACATTTCAAGACTTAAATCTTTTACAAAATATACAACACGCCTTAGCAGACGAAGGTTATACAACCCCTACTCCAATTCAGCAACAAGCGATTCCTATTATATTAGAAGGAACCGATTTAGTGGGCTGTGCTCAAACTGGAACTGGAAAAACCGCTGCATTTGCTATTCCTATTCTAAATACCATTCATCGGATGGTGGGTGCGATTCAAAAACGCAAACTCATTCGAACGTTAGTGATTACGCCAACTCGTGAATTGGCAATTCAAATTGGCGAAAGCTTTGATACCTATGGTCGCTATACCAATGTTAGACAATTAACTATTTTTGGTGGCGTAAGTCAAGTCCCACAAGTAGACCAACTAAAAAAAGGGGTTGATGTTTTAATTGCAACACCTGGACGTTTGCTCGATTTACATAAACAAGGTTTTATTGATTTAGACCATTTGCATTTTTTAGTTTTAGATGAAGCCGATTTAATGCTAGACATGGGATTTATCAATGATGTAAAAAAAATCATCAAATTAACACCTAACAATAGACAAACTTTATTGTTTTCTGCTACAATGCCTATTGCAATTCGTGAAATTGCCGATAGTTATTTAACTAAACCCAAATATGTTTCGGTTACGCCAATTTCATCAACGGCAGAAACGGTGAAACAACAAATCTATTTTGTTGGAAAAGAAGATAAACGCAAATTGTTATATCATTTAATTAGAAATGAACATTTAGACAATTTATTGGTTTTTACTAGAACCAAACATGGTGCAGATAATGTGGTAAAAGCCTTAAAGAAAAATGGAATTTTAGCGGAAGCGATTCATGGCGACAAATCACAAACGGCAAGACAACGCGTTTTAGAAAGTTTTAAAAACAAAGAAATTTCGGTTTTAGTTGCAACAGACATTGCCGCTCGTGGAATTGATATTGAAAGCTTACCCTATGTTTTAAATTTCGATTTACCAAATATTCCTGAAACCTACGTGCATCGCATTGGACGCACGGGACGAGCAGGAAACGGTGGAATATCAATTTCTTTTTGTGCGAAGGATGAAGAACCGTATTGGAAAGACATTCAGAAATTGGTTAAAGTATCGGTTAAAGAAATGAAGGAGCATCCTTATCCTTGGAAAACCGAAGCAGAAGAAGCAGTCTTACAACCTGAAAAAAAGGATTATCGAAATACTACAAAAAATACAAATTCAAGAAAATCGGAGGCTTCCAAACAAAATAAAAAACGTTGGTATTAAGCTTTATTCTTTACTAAATTTTCAATTGATAGAATCAATTTTGACGGTTCAAAAGGTTTAATTAACACGTCGTTCATTCCAGAAGATAAGGCTTCATCTGAAATTTCATCTTTTGCAAAGGCCGTTAACGCAATAATTGGAATGGTAATTCCTTTTTTGCGAATCAATCGCGTTGTATCAAAACCATTGATTAAGGGCATATTGATATCCATTAAGATAATATCAAATGGTTCTTTATTTAGGGCTTCCATTGCGGCATAACCATCATCTACAATTACTGGTTTGAAATTATTTTTCTCTAATATCTTTCGGGTAACCATTTGGTTGATTTTATTATCTTCTACCACTAAAATCTTATATAATTGATTGGCAGACAAATCGACTTGAATATTGTTTATAATTTCATTTACTTTTTTAATATCCGAATCAAAACCAATGACAAACGTGAACTTTGTTCCTTCGTTTATCTTACTTTCTACACTTATTTCACTACCAAAAAGCGAAATTAATTTTTTAACAATAGACAAGCCCAACCCTGCTCCTTGATAATCATCTTCTTTCCGTTCAATTTGAACAAATTTATCAAATATTTTACCTAAATCTTTTTCGGCTATTCCCATTCCGGTATCTTCTACGATAAATTTGATATAACTAATGGTCTTTTCTTGTCGGTCTAAGGTCGCAGAAACCTTAACTTCGCCCGCTTGTGTAAATTTCAATGCATTACTTATCAAATTCATCAATATCTGAGATAAACGCAATTTGTCACCTACTAAAAACTCTGGGATTTCAGGATCAATATAGGTTATAAGTTTGTTTGTATTTCTATTTGAAATAAATATTAGCGAATTGGTCACCATATTAATTTCATCTGCTAAATTCATGGTTGCATTTTCTAAAACAACTTTATTTTCTTCAATTTTATTGATTTGAAGTAAGTCATTAACCAACGATAATAAATAACGAGCAGAAAACTTTAATGAATTTAAATGCGGACTATCAGCCAATTCTTTATGTTCATCCGATAACATATTAGTAATTCCAACAACACCATAAAGTGGTGTTCGCAATTCGTGACTAATCGTCGATATAAATTGGGTTTTAACTTTTGAAGCTTCTTCTGCTTTTTCTTTTGCTAAACTCAATTCTATATTTTTATCTTCTAAGTAGTTATTGATTTTAGTTCGAAACAAATTATTTCGATATAAAACATATAATAAAAAAAACATTAACAAGAGAAAAATCATGATAAGCGTTACAATTATTTTTGTCTTTTTTAAACTATCCGATTGAAGTTTACGCTCTTTAGCCATGACTTGAATAGCTTTTTTAGATTTCTCTAATTCTATTTTCAAAGCTACTAATTGCGTATTTTTTAAAATATCAGAATTATATAAACGTGATTTTACTTCTTCATGATCTTCTAAATTCACATAGGCATTTTTATAATCACCAATTTCAAAAAGATGTTCAGCATAGTGTTCATAAGCATCGCTTAAATAGGAATCTAATTCATTAATTTTACTGATTTGGATAGCTTTTTTAAAATTTAAATCGGCTTTTTCATTATCCTTCAAATAATTAAATTTCATTCCTAATAACAAATATAAAGACGACTCCGTATCAGGAAATCGCATATAATCAATATATTTCTCAGAATAATTTAGATTTTGAATGGCTTCCTCTTGCTTATTCTGTTCAAATAAGACAAAAGCCTTATTCATTTTAATCAACACCAGAGAACCCGTGTCTTTAAATTTTTCGGCAAAAACCATGGACTTATTGTAATATTCTAACGATTTTTCGTAATTTTTTTTACGATTGAGATAAATATTCCCGATGTTGTTATAAAACCAAATTTTTAAGGTGTCATTTTTTGCTTTATTGGCATAATCAATTGCTTTTTCATATAAAGCTAAGGCCTTATTATCTTCTAAAATTTCTTCGTAATTACCTGCAACCGAATTATAAGAAATGGCAATAAGTGTATTGTCTTTTAGGTTAAAGGAATGGTTAAGAGCATCATACGAAAGGGCAATCGATTCTTTGTATTTAGACTGCAAGATCAAACTATCGGATTTTGTCAACAAGGCAAATACTTCTTTCTTGGTTAATTTTTCATTTTGCGAAAAACTAACCTGAAATGCAAATAATAGGAATAGAAACAGTAGAATTTTTTGGGACATTCTATTTATGTTTAGCCAAAT
The DNA here is from genome assembly GCF_028689845.1 of Flavobacterium sp. Classification (GTDB taxonomy): domain Bacteria; phylum Bacteroidota; class Bacteroidia; order Flavobacteriales; family Flavobacteriaceae; genus Flavobacterium. Next base: position 8,665 of record NZ_JAQVCH010000029.1, on the reverse strand, counting down.
GTAGTTAATTATTTGAAAAAAAAATCCTGATTTCTCAGGATTTTTAAAAATTTAATTTCGAACTAGCTTTTTGTATTTAATTCGTTTAGGAGTCAAATCTCCACCTAAACGTTTTCGTTTGTTTTCTTCGTATTCAGAGAAACTTCCTTCAAAGAAATATACTTGAGAATCCCCTTCAAAAGCTAAGATATGCGTAGAAACGCGATCTAAAAACCAACGGTCGTGTGAAATAATTACGGCACAACCTGCAAAGTTTTCTAAACCTTCTTCTAATGCTCTCAAGGTATTGATATCTAAATCATTGGTGGGTTCATCTAATAGCAACACGTTTCCTTCTTCTTTTAAGGTAATTGCTAAATGGAGTCGGTTTCGTTCTCCTCCAGACAACGTGGCCACTTTTTTATTTTGGTCACTTCCACCAAAGTTAAAGCGGCTTAAATAGGCTCTAGAATTTACTTGTCGGCCACCCATCATGATTAATTCTTGTCCGTCACAAAAATTTTCCCAAATTGATTTTTCAGGATCAATATTAGAATGAGCTTGATCTACATAGGCTATTTTAACTGTATCTCCAATTGTAAAAGTCCCTTTGTCTGGTTGTTCTTCATCCATAATCATACGGAAAATAGTGGTTTTACCAGCACCATTTGGCCCAATAATACCTACAATTCCAGCTTGTGGCAAGGAGAAATTTAAATCTTCATAAAGCAATTTATCACCATATCCTTTAGAAACACCAATGGCATCAATCACATTTGTTCCTAAACGTGGTCCGTTCGGAATATATAGTTCTAACTTTTCATCTAACGCTTTTTGGTCTTCGTTTAAGAGTTTATCATAGTTTTGTAAACGGGCTTTTTGCTTGGTTTGTCGGCCTTTGGCTCCTTGACGAACCCAATCTAATTCTCGTTCCAACGTTTTTCTATGTTTGGAAGCTGTTTTTTCCTCCAACTCCATCCGTTTTGATTTTTGGTCTAACCACGAAGAATAATTTCCTTTCCACGGAATACCTTGACCTCTATCCAATTCTAAAATCCAACCCGCTACATTATCTAAGAAATACCTATCATGCGTTACGGCAATCACTGTTCCTGGATATTGTTGCAAATGTTGCTCTAACCACAACACCGATTCGGCATCTAAATGGTTTGTTGGCTCATCTAATAATAAGACATCCGGTTGTTGCAATAATAAACGACACAAGGCCACACGACGTTTTTCACCACCTGATAAAACCTTAATCGGCGTATCAGATTCTGGGGTTCGCAAAGCATCCATGGCAATTTCAAGCTTATTGTCAATTTCCCATGCTCCAGCGGCATCAATTTTATCTTGTAATTCCGCTTGACGATCCATCAGCTTTTGCATCTTATCGGCATCTTCATAGACTTCTGGCAAACCAAAACTATCATTAATTTTATTGAATTCGTCTAAAAGAGCATAAATTTCAGCAGCTCCTTCTCTCACAATTTCAATGACGGTTTTGGTTTCATCTAATTGCGGCTCTTGTTCTAAATAGCCCACTTTATAACCGGGAGCGAAAACTAAATCACCTTGAAAATTTTTATCAATTCCGGCAATAATCTTTAATAACGATGATTTTCCAGAACCATTTAAACCTAAAATACCAATTTTAGCTCCGTAGAAAAAACTTAAATAAATATCTTTTAATACTTGTTTGTTTGTGCTAGAGTAAGTCTTACTTACTTTAGACATTGAGAATATAACTTTTTTATCGTCTGACATAATACTCGTAATTATTATTTTTAAATTTTAATTATTTCTATAATTTAAACTCGGCCTTTCAACGCATTGAAAACCCATGCATTAGCAAGAAAACCAATACCAGTAGCGGCAAATCCCCAGCCAGCCACATCGTCATATTTAAATGCCCCAAGGCCTATTAACAAAAGCCCCATCACAATCATGATGAAAGTCGCCCATGCTAAAACCGTATTTTTATTCATTCCCATAATTATTATTTTTGGTTTACAAATATCGATATAATAAAACGAAAAGGAAAACGTTTTGGCTTGCTTTTTAACTATCCGTGTTTAGATTCAAAAAAATCGATTGTAAACGAGGATTTTAATTTCTATATTTGACTATCTTAATTTTAAAGGTTAAAATTTTTTCATCATATACTCTTACTTATGCGTTTTTCTATCTTAAAAACAAGCACGCTTTTTTTAATTATTTTCTGTTTTTCATATTTTGGTTATAGCCAAGAAGCCCGTTTAAAAAATATTCAAAAACTAACTTTTGGTGGCGATAATGCTGAAGCCTATTTTAGTCCAGACGGAAAAAAACTGACACTTCAAGTAACCAATACTGCTTTTGGCGTTCCGTGTGATCAAATATTTATGCTTGATTTACAGGAAAAAGAATTTACCGAAAATAGCTTAAAATTGGTTTCTACTGGAAAAGGAAGAACGACTTGTTCTTTTTATATGCCTGATGGCAAGCACATTCTTTATGCTTCTACACATGAAGCAAGTCACGCTTGTCCGGCTGTTCCAAAATCGCCAGACGGAAAATATTTATGGCCAATTTATCCAGAATTTGATATTTATATTGCCGATTTAAAAGGTAACATCACCAAAAAACTAACCGATTCTCCCGGATATGATGCGGAAGCAGTGGTTTCTCCAGACGGAAAAAAAATTGCTTTTACGAGTATACGCAGTGGTGATTTAGAATTGTGGACCATGGATGCTGACGGTTCTAATTTGAAACAAATTACGTTTGGATTAGGTTATGATGGTGGTTGTTTCTTTTCGCATGACAGTAAAAAATTAGTTTTTCGTTCTTCACGCCCACAAACACCTGAAGCCATTGCAGATTACAAACAATTATTAAGTAAAAACTTGGTTGCTCCGTCTGATATGGAGATTTATACCTGTAACATCGACGGTTCGGATTTAAAGCAAATTACCAATTTAGGAAAAGCCAATTGGGCTCCTTATTTTCATCCATCAGACCAAAAAATTATTTTCTCTTCTAATCATCATTCAACGCGAGGGTATGATTTTCAATTATATATGATTGATATTACGGGTGAGAATTTACAACAAATTACTTACGAAAGTGAATTTAATGCGTTTCCGATGTTTTCACCAGACGGAAAAAAACTAGTATTTTCTAGTAATCGTCAACAATCAAAAGCGAGAGAAACCAACGTTTTTATAGCTGATTGGGTCGAGGGGGATCCTGCCGAGCTTGCACAGCCTAACTCATTAAAAAAGAATATTTCGTATTTGGCTTCAGATGAAATGAAGGGCCGATTAACAGGCTCCAAAGAAGAGCAAATGGCGGCTGATTATTTAGTTAAAGAAATGAAAAGTTTAGGTTTAAAACCGTATGATGAAAAGAATTATCTTCAAAAATTTGAGTATAAAGTTCGTTTAAATCCGCAAGATTCTTTAAACTTAAAAGATAATACAGGCAGAAATGTAATAGGATTTTTAGATAATAAAGCTTCAAAAACCATTGTTATTGGAGCACATTATGATCATTTGGGATTGAATGAGCACAACCATTCTACAAAAGCAAATTCAAAAGGAGAAATCCATAACGGGGCCGATGATAATGCTTCAGGAGTTGCCGCTGTTTTAGAATTAGCTCGAATGTATGCTAAAAACAAAACGAATGAAAAGGTAAACTATATTTTTGCTTTCTTTTCAGGGGAAGAAGACGGATTAATCGGCTCTAAATTTATGGCGGCTACTTTAAAAGTCAATCATCCCAATGTGATTGCAATGATTAATTTAGACATGATTGGTCGCTTGAATGATATGAAAAACCTTACTGTTGGCGGAATTGGGACTAATCCAAATTTCAAAACTATTGTCAACACCAATAAACCCGCAGGTTTTAATGTTACTTTAGACGAAAGTGGCGTTGGTCCTTCTGATCATACTTCCTTTTATTTGAAAGATATTCCGGTTTTATTCTTTTTTACAGGAACGCATAACGATTATCACAAACCAAGTGATGATGAAGATAAAATTAACTATTATGGCGTACGAACTATTACTGATTATGTGTTTAGAGTGTCAAATGCTATTGCTGATTTAGATAAAGTAGCCTTTGTAAAAACTAAAATTGATACTCCAAAAACAGCTCCACGTTATAAAGTTACCTTAGGTATTATGCCTGATTATACTGACCATGGAGATGGTTTACATGTTGATGGCGTAACGGATAATCGTCCCGCACAATTGGCCGGAATTGAAGCCGGAGATATTATTACAAAAATTGGTGATTGTGAAATTAAAGAGGTATATGCCTATATGAAATGCTTAGGCGGAATCAATGCTGGCGACGAATTAATTGTTACTTATCTTCGGAATGGAGAAATTAAAACAACGAAAGTAATTTTTTAAACTTTTCTTGAAATAAATAAAAAGCGATTTTGAATAGTCTAGATTCAAAATCGCTTTTTTTAAATAAAAATCTTAGCCAACATTTCCTTTAATAAATCCGATTCATGCAATTGGTTCGCTCCTACTCCTTTGCTCCGCACATCTACTTCACGTAAAACAGAAACAATACTGCTTACTTTTCGCATGGGATAATTTTTTAGAGCAACATCATAATCTTTCAGAAAATAAGGATTTACTTTTAATACTTTTGCTACATTTCCAGGTGATTTATCTTTCAAACCGTGGTATTGCAAGAGGCTTGAAAAAAAACTAAAAACCGAACCTGTAGTTCCGAATATTGGATAATCTTTTTTGTTTTGAGCAAAGTGGTCAGCAATGCGATAGGCTTGCAGTTGATTTCGTTCGCCAATAGCTTTACGGAATTCAAAAACATTAAAATCTTTACTAAATCCAATATTTTCTTCGATGTGGGAAGGCGTAATGGTCACTCCTTTTGGTAAAATGATTTGAAGTTTTTCCAATTCATTATTAATTCTACTTAAGTCGGTTCCTAAAAACTCAACCAGCATCAAGGTCGCTTTTGGCTCAATTTGATATCCTTTTCCTTTTAAAATTTTAGAAATCCAAGTTCCCACTTGATTTTCATACATTACTTTACTTTCAAAAAGTAATCCATTTTTTTGGATGATTTTGACTAAACTTTTACGTTTATCTAACGTTTTGTATTTGTAAGCAAAAACCAAAACGGTTGTCGGTTGTGGGTTTTCTGCATAGGATTGTAATTTATCAATTGTTTTTATTAAATCTTGAGCTTCCCGCACCACAATTACTTGCCTTTCGGCCATCATCGGATAACGTTTTGCTGCTCCAACGATATCTTCAATAGTAACATCACGACCATACATAATCATTTGATTAAAACCTTTTTCTTCTTCGGAAAGAATGTTATTCTCAATGAATTCGGTTAATTTATCAATATAATAGGGCTCTTCTCCCATTAAAAAATAGATTGGTTTAATTAAACCGTTTTTGATGTCATTGGTAATTTTTAAAATTTCTTCCATGTTGAATGTAAGCAGGATTTAATTGTATTCGATTTTTTACAACGTCAAATTTTATATCTTTGTTTATGCAAAAATTAAATTTTCCAGAATATTCCTTTCGCATCAAAAATAGTGAAAATAAACACTATGTCTTTGATGAAATCAGAAAAAAATTTATTGTATTAACTCCAGAGGAATGGGTGCGTATTCATGTTGTTCGCTTTTTACTTGAAGTGAAAAAATACCCAAAATCATGGATTAATGTTGAAAAAAAAATTGAAATTAATGGTTTAACCAAACGGTATGATGTTGTTGTTTATCAACCAGATGGCTCTATTTTTTTATTGGTAGAATGCAAACAACCTAAGATTGAAATTAATCAAGATACTTTTGATCAAATTGCTCGTTATAATATGATATTAAAAGCTACTTATTTAATGGTTACCAATGGTCTAAATCATTACTTTTGTGAAATTGATTCTGAAAAGGAACAATATGTTTTTCTAAATGATATTCCAACCTATCAATCCCAAAACTAAGACTCTAGCATTACTATTTTGAAAAAAATCGCAGTTGTTATTTTAAATTGGAATGGCGCAAAATTGTTGCAACAGTTTTTGCCCGTTGTACTTTTGTATTCAGATGAAGCAACGATTTATGTAGCTGATAACGCTTCTACGGATGATTCAATCACCGTTTTAAAAAACGAATTTCCGTCAGTAAAAATCATTCAAAATAAGGCCAACTTTGGTTTTGCAAAAGGCTATAATGAATGCTTACAAGCGGTAGAAGAAGATATATACTGTTTATTAAATTCTGATGTAGAAGTAACTAAAGACTGGTTGAAGCCAATCTTATTACTTTTTGAAGAACAGCCAAATGTCGCAATTATTCAGCCAAAAATATTGGATTATAATCATAAAACACATTTTGAATATGCAGGTGCCGCTGGTGGATTTATAGATAAATTTGGCTATCCATTTTGTCGTGGACGAATTTTTAATACCATAGAAGAAGACAAAGGACAATATAATGATATACAAGCTGTTTTTTGGGCCTCAGGAGCTTGTTTTTTTATACGTAAATCGGTTTTTAGGGAATTAAATGGTTTTGATGCCGACTTTTTTGCACATCAAGAAGAAATTGATTTATGCTGGCGTAGTTCACAATGGCAATATGAAACCTATTATTGTGGCTTTTCAACGGTTTATCATGTGGGTGGTGGCACTTTAAACTCGACCAATCCTAAAAAGACCTATTTAAATTTCAGAAACTCTTTGTTCATGCTTACCAAAAATGTACCGACTAGAAGTTTGGCTTTTGTTTTAGTTAGTCGAATGATTTTGGACGGTCTTGCAGGAATTCAATTTCTTTATCAACTAAAATTTTCGCATTTTACAGCTATCCTAAAAGCACACTTTTCATTTTATGGTTCCTTCCTTAAAATGGTAAAAAAACGCGGAAAAATAGTCAATAAAAAATATGCTTTTCAAACCAGTATCGTCTACAATTATTTTTTACGAAATCAGAAAAAATTTATTGATAATTTTAACAATAGTTTATAGCATTTACGGTAGTTTATCACGAAAATAGTGTTAATTTTGTAGAAACTTAAAATGATATGTTTATGAAAAAAGCTGTATTGCTATTAGCTATAATGGCACTCTCGTTAGGTTCGTGCGGCACCAAAAAGAAGATCGCAGAATTGGAAGCTCAGAATAAAGAGTGTCAAGATTTATTGAACTCTACAACTGTAAAGTTAAACATGTGTTTATCTGAAAAAGATTTGTTAAGCAATCAGATTACTGATTTGAAAAAATCAAATTCAGATTTAATTAGTAATGTAGGCAACATCACGATGCTTTCTACAAAAGGAGCTGAAAACTTAGAAAAATCATTAGAAAGTTTAAAAGAAAAAGATTTAAAAATCACACGATTACAAGATGCGTTAACCAAAAAGGACAGTGTGACGTTGGCTTTGGTTACTAGTTTGAAAAAATCAGTCGGCATTTCTGATCCAGACATTGAAATTAATGTGGAAAAAGGGGTTGTAATGATTTCTATTGCTGATAAAATGTTATTTAAATCAGGTAGTTATGAAGTGAGCGACAGAGCCAAAGAGGTTTTAGGTAAAGTGGCTAAAATTGTAAATGACAAACCAACTTTTGAATGTATGGTTGAAAGTCATACAGATACTGTTCCTTACAGAAATGGTCTTTTATTAGACAATTGGGATTTAAGTGTTAAACGCGCAACTTCAGTGGTTCGCGTCTTGACAGTAGACCACAAAGTAAAACCTAGCCAGTTGATTGCGGCAGGTCGCGGTGAGTATGTTCCTTTAGTGGAAAACAATACCGTTGCCAATCGTTCTGCCAACCGAAGAACACGTATCATTATCATGCCTAAAATTGATGAATTTTATGATATGATTGAAAAAGAAATGAAAAATCAAAAAGCAGGGAAATAATATTTCGAGCTTTTTATATCTAAAAAACGTCCTGAAATTCAGGACGTTTTTTTTATTTACTCTTTTAAAAGATATCTATAGTTCCTTTTCCTTCTCGGATGATAACGGGTTCTCCTTCCGATAAATCAATTATGGTAGAAGGCTGGTTGTCTCCATAACCTCCATCAATGACCATTTCAACCTGGTTTTGCCACTTTTCAAAAATTAATTCAGGATCAGTAGAATACTCCAATACTTCATCTTCATCATAAATAGAGGTAGAAATAATCGGATTGCCCAATAGTTTTACAATTTGCAATACAATTGGATTATCAGGAATACGGATACCTACTGTTTTTTTCTTTTTAAATTCTTTTGGAAGATTATTGTTCCCTGGCAAAATAAAGGTATAGGGACCCGGTAGCGAACGTTTAAGAATTTTAAAGGTTGAGGTGTCAATTTGCTTCACATAGTCCGACAAATTGCTTAAATCGTTGCAAATGAATGAAAAATTAGCTTTATCTAATTTGATTCCTTTTATTTTAGCAATTCGTTCTAACGCTTTTGTATTGGTGATATCACATCCTAATCCGTAAACGGTATCCGTTGGATAAATTACTAATCCTCCGTTTTTAAGCACTTTAACCACTTTTTGAATGGCCGCTTCATTAGGGTTTTCGGGATATATTTTTATAAATTGTGCCATAGTTAAATGCTTTTTTTAATTACAAAAGTACAGTAGAAAAAATGAATTTGTACTATTTTTCATTTTTATGTAATAAAAAAAGCCC
>NZ_JAQVCH010000028.1 GCF_028689845.1 Flavobacterium sp. | reverse complement strand
AAACGCTTCATACCCGTCAACCGCTTTGGTTCTGACTTGGGTAACGACACATGGACCTGCCTCAATAACGGTACAAGGAATATTTTTCCCGTTTTCGTCAAAAATACTAGTCATGCCGATTTTTTTTCCAATTAACCCAGACATATTAAACTATTTATAAATGATTAAAAAATTCTTTTTTTGTTTTGCATGAAGACATAAGTATTAAGTATTAAGAACAATCTTAATACTTAATACGTTACGCTTTTTACATTTATCAGACTTTGATTTCAACTTCTACACCACTTGGCAACTCTAATTTCATTAGTGCATCAATAGTTTTAGAAGAAGAAGAATAGATATCTAACAATCTTTTGTATGAACTCACTTGAAATTGCTCTCTAGACTTTTTGTTAACGTGAGGAGAACGAAGAACTGTGAATATTTTTTTGTGTGTTGGTAACGGAATTGGTCCTGTTACAACTGCACCGGTACTTTTTACCGTTTTTACGATTTTCTCTGCTGATTTATCAACCAACATATGATCGTAAGATTTTAATTTTATTCTGATTTTTTGACTCATTTTCTTTAGAATTAGGCGTTACCTTTAGCTTTTTTAATTACTTCCTCTGAAATATTTGCTGGTGTTTGTTCATAATGAGAAAACTCCATTGTAGAGGTTGCTCTACCTGAAGAAAGTGTTCTTAAAGTAGTAACATATCCAAACATTTCTGAAAGTGGAACAAATGCTTTAATTGTTTTAGCACCAGCTCTATCACCCATGTCGTTAACTTGACCTCTTCTACGATTTAAGTCACCAACAATATCACCCATGTTTTCTTCTGGAGTAATTACTTCAATTTTCATAATTGGCTCAAGAATAACAGCTCCAGCCGCTTTCGCAACTTCTTTGTATCCCATTTTTGCAGCCAATTCAAAAGAAAGAGCATCTGAATCTACAGGGTGGAAAGATCCGTCTGTTAAAGTAACTTTTAAACTATCTACAGTATAACCAGCTAATGGTCCTGTTTTCATAGCTTCTCTAAATCCTTTTTCGACAGATGGAATATACTCTTTAGGAACGTTACCACCTTTTACAGCGTTAACAAACTGTAAACCAAATGCTGGCTTACCATCTACATCGTCAGCTGGTGATAATGTAAAGACAATGTCACCAAATTTACCACGACCACCAGATTGTTTTTTATAAACTTCTCTATGTGAAGCAGATTTTGTGAAAGCCTCTTTGTATTCAACTTGTGGTTCACCTTGGTTCACCTCAACTTTAAACTCTCTTCGCATACGATCGATAAGCACATCTAAATGAAGCTCACCCATCCCAGAAATAATAGTTTGTCCTGAAGCTTGATCAGTTCTCACAGTAAACGTTGGATCTTCTTCGGATAATTTAGCTAAAGCCATACCCATTTTATCAACGTCAGCTTTTGTTTTAGGTTCAATTGCAACCCCGATTACAGGATCTGGAAATTTCATTGACTCAAGAATAATTGGGTGCTTTTCGTCACACATAGTATCTCCAGTCTTAATATCCTTAAACCCAACCGCTGCTCCAATATCACCCGCTTCGATGTAATCGATTGGGTTTTGTTTGTTGGCATGCATTTGGTAGATACGAGAAATTCTTTCTTTATTACCTGAACGTGTATTTAAAATATACGAACCAGCATCTAAACGACCTGAATAAGCACGGAAGAAAGCTAAGCGTCCTACGAAAGGATCTGTTGCAATCTTAAATGCTAAGGCAGCGAATGGCTCTTTAACATCTGGCTTACGCAAAATTGGTTTTTGATCTTCTTCTAATAAATCAGCATCATCCGGATGAATTCCCCAAATACCTTCTTTCTCCATTGGAGATGGCAAGTACTTACAAACTGCATCTAATAAAAACTGAACACCTTTATTTTTGAATGATGATCCACAAAGCATTGGGATGATAGCCATATCTATAGTAGCTGCTCTTAACGCTTTATTTATTTCTTCTTCTGTAATAGAAGACTCATCTTCCATATATTTATCCAAAAGATTTTCATCATAATCTGCAACTGCTTCAATCAATGCTGAACGGTATTCTTTTACCTCAGCAAGCATATCCTCAGGAATCGGAACGATATCATAGGTTGAACCATGATTTTCATCGTGCCAAATAATTGCTTGATTTTTCACTAAATCAACAACGCCTTTGAAATCATTTTCTTCACCAATTGGCAAAGTGATTGCAACTGCATTAGATTTTAACATGTCTCTCACTTGCTGACAAACATTTAAGAAATTAGACCCTTGACGGTCCATTTTGTTCACAAACCCCATTCTTGGAACATGGTATTGATCTGCTAATCTCCAGTTGGTTTCAGACTGTGGTTCCACACCATCAACCGCACTAAATAAGAAAACCAATCCATCCAATACACGTAAAGAACGATTTACCTCAACAGTAAAGTCAACGTGTCCAGGTGTATCAATAATATTAAAGTGATACGGAATAGAATTTGGCAAAACTTTTCCTTGGTTTGAAGGGAAATTCCACTCACAAGTAGTTGCAGCAGAAGTAATAGTAATACCACGCTCTTGTTCTTGAGCCATCCAGTCCATTGTTGCAGAACCTTCGTGCGTTTCACCTAGTTTGTGGTTTTTTCCTGTATAAAACAAGATTCGCTCTGTCGTTGTGGTCTTACCGGCATCAATGTGAGCTGCAATTCCGATATTTCTTGTATATTTTAAATCTCTAGCCATTTGTTATGAATTAAAATCTAAAGTGAGAGAAAGCTTTATTTGCTTCTGCCATTTTGTGAGTATCCATTCTTTTCTTTACAGCGGCACCTTCTTCTTTAGCAGCTGCTAAAATTTCAGAAGCCAACTTAGCTGCCATCGATTTTTCATTTCTTCTTCTTGCATAAACAATCATCCATTTGATAGCGTAAGAAATTTTTCTATCTGGTCGGATTTGCATTGGAATTTGAAAAGTTGCTCCACCTACTCTACGACTACGTACTTCTACGTGAGGCATAACGTTAGTTAACGCTTCTTTCCATGTTTCTAATGAAGATTTTTCTGCATCTTGTTTCTTTGCATCTACAATTTCTAAAGCATCATAGAATACTTTGAAAGCTGTAGATTTCTTACCATCCCACATTAAGTTATTCACAAAACGGGTTACCAATTGATCATTAAATTTTGGATCTGGTAAAAGAGGTCTTTTTTTGGCCTGTCTTTTTCTCATGTCTTTTCTTTAAAAGTTTTTATTTACTTTTTCTTTGCGGGTGCTGCTGCTTGACCAGGTTTTGGACGTTTTGCACCATATTTCGAACGTCTTTGCGTACGTCCTGCAACTCCTGCAGTATCTAACGCTCCACGAACGATATGGTATCGTACTCCTGGTAAATCTTTAACCCTTCCGCCTCTAACTAATACTATCGAGTGCTCTTGTAGATTATGTCCTTCTCCAGGAATGTATGCATTCACCTCGTTACCGTTTGTTAAACGAACCCTAGCCACCTTTCTCATTGCTGAGTTTGGTTTCTTTGGAGTTGTTGTGTAAACACGAGTACATACACCTCTTCTTTGAGGACAAGAATCTAAAGCAGCCGATTTACTCTTCTTAGTCATTTGGGCTCTCCCTGTTCTTACTAATTGTTGAATTGTTGGCATAATTAATACTAAAAATTTCTATGTTTTTAAAATTACCCTATTTTAAGGGGTTGCAAATGTAGTAAATATTTTTAATAAAAAAAATCATAATTTATTTATTTTCTTCTAGTTGTATTATTTTTTGAGTGACTAAGAAGCTGAGTGACTGAGCAGCTAAGTTTTTTTAAAAAATTTGAGAATGAATTTTGATAGTAACACTACTGCCCTGCCCCTGATTGTAATGAAAAGCACGGCTTGTTGGAATTGTGTGCGGCTTGCTGTGCCAAAGCGACCAACGAAAGCTCTTGGCTCAGCTTAGCCAAACCAATGCCAACAAACGGACTTGAAATGTAAAGCAGGATGAAGGCACTATACCATATTTCTATTTTTTACGTTACTTTTATCAAAAATAAATTGCTTTGCCAAAAATCCTCTTTCTACTACTCATCTTATTTTTGAACTGCAATTTGCAAGCTCAAAAATTACACTTGAGTATAGAAGGCTCAAACAGCTCTCAAACCAAAACCTTAGACTCTATTGGTTATCAAAAACAATTTAGTATTGCAAAAGAAATTGAAAATGAATCGAATCGCTTACTTAAACAGCTTTTCCAAAACGGCTATCTCGAATCGGAAAAAAGCAATGCGGTTAAGATCAATGACAGTACTTTTGTAGTTCAATTTAAGTTAGGAAAAAGAATTAGCCATATACATATATATATAGGTGATGAAATTGAAGATTTAAACTTTAGCAATTATACCGTTGAGAATGACTTTTTAATTTTGCCGATTACTACCGTAGAATCCTTTATGCAACTTCAATTAAAAGCATTGGAACAAAAAGGATTTTCGTTAGCCAATATAAAACTTGAAAATTTTAGAAAAGAAAATTTAATATTGAAAGCAAATCTTGTCATTACTAAAAGTGAAAAACGATTCCTAAACGACATTGTCATTAAAGGCTATCCTAAATTTCCCGCTAGTCATAAACGAAATTTAATACGATTATTTGCTAATAAAACTTTTAATCAAGACGGACTGCAAAAAGTATACAAAGAAGTTGATGAGTACCGCTTTGTGAAACAAACGCAATATCCAGAAATATTGTTCACTAAAGATTCGACCAAGATTTATTTATATTTAGAAAAAGCTAAAGCGAATCGGTTTGATGGTTTTCTTGGTTTTTCAAATGAGGAAGGCGGAAAAGTGCGATTCAATGGATATTTAGATGTTCTTTTGCACAACATCTTAAATAGTGGGGAGCAGTTTTTGATATACTGGAAAAACGACGGGCAGCGTCAAACCTCCTTCAATATGGGACTTCAAGTTCCTTATATTTTCAAAAGCCCGTTAGGATTAAAGGCAGAGCTAAACATCTTTAAAAAAGATTCGACCTTTCAAAACACAAATACTTCCATCGATTTAGGTTATTTTTTTAATTATAATAGTCGTCTTTATCTCGGTTATCAAGCCACGGAATCAAGCGATATTCAAAACACGAACTCTAGTTTCATCAGTGATTTTACCAATTCATTTGTGACTTCAAAATATGAATTTACCCGTTTCAAATCGGATGATTTTTTATTTCCCGAGAAAACGGCGATTCATTTTACGATAGGGACAGGGAAACGGGATTCTAAGACAGCTTCTGAATCTCAGTTTTTTGGCAATTTACTCGTCAAACAAAACATCTATCTCAATGCCAAAAACAACATTCAACTCAATAGTCAGAATTATTATTTGAATAGTGAGAATTATATCGTTAATGAATTATACCGCTTTGGCGGAATAAAATCGATTCGCGGATTTAATGAAAATAGTTTACAAGGTAATTTTCTAACATCGCTCCTCACAGAATACCGTTATGTTTTGTCGCCAGGATTATACGTACACTCTATCCTTGATTATGCGTATTATCAGGACAAAACTAGCGATTTAAACGATGCATTAGTAGGCTTAGGTTTTGGATTTGGATTGCTCACTAAAAATGGTTTTTTTAATTTAATTTATGCCAATGGAAGCGTGCGAGACCAACCAATTCAATTCGCTAATTCGATAGTTCATATTAGTTTTAAATCAAATTTTTAAGTTCACAACTTAATTGTACATTTGCGGCATGGAGAAAGAAAATCAAATATTCGGAATTAGAGCAATTATTGAAGCAATTCAAGCGGGTAAAGAATTGGACAAAGTGTTTTTGCACAAAGATGCACAAGGCGATTTGATGCGAGATCTTCTAAAAATACTCAAGCAACATAAAGTAAATTTTACCTATGTTCCGATTGAAAAACTAAACCGATTAACCGATAAAAATCATCAAGGTGCTGTGGCAACCATTGCTCCTGTCTCTTTTTATGATTTAGAAAATTTAATTTCTTCCGTTTCTGAAAGTGGCAAAACACCTTTGTTTTTAATTTTAGACCAAATTTCTGACGCTCGTAATTTTGGAGCTATTATCCGCACCGCAGAATGTACGGGTGTAAACGGAATCATCATTGGCAAACAAGGAGCAGCTCCTGTTAATGGCGATACCGTAAAAACCAGTGCTGGTGCTGTTTTTAATGTACCGATTTGCAAAGTAGAGCACATCAAAGATGCTATTTTTTACTTACAAGGTTCTGGCATCAAAACCATTGCCGCCACCGAAAAAACAGAAACTTCACTTTATGATTTATCACTCACCGAGCCTTTAGCCATTATTATGGGAAGCGAAGACCGTGGAGTAAATCCTTCAGTTTTGAAAATTGTAGATGAAAAAGCTAAATTACCAATGTTTGGAACCATTGCTTCTTTGAATGTTTCTGTTGCTTGTGGTGCTTTTTTATATGAGGTTTTGAGACAGAGAAGGTAATTTATTCTTCTTTTTTCGAAATAAATTCATAATTCACTTTCGTGGAAGAAGTAAAAAATTGCTCCTCTTCCAATTCTAATAATTCTTCAGGTTCTGGCGTATTAACAAAATTGCCCTTTTCATCAAAATGTTTCATGAATGGATCTAATTCAGGATTAAAACTGGCTTTTTCCCACTCGTAACGAATCGGTTTTTTATATTGTGGAGCTTTATAAATCAAGGAAAATAAGAACCCAGTGACGAATCCCGCCAAGTGGCCTTCCCATGAAATTTGTTTATCTACTTCAGGGAACATGTACCAGATTGTTCCGCCATATAACATAACAATGACCAACGATAACGCCACTAATCGATAATATTTTGTTTGGATTCCTTTAAAGAAAATAAAACTCACTAAAACATAAATTAAGCTACTCGCTCCTATATGGTAGCTTTCTCGTCCGATGAGCCAAGTTCCTATTCCAGAAAAAAGGATTCCAAATACTAAAACTTGCCAAGAAACTTCACGATAAAAATAACGAAGTAGAGCAATCAAAAATAAAAGTGGAATGGAATTATTGTATAAATGTTTAATGTCGCCATGTAAAAAAGGACTAAAAAGGATTCCTCTTAAACCTTCAACTTTTCGTGGATAAATGCCATACATCGTTAAATCAATCTTGAATTTAACTTCTATCCAAAAAACAATCCACAAGGCTAACACAAAAAAAAGTGGCCAGGCAATCACAGAGGTTGAAAATAAAAAAGACTTTTGTTTCATCACAAACTGGTTATCAAAAATACAACCAAAACGAAAGTAGTGCTTTTTTGTCAGAATTCCGTATTTTTACACCATGGAAGCACCGCTAGCCGAACGCATACGGCCACAACATTTATCAGAATATATCAGTCAGTTACATTTAGTAGGTGAACAAGGTTCGTTGACCCATCAAATTGCCAAAGGAATTATTCCGAGTCTAATTTTATGGGGACCACCAGGAACAGGAAAAACAACCTTGGCTCAAATTATGGCACAAGAGAGCAAACGCCCATTTTATGTGCTAAGTGCGATAAACAGTGGTGTAAAAGACATTCGTGAAGTTATTGAAAAAGCCAAACAAAGTGGTGGTTTGTTTACGGCAAAAAACCCCATTCTTTTTATTGATGAAATTCATCGTTTTAGCAAATCACAACAAGACTCTTTGCTCGCAGCTGCCGAGAAAGGATGGATTACGCTAATAGGAGCTACGACAGAAAACCCGAGTTTTGAAGTCATTCCTGCTTTATTGTCAAGATGTCAGGTGTATGTTTTGAATCCGTTTTCTAAATCAGATTTAGAACAATTGTTACAGCGAGCCATTGAACAAGATGAAGTTTTAAAAACTAAAAAAATCGTTCTGCAAGAAACAGAAGCATTATTGCGACTTTCTGGAGGTGATGGCCGAAAATTATTAAATATTTTTGAACTAGTTGTCAATGCTAGTGCGACAGAACCCATTGAAATCACCAATGAAAAAGTGATGCAGTTGGTGCAAAAAAACACGGTTTTATATGACAAAACGGGTGAGCAACATTATGATATTGTTTCCGCCTTTATTAAATCCATCCGCGGAAGCGATCCAAACGGAGCAGTATATTGGTTGGCTAGAATGATAGAAGGTGGCGAAGATGTAAAATTTATTGCTCGACGATTACTTATTTTAGCCAGTGAAGACATTGGCAATGCCAATCCGACTGCTTTTATCATGGCGAACAGTACTTTTCAGGCCGTAACAACTATTGGATATCCTGAAAGTAGAATTATTTTAAGCCAATGTGCGATTTATTTAGCTACTTCAGCCAAAAGCAATGCCAGTTATCTAGCAATAGGAAAAGCTCAACAACTGGTGAAGCAAACTGGCGATTTATCTGTTCCTATTCACTTAAGAAACGCTCCAACTAAATTAATGAAAGAATTGGGTTGTGGTGATGAATATAAATATTCACACGATTTTGATAATAATTTTGCAGAACAAGAGTTTTTACCTGATGAACTTCAAAACCAAGTACTTTATGAACCTGGAAATAACGCGAGAGAAAAAGAACTTCGTTCGTTTTTAAAAAATCGTTGGAAAGATAAATATGGTTATTAAAATTGAATATCAATTTTTTCAGACACGAGTTTATCCTCTAAATTATACTCAAAAAACCAATCTGCTCCTTTTTGAAAAATCACACCCGACTGTGCTCCTTTTTGAGCTAAGTAAAAATCGTTTTTTCCAGTAGAAGTTAATTTAAAAACAACTTGTTGCTTTTTATCAACAAGGTTAAAACCGCCAGAAATTGCAATCGCTTGGAGTAAATTTTCGGAAGTTGAAACAGAGTTAATCGCTGCAATTTCGGGAGAATCCACCAAAGGTTCAATTGCCTTTTCTGTTATCGGCTGATAGCTATAATTTTGTTGGTAAACAGAGGCAAATGCCAAATCTAACGCTTCTAAATAAGCTTTTTCATACTCTTTTTCTTTGCTTTTCCCTACTTCGCTTTGATATACAATATTGTTTTGACAATCTTTAAAAACAATGGTTAAGTTGGTCCAAATAAAACTACCGCTTTTTTCTACTTCTACTTTTAAAACCGAGCACGAATTAGAGGCAATTTCTTTTGGCAAATTTTTATCGTTATAAAAAGCTTGGAAGCCCATTTTTTCAAGATTAAACTTTGTGATGGTATTCAAGCGGTGTTCGTTATCTTGTTTCATAAAAGCAAACCGAACGGGAACCAGTACGTATTGATAATCATTTAATGATTGAGCAAAAAGTCCGCCTGAAAAAAAGAGTAAAAACACTAAAACAAATCGTTTCATTTTAAATAGTTATTTTATTAAAAATAGTTTTTCAACAAACGCAACTGATTTACTTGCGTTATTTTGGAATTCGTCTCGACATTAAATTCATTAAAAAAAATAGCGTCTAAACCAGCATTTAAGGCTCCTTCAATGTCAGCCTCAAGACTATCACCAATCATAATACTTTGAACTTTAGTTACTTTTGCCAAATCTAATGCAAATTCAAAAATTAACGGATTCGGTTTTTTTACGCCAGCCATTTCAGAGTTGGTTATTGTTTGAAAATAATGCTCAATTTTAGAATTTTTCAACTTTCCCGCCTGAACCGTTTGAAAACCATTGGTGATAATGTGTAATTTATATTTTGGGTAAAGATACTCTAAAACGTCAATCGCTCCATCATATAAATGATTGTATAAGGGCAAATAATAGATGTATTCTTGTGCTAAAAGATGAATAACTTCATCTAAAACCGATTCATGCATTAAATTAAAAACTTCTTTTAACCGATAGTAACGCAAATCTTCTTGCGAAATTTTCTCATCGCGATATAATTTCCAATATTTTAAATTTGTTGGTACATAATGAATTAAAAAAGCCTCTAAATTTAAGTTCAATTGGTGTTTTTCAAAAATAGTTTGAAAAGCCAACGCAGAATTTTTCTCAAAATCCCAAAGCGTATGATCTAAATCAAAAAAAATATCGGTTTTATGTGTAAATACAGCCATTTGTTTTATTTGGCTCCTTTAGTAATCACCGCATTTTCAATATGATATATCCAATCATTCACATCATTATCATTATATCGAAAAGTTCCTTCTAAGGTTACATACTGATCGGTTTTTAATTTTGGTGTAGCTCCTTTAAATTTGATTCCCATAATGGTTTCTGGACCAGCTTGTCCACAAAAAAAACAGGAAGCAAATACGTTTTTACTTAATGCATAAGAAACGTTATCAATTGGGATAATGAATCCACTCATCACTATTTTCTTTTTGTTTTTTTCTTTTAAACTAGAATTTACAATCGGAAACATAACACCATCAGGATAATCTTTATCTGGTTTTTTGATGAATTTGATTACGCCCAATAACTTCCAGCTTAACGTATCTGGATTTTGCATAAAAACGGCATCTTCTTTAATCAATTCAGGCAAAAAGCTAGCCGTTTGAAGTGAAGGTGAAAAATTTATATCTCTTTCTTTTAGAGTTGATTTTTCTGGTTGAAAAGAACCGAAAGCAAAACTAAAAATACTTAGAATTCCAATTAAAAAAAATAAAAATTTACGCATTTGCTAATGTTTTTGAAATATTTAATCGATACGCTTTTATGGCTGGTATCAAAGCTGCAATGATTCCGACAAAGATAGTAACCAAAAATAAAACTCCTTCCTTTTCCCATAGAATTATCATCGGATTGAAAGCCATTTTAAATTGCTCGTCGGTTGTGTTGGAAATCATAATTAGTGCTATTCTTCCAAGAAGTGTACCAAATATAAAACCAACCACGCATAATAAAATGCTTTCAATCAAGACAAGCTGCAACATCTGAAAACGGGAAGCACCAGAAACTCGGAGCAGAGCAAATTCATATTTACGTTCTTTGAGTCGGTTATATAAGGCAATAAAAATACTAATTCCAGAAATAAACATGATGCCGTATGCCAAATATTGCATGGCTTGTAATCCTATTCCGAACAACGAAAAGAGTCGGTTAATTTCAATTGCTGGCAAAGCGGCTTGCATTTTGGTATTTTGTGCAATCATTCTTGGCCAAGAAATAATACCCATTTTATTTTTAAACTTAATCAAAACTGCCGTAATTTCTTTTCCTTCTTCGTGTGCGTGCTCATCATTTTCTGTATGAACATGTCCTTCTTCGCCATGAGCAGGGTTTTCTTTAGCTACTGAATCATGCTCATGATTACAATTTTCGTCATGAACATGTTCTTCATCTTCTGTGTGCACGTGACCTTCTTCGCCATGAGCTGGATTTTCTGCAGAAGCTGCTTCATGGTCATGTTCATCTCCCTCGATATGAATATGTCCTTCCTCCCCATGGGGTGGATTTTCACCTTCACTGCTAGCAGAGTGTCCTGCATGATCATGTTCTGCATGCATTTGCCAAACGCTATTAACCGTGCACAAAATAAGATTATCAATGACTTTTCCGGTTGGTGATGCTATTCCTTTTACAACATAACTATATTCCTCGTGTAAATGTCCTTCCTCCGCTTCACCGTGAGTTCCAAAGAATTTATCGCCAACTTTTAAACCTAATTTGTTGGCGATTTCACTACCAATGACCACTTCAAAATTTTCCTTAAAAACAACACCTTGGGCTACTTTTGCTTGGTATTTTTCTAAGTACTCAGGCGTAGTTCCCACAATTCGGAAACCGCGGTAGTTATCGCCAAAAGCTAAAGGAATTGCGGACTGAACAAACGGGTGATTCATCCATTTTTCGGCTTCTTGATAATCAATATTTCCAGTGGGAGCATCTACTTGATAAACGGAAGATAAGATGAGTTGTAACGGACTTCCTTGTGCTCCTAAAACCAAATCGACACCGTCAATATTACTCGAAAATTGTTTTTCAAATTGTTCTTGTAATAAGATAAGTAAGGAAATTATCGCAACCGAAGCTGTTAGCAAAACTAAACTTAAAACTGTATTTAATGGCTTAAACCAAAGATTTTTAAAGGCTAATTTTCCAATCATTTTATTGTAAATTTATTTGGTTAGAAAATTTATCTTTTAAGCGATGATCATGTGTCACAATCATTAATGAAGCCTTATACTCTTTGGACAATTGAGCTAATAAATCGGCTACTTTAAAGGCATTTTCATCGTCTAAGCTAGAGGTAGGTTCATCCGCCAGCAACAATTTTGGCTCATTAATTAAAGCTCTGGCAATAGAAACCCGTTGTTGTTGTCCCATGCTTAACGCAGCAGGCATTTTGTATTGTTGGTCTTCTAAATCTAATTCTTTTAAAAGTAATTTTGCTTTGTCAGTTGCTTTTGCACCTGTGGCCAACCAAGAAGCAAGTACCACATTATCCAACACATTTAAAGAGGCAACAAAATGAGCTTGTTGCAGGACTAATCCAATATTTTCACCTCGGAATTGATCTAGTTTTTTATCAGAAAGCAAACTAATGTTGCTTTCTCCAATAAAAATTTCTCCTTTTTGTGGTCGGAGTAATCCTCCGATTAAATGTAATAAAGTTGTTTTTCCTTTTCCAGAATTCCCTGTAATTAATAGGGTTTCTCCTTCTTCACATTGCATGTTTGGAAAATGGAACTCTGTGGAAGAATTGTAAGAAAAAAATAAATTTTTAATAGCTATCATCGCCCCTCGTTTTGTTGTTTGGAAAGATACAGCTAAAAAGAAAAATTTATTGTTAATCTATTCTAAAAATTCAAGCTTTTCTAGCTAATTATTTAAAAAAAATGATGTTTTATATTACAAAATACCATCATCCGCAAAACTATAATACGATTGCTCTGTAATAATTAAATGATCTAAAAGACTAATATCCAATTGTTTTGCGGCTGTTTTTATTTTTTGAGTAACTTGAATATCTGATTCACTTGGAATTAATTTACCTGAGGGATGATTATGGGTTAGGATGATTCCCAATGCATTTTGTTCAATTGCTGTTTTTAACAACAAACGAACATCAACTACGGTTCCCGTTATTCCACCTTTACTGAGTTGGGCTTTATAAATAATTTTATTGGCATTATTTAAGTAGAGCACCCAAAATTCTTCATGCGGTAATTCGCCAAGAATTGGTTGCATTAAGTCAAAAACAATTTTACTGGAAGTGACTTTTAGATAATCGATGTGTTCTTCTGTTCTTCGGCGTCTGCCGAGTTCTGCAGCTGCGACAATTGTAATTGCTTTGGCAGGGCCAATACCTTTAAATTCTGTCAATTGGTTGACAGACATTTTTCCTAACAAGGAAAGGTTGTTTTGCACACTGCCTAAAATGCGTTTACTTAAATCGACAGCACTCTCATTTTTGCTTCCTGACCCGAGTAGGATTGCTAGTAGTTCTGCATCACTTAAAACTGCTTTTCCTTTAAGCATTAATTTTTCACGAGGCTTGTCGTCTTCTGCCCAATATTTAATTGAGAAAGTGCTTGTATTTTCCATTTTGTTTGGCGTATAAATAATTAGAAAATAAAAATACAAAAAAATTAAATTATCTGTATTGAAATACTTATTTTTATTTCCTAAATAATAATCATTAAAAAAATGAATAAAAGAAGAGCATTTATTAGTTTGTTTCTTTTGATTTTTGTTGGTTTATCTGTGAAAGCACAAACGGCTGATGAAATTATTTCTACTTACATAAAAAATATTGGTGGAGCGGAAAAATTGAAAAATATCACAGGAACCAAAATGGAGATGAGTGTTAATTACCAAGGGATGGATATTCCTGTGGAATTGGTGCAATTGAAAGAAGGGAAAATTTACCTAAAAATTAATTTTCAAGGGCAAGAAATCACTCAAATGGCTTTTGACGGAACGACTGCTTGGTCTACTAACTTCATGACGTTGCAAGCTGAAAAAATGGATGATGAAATGGCTCAAAACATCAAAGATGAAGCTGCTGATTTTCCGAATCCGATGTATAATTATCTTGCAAAAGGATTTTCGATAGAATATGCTGGAAAAGAAACTAAAGAAGGCACAGAATTTTATAAAATAAAATTAACAAAAAAACCTGCTACTGTTGAAGGTCAAAAAGTAGACAACATTGTTTTTTATTATTTTGACACGAAGACTTATTTGCCGATGATGACGGAAACAGAGGTTAAATCTGGTCCTGCAAAAGGACAAATCTCTACCTCAACCATGGGAGATTACCAAGCAGTAGATGGCGTGCTTTTTCCGTTCACTATCAATCAAGCAGGGCAATCTATGAAAGTTGTAAAAATTACCTTAAATCCAACAGTTGACGAAACTTCTTTTGCTTTTAAAGAATAACACTCACTTTATATTTAACAAAAAAATGCTTCCAAAAGAAGCATTTTTTTTATGAAATTGAAATTTAATATTACTGAATTAATGATTTGATTTCTTCAAAATCCAATCCTCCATAATTTCCAGAACTCATTAATAACAAGGTGGAATTCTCCACGGAAGTGGAAAATAAAAACTTTTTAAAATCAGCTGGATTAGTATAAATAATTAAATCATTCCGTTTGAATGCTTGTGCAATTTGCTCATAAGTTACCGCTTCTAATTGTTTAATTTTAACAGCATCGGGCGAATAAAAAACAACAGCTACGTCTGCCGAGTTAAGTGCACCTTCATATTCTTTTAAAAATTCGGCATTCAAACTGCTATAGGTATGCAATTCTAAACAAGCAATTAATTTTCTGTTAGGATATTGGTCTTTTACAGCTTTGGTAGTTGCTGACACCTTGCTGGGAGAATGAGCAAAATCTTTATAAGCCACTTTTCCTTTACCTTCTGCAATTTTTTCCAATCGTTTGGAAGCTCCTTTAAAACTAGCAATGGCTTCATAAAAATCGGCTTCATCTACACCCATATTCTGACATATCCATTTTGCTCCTGCTAAATTATTAAGGTTATGAGCTCCAAAAACTTCAATAGGCATTTGGCCTTCTGGAGTTTCTAAAAGTGTAACTCCGTTTTCAACCTCATACTTTGGTGTTTGATACGGAATTTTTCGAATGGGATTTGTGGCTTCCTCTGCAACTTTTTTAACTGTTTCGTCTTCTTCGTTATAAACAAGAATACCGCCTTTGGTAATTTGATTAACAAAAATTTCAAATTGTGCTACATAATTTTCAAAAGTTGGAAACACATTAATATGATCCCAAGCAATTCCGGAAATTAGAGCAATATTGGGTTGATATAAATGAAACTTTGGTCTTCTATCAATTGGTGAAGAAAGATATTCATCGCCTTCTAAAACAATAAAATCGTTTTCTGCCGTAAGATGCACCATAGTTTCAAAACCTTCTAATTGAGCTCCAACCATATAATCTACTTCAATATTATGGTAATGCATCACGTGGAGAATCATCGAAGTAATGGTGGTTTTTCCATGTGAACCGCCAATCACCACACGGGTTTTGTTTTTAGCTTGTTCATACAAAAATTCTGGATAAGAATAAATCTTCAACCCCAACTCTTTAGCTTTTAACAGCTCAGGATTATCTTCTTTGGCGTGCATTCCTAAGATGATGGCGTCAATTTCTTGCGTTATTTTTTTGGGAAACCAACCAAATTCTTCTGGCAGGAGTCCTTTTTTATCCAATCTTGATTTGGAAGGTTCAAAAATCGCATCATCACTACCCGTTACTTTATATCCTTTATTATGCAAAGCTAACGCAAGATTATGCATCGCTGCTCCACCAATGGCTATGAAATGTGTTCTCATAAATTAAGTTTAAAAGTTTAAAAGCATCAAATATTTAGCGTTTTAGGACAATCTGTTTTAAACAACTAAACCTGTACCTATAAAACCTATTTTTCAAATTGTTTTTTTAATTGTGCTGCTTTTTGAGGTTGATTCATTTTGTTTTTATATAAATCATATAATTTTTGAAAAGTTGTCTTGGAATTCCCAATTTCAAATGCTTTTCTATAGTTTACTTCTGCTTTAGCATATCGCTTAAAATATTCATCAATATAACCTCTTGCCATAAAGCCATCTACTTTTGATAAAGCCATCAGTTCCGAAGCATATTTTTGAGATTTGGTTTCGCTTCCACCAATAATTCCAGGCAATTCAACATATAAAATCACCAAAGCCCATCGAGCATCAATATAATTAGGGTCTAGTTTTGCTGCACGTAAAAAAGAATCTTCTACGTCACCAATCATACTTAAGGCTTTGAATTTATTACTTTCTTTTGCTTTTATCCCTAGAGCTCCGCCGTATTTATATTGATAAACAGCGTTAGCAGGGTATTGCATTTTTATTTTGTTATAATAGCCAATGGCTTTATCCCATTCTTTATAACTTCCTGCAATATCTCCTAGATATTCTATGGTTTTTGTGTGATTTGGGTTTTCATTTAAATACGATTCAAAAAGCACTCTTGCTTCAATCATTTTATTTTGTTGATAGAGTTTTTCTGCTTTTTCAAAATCGGAACTGGCCATAATTTGAAAACTTATGAGTAAGAAGAATATGCTTAATCCTTTCATTCTTTTTATTTGATTTCAAAAATAAGAAAATAGAAATATAAATTATAAAGATTAATAGAATGTTATGAATAAAAAAATCTGCTTCATGGCTGAAGCAGATTTTTTGTGAATTAATAAGAATCAAATTTATTTAACGATGGTTAACTCATCAATAATGTGTTTTGCCCCTGCATATTTATCAATAATGAATAACACAAAACGAATATCTACGTTGATGGTTCGTTGCAAGTTTTCATCAAAAATAACATCACCAGCCATTGCTTCAATATTTCCATCAAAAGCTAAACCGATTAATTCTCCTTTTCCGTTTAAAACGGGAGAACCAGAGTTTCCGCCCGTAATGTCATTATCTGTCAAGAAGTTAACATGTAAAGAACCGTCTTTATCTGCATATTGACCAAAATCTTTTTTGTTATACAAATCGATTAGGGGTTGTGACAAATCAAATTCAGGATCATCCTTTTTGTGCTTTTTCACCATCCCATTTAAGGTCGTATAATTGTTAATTTTGGCGTCATTACGCTTGTCTGCTGGTAAAGATTTTACTTTTCCATAAGTTAAACGTAACGTAGAATTGGCATCTGGATATTCGATAGTGCTCAATTTAGACTCTCTTAATCCTTCTACTAATAAGCGGAATGATTTTGAATAATCATTTTGTGCTTGCATTAATTCTTCTGAACGAGTGGTTAAATGCGAAATTAAATCATTTGACAACTTGTACATTGGATCATTGCCAATCGCTTCTTCTGTAGGCTGATCTAAGAAACTTATTAATTTTTCTTTAGAAGTAAACATACTTGTTTCAAAAGTTTTGTTTATGTAACTAGTAAAATCTTTATTGTTTTCTTTGGCAATTTCTTCTACAATAGGAGCCATTTTATAACCTGCTTTTGTGTAATATAAACCTAGTTGACCTGCTAAGACATCTTTTTCTAATGGTAAATATATTTCAGCGAAAAAACCGTCAACCATTTCTTGAAGTCCTGGTTTCATCTGAGCTCTTTTCGTTTCATCTGCTTTTGCATAATTCTCTAATTGCTTGCCCATACCTCTAGAAATTGTTCCATAAGCACTCGTTCTAAGCAATTGTTGCAAATAATTATCATGACGTGATTTATCATTTGTCATTGCATAATAGTTGTTGATAGTAGCAACTACTTCACCATATTTTGCTTTGTTTTCTGATTTATTTGCCCATGTATTAAACTTCGCTTCGTTTTTACGTTTTGAATCTGCAGTTTTAAACTTACTTAGTGCATCAATCATTCCTTGACGATTTTTCCAATAGTTAGCAACACCAGCATATTTTGAAGCATACATCAATCGAACGGCATCGTCTTTGTCCATATAGACTTTCATTTTGTCCATCCCCATTTTTGAACCTTCAACCCAAGCAGGATAAGCATACTTTACGTTTTGCTCAATTCCACTTGCAGGCATCCAACGATTTGTACGACCTGGGTAACCTAGAATCATTGCAAAATCATTTTCTTGCACTCCTTTTAAACTAATTGGCAAGTGATGTTTTGGATTTAAAGGCACATTATTTTCTGAATATTCCGCTGGATTACCTTCTGCATCTGCATAAACTCTAAAAAGAGAGAAATCTCCAGTGTGACGTGGCCATTCCCAGTTGTCTGTATCTCCACCGAATTTACCAATACTTTCAGTTGGTGTTCCAACTAAACGTACATCTTTATAGTCTTGGTAAACAAAATAGTAATACTCATTTCCTTGAAAAAACGGACGAACAGAAACGGTATATTTTCCGCCTTCATCATTCTCTTTTTGAATTTTTGCTGTTTCTTGGTTAATTGCAACTTCACGCTCTGCTTCTGTCATTTTATCATTCACAACGCTTAACATCCGTTTGGTTACATCATCCATTCTTACAAAGAATCGAACATATAAACTTTTAGGTTTTAATTCTGCTTTTCGATTTTGTGCCCAGAAGCCATCGCGAAGATAATTGCTTTCTGTAGAAGATAATTCTGCAATAGCATCATAACCGCAGTGGTGATTGGTTAGAACCAACCCATCTTTGGAAATCATTTCTGCAGTACAACCCCCGTTAAATTGAACAATCGCATCTTTTAAACTTGCGTTATTGATGCTGTAAATTTCTTCGGCTGTTAATTGCAAGCCCATTTTTTGCATATCCCGTTGATTTAATCGTTGGATATGCATTAAAAACCACATTCCTTCGTTAGCAAAAACAGTTGCCGGAACAAATGCAATAAGTGCCACGAAACTTAAAATAATTTTTTTCATTTTCTGTAAAATTTATTGACTGCGAATATACTTTATTTTGTTTTTTGAACGCTTATTTTTAGCGAGAAAACATATCAATCTCGCTAATATTTAACTTATATTTTAGAATTACATCAAAAAAGCATCCTTTTTTAGGATGCTTTTAGATAAAATGTATGTTATCAAAAACTTAGGTATTCAACATTTTCCACAATAAATCTTTCAATTCTTGCAAGCCTTGTTGTGCAACCGAAGAAATAAAATGGTATTTCACGCCTTTGAATTCTTTTTTCATTTGTTTTTCTAATTCTGCTTGCAATTCGGCATCTAACATATCGCATTTAGAAATGACTAAAATCCTGTCTTTATCTAACATTTCAGGATTATAGCGACGTAATTCATCCAACAAGATTTCATATTCTTTTTTGATATCAGCGGCATCAGCTGGAACTAAAAACAAAAGAATTGAGTTTCGTTCAATATGTCTTAGAAAATAATGGCCAAGCCCTTTTCCTTCTGCTGCTCCTTCAATAATTCCTGGGATATCAGCCATTACAAACGATTGAAATTCGCGGTAAGCCACAATTCCTAAATTGGGTTTTAAAGTCGTAAATGGGTAATCCGCAATTTTAGGTTTAGCTGAAGTCATCACTGAAAGCAAAGTAGATTTTCCCGCATTTGGAAATCCAACTAAACCAACATCGGCTAATACTTTTAATTCTAAAATCACATCAACTTCTTCTACTGGCATTCCAGGTTGAGCATAACGAGGTGTTTGATTGGTTGAAGAGCGAAAATTCCAATTCCCAAGCCCCCCTTTTCCTCCTTTAGCGATAATTCTTACCTCATCGTGTTCGGTAATTTCAAACAAAATCTCTCCTGTTTCTTGGTCTCTAACTACAGTTCCCAACGGAACTTCGATATATTTATCTTCACCATCGTGTCCGGTACTTCGAGAACTTCCGCCATCACCGCCATGACCTCCGCGAATATGTTTAATGAATTTTAAATGAAAAAGTGTCCACAAACTCTTATTCCCTTTAAGATAAACATGTCCGCCACGACCACCATCTCCACCGTCTGGTCCACCTTTTTCGATGAATTTTTCACGATGTAAATGCGAAGAGCCTTTTCCTCCTTTTCCGGAAGAAACATATATTTTTACGTAATCTACAAAATTTCCTTCTGTCATTTTATTTATTTAAAGTTTAAAGTTAACTTATTTAAAGTTGTTAAGTACTTTAAAATTAACTTCTAACTGTTTTTTATTCTTTTAAATTCTTAATTAAGATTTTATCAATTTTCACGCCATCCATATCAATTATTTCAAATTCTAATTTATTCCAAATGAATTTTTGGCCTTGCTTTGGAATGTTTCCTAACTCAGTAAATACAAATCCGCTCACGGTGGTTACTTCATAATCATTGATGTGTTCATCCATGTCAAAATAGGTTAAAAAATCATGTAGCGAATAATGACCATCAACTAGCCAACTTCCATCTTCACGGGCGACTAATTGAAATTCTTCCTCATAGAATTCGGATGCATCACCTACAAGCGCTTCTAAAATATCATTTAACGTAATAACTCCTTGAAAAACACCATGTTCATCCACTATGAAAGCGTAATGAATTTTAGACTTTTTAAATATTTCTAATGCTTTATAAGCGGATGTATATTCAATTAAATAGACTGGCTCTTTTGTAATTGATTTTAAATTGATTGTCTCTTTTTCAAAATAAGTAAATAAATCTTTGATTGAAACAACACCAATTATATCATCTAAATTATTGTGGCAAACGGGATAAAAAGAATGTAAATCATGTAGCACTTTTGATTTTAATTCTTGTACTGAATCGTCAATAGAGAGATAATCGACCGCTTTTCTATGGGTCATTAGCGAGTTTACTTTTCTATCACCAATATGAAAAACACGTTCTACAATATCTTGTTCAA
Source organism: Flavobacterium sp. (assembly GCF_028689845.1). Lineage (GTDB taxonomy): Bacteria > Bacteroidota > Bacteroidia > Flavobacteriales > Flavobacteriaceae > Flavobacterium. The sequence continues at coordinate 11,828 of NZ_JAQVCH010000028.1, read as the reverse complement.
TTGCTTGCACTTCGCCTACTTCGGTGCCTTCTTTAATAATGGCTTTAATTTCTTCTTCAGTAACTTTACCATCTGCAGTAGGTTTAATTTTAAAAACCTCTAAAATAAACTCGGTAGAAATTGTTAGTAACCAAATAAAAGGAGCCGTTATTTTGGAAATTATTTTCATTGGAACTGCAAAGGTTTTTGCAATTGTTTCTGGATAAGTGAGCCCGATTCTTTTCGGAACTAATTCTCCTAAAACCAAAGAGAAAAAAGTTAAAACTACCACAACAATTCCAACTGCAATCGGATTGGCATATGGTTGAAGTAATTCAAATTGTGCCACAAAATCCTGAACATCTTGTGTGATTTTTTCGCCAGAATAAATCCCAGTTAATATACCAATTAACGTAATACCAATTTGGACCGTAGACAAAAATTTATTAGGAGAACTCGCTAATTCTAAAGCTGCTTTTGCATTTAAATTTCCTTTTTTTGCTGCGGTTTCTAAGCGGTTTTTGCGTGCAGAAATCAAGGCAATTTCCGACATCGAAAAAACGCCATTTAGCAAAATTAATAGTAATATAATGATGATTCCCATTTTCTGTTTTTAGCAAAAAAAGAGCAACATTTCCTTTTTTTGGTTGTAGCTCCTTTTAATTTCTAATAAATATCAAAAAATAAAACTAGAAGAGTTGGTTTTTCTCTACGTTGGTTTATTTCAATTGGTCAAATACTTGGTTTAATCTTTCGGTTACTTCTGCTATAGAACCTATGCCGTTCACCACGTGAAATTTACCTTGTTTTTGGTAAAAATCCATTAAAGGTGCCGTTTTTTGATTGTATTCAATGTATCGATTTCTAATTTTTTCTTCGTCTTGATCATCCGGTCTTCCAGAAGTTTTTCCTCGGTCTAATATTCTTTTTACAAGAATAGTATCATCCGCTTCCAATGCAACTGTTGCCGTTATACTTTGATTTTTTGTTTGTAAAAAAGCATCTAGAGCTTCTGCTTGTGCAATTGTTCTTGGAAATCCATCAAATAAAAAACCCGCCGAATTTGGGTTTTTATCTACTTCGCTTTGCAACATTTTTATAGTGACTTCATCAGGAACTAAATCGCCTTTATCCATAAAGGTTTTGGCTAGTTTTCCTAAATCCGTATCATTTTTAATATTATATCTAAAAATATCACCTGTAGATAAATGGGTCAAGTTATATTTTACTTTTAAAAATTCTGCTTGTGTTCCTTTTCCAGCTCCAGGTTTTCCGAATAAAACGATATTGATCATTTTGTTAATTTTAAATTCTAGTTATTCAAAACAATTTATTCTGCTAATTGATAAACGTCTGGTAAATTTCGACCTAATCCATCATAGTCTAAGCCAAATCCGACGATGAATTTGTCCGGAATACGGATACCTACGTAATCGATTTTTATTTCCTTTTTGTAGGCATCAGGCTTTAAAAATAACGTTGCGATTTTTAAATGTTTTAGATTATGTTCTTTAAAAATATTTTTTAATTCTTCAATGGTGTTTCCCGTATCGACGATATCTTCTACAATAACCACCGTTCTACCTTCTAAATTTTGATTTAAACCAATCAATTGCTTCACTTCATTTGTGGTACTCATACCTTCATAAGAAGACATTTTGACAAAATTAACTTCACACATGCCGCGATATTTCTTCATTAAATCGGACAAAACCATAAAAGCTCCATTTAAAACACCAATAAAAACGGGGACTTCGTCAAAAAAATCATCATCCATTTGTTTGGCTAAATTAGAGATAGCAAAATCGATTTCTTCCGAAGAAATAAATGGTTCAAAAGTTTTATCGTGCAGGTGTATCATAGTGTGAATTTTAATAAGTTGCAAATTTAAGGAAGTATTAGGTATTCCTTAGTAACAATTTCAACTTTTTTGCAAAATTGCTATATTTACCACATGAAAACTGATTTAGAACATAAACTCACTGCTAGTAATGCTCTTCGAAAACAGAGAATGAGCAATTGCAATTATGTGATTAAACATAACTTAATTAAAGAATTAACCCATATTGCGTTTTCAGTTTCCGATGAAAATCATTTTAAAGCCTTTTGGGCCTTAGAATTTATTTGCGAAAAAAAACTAAAATTATTTACTCCTTATCTAGCTGATTTTTGTGAAATTTTACCAAATGTAACACATGATTCTGCCCTTCGTTCAGCTACTAAAATCTGTTTGTTTTTAGCCAAAAGCAATCGTCGAAAAAACGGAATAACTCTAACGCAAGAACAAGAACATCAACTAATTGAAAACATGATTGACCGCTTAATTCAAGATGAAAAAGTAGCCTCAAAAGTATATGCGATGAAAGCTTTATTCGTTTTTGGAAAAAAATATGATTGGATTTATGAAGAATTAAAACCTATAATTACTCAAGATGCATTTGAACATTCGTATGCTTATCAAGCTTCTGCACGAAATATTTTGAAGCGGTTAAAATAAATTGTTAGTCCTTAATTTGTTGCTTATCTTTGCCTAAACACATCAACAAATGACACGAGCAAGGCGACTGCATTTGACCTTAAAACAACATTAACTACAACAAATGAATTATTTTTCTTCCGATTTTAAACTAGGAATTCTAGGCGGAGGCCAATTGGGTAAAATGCTTTTGGCTGATACTAGAAAATTTGACATTCAAACGTATGTTTTAGACCCAAGTAATCTGGCACCAAGCCAATTTGGAGCTCATTATTTTGAAGTGGGCGATTTACTCGACTTTGATACAGTTTATCACTTCGGAAAAAAAGTTGACGTTTTAACTATTGAAATCGAAAATGTAAACCTTGATGCTTTAGATAAATTAGAAGCAGAAGGTTTAGCTGTTTTTCCATCGCCAAAAACCTTGCGTTTAATTCAGAATAAAGGAAAACAGAAAGATTTTTATGTTGAAGAAGCTATTCCTACTTCAAAACATTTACGTTTTTTAAATTTAAACGATTTAAAATCTGCAATCAACAATCAATCCACAGCAATTGACACGCTTTTATTTCCTTTTGTATGGAAATGTGCTCAATTTGGATATGACGGAAATGGCGTAAAAATTTGTCGTTCAGCTTCAGATTTAATCCATCTTCCTGATGTGGAATGCATTGCTGAACAAATGATTCCGTTTAAAAATGAATTAGCTGTGATTGTGGTTCGTTCTGTTTCAGGTGAAGTAAAAACCTATCCCGTTGTAGAAATGGAATTTCATCCAGAAGCCAATCAAGTAGAATATGTAATTTGTCCTGCTCGAATTGATGAAAAAGTAGTTCAAAAAGCGATTGCAATTGCCTTGAAAGTTTCAGAAAGTTTCAATCACGTTGGCTTATTAGCGGTTGAAATGTTCCAAACCGAGAATGATGAAATTTTAGTAAATGAAGTTGCACCAAGACCGCACAATTCTGGACATTATTCTATAGAAGCAAGTTACACCTCACAGTTTGAAAATCATTTAAGAGCTATTTTGAATCTTCCTTTAGGAAACACCGCTAGTAAAGCGGCTGGGATTATGGTAAATTTAGTTGGAGAAGAAGGTTTTGAAGGTCAAGTGGTCTATGAAAACATAGAAAAAATAATGGCAATTGACGGCGTAACGCCACACATTTACGGAAAAAGACAAACTAGACCTTTTAGAAAAATGGGGCACGTAACGATTGTAAACGAAGATATGGTTGAAGCTAGGAAAATAGCTGAGGAAGTCAAGAATAGTATTAGAGTGATTAGTATTTAGTAAGCAGTCGCAGTTTTCAGGAGACAATTTTGGAAAATAAAAAACAACAATAAATGGACTTTTTAACTGCGGTAGTAGATTTTTTAAATGTATCTGATAATTCTCATTACATAAAAAAAGATATTAAAAAGCTTTTCGATAGAAACGAATATTTAGGTTCAAGAATATTCAGTTTTTTATCGTTATTATTAACTTTAATTGCAATTCTATTCTTTATTTATATAATTTACTTAATCATTAAATAAAAAAAACAAAATGAAAGTAGCCATCATCATGGGTTCAAAATCCGATTTACCTGTCATGCAGGAAGCCATCGATATCTTAAACGGATTTGACATTGAAATCGAAGTCGACATAGTTTCGGCACACCGAACGCCAGAAAAATTATTCGATTTTAGTCAAAACGCACACACTCGTGGCATTTCAGTAATTATTGCGGGTGCAGGTGGTGCGGCTCATTTACCAGGAATGGTTGCTGCAATGTCGCCACTTCCCGTAATTGGCGTTCCTATTAAATCGAGCAATTCTATAGACGGCTGGGATTCTGTTTTGTCTATTTTACAAATGCCCGGTGGTGTTCCAGTAGCAACGGTTGCTTTAAATGGTGCCAAAAATGCTGGAATTCTTGCCGCTCAAATTATCGGAACTTCTGATAAAAGTACTTTGGAAAAAATCATCGCTTACAAAGAAAGTTTAAAAGAAGCAGTTTTAAAATCTTCGAAAGAATTGAAATAATAGTTTTTTTTAGGAGCTATTTCCAGCTATTCGCTATATCTTTTTGTTTAAAAAAACAAAAAGGATGCCGCTACTATCTGGGCTAGGACTATCGATTAAACAACAAAAATATATTAATAATCAAAATCCAGTACGGACAGGTTGTGACCTATCTCTTCAAATAAAATCATGAAAATATTATCCCAAAAATTCAATACAAAATATACTTCAGCACCATTTTCGCAAATAAAAATGGATGATTATAAACCTGCTTTTATTGAAAATATCAAAGCAGCAAAAGCAGAAATCGATGCTATTATTCATAATTCAGAAACTCCAACTTTTGAAAACACTATCGAAGCGTTAGATTTTTCTGGTGATGCTTTGGATAGACTCTCTTCTATATTTTTCAATTTAAATTCGGCTGAAACTTCAGATGAAATGCAAAAAATTGCTCAGGAAGTTTCTCCTTTGCTAACCGAATTTAGCAATGACATTACATTAAATGAAGATTTATTTAAACGTGTAAAAGCAGTTTATGACCAAAAAGACAAGCTGAATTTAACAACAGAACAAACTACCCTTTTAGATAAAAAATACAAAGGTTTTGCCCGAAATGGTGCTTTACTTTCAGAAGATAAGAAAACACGTTTACGCGAAATTGATACGCAATTAGCCAAACTGAAACTGACTTTTGGAGAAAATGTTTTGGCTGAAACCAACAATTATCAATTGCACATTACTAACGAAAAAGATTTAAGTGGTTTGCCCGAAGGAACAATCGAGGCCGCAAGGAGTTTAGCAAAAAACAAGGAATTAGAAGGTTGGGTTTTTACTTTAGATTACCCTAGTTATATTCCGTTTTTGACTTATGCGGATAATCGTGAATTGCGAAAAGAATTAGCTATTGCAGCCGGAAAAAAAGCGTTTCAAGACAATAAATTTAATAATGAAGAAAATGCTTTGAATATTGCCAAATTACGTTTTGAAAGAGCTAATTTATTAGGTTACCAAACCCATTCTCATTTTGTTTTAGAGGAACGAATGGCTCAAAATCCGGATAAAGTAAAATCGTTTTTAAATGATTTATTGGAAAAAGCAAAACCAGCAGCCGAAAGAGAATTTGCCCAATTAACCGCTTTTGCAAAAGAACTAGACGGAATAAATCATTTAGAAAAATGGGATGGTGCTTATTATTCTGAAAAATTGAAACAAAAATTATTCAGTTTAGATGATGAAAAACTAAAACCCTATTTTCAATTAGAAAAAGTTTTAAACGGTGCATTTACAATTGCAAAGAAATTATACGGAATAACATTTACCGAAATTTTTGATGTAGATAAATACCATAAAGACGTAACAACTTATGAAGTAAAAGATGAGTTTGGAGAATTAGTGGCTTTATTTTATGCTGATTTTTTTCCAAGAAAAGGAAAACGAAATGGTGCTTGGATGACTTCTTTCAAAAATCAAAGTATTAGAAATGGCATTAATGAAAGACCACATATTTCTAATGTTTGCAACTTTACACCGCCAACAGAAAGCAAGCCTTCACTCCTAACCTTTAATGAAGTTACGACTTTATTTCACGAATTCGGGCATGGTTTACACGGCATGTTGGCCAACACCGTTTATCCAAGTATTTCTGGAACTTCGGTTTTTTGGGATTTTGTGGAATTACCAAGTCAGTTTATGGAAAACTTTTGCTACGAACCAGAAGCGTTGGCTTTATTCGCAAAACAGTATCAAACAGGAGAAATTATTCCACAAGAATATGTTGAAAAAATTAAAGAAAGTGCGAGTTTTCAAGAAGGAATGGCAACGATGCGACAGATTAGTTTCGGACTTTTAGACATGGCTTTTCACAGTAATGATCCAAAAGATATTACCAACATAAAAGCGTTTGAAGAAGCTGCATTTAAAAACACTTTGTTGTATCCTGATGTTGCTGAAAATTGTATGAGCGTTTCGTTCTCGCATATTTTTCAAGGGGGTTATTCTTCCGGTTATTATAGTTATAAATGGGCAGAAGTTTTAGATGCAGATGCTTTTGCTTATTTTCAAGAAAAAGGAATTTTTAATAAAGAAGTGGCGAAAAAATTCAAAGAAAATATACTTTCAAAAGGGGGAACAGAATTACCAATGGAATTGTATAAAAAGTTCAGAGGACAAGAGCCAAAACCGGAAGCGTTATTGAAACGTGCAGGGTTAATATAGATTTTTGATAGTTTGCTGGTCAAAAAATTAATTCATTACAACAAGTTAAATATTAGATTAAAAAAACTAATTAATGAGTAAAGCCGAACCTAATTTTGAGCATCCATTAATCGTCTGTAATCATAAGTTAAACCTCTCAAATTTTGATAATTTTGCAAACGAATTATCAACTAGATTGAATTTAACTATCGAAATGCATGATTCTTCTTATTCCTATTTAAAGACAATAACTAATGAAAACGAAATGGGAACGGGACGATTAATAATAAGAAAATCGCTATTAATTCCAGACATACGATATGAATTAAATCACGAGGAAGTGTTGTATATTATTTATAATGATTTTATTGAAATTAAGTTTGATTTTGAAGTTGATTATTTCCATTTAAAAGAATTAACCGAACAAAATAAATTGGAAAGCATTAAGTTCTTCGATTCCTTTTTTAATCTCTTGAAAAGCATAGGAGTAAAGGAATTACATTTTGGTATTTTCAATGAATTTATGAAAACCACTTCAATAAAATATAAATGGGATACTATTTTTCATGAATTAAAAAACAACCATGAATACTTCAAAATAATACTCGTAAAATAAACTAAATCTCAAACTGTTTTTTATCCAAACCCTTCCAGAGCTTAAAATTTTGCAAGAGTTGGATTGCTTTAAAGAGGTTTCGTTAAAAAGTAATAAAAATTCTTTAACAATCTTTAATACACCATCTTTTTAGTGATTTCCCCAACACTAGTTTTAATTTTTACAAGGTAAACTTGGTTTGATTTAGCAAAATCTTTTAAAACAACTTCGTTTGCATTGATTTTATTTTTCTCATAAACTTTCCGTCCCATTAAATCGTATATTTTCAAAGACTCAATAATTTCTGTTGATTTTACAGCAACAAAATCTTTGGTAGTGATGCGAATAACGTTTTCTAGATTCGTGGTCAAATTCACTCCTAATAACGATTCATTTATAAAAACTAGTTGAAATCGATTCTCAAAAATACCCGCTTCTGAATTAAAAACATAAGGGGCTGCTTTTAAAGCATGTGTCACATTTAATAAATTATCTTTTAAATAGATAGGCTGAGCGTTAAAAACACCATCAAAACTATCCATAGAAATGGTGTAATTACCCAATTGACCTACTTTATATCCTAATGGAATACTGTCATTTTCAGAAAATGGAAGTGCTTTTCCTTGAATATTTAATTTCTTATCTTCTATTAAAGAATATAAATCTATCGAACTAAGTGTTACCGAACTTCCATCAAAATTTCGGTCAATTCCGTTTGATGCATTGGCTATGTAACCCACTAACATTTGTCGGAAACCTCCGTTTTCATCAGTAAAATTCAACCAAAAACGGTGTTTTTCTTGTTCAATATTTAAATTGGTGTTTCCAGCAGTCCTAAAAAACTGTGTATTTACATTTGACACTAACCGCATCGAATTATCAAATTCAATTTGACCATCTGCAAATGCATGAACAAAAAAACCTTGACCCGATGCAATTTTTCCTGTTGGTCGTAACGAATCATTTCCAGTAGTATCTGTCGAAGCTTTGGTTCCCGTTCCTCCCGTTCTATTCCAAGTTGCATAATCATTCGGATTGTAATTATACGTATCCGGACCCAGTGTTAAATCGGAAATGGGTGTAAAAGAAGTCCAAAAACTCAAAGTTCCTCCTAATTCAGTATTATTGGGATGGTCTAAAAAAGTTGCTGCATCAATCGCACAAGGATATGGATTAGCTAGTAAAACGGCATTCCCGGTTATAATTGAGGAGGAATCATAACTATCCACATTGACATATACATAGCCATTATTTGCCGTCCCTCGCATCGTAAAATTGATTGCGGTTGGCGTTACATTATATGGTGCACTATTTGGAATTCGAGTGATAAAACCTTCACCTGGAACTGTTGTCGAAAAATTTTGCCAGTTTCCATTCATGGTTCCTGATTGCCAACGGTAACGTCTATCTAATAATCCGGGGATTTGACTATAACTATTTTCACTTACCGGGACGCCCCAATACACATAATCCCAATCTGACATTGGCCTAGAAATTTTTTCCATTTCAATGGTTGGTCTTATAATTGAGGATTTATCACAACGTTGCACAAAATTACCTTGATTTTTGACAACAATTTTACCCGTTCCATTTGTAATGGCATTATTATAACATTCAACATGCCCTCCATTTGATACGGTTAGTGTCACGCCATCCTCAATAGTTATGGTATTTGCGGTTAAATCTCCGTGCAAAGAAGTTTGATAGTCGGATTGAATAATCACATTACTCCCCTTGTCTGGCGGAATAGACCACGAGCCAGTCCAAATAGGAAAATTTGTATCAAATATTTGAATCCTTGTAATATAAAAATCAGTAGCAGATAAACTATTTACTGGTTTTTTTGGATTTAAAGCAACATCTGAAAAAGCATTAAATTTAAAAACCGAAGACTGATTGATGTCCCTAAAATATCGGAGACTACTTACATCGCTACAGTTACCATTTGTGCTATACTTGGTTAATAGAGCAATGGCTATACGATAAAACCCAATGCAATTTGGAAAAATTATCTCCGCATCTAGACCTAATGATGTGTTTTGATATTTTTCAATGGTAGTCGAACCGTTTAACAAATTGTTATAATCTACAGAATCAGTGGAACCATTTGCATCAAAAGTACCCGCTAATTTTGGCAACACAGCCGATTTTTTGAAAGAACCATTAAAAGCTGCGGCAAAATCTGTACCATCAGTTGGTAATGGAAAATCAGCAGCAAGAGGATCTAACAAGGCATCATCTTCATAAAAATAATACCATGATGAACATTCACAAACTGTATGATTGGGAGCTTTTGTATAAATTTTTTGTTCTGCTCCTAATCTAAAGGCTAAGCCAGGCGGATAAGTTCCTAAAAAATCAGGTAAATTAGGAATTGCACTTCCATCTGCTCCATCTAAATTATAAAAAGTTGGTGTGCCATTTAAACTTACAAAAGCATAAGATTCAAATGGGGCGATAGGCTGAATGACATTGATTTTAGCTCTATAGTTTAAGGATAAATTATCATATTTTAAATCTACTCCAGATGGATTATAACGGGCTTGAAAATAAATTTCAAAAGTATAAATCCCTTCAACTGCGGGTGTATTAATCACTTGAGATGTTCCAACGGTTTCGCGTTTTGCATTATTTACATTACCACAAATAGTATTAGTTGTTTGCGTTAGATTAATGGGTATATATGCCCCTGGTACAGAACCATCTAAATATATTCGATAAAAAAGTGTAGCATTAGACCAATTCGTCCAATCATCAAAAGTAATCAAATTCCCTCCAAATTGAAAAGTAGAACCAATCGTCAGTGTAGAAACCGTTGTTCCTTCCCAACTTGACGTCCAACCCGGATCGCAAGATCCGTTAGTATTACAATCATAATAACGAGTTACACCTCCAAATTCATCTGTTAATAAATAAGCTTTCGCAGAGAAAATGCCTTGCCCAAATGAAATAAAATGGGTAAAAAGTATAAATATAAAAGTAAGAAGTATTCTACTTTTTAGAAACATCGTAGTTGAAAATTTGCATTAACTTTTACCAAGTTATTAAAAATCAACAACATTTGAGTGCTTTTTTGGTTTATTATCCTTCGAAAACGTTTTCGTGTTAATAAAAAGTTGTATTTGAATCTATTATGTACAAAAAAAGCCAAAGAATTGGGATACTCTCAACCCAAAAAGATGTATAATAATGATTTCGATTAATTGAAGAAAAGTTGATTGCTGCTATTGAAATTGTTGCAATACTTATATTTATAAAACCAAGACTATTATTCAAGAAATCAAACAATAGAAACAAGCCAATCATGGTGTAACCAATTATTTTTGCAGCAACTATTCCAAAACGCTGCGGTAAAGTTTGAAGTGTTGGTGCATCCAATTTACTATCATAAATTTCAAACGGAATCAATAAAGCAATGACAATAAAAAATCGCTTGAAAGCAAGCAAAACAAAAGTACTTAGTTCCATTTGATGGGTTACTAAAGGAAAGTGTACGGTGATTTCGGTCACACAAAATCCAACCCAAAAAATTTTTAACCATCCTAATTTTCGAATTAAAGGATAAAAACAAACTAAAAGAAACAACATTATTAACAAAATTTGGGCCGAAAACAAAAGTTGAAAAAACAAATAACCTGCCGCACAAATAGAAAATAATGTTATAAAAATCAATGTTTTGTGATTTTTTATTTTAAATGTCCCGTGAAGAATGGGCTGTAAATATTTCAAAAAATTATATCCAATTAAAGTCCCGAAAAAAACTAAAAAAACATTGTTTTCAAATTGTTCAATTTTTAAAGAATAGGTAGTAACACCTACTAATGAGGCAATAGCTAGTGCAACATGCAAGGATGAATGAATATAAAAATCAAGTATTTGTTTTAAAAACTTCAAGTAGAATTGTGCTTACTTTCTTTAAAGTTGCAAGTAAGAAAATTAAATTGACATAGCGGTTTATACCAAAAAAAAAGTGGAGTTTATTAATAAACTCCACTCCTTCTCTACTTAATTCCTTTTATTATTTTAAATAGTTGCGAACTATAATCCGATTCAAGTTGTAGCAAATACATTCCCGAAGGTAAATCAGGCATTAAAATTTGTTGCCCTTCTAAAATTCCTTTTCTAATTAATTTTCCATCTGTAGAATACAACGTGTAATTCACATAATCAAAATTATGCTTTATATGTAGCACTTGTTCAAACGGATTTGGATAAAGTACAAAAGCTGGTTTTTTGATTTCATCAATAGACATTACCTCAATTACTTCAATCGAAACTACAAAAGTCGTACTTCCACCAGAATTGGTTGCTGTAACTGTATAATCCGTCGCAGCGGATAAAACCGTTGGCGTTCCAGAAATAATTCCAGTTGTTGTATTGAAAAGTAAGCCTGTTGGAAGAGCTGGTGAAATTCCATATTCTAAAATTGCTCCGCCAGTAACTGTTGGCGATAAATTCGCAATCGCATCGTTAATGGTGAAAACATTCGGCGTTGGATAACTCAAATCCGAAGGAGCCACATCAATTACTTCAATCGAAACTACAAAAGTCGTACTTCCACCAGAATTGGTTGC
>NZ_JAQVCH010000005.1 GCF_028689845.1 Flavobacterium sp. | reverse complement strand
TTGGCAATATGGCAATCATCCGGAAGAAATTTATACAACAAAATTCATGTGGTCGAAATTAGATTATATTCACTTGAACCCTGTTCGTGCCGGTTTGGTTGAAAAAGCATCGCATTATATTTATTCCAGTGTTTCCAATTATATAAATGATAATGGGTTGATAATAATTGAAAAAGCTGATCATCCAATTGTAGATGTGTTAAATTTAAATAATTGACAACGTTATGATTCCTATTAATTTAATTGGAAGCAAGGTTACGAGTTGGTCGCTGCGAGGTCAGGAGACCATCGCAGAGCACAGTGCATAGTTTTAAAGAGAAGACTTCGTGGAGCTGGGGTAATGTTGACTGTGCGGATGCTTTAATTGCAGGAGCTCCTGGGGGTCGTCTTGTGCAAGCAATTAAACCAGCTGGAATGGCACTTTTTAATTTTGATGAAAAGGGTTTTCAATCTCCATTTATTGGCAATAAAACTATTCCAAGCACTTTAAGAGACGTTACAACAGGCTATATTATGATGGGTTTAGGAACAGGTGTGACACCTGGAAACGCTTTGAATAGCTTGGGTGGTGTACCCTTGAATGGATTATTAAATAGTGGAGATATTTTAATGAACGAAATAATAAAGCAAGATGGAAACAAATAAAAAGCATAAAAATATTTTAGCATTTATTATTTTAATAATAATTATTTGTATTGGTGGGTTTACTTACAATCATTTTAAAAATTGTGCCATAAAAAAAAATATTCAGCATGCAGTTGCAATTCCTGTAAAATATTCAGGAGGTAGAATGGATAATACCATAAAGATAAAATTTTATTATGATAATAAAATTTATGAAACAGAAACATTATATCATGGTTTAAAGCCTGAATTAGGGAAAAAATATTTTATTGCATTTAATAAAGAAAATATAGAACAGTCGGTTTTGTTTTCAAATTGTCCAGTACCAGATAGCTTAGAAGTTACTCCTTATGGATGGGATAAAATTCCAATTGATGACTACCAAAAAGATGTTGATGCCTATTTCGAGAAGATGTTGAACAGTGGTATTTATAAATTGTTCCCAGACTGTTGAGATAATTTTTCAGATTAAGTATTTTAGTGATGTTCCATAATAAGTGATAAACCTATTTTCAAATTTTAACCATTTGTAAATAAATCTTTAAATAAAATTCAAACCAAAAAGGCAAGCTGTAAAGTTTGCCTTTTTTACATTTGAAAATCACTTAAAATGAATGTAATGAAGAAAAATGACGCCACGTATTTAGCTTCGCTCAGTTCGCCTTTCGGCTCGGGTCAGAGTTAGTGGTGGAGAATTTGGCAATTTCATATAGGTAATAATAATCTGATTTTGAAAAATGTTCAATGAAAAGCTCCGTAAATGTCTCACTACTTTGCGTAATATTTTAATATATTTGGTAAAAGATAATTCAAATCAAACGTTCTTAAAATACTGGAAGAGAATCACTATTATCCTCCCGACCATTCGGGATGGTTTAAAACACACCAACTACAACAGCGATATTAGAAAGTACACCAAAGAAACCGACCCCATCACCCAACTTTTAAAACTTAGAATATTACCGCCTACTGATGGAAAACCATTGGAGTATAAGTATAAGTACAATGGGAAGGAGTGGCAGGATGAGTTGGGGCTTAATGTTTACGATTACGATAATAGGGTTTATGACCCTGCAATAAGTAGATTTTGGCAAACCGACCCACTTGCAGAGCAAGGTCGCAGGTGGTCACCATATAATTATTGTTTTAATAATCCTGTTTATTTTCAAGACCCTGACGGAATGTGGCCTGATTTTCCAGGATATGTTAAAAGTGCTTTTACTAGTATGGGAAATACTATAAGTAAGAAATATAATGAGGCAAAAAAGTCTACTAGTGATGCTATAAATAATTTTAAAGAATCAGTTTCCAATTTTAAAATTGATGTATCGGGAGGTATTGCTTTTACTAATGACAAAGGTGGTGCAACAGGAGATAAAAGTTTAATGAAACCAGGTGGTAGGAATCCAGAAACGGTAGATGGATCTGGAGCTGAAACAATTGGAAAAATTTATAGACCAGGACCCGGTAATGGTTCTAAATTGGAAAATGCAGCAAATGCGTTAGACAGAGTTGGTGATGCAGTTGAACTCAATAGAGATAAATCAAGTAAAAATGGTAGTGTAAGCGAAACTAATAAACCAGAGCAGAATGAAAACGTGACCATTGATAAACAAACTTGGTCTTCGTCAGGCAATGTTGGACTAAATGAACCTAGACTTCATGTATCCACAAATGATACAACTGTTGCACCATCACAAGTATCTACCATTGAAAGAATGAATCAACAAAGTGAAAAGAGAGCACAACAACAAGTAGTTAAAGATAAAAAGGAGCTAAAAGAAAGAATTAATTCACTATTGAAACAATAAATATGACAAAAAAAATAGTATTTTCAATATTCATAATATTTTGTATTTCATGCAGAAAAGATGTTGAAGTAACTCAAAAATCAGCTTATCAAGACATAAAATTTATTTTTCCTGATACAGTTTATGTTAATGAAAGTTATGATGGGAAAATTAGTTTTAAAAGCAATTTCGATACAATTACTACAAGTTTAAGTGATTATCAAAAAGCAAGGTTTCTTGAGTATTCTTTTTGGTTAACAAAAAAGCCAATTGAAGACAACAAACTTTTGAAAAAAATGGTTACAGATACTTTTGTAGCGGAAACAAATAGACTAATCCCTTTATATGATATAAAGTTTGATAAGCTGGGACTACATTATTTTAATGGTATTATAAAAGATGAAATTATCATAGCCAAAGGCGGTGTTTTGAAAGATGGAAGTAAAGGAGATAGAATAATAACCAATGAAATAAGACTTACACGTGCTGTATATGTAATTGATAATAGGGATGATACATCCGTAAAGAGTTCCTATGAAAAGCGGTAATCTTCCATAGTTAGTGATGAACCAAAATCCACAATTTAACCATTTGTAAATCAATTTATAAACAAAAATTAAAACAAAAAGACGAACCGTCTTGAATATGCCCTAAATGGTGTCTAATTTTTTTTGGGGAATGCTCAAAATGATAATCATTTCTATTATAAGAAAGTTAATCCGATTCGTCTATTCAATCCGATTTCAAAAATTCTGATTAATGTAGAAAGTTGAATATTTCCTCTACCATTTTCAAGTTTAGAAATATAACTTTTTTTAGTTCCTGCTTTTTCAGCAAGTTGCTCTTGAGTCATTTTAGCTTCTTTACGAGCTTCTTTTAACATCTCGCTAATGATAAACATCTGAGAGTTTTCCTCATAATCATTTCTACTTTCTGTTCCAATTTTACCATGTTCAGCATCAACTAGCTCATCAAATGATTTTATGTTTTCGTACTTTTTCATCTTACTTGTTTTTTTAGTTCAAAATATTCTTTCATTAAACTTATTGCCTTTTCCAATTCTCCCTTTGGTGTTTTCTGTGTTTTCTTCTGAAACCCATTAAATAAAACAACCAATTTACCTTCATCAAAACAGCAAAATATTCTATAAATAGTTGACTGATATTCTACTCGTATTTCATAAAGACCATCTGTTCCTGTCAAATGCTTTAAAAACTTTTCAGGAACTCTATCAACCTGTTTTATCAATTCTAAAACATATTGAATTTTAGTTTTTACCTTATCATCTTGATTTTGGTAAAATTCAATAAAGTGGTTATTGTGAAATATAATTTTCCTAATCATGTTGCAAAGTTATCTTAAAAGTTAACATTGACCAAATTTATTTTAATTAAATTTAATAGGAATATTTTAAGATTACTCTTAATTTCGTTTTGTTGGAAAATGAAGTTGGACGTTCTTATTTGAATTAAGTTAAGGTGCTTTTTATTTCCTAGTAAAGTTTTACAAAGGCGTATCAGTATAAATACAATGGGAAGGAGTGGCAGGATGAGTTGGGGCTTAACTTCTACGACTATGGAGCTAGAAATTACGACCCTGCAATTGGTAGATGGATGAACATTGACCCGCTAGCGGAACAATCAAGAAGATGGTAGCCTTATAATTACGCCTACAATGACCCTTTAAGATTTACGGATCCTGATGGAATGATTCCTGATGATAAGGTTGAAGATAAAAAAGAAGAAGAAATAGATTATCGTGCACTAACTGAACAAAAAGAAACAGAAATAAAAATTTCTAATGAGATAAATGAATTATTTAAAGAATATTTAGAATCCAATTCAAATGGGAGTTGTGAAGGTTGTCCATCAAGTAAATCTGTTAAAGAATATTCAGTGCACAAATCTTCGAATGGTAATACTTATGTTTTAGTTGGAGGAAATTGGATATTAATGAATGGTAAACAGGGTCAAATTTTAGTACAGGACAATACAACTTATCATTTTTTTAATGGCAGATGGATTCCTTTATATGATTTTGATTCTTTTAGTATGAGCCAATTTATCGTAAATTACGGTGGCCAATTTTTAGTAGTTAGTGGGTCTTCAGGAATTATATCTAAATCATTTAAAGTTAGCGGAGTGACGTTTGCTATAGATGCTTTTTGGAGTTTGGGCTCGGCTTTATCTGCTGATGCAACAGCATTTCAAGAAAAGTATTATACTCAAAAAGAAATATTAGAATTAAGAAATTTATCAAAGAGTCTAATATTAAAATATAAAGGAGTTACTAACCCTCAAACAGGCTATACAGGATATGATGAATAAAAATAAATGGTTTAACGTGCTTTTTACTCAGAATAAAGAAAGGTGGGATAAAACTAAAAAAAAAGGTAAAAAGGCTTATTTAATAGATTTGGGATTTCTTTAGTATGCAATTGTACTGTGTTTTTTAAATATTAAAATCCTTAATTATAAAGTTAGATATAATTTAGTGGTTGACCTCCTTCTGGTCAGTGGTTTGCGGAAGGGGGTCTTTTTTATTTTTTGACATATAGATTGATAGTCTTTTTTTAATTATCAAAATTCTTCCTGCTCTGTTTATCTTGATGCTTTTTTATTAGCTTTTATGGAGCAAAACTTTTTTCTTTATTTTAACATTAAGAAAAATTGACAATTGTATTTTTGTATCTTAAATCAAAAATAAATGGCTTCAGGTTTTTTTGCGTTATTAGATGATATTGCAACGTTAATGGACGACGTGGCATCAATGAGTAAAATTGCGGCAAAAAAAACAGCTGGAATTTTAGGTGATGATTTAGCGGTAAATGCCGAAAAAGCATCTGGGTTTGTTTCCTCGAGAGAATTACCCGTTTTGTGGGCAATAACTAAAGGATCTGCCCTCAATAAAATCATTATTCTTCCAATTGCTTTTTTGCTTACAGCATTTATTCCTTGGCTAATTAATGTTATTTTAATTTTGGGTGGACTTTATTTGGCTTATGAAGGAGCCGAGAAAATATATGAATATTTCTTCCCGCATCCTATTGAAAAAAAAGTGGAAGTTTTTGAAGAATTATCGGAAGCAGAAATTTTAGTTTTAGAAAAAGCTAAAATAAAATCAGCAATCTTAACTGATTTTATTCTTTCGGTTGAAATCATTATTATTGCTTTAGGGGCAGTCATGGGCCAAGATATTTGGACACAAGTTATGGTGGTAAGTGTTGTTGCTTTTATTGCAACAGTTGGTGTTTACGGCATCGTGGCATTAATTGTTCGAATGGACGAAGCGGGTTATAAATTGATACAATGGAGTGGAGGTCGAAATAATTTACTTCATAAAACAGGAACGTTTTTAGTAAAAGCTTTACCTAAGGTTATTCAATTTTTAGCAGTAGTAGGAACACTTGCCTTGTTGTTTGTTTCTGGTGGAATATTTTCACATCAAATTCCTTTTTTACATCATTATTTTGATTTTATGCCTAGTTGGATTGTCGAATTCTTATTGGGTTTAATTGTGGGTTTAGTTTGTGTTTTTGTTGTAATGGCTTTTAAGAAAATTTTCAAGAAAGAAATAGTTTCACATTAACTATTTTGGTAGTTGTTCGCTTCTATTACATTTTTTTTACCACATAGGTCACAATTCCCCATATAATCAGTTGGTTTTCATCGGTGATTACAATCGGTTCGAAATCTTTGTTTTCGGGCATGAGAAACACCTTGTCTTTAGCGACTTTAATCCGTTTTACGGTAAATTCGCCATCTAAAAAACAAACGGCTACTTTGTTGTTTTGCGGCTCTAAACTTCGGTCGATAACTAAAATATCGCCATCATCAATTCCGGCTCCAATCATGGAGGTTCCAGCTGCTTTTGCATAAAAAGTAGCATCTCTATTTTTGACCAAAACGGCATCCAAACTAATTTTGGATTCATCAAAATCTGCCGCTGGCGAAGGAAATCCAGCTTTAATTCCAGCCGTAATGAACGGAAGTTCTATCGGATTTTCTAAATCAGGAAGAAAAAAAGTAAGTTTGTTTTTGGTCATAATTAATTTTTAAATTTACAAATTAATACATTATCCCACTTTCACTTTCATAATATCTCGAATATTTGTCGTGTATTTGGGTGATAAATGATTTTGTTTCATTTTCCAGGTACGTTGCAAATCTTGACTGCCAAGCCTAATTTTACGTTCGCCCGTTTTTTTATAATGGGCATCCATGACTTGCATTAATTTTTGATGTTTCGGATTTTCTTCGTCAAACAACTGAAATTGTTTTTGGTCTTGCGGAATGAGCTGCCCTACAATAACCCCAGCTTTTTTATAAATCTCGCCTTCTTTAAACAATTTTTTGAGCATTTTTATGGCTGTATTGCTTAGCGTAAGACTTGAATTGCTTGCAAACGGCAAGGTTTCGGTTTGATAAAAATGATAACGGTCGCTGGTGATTTTATAATGATCTTTTCGTAAATAAAGGGTGATTTGATGGCAACACGATTGCTGACTTCGCAGTTTTTCGGCACATACGGTTGCAAAAGTGGAAACCCGTTCTTTCATTTCATCAAAAGTGGTGATATTTCCATCAAAACTTCGAGTAATGGCAATATTTTTTCTGGTTTTTGGTTCTTCCAGCTCCAAAACCGATTGGCCTAAAAGTTCATACCGCAACCGAACTCCCACCACGCCCATTACTTTTTTAATAAATGCTTCGTGATGAGGTAACGTAAAATCATAAGCCGTGAAAATAAGCTGGGCTTTCATTTTTTTAGAAAGCCGAAAACCAATCCCCCAAACATCTTCAATTTTGGTCCACTTTAAACCTTTGATGCGTTTTTCATCACTATCCACCACATAACTGCCGAGTGTTTCTTTGGGAAATTTTCGTGCAATTTTGTTGGCGACTTTGGCCAAGGCTTTGGTGGGAGCAAAGCCAACCGAAACAGGAATACTCAACCATTTCAAGGTGCGTTTTTTTATTTCTAAGCCATACTGCTGGTAATCGTCAATTTTCATACCGTCAAAATTCAGAAAAGCTTCGTCGATGCTGTACACTTCTAAATTTGGTGTGAATTGTCCTAAAATTGCCATGACGCGACTACTCAAGTCGCCATACAAAGCATAATTGGATGAAAAAACAGTAATATTATGTTGTTTAAGTTGGTCTCGGAATTTAAATTCGGGAGCTCCCATCGGAATGCCGAGAGCTTTCGCTTCGTCGCTCCGCGAAATGATACAGCCATCGTTATTAGACAGAATTACTATGGGTTTTCCGTTTAATTGAGGCTGAAAAACTCGTTCGCACGAGGCATAAAAATTATTACAATCTACTAGAGCATACATGTTGTAAAGTTAGTAGATTATTGTTTTTTTAGAAAGCGAACGAATGTTAATGTTGATAAGATTCTGTAGTGCGGACAGCTCGCGACCTATCCGTTTTACAGAAGTACTTTTTCATAAGCTCTTCTTGGGCTACCTCTAAAATGGACGATGCCGCAGAAAACAAATCCTGCTTTTTCAAAAATAGCCATCATGGCAAAGTTATCGTGATTGGTATCGGCTTTTAGGCTATAAATTTTATTTGCTCGTGCGAATTCTTCTAAATAAGCAATGATTTTTTTAGATAAATTTTTACCCAAATGACTTGCTGCAATAGCAACACGATGAAAAACTACAAAGTCAGTATTGGTTCTCCATTCGCCTTGAAGATTGGCGTATTCTGGTTCGTCATTAATCAAAACGGCACAATAACCAATGATTTTGTTTTGTTCTACTAAAACATAACCAATGCCTTTTTTAATATCTGTTTCAACAATTTCAGGATTAGGATAACCATCCTGCCATTGGTTGCTACCATCGGCTTTTCTACGAAGAATAGCGTTTTGTAGAATTGTCCAAATTTCTGGTGCTTCTGTTAATTCGGCTTTTCGGAATTGATAGTTCATTGGTGTTGATTTTACAGAAACAGGGCGACCTATTCGTGCGGGTTAACATAAAAAAAACGTCTCGATTGCTCGAGACGTTAACATTCATTCGGTAATCTAAATAATATATATTATTCGATCACAGCTACTTGAGCCGCTACTTTACCTTTTCTACCTTCTTCTTCTTCATAAGAAACGCGGTCACCTTCTCTTAGCTCTTCAGCTTTGATTCCAGTTGCGTGAACGAAGATGTCTTTTCCAGTTTCTTCATCTGTGATGAAACCGTAACCTTTAGATTCATTGAAAAATTTTACTGTACCTGTACGCATTGTGTAATAAAAAAATAATTAATAATGGCCAAAGGTAATCTATAAAATAATACAAATATAAAATCAGTATTCTTTTTTTATGAAAATTATTGATTTTCAGTGTTTTCCTCGTTTTTTTTATCGAATTTAAACATATAGTCCTCTAAATTCTTATTTTTATAACGATACCATAAAAAAATAGGCATAAGCACTAAGGCACTGAGTAAGATGCCAATACCAATCCATTTATCGCCATCTGGCCCTTCATTTTGTTTGATATAATAGCCATAGCCAATCAATCCGAGGATGATGAAAAACAAGATGCGGATAACGTATTTCATATTAAGATAAATCTAATTTGATGTGTAGTTCGTTCAATTGACTTTCGTCAATAGCAGAGGGAGCATCAATCATGACATCGCGACCCGAATTGTTTTTTGGGAAAGCAATAAAATCACGAATGGTTTCTTGTCCGCCTAGAATAGCGACCAATCGGTCTAAACCAAAAGCTAATCCACCGTGAGGCGGAGCTCCAAATTGGAATGCATTCATTAAAAAGCCAAATTGATTTTCGGCTTGTTCTGGTGTGAAACCTAATAATGAAAACATTCTGCTTTGTAAATCGCGGTCGTGAATTCGTATTGAGCCACCACCAATTTCATTTCCGTTTAAGACCATATCATAGGCATTGGCACGTACTTTCCCAGGGTCGGTTTCAATTAACTTCATGTCTTCTGGTTTTGGCGAAGTAAACGGATGGTGCATGGCATGATAACGTTTTGAATCTTCATCCCATTCTAATAATGGAAAATCAACGACCCAAAGCGGAGCAAATTCATCAGGTTTTCGCAAGCCTAAGCGTGTGGCCAATTCCATACGAAGAGCAGATAATTGAGTTCTAGTTTTATCGGCATTACCCGAAAGCACTACAATTAAATCACCCGGTTTGGCGTTGGTAATTTCGACCCATTTTTTTAAATCGGCTTCGTCATAAAACTTATCGACCGATGATTTTAAGGTTCCATCTAGTTCATATTTGACATAAACCATTCCGCTGGCACCAATTTGCGGCCGTTTAATCCAATCGATAAGGGCATCAGTTTCTTTTCTAGAATACGAAGCACAACCCGGAACAGCAATTCCAACGACCAATTCAGCTGCATTGAAAACAGGGAATTCTTTGTGTTGAGTCACCGCGTTTAATTCGCCAAACTTCATCTCAAACCGAATATCTGGTTTGTCATTTCCGTAGGTTTTCATGGCGTAATCATAGGTGATTCGCGGAAATTTGTCAACCTCAATCCCTTTTATTTCCTTTAGTAAATGACGGGTTAATCCTTCAAATTCATTTAGAATATCTTCTTGTTCCACAAACGCCATTTCGCAATCAATTTGAGTAAATTCGGGTTGACGATCGGCTCGTAAATCTTCATCACGGAAACATTTTACAATTTGGAAATATTTGTCCATTCCGCCCACCATCAACAATTGTTTGAAGGTTTGTGGCGACTGAGGCAAAGCATAAAATTGTCCTTCGTTCATTCGGCTAGGAACGACGAAATCTCTTGCTCCCTCTGGCGTTGATTTGATAAGGTAAGGCGTTTCTATTTCGCAAAAACCTTGTTTTGATAAATAATTGCGGACTTCCATCGAAACCCGATGTCTAAAAATCAAACTGTTTTTAACAGGATTTCTTCGAATATCTAAGTAACGGTATTTCATTCGAATGTCTTCGCCACCATCGGTTTCATCTTCAATGGTGAATGGTGGTAATTGCGATGCATTGAGAATAGTAAGTTCTTTTACTAAAATCTCGATTTCTCCTGTGGGAATGTTTTTATTTTTGGCTTCTCGCTCAATCACGGTTCCTTTTACTTGAATCACAAACTCGCGACCTAATGATTTTGAAGCGTCAAAAACGGATTTCTCAGTCCGACTTTCGTCGAATATTAATTGCGTAATACCATAGCGATCGCGTAAATCAATCCAGTTCATGAATCCTTTATCTCTTGATTTTTGCACCCAGCCAGCAAGTGTAACTTCTGTTTGGCAATGAGAAATGTTTAATTCTCCGCAAGTGTGACTTCTATACATAACAAGTAAAATTTTGAGATGCAAAAGTACTATTTTGTTTCAAGATTTTGTTCATTTTTTAGTATAATCAGAATGAATTTTGAGATTACGAATTTTATTTTGGCCTTTATTTATAGTTTATACTACTAATTTTTAGGATTGTTTCTTTTTGGGTTTCCCTAATTCTTTAAAAGAAGAAATAATGTCTGCCATTGTTTTTTGATGGTCTTTTTTGCGTTTAAGGTCTGTCCAATTTACAATTTGGTAATAGGTTTCTTTTCCTTTCACAAAACCAAATTGATAATAAATAATAAATCCATCTACTTCTCCGCTGGCATTCATGAGTAGAGCAGGCAATCCGTTAATGGAAGTTTCTTCAAAAGCGGAAAACGCTCCTTTTTTTAAGGTATTCGAAATGTTGTTTTTTAAAAGCAAAGCATACCCTTTTAAATCAGGTGAATAAGTTGCTCTCAAATCG
Organism: Flavobacterium sp.; assembly: GCF_028689845.1. Lineage (GTDB taxonomy): Bacteria > Bacteroidota > Bacteroidia > Flavobacteriales > Flavobacteriaceae > Flavobacterium. The sequence goes on along the minus strand of NZ_JAQVCH010000005.1, from coordinate 105,951 downwards.
GCTTCTTGTAAAACTAGCGTATTAAAATCATCACTAGGCTCGTCAATCACAATGGTATAAAAATCTGTATTTGCATTTTGATATTGCAAGGATGCATCTGTATGCAAATAATCAACTTTTGACATCGATTTAGGAATGGCTAATGTATATTGGTTTTTTACGCGAACTAGCTCTGTTTCTTCCTTTTTTTGACAATTAGTAAAAAGAGACAGAAGTACTATATAAAGGATTGCTTTTTTCATTTTTTTGGGAAAGATAAAAAAAACCACGTTTTCACGTGGTCTTATTTTTAATTTGTTGTGACAATAGTATCAATATTTTTCTTTTTTTTCTTTTTCACTTTGATTTTTCCTTTGTGTAAAAGAAAGAACATCACGGGCACAATGACTAACGTTAAAAACGTCGCAAAAATTAATCCGTAGATAACGGTTTTGGCCAATGGCCCCCAGAAAATAACATTATCTCCACCTAAATAAATATTAGGGTTATAGTTGATAAATAAATTAAAGAAATCGATATTTAATCCGATAGCGAGTGGCACCAATCCTAATACAGTTGTTATGGCGGTTAATAAAACAGGTCGTAAACGCGAACGACCACCTTCTACAATTACTTCAAGGTATTCTTTTTTGCTAAGCAAACCGTTTTCATCTAGTCCTTTTTCATCTAGTTTACGGTCGATGAGCAACTGCGTATAATCAATTAAAACAATGGCATTATTGACCACAATTCCAGCCAGCGAAATAATTCCCATCATCGTCATAATGATGACAAAATCGTTTTTGAAAATAACCATCCCAAAAAACACGCCTCCAAAACTCAATAAAACCGATACCATAATAATAATTGGTTTCGAAATCGAATTAAACTGAGCTACCAAAATTAAAATAATTCCGCCTAAAGCAATTAATAATGCTTTCACTAAAAATCCCATGTTTTTAGACTGTTCTTCTTGTTCGCCGGTGAATGTAAAGTTCATCTCTTTGTCAATATGATAGTCTTTTAATTCCGATTTAATTTTATCGACAATTTCATTTCCATTATAACCTGTAATGACATTAGAATAAATTGTAATGACTCTTTTTAGATTTTTTCTTTTAATGGTGTTAAAAGTTGTTGAGTTTTGCGTAGAAGTTATCGCAGCAATAGGAACTTGAATTAATTTTCCAGAAGCTTGGTCTCTAAACGTAATGGGTTGATTGTAAATCAAATTATTATCATTTCGTTGTGCTTCAGGAAAACGAACATTGATTTCAAAATCGTCTTTTCCGTCTTTATAGGTTGATATTTTTTCTCCAAAAATTGCTCTTCGCAAGGTTTGTCCAACTTGTCCAGAGGTGATGCCTAATTGTCCTGCTTTGTCTAGATCAATCTTTACATCTACTCCAGGTTTGTCTTTATTGACATCAATTTTCAATTCTTCAATTCCGGCAATATTTTTTTCGTTGATGAATTCTCTTATTTTTTCGGCTTCCATCAACATTTGGTTATAATCTTCCCCTTTAATTTCAATATTAATTGGGTAACCTGCTGGTGGTCCATTTCGTTCTTTTTCGACGATGACCGAAACACCCGCATAGCCTTGCACGGCAGCACGAATTTCTTCCATGACGTCTAAACTATTTAATCCTTTACGGTATTTGAATTCACGCATGGTTAAAGTTACTTTTCCACGATGCGGCATATCATTTTCTGAACCGCCATCGGTTTGCGGATTTCCTGAACCATTTCCTACTTGAGCAATGGCACTTTCAACCATATAGTTTTCGCCGTTTTCTATATATTTGTTGGCAATGGCATATACTTTTTTCTCAATAATTTTAACGAATTCATTGGTTTTTTTGATATCGGTTCCTTCAGGAAACTCAATGTAAACCATAATTTGATTCGGTTGATTTTCTGGAAAAAACAAGACGTTGGGCTTGGCAATTCCTACTGCAACAAAAGATAAAATCAAAATTCCAAAAGTTCCTAATAAGAACAACAAGGGTTTCCGCCCTTTTAAAGCAAATTGTAAAAAAGTTTGGTATTTGTTTTCCATCCAAACTAAAATAATTTTTTGAAAAAAGTCTTGAGCTTGAATTAAAAAGTATTTGTAAATCCATAACATAACCGCAAAAAAGAGCATTAAGTTCCCTAGTCCTTTTAGGCCATCCGTTTTAGTAACAAAACCTACAATAAGCATCAGCAAACCGATTCCGCCCACTAAACCTGAAAGGCGAATTAAGCCTCTTTTGGTCATTTCATCTTCTTTTATTTTCATAAAATCAGAAGTTAGCATCGCATTAATAATCAATGCCACAAAAAGTGATGAAAACAACACGACCGATAAGGTCATTGGAAAATAAATCATAAATTTTCCTGTCGTGCCTGGCCATAATCCTAACGGGAAAAAGGCAGCTAAAGTAGTTGCAGTGGAGGCAATAATTGGCCATGCAATTTCGCCAATTCCTTCAATTGCGGCTTGTTTTCGCGACATGCCTTGACTCATCAGCGTGTAGACGTTTTCTACTACGACGATTCCGTTATCTACCAGCATTCCGAGTCCCATGACCAACCCAAAAAGCACCATGGTGTTTAAGGTTACCCCAAATGAGGCTAAAATCATATACGACATAAACATCGATAAAGGAATGGCAAATCCAACGAAAATGGCATTTCTGAATCCTAAGAAAAACATTAAAACGCCAATCACTAAAATTACCCCAAAAATGATATTGTTTACTAAATCATCTACTTGTGCAATGGTTTTGGTGGATTGGTCATTCGCATACGAAATAGATAAACCTTCGGGGAAATAGTTTTCTTGAGCTTTTTCGACAATCAGTTTTAAACTTTCTACGGCTTCCACCATATTTTTTCCGCTTCGTTTTTTAATATCGAGCATCACCACTTGTTCACCATACGAACGAGCAAAAGTAGTGCGTTCTTTTTCTTGAAAGGAAACGGTTGCAATATCGCGTAAGTAAACATTTCCATCTTGTTTTTTTACGATGATATTCTCTAGTTCTTTGGGAGTATTAATTTCTCCAATAACACGAATGTTTTTCTTGATTCCGTTATTTGAAATACTTCCACCTGAAACCGTTTTGTTTTCATATTTTACGGCATTGATAATGTCGTCAAAGCTCACTTTTGCAGCAGCCATTTTATACATGTCTACGGCAATTTCGATTTCTTTATCTTCGGCACCTCGAATAGCTGCTTCTTTTATTTGCGGTAATCTTTCAATACGTTCTTCGAGATATTCTGCATATTCCTTTAATTTTTCGGATGTAAAATTTCCAGTTAAACTGATGTTTAAAATGGGCACTTCCTCAGCAATATTTAAGTCGAAAACATTGGGCTCTACTTTTCCGCCGCCATCAACGGTGGGCCACTCTGTGTCCGATTTAACGCGGTCGACTTTGTCTTTTACTTTTTGTTTAGCATCTTCTACAGAGATGGCTTCATCAAATTCAATCAAAATCATAGAGTAGTCTTCCAACGTGTTCGAAGTGATTTTGTTTACACCCGAAATATTGTTGAATTCTTCTTCTAATGGCTTCGTGATTAATTTTTCAACATCCTCGGCAGAATTCCCAGGATTGATTGAACTGACATAAATTTTGGTTTCAATAATTTCGGGAAAACTCTCCCGTGGCATCGAATAATAGGAAATCAATCCGCCAATTAAAACAATGGCGGTAATGACATAAACTGTCATTTTGTTGTTGATGGCCCAAGTGGATATGGCAAAATTTTTGTGTATATTGATACTCATAACGTTTTTTATTACTACTAGTTATCGATTGATTACTTCTACTACTGCACCATCTTTTAAGGCTTTTGCACCATCGGTAATTACGGTTTCTCCTGTTTTTAGACCCGATTTTACTTCTACATTTGCACCAGAAGCGTAACCAATTTCAATCGTTTTTTGGATTGCAACAGTGTTTTTATCAGATTTTGTTTGATCAATAACATAAATAATTTTGCTACCATCGGCGGTTTCTTGGATGATATTCTCTGGTAAAATAATTGCTTTTGGATTGGTGTAATCTTCAATTTTTAAAATGGCCACTTGATTAGGACGTAATAAATTATCTGGATTAGGCAAAGCGATTTCAATGCTAAACGTTCGATTGTTTGGATTGATATAATTCCCTATTTGACGTACTTTTCCTTGGTAAGTTTTTCCAATAGAATTCATATTTACTTCTACAATAGCACCCAATTTTAATTGTTCAATATAATTTTCAGGCACATTCGCACTCACGTACATATTGTTTAAATTTACAATTCGAAATAAATCCATTCCAGGAGCGACCACTTTTCCTTTTTCTATCAGAACATCGTCAATGGTTCCGTTAAAAGGAGCTAAAACTAAGGTTTTATTAAGTTGTGATTTGATTTGAGCCACTGCTTTTTGTTGACTTTCCATACTCGTTTTGGCCTGAAGAAATTGAATTTCAGAACCTATTTTTTGATCCCAAAGATTTTTTTGTTTTTCAAAAGTAGTTTTTGCTAAAGCCAATTGTGTTTCAGCTTGAGCCAATTGCGAACCCATGCCTCCATCGTCAATTCTAGCCAACACTTGCCCTTTACTAACGCGTTGTCCCGCTTTTACATTTACTTGTGTTAATACACCTGAATATTCAGGGCTAATCATGATGTTTTCCTTTGTTTCTACATTACCTTGAATTTCAATATAGTGTTTAAAAAGTGAATCTTTTACCACGATTGTTCTTACTAACGGCACTTTTTTGTTTGGATCTAAATCGGCTATAGCCAGATCTAATTTGGCCAATTCAGCAGCAATTTTTTCGTATTCTTCATGAACAATTTTGCGAGAAGCTTTGATTTTATTTAAATCATTCGATTTGATGACAGCGTCAATATTTTCTTTTTTATTGTCGCCAGAACAACTTAATACTAAAAGCGATAAAACGGTTAGAGTGAGTATTTTTTTCATTTTGTTAAAGGATATTCGTTAGTTATTTCGTTGTAATTTTTTCTAATGCGGCTCTACTATTGATAATGTTTACCATAGCTTGTAAATAATCTTGTTGTGAAGTGTATAATTGTCGTTGGGCTTCTGTAAATTCAAAACTGGTAGACAAACCTTCTGTAAATTTTATTTGTTGTTTGCGTTCAATACGTTCAGAAAGTCTTAGGTTTTCTTTAGTAGTCATGTATTGTTCTACATCAAATTCAAATTTGTTTTTAGCACTTTGATATTCCAGTTTTAATGTTTGCTCCACTTCTGTTAATTCAGTTTTGGCTTTTTCAAGAGCAATTTTGGCTTGTTGTGTTCGAGCACTTCTTGCAAAACTGCTAAAAATAGGTATGTTTAGATTTAGACCTACGTTTGAATAGTTAAGCCATTTTTGATCTTGGTTTACAAAAGTGAATTCATTAGAAAAGGCATTGTAACCAAAGTTAACATTTGCACCTAATGAAGGTAAATATTTACTTCTTTCTAATTTTAATTCTAAATTTCGTTGTTCTACAAAATTGCTTTTCAAACTGTAGTTGATGTTATCCTCTGCTGAAAATTCAGTGTTTGTAATCGCTAAATCAAGGTTGCTTATACTCAATGATTCTAATTTGTCGGTAAGTGTAATTTCATCTTCAATTTCAATTCCGAGATTGATTTTTAGCATTTTATAGGCAATGTCTTTTAGTCTTTTGCTATAATTTAAATTACTTACAATAGCAGAAAGATTAATTTTTAATTGCTCAACACTTTCTTCTTCCGCTAAACCATTTTCATAGGTTTGTGTGGTTTCAAAAAGTGTTTTGTCTAAAGAAGATTTATTTTTTTCCAATATAGCAATCGTTTCTTCTGCCAATAAAACATTTCCATAAGAGTTGATAATCATTTCTTTAACGTCTATATCTGTTTTGCGTTTAGAATTTTCAAAAAACTCAAGGTATGTTTTAGAAGCCTGCAATGCTACAATATAAGAGCCATCAAAAATAAGTTGGCTTAAGGTCGCTCTAGAGTTCATGTTTTGTTTGGTTCCAAAAGCCAATTCAACAAATTCGCCTGGATTTCCGCCAACAATTTCCGCTGGCAAAACCGATTTTTGAAGCACAAAATTATTTTGATAATCTACAAAGGCATTGATTTGCGGTAAACCCGCTGCGGTAGTTTCCCATTTTCTCTTTTTGGCCGCTTCAATATCGCGACCTGAATTAATAGAAGAATAATTATACTCTATAGCATGATTAATAGCTTCTTGTAACGAAAAGGAATAGGTTTTTTTCCCTTCTTGTGCACTAATTACTAGTCCGAATAACAAAAGGAATAACGTAAATTTAAGTTTCATAAAAAAATTATATAGATTGGTGATTGAATTTCTCTAACTGATTTTCTAATTCTGCAATTCCAGCAGGTGTTGCGATGGCTCTAATATGGTATTCAAGTGCTTCATATTCGATGGTTTTGGCTTCTTCTTCGCTTACGTCTGTGTCATAAATATTGAAAATTAAGGTGTAATAAAATTTAGCAACGGTTACAAAATTAATATTTTCTCGATACAAGCCTTGTTCAACACCTTTTTTAATATTTTGAATAAACATTAAATTACATTCTTTAATTTCTCTTGCCATGACTTTTTCATAAATCTCTGGATAATGTTTTCTTAGCTGAAAAATTGGAGAGGCTTCGGCAGAATTAAACAACTCTTTAAACATTTTCTTAATAACGAAATTCTCTTCAATCGCATTTAAATTTAGTAAGGTTATTTTATGAATGGATTCATAAACCTGTTCATGTACAGCGGCAGTAGTTTCTTCAATTAAGACTTCTTTATTGGCGAAAAATTTATAAATTGTTTTTTTTGAAATACACATTTCACTAGCAATATCATCCATAGTAATGCTTTTAAAACCAAGTTTTAAAAACAAATCGGATGCTTTTGCAATAATCTTTTCTTTCATTTTTAGTGCTTTTTAAAAGGTGAATTCCAAATTAGCGATGAGCTTTATGTTCTTCCCTTTTGTTTTCATTCCTTTGTGTGTGTTTGAGGTTAACGCCAAATCAAAATCATTTTGATTGATGTCGCCCGTTACTTCGAAAAGTGCTTTGTTAACGCCATTTTGAGCCTTAATTCCCAAAAATTCGGTGTCTAGTTCTACTACTTTCGTGACATTTTTAATAGTTAAATTTCCTCTTAAAAAATTAATGTGTTTATTTACTTTTTGAAAAGAAGTCGATTTAAAACTAATAATCGGATTTTCTTGAATTTCAGGAAAATCAGTTAGTTTAAGCTGATGGTTTTTAGACTTTAATTTTGTTTTATCGTCATTTATATTTAATGAAAACTCCAAAGAAGCTTTTTCAATTTCTTCATTATTCATTTCAACAAAACCATTAAATTTATTCCTTGTTCCTGCTAAATAGGCCACGATTGATCGTTGCATTTTTATCAAAATATCCGATTGACTTGAGTCGATTGTTCCAATTGTATTCATAATTTTCAGTTTAAAGATTTTAACAATTTTGCTGTTATAAAACACAAAAGCAGTGTTTAAATCCGAATGCAAATGTAGAGCGGAAACTTTTAACACCAAAATAGTTTCCAAAGTATTTACATAAATTTAACATTTGTTAAACTAGGTTTACAAAGGAGTAATCTTATTTATTGTGTTTTTTTACTTTTATTTGCATACTTAATAATTATCAAAATCCTGAATTCATGCAGTCAACAGCGGCTTATCAAGAGCATTTTATAACCTATTTTGCACAACAAAACATTAATCGGCAACCCGCAAATTTATACGAGCCAATTGAATACATTTTAGGTTTAGGTGGTAAGCGAATTCGACCTGTTTTAACGTTAATGGCAGCGGAAGTATTTGATGTTTCGTATCAAAAAGCATTGCCTGCCGCTATGGCAATAGAGGTTTTTCATAATTTTTCGTTAGTGCATGATGATATTATGGACGATGCTCCGTTGCGAAGAGGGAAAGCAACCGTTCATGAAAAATGGGATTTGAATACCGGAATTCTTTCGGGTGATGCGATGTTGATTTTGGCCTATCAGTATTTTGAAAATTATGAACCAGCTATTTTCAAAACATTAGCAAAATTATTTAGCAAAACTGCATTAGAGGTTTGTGAGGGTCAACAGTATGACGTTGATTTTGAAAACAGAGATGATGTAACGATTCCTGAATACCTCAAAATGATTGAATATAAAACGGCAGTATTAGTCGCTGCGGCATTAAAAATGGGAGCAATCGTTGCTGAAACTTCTGATGAAAATGCGAATTTAATTTATGAATTTGGATTGAATTTAGGAATTGCTTTTCAGTTACAAGATGATTATTTAGATTGTTTTGGAAATCCAGAGACTTTTGGAAAACAGGTTGGAGGCGACATTATCGAAAATAAAAAAACGTATTTGTATCTTAAAGCAATGGAGTTTGCCAACCCAGAAGAACGCGAAGAACTGTTGCATTTATACTCCATTCAGCCGCAAGATAATGCGGAAAAAGTGGCTTCTGTAAAAGAAATTTTTGTGCAAACAAAAGCAGCAGAAGCAACTCAAAAAGCTATTGAAAACTACACTTTTAAATCATTTGAAACGTTAAATCAAATGCAAATTTCTGAAGAAAAGAAAATGGTTCTAAAAGTGTTTGGAGAAAAACTAATGAAGAGAAAAGTTTAAGCAACAAATTCAAATCAAAAAGCGTAAATTTAATGTATCCCATCCCAACTTCCACCGATCAACTCTTAACCGAAGCCGAGAAAGAAAATCTTTATCTCAAATTGATTGAGCAACTCAATAAAGATTTCAATTTTGCTAATGAACCTGTTGATTTTCCATTGAGCACTTCGCCACAGGAATTGAAAGTGCAATTGCATGAAAAAGTATATCGACTTATACAATATAAATTTGCCGAATACTTAAACCTGCTTTATATTATTGATGTTTCCGAATCGGAAGTCAAAAAATTAAATGGCGATGATTTACTTGAATTAGCAGAACAAGTTGCTTTTTTAATTTTAAAAAGAGAATGGCAAAAAGTGTGGTTTAGAAATAAACTCTAATAAACGGAAACCAAGGTTCAGAATTGAATTTATCGCTGTCAAATAATACATTGTAGCGAATACCAATTACTACATTACCTGAGTTATAACCTGCTCCAAGGTATAATCCAGTATTCCAAAAATTATCATCATAGGAAATCGGTGCATCATAACTAAAGTTGTAACGCAATTGTTCTAATTCCACAGAAAGTTGAATTTCTCGTATCGGATTAAATAACGCAAGTAGCGAACCACCATAAATCCAGGCGTCATAATAATTTTTTTCTTTTAAATAACCACCTCGAAGTCCAACTCCTGCACTAACATATTGATTAAAATTGTAAATTGCACTAGGAGCTAACGTTACTTCGGTAAAATTGCTGCCAAATTGTGCACCAATTTCTCCGCCAAATTGAACGTGACTCATGAAATCTGTTGACTGAGAAAACGAAAAAAAACTTCCGCCTAAAAATAACAACATTACCCAAATTTTTTTAAAAAAAGCTATTTTTTTCATAACACTATTTCTCTAGAAATTTTCATTCATAAAAGTATGTAAAAATATTCAAAAGATTATAGCAAATAGTGTACTTTTGCAAAACTATTTTTAACAAATAAGGTTTATTATTACGAATTATGGATAGGTTTTCATTTTTAAACGCAGCACACACACAATTTTTTGACGATTTATACGAACAATACACGATAAATCCTGATGCCGTTGAACCCAGTTGGAGAGCCTTTTTTCAAGGTTTTGATTTCGGAATGGAATCTTCGGGAACAGAGCAAGAAATTGAACAATTAGTAAATTTTTCAACAGAAGCACAAGATTGTAGTTTTGTATCTGATAAATTACTAAAAGAATTTAATGTTTTAAAATTAATTGATGCGTATCGAACGCGTGGCCATTTGTTTACCAAAACAAATCCGGTTCGCGATCGAAGAACATATGCACCAACCTTGACTTTAGAAAACTTTGGTTTATCGGCTTCAGATCTAGAAACTGTTTTTGATGCCGCTCGCGTGATTGGCCACGAACCGTCTTCACTTAAAGAAATTATCCGCCATTTAGATGCTGTGTATTGTCAATCCATCGGAATTGAATACATGTACATTCGAAAACCAGAAGTGATTGAGTGGATTGAAAAAAAACTAAGTGTTAATGACAACTTACCTAATTTTTCTATAGAAAATAAAAAGCATATTCTTAATAAATTAAACGAAGCCGTTTCTTTTGAAAACTTTTTACACACAAAATATGTGGGGCAAAAGCGTTTTTCGTTAGAAGGAGGAGAAAGTGTTATTCCAGCTTTAGACGCTTTAATTGAAAAGGCAGCAGAAAAAGGAGTGGAGCAATTTGTAATGGGAATGGCTCACCGTGGACGTTTGAATATCTTGGCTAATATTTTTGGTAAATCTACCCAAGATATTTTCTCAGAATTTGACGGAAAGGATTATGATAAAGAATATTTTGATGGTGATGTAAAATACCATTTAGGGCTTACTGCCGATATCAAAACAAAATCCGGAAAAAGCATCAATATTAACCTAGCTCCAAATCCATCACACCTTGAAACAGTTGGAGCTGTGATTGAAGGAATTACTCGAGCAAAGCAAGATAAGTATTATCCGAATGATTTTTCAAAAGTATTGCCCATTGCCGTTCATGGTGATGCTGCAGTAGCGGGACAAGGAATTGTATATGAAATCGTTCAAATGTCACAATTAGAAGGATATAAAACAGGAGGAACTATTCATATTGTCATCAATAATCAAGTGGGATTCACCACAAATTATTTAGATGCTCGTTCTTCCGTTTATTGTACTGATGTGGCTAAGGTTACGCTTTCGCCTGTTCTTCATGTAAATGCAGACGATGCCGAAGCCGTAGTACATGCGATGCTTTTTGCACTAGATTTTCGGATGACTTTTGGACGCGATGTGTTTATTGATTTATTGGGATACCGAAAATACGGTCATAATGAAGGAGATGAGCCGCGTTTTACTCAGCCCGTTTTATATAAAATCATTGCTAGACATAAGAATCCAAGAGATATTTATGCAGAAAAATTGATAATAGATGGTATTGTAGATCAAGCCTACCTTACCAAAATTGAAAATGATTACAAAGCGAAACTAGATGAAAATTTAGAAGCTTCTCGAAAAAAACAATTGACTATCATTACGCCATTTATGCAAAATGAATGGGAAGGTTTTGTGCAAGTGAGTGATGCCGAAATGCTTAAAAAAGTAGAAACCACTTTTGATAAGAAAAAATTAGCGTCGATTGCTGAAACTATTTCTACCTTACCTTCAGATAAAAAATTCATCAATAAAATTCAAAAAATTGTATCTGATAGAAAAACCATGTTTGACAATGACGTTATTGATTGGGGAACTGCAGAAACGCTAGCTTATGGCTCTTTATTGATAGAAGGTTATGATGTGCGAATTTCAGGACAAGATGTTGAAAGAGGAACTTTTTCACACCGTCATGCCGTTGTGAAAGTAGAAGACAGTGAAGAAGAAGTAATTTTATTAAATCATCTTCAAGATAAAAAAGGAAAATTCAGTATTTATAATTCCTTTCTTTCAGAATATGGTGTCTTAGGCTTTGACTATGGATATGCCTTGACCAATCCGAATGCATTAACGATTTGGGAAGCTCAGTTTGGTGATTTCTCTAATGGAGCCCAAATTATGATTGACCAATATATTTCTTGTGGTGAAGATAAATGGAATAACCAAAACGGAATAGTAATGTTATTACCTCATGGATATGAAGGACAAGGAGCAGAGCATTCCTCCGCAAGAATGGAGCGTTATTTGCAACTGTGTGCCCGTCATAATATGTATGTAGCCGATTGTACAACACCAGCTAACTTCTTCCATTTGTTAAGAAGACAAATGAAAACAAAGTTTAGAAAGCCATTAATTGTTTTTTCACCAAAGAGTTTATTGCGTCATCCTTTGTGTGTATCTACTAAAGAAGAATTATACAATGGTGAATTTCAAGAAACAATCGATGATACTTTTGTAGATAAAAAGAAAGTAAAAACACTCGTTTTCTGTACTGGAAAATTCTATTATGAAATTTTAGCAGAACGTGAAAAGTTAGAAAGAAATGACGTAGCTTTGGTACGTATCGAACAATTGTTTCCTTTACCAATTGAGCAATTAAAGAAAATTATTGCGAGTTATCCCAATGTGGATGATTATGTTTGGGCACAAGAAGAGCCAAAAAACATGGGAGCATATAGCTTCATGTTAATGAATTTTGATTTAGTTCCATGGCGATTAGCCTCGTTAAAAGCGTATTCTGCTCCAGCGGCAGGAAGTCATACTAGAGATAGACGTAGACATGCAGATGCTATACGAATGGTTTTTGATAAAAATTTGTTTCAAGTTTAAAGTTTCAGAAGTACGCTTCTAAACTTTAAACAATTTAAACTTTAAACAAAATAGAATATGATTTTAGAAATGAAAGTGCCTTCACCAGGCGAATCGATAAAAGAAGTAGAAATTGCCACTTGGTTAGTAAAAGATGGTGATTATGTAGAAAAAGACCAAGCTATTGCTGAGGTTGATTCTGATAAAGCAACCTTAGAATTACCAGCTGAAGCTAGCGGAATCATTACGTTAAAAGCGGAAGAAGGCGATGCGGTTGCTGTTGGGGCAGTGGTGTGTTTAATCGACACTAGTGCTGCAAAACCAAATGCAGTCCAAAGTCAAACGTCTGAAAGTCCGAAAACGGAGGAGAAAAAAGTAGAAGAAAAAAAGACTGAGGCTCCAAAGGCAGCTCCTGCTCCAGAGAAATCGTATGCTACACAAGCTCCTTCTCCTGCGGCTAAAAAAATATTAAACGAAAAAAACATTCAGCCCACAGATATAATTGGAACTGGAAAAGGGGGACGAATTACCAAAGATGATGCAGTAAATGCGGTTCCTTCTATGGGAACACCTACTGGTGGAAGCCGTGGTTCTGAACGTTCAAAATTATCGATGTTGCGTCGTAAAGTAGCAGAGCGTTTAGTTTCTGCAAAAAATGAAACAGCGATGTTGACGACGTTTAACGAAGTTAATCTAACCAACGTAAATAAATTAAGAAGCGAATATAAAGAGGTGTTTAAAGATAAACACGGTCTAAGTTTAGGCTTCATGTCGTTCTTTACAAAAGCCGTAACAAGAGCATTAAAATTATATCCTGACGTGAACTCTATGATCGATGGCGATTATAAAATAGCGTATGATTTTTGTGATATTTCGGTTGCCGTTTCAGGCCCAAAAGGGCTAATGGTTCCTGTCGTAAGAAATGCAGAAACCTTGTCTTTCCGTGGAATTGAAGGAGAAATCAAACGTTTGGCTATCCGTGCTCGTGATGGTCAAATTACGGTAGATGATATGACTGGTGGAACATTCACTATATCTAATGGTGGCGTTTTCGGTAGTATGTTGTCTACACCAATTATTAATCCACCACAATCGGGAATTTTAGGAATGCACAACATTATTGAGCGTCCAATTGCAGTTGATGGTCAAGTGGTTATTGCTCCAATGATGTATGTTGCTTTGTCTTATGACCACCGAATTATCGATGGGCGTGAGTCAGTAGGTTTCTTAGTTGCCATTAAAGAAGGTTTAGAAAACCCAGCAGAACTATTAATGGATAACAATCCAAAGAAAGCATTAGAGCTCTAGTTCTTAATTGATATAAAGTAAAAATCCCGTTTAGTTTTCTAAACGGGATTTTTATTTGAATAATATTATCAATTAATATTGAATATTAAATGTACCATTAGTGAAAACTAATTCAACACCCTCTCCAGTTCCTGAAAAGCTTGTCATTGTTCCTGAAAAGTTTCCAATTAATTTTTTACTATCGTTGTTTGTCGTAACGTTAGTTGAAATAGTTGTATTGTAGTAGAATGCTCCATCTTTTGTATAGTTAAAAGAATAAATAGCATTTGCTCCTAAATCGCCTTTATCTACAATAAAAGTTATGATTTCGTTTGTGTTCGTTCCAATAACTCCAGTTACTGTAAGTTCAGTATATTCATCAACTGTTCCAGCATCAAACACTTCTTCATTAACAACAACCGTGTTGAATGTTTTAGCTTGTCCATCAATAGTTACATTAATTGTCCCCCCAATTGAAGGAGCTGAATCATCATCACTTGAACAAGACGTTAATGCTAAAGTACTAGCAGCTAAGAATAAAAATAATTTTTTCATGATAAGGTTTTATAAAATTTGGTGCAAAAATAAACGAATTATCTGAATTTGCAACTTTGCTGTTAAAATAAATAAAATTCACAAAAAAAACACGTTGTTCTTCACGTGTTTTTTAACTTAATCTAATAATTTAACTATCTTCTTGAAATGTAGTCGGTCAATTCATCCACGCTGGTACTAAAAGAAAAAACATCATTTACTTTAAAATAATTTCTAGGTTCAACACAGGCATCATAAGCAAATTTTGCAAAATCTAATTTAGAATCTTCAAACCCAAAAATTTGACAAATTGCTATAATTTGATTCGTGTTCAAACAGTTGCTTTGTGCAATTTGTTTTGCGGTTTTTAGGCGAGTATCATCAAATCCTTGTTTTTTAATCGTTGCCAAAGCACTATTAAAATCGGCTTGATTCATTGGTCTTTTGTTCGCACAAGTTGGATTACTATCTTGCGGATAATGGGCAGGCCCACCATTTGAAGTGCCAATAGTGGTAGTTTCGGTTACCGTCGTACTTCCACTAAAAACAGGGTCATTAATAGAAATATTCACGCCCACTCCGCCCACACTCACACCCGCATTGATACCGTTATTGGTGGTGGTGGTCGTTGTTGTTTGTTGAATCACGCCAACAGAGGTATTTTGTTGAATGACAATGGGTGGAGCAGGTTGTCCCCATTGTCTTACATACATATTAGAAGGCGGGATAAATCCTTGCACAACAGGAATCATTGAAAAGAAATTCAACTTCATTTTCTTATTGTTGTTTTTATCTCTTTTAATTTTATAAGTAACATCCATAAAAACACCATCCACATCGGTTACTTGTAAATAGTTTTTCGAAATTTCATTTCGGGTGTTCTCTTCAAAAATAATTTTAGCATTATAATACGGTTGTACTAATTCTTCTACACGAATATTAGTCTGAGCCACATCATTTATTCGTTCGCCATTTAAAACTAAGAAGAATTTATCACCATCTTCCGAAAAAATTGTCAAATGACCAAAGGGCTGAATTTGCCCAAAAGCAAGCGTTGTTAGCAGTAAAACAAACGCAGTAAAAGTAATTTTGTGTTTCATAAAAGGGTTGAAATTTTGGTTAAAAGTAATTACTTTTCTGAGTTTTCCAAATAGTATGCCAAAAATTTGTCAGCGTGGTGTAATAGCGTAATAGCTACAGCTGTAAACAAACCGATTTAAACTTTTATTTCATTTTTTGGGTCGGCTTCAATAAATACAAATAATGGTTATAATAATCAATAATGGCTTTGCCTTGCAGTAAAACATCGGCACCAATTATACCATGAACTGGCTTGGCTTTATATTGTGTCAAAGCAACGTTTACATGTGTTAAATCAAAAATCACCAATTGAATATTTTTAGCTTTCCAACGGCCTAATTGAAAAGCAGTGTTTTTTCCCACTAAAGTTTCCATTCCTGTTGCACCTGCTCCGGCTGCTTTGGTTTCGGAGGCTCCGGCATTGACTTTAAATAATTCGATACTTTCAAATCCAATACAACTGTTAGACGCTCCGGTGTCTAAAATAAAATTACCTTTTACCCCATTAATACTAGCTTTAATTAGTAAATGTTGTGTTTTAGAAACTTTAAAAGCAATTTTTTGATATCCTTTATCTTTTAAAATATCGTGTAAGTTTTTCATTTTCATTTTTTGAGTTTCAAATGTAGATAAATTTAAAGGTCAAACAAATGTTGGTAACTTAATAATCGTTCTTTTTCCGTATTTTTGCCCGATGATTTTAACAGATACGCACACCCATTTATATTCTGAAGAATTTGAGGCAGACCGAGACGAAATGATGCAACGTGCCATAAATGCTGGCGTAAGTCGCTTTTTTGTTCCGGCAATTGATGCTTCGTGCACACAAGCAATGTATGATTTAGAGGCTCATTATCCTGCCCATGTTTTTTTAATGGCCGGTTTACATCCTTGTTATGTCAAAGAAAATTTTGAAGAAGAATTAGCTCACGTTGAACTTCAATTGAAACAACGAAAATTTGTGGCGATTGGCGAAATTGGTATTGATTTATTTTGGGATAAATCCACGTTAGAAATTCAGAAAGTGGCCTTTAGACGTCAAATTCAATTGGCAAAGCAATATCAATTACCAATTGTAATTCATTGTCGGGATTCGTTTGATGAAATATTTGACGTATTAGAAGCTGAAAAAGGTGTGGATTTAAGAGGGATATTTCACTGTTTTACGGGAACTTTTGAACATGCTCAACAAGCACTTTCTTATAATATGAAGTTAGGAATTGGCGGTGTAGTGACGTTTAAAAACGGAAAAATTGACCAATTCATTAATCAAATTCCAATAGAAGAATTGGTTTTAGAAACCGATTCACCTTATTTAGCTCCCGTTCCTTTCCGTGGAAAACGAAATGAAAGTGGTCATATTCTTTTAGTAGCCAAGAAGCTCAGTGAATTGTACCAAATACCCATCGAAGAAATTGCAAAAATTACCACTTCTACTGCAAAGTCGGTATTTGGAATTTAATTTATTAATTCATAAAAGTCACATTTTTTTTGTTCATTTGTACAATTAAACAATTCATAAATGCCAATTTTTGATTCTATCCGTCCTTATTACGACAGTGAAGTAAATGAAGGAATTTGTTCTGTAATTCATCATCCGATGATGAAGGCCTTGATGAATTTTGCTTTTCCAGAAGTAGAAGAATCAGTTTGGAAAGAACAACTTGAGAAGACACATTCTATTCGCGATTTTCAAATTAATTTTATTTATCAATCGGTACAGAAAGTGTTGCAACGAAGTTCAGAAGGATTGACAACTTCTGGTTTTGAAAAGCTAGATAAAAACACCTCCTATCTTTTTATATCGAATCATCGTGATATTATTTTAGACACTTCTCTATTAAATGTCTGCTTGTATGACCATGGGTTAATTATGACTGCTTCGGCAATTGGAGATAATTTAGTGAAGAAGGATTTTCTTTTAAAATTGTCTAAACTCAACCGTAATTTTTTAGTGCTTCGAGGATTGTCGCCGAGAGAATTGCTGCAAAGCTCTAAATTAATGTCTGAATATATTAGGCAATTATTGTTAAGAGAAAACCGTTCCGTTTGGATTGCTCAACGCGAGGGAAGAACCAAAGATGGCAATGATGCAACGCATCAAGGGGTTTTAAAAATGCTCGGAATGGGTTCTGATGAAGACAATGTGTTGGATTATTTTAAGAAAATTAAAATTGTTCCGGTTTCTATATCGTATGAATATGATCCGACAGATGCCTTAAAAATGCCACAATTGATGGCAGAAGCCAATAATGAAATTTACATTAAAGAAAAAAATGAAGATTTTATAACCTTGCTCAGCGGAATCATGGGACAGAAGAAACGAATTCACATTCATGTAGGTGATGTGCTAGACCAAGAAATAGAAGAAATTAAAAAGACGCAAGAGAATAGTAATAAGCAAATTCAAGCAGTTGCTCAAGCGATAGACGAGTCAATATTGAGTTCCTATAGGCTTTGGCCAACCAATTATATTGCGTATGATATTTTGCACCAGACCAATCAACACCAACATTTATATACAGAAACCGAAAAATCGTTGTTTGAACGACGTTTAGAGATGAAAATCGATGTCTCAAATCAAGTTATGGTTGAAAGTTTTTTAGCGATGTATTCCAACCCTGTGAGCAATCAGTTGAATTATCATGATGCCAGTACAAGCTAACATATTATTAATCTACACCGGTGGTACAATCGGTATGATGAAAGATTTTGAAACAGGAGCGTTAAAAGCGTTTAATTTCAAAAAATTACTGCAACGTATTCCAGAATTAAAGCAATTGGATTGTGCTATAGAAACAATTTCTTTTGAAAAGCCAATCGATTCCTCTAATATGAGTATTATCGAATGGGTTGAAATGGCAAAAATTATTGAACGCGAATATGATCGCTTTGATGGATTTGTGATATTACATGGCTCAGACACGATGTCTTATTCGGCTTCTGCTTTGAGTTTTATGTTAGAAAACTTAGCAAAGCCAGTAGTTTTTACGGGTTCTCAATTGCCTATTGGAGATTTGCGAACAGATGCGAAAGAAAACCTGATTACTGCAATTCAAATTGCATCGCTTCAGAAAAAAGGGAAACCTGTTTTTCAGGAAGTTTGTTTGTATTTTGAATATAAATTATACCGCGGAAACCGGACAACTAAAATAAACGCAGAACATTTTAATGCTTTTTCGTCGCCAAATTATCCAGCATTAGCAGAGTCGGGGGTGCATTTAAAAGTAAATAATGAAACAATTTTAACCAAAACAAGAGCCAAAAAATTACAAGTACACACAGAATTGGACTCAAATGTGTTAATAATAAAAATGTTTCCGGGTTTAAATGAAACAATTTTTGCAGCATTAATCGATGTGCCAAATTTAAAAGGAATAATTATTGAAACCTATGGGGCTGGAAATGCACCGTCTGAAGATTGGTTTATTTCTTTGTTGAAAAAAGCAATAAAAAACGGAATTTACGTTATCAATGTGACGCAATGTTCAGGCGGAAGTGTGAATATGGGGCAATATGAAACGAGTACTTATTTAAAAAAAATAGGAATTATATCCGGAAAAGATATCACAACAGAGGCTGCTGTCACTAAATTAATGTATTTATTAGGGCAAAAAGTTTCACCTAAAGTGTTCAAAACCATTTTTGAAACTCCCTTGCGTGGAGAATTGTCATAAAAATAACAAATTAAATTTTACCAAGTGAGATTTTTTTCGTTATTTGGCTCCCTTGAAATGCATTGTAATGGATGTGGGAGAGGTGTCCGAGTGGTCGAAGGAGCACGCCTGGAAAGTGTGTATACTCCAAAAGGGTATCAAGGGTTCGAATCCCTTTCTCTCCGCTCATTTTTTTATAATTTGTGTTTTTTTAAAAATTAATTTATACCTTTAACCTGATTAACTAATTAAAATTAAGAACAAAAGCAATGAAGAAATTATTTTCTATTTTAGCAATCGCAGGTCTAATGACGTTTGGAACAGTTCAAGCTCAAGACTCCACTCAAACAACTGAACCAGCAGTAGAAGAAACTGTTACTGCTACAGTTGAGGAAACAGCAACTGACATGGTTGCAGATGAAGAAACAGCAACCGCTGAAAAATCGTTTACACAAGAATTAAAAGAAAGATTTATCCAAGGGGGTCCAGGCTTTATGGGTATTGTTTTATTGTGTTTGATTTTAGGTTTGGCCATTGCAATTGAAAGAATCATTTATTTAAATCTTTCAACAACTAATTCAAAAAAATTAATAAAAGATGTTGAAGATGCACTTCAATCAGGAGGTGTAAATGCTGCAAAAGAAGTTTGTAGAAATACAGCTGGGCCAGTAGCGTCTATCTTTTATCAAGGATTAGACCGTATCGATCACGGAGTAGAATCTGCTGAAAAAGCGGTAGTTTCTTACGGAGGTGTTCAAATGGGACAATTAGAGAAAAATGTATCTTGGATTTCTTTATTTATCGCTTTAGCTCCGATGTTAGGGTTCATGGGAACAGTAATCGGGATGATTCAAGCTTTCGATAAAATTGAAGCAGCAGGAAACATGGATGCCTCATTAGTTGCGGGTGGTATTAAAGTAGCGTTATTAACAACGGTATTTGGACTTATCGTAGCGATGATTCTTCAAGTGTTTTATAATTACATTATTGCAAAAATTGACTCTATCGTTAACGATATGGAAGATGCTTCTATCAGTTTAGTAGATATACTAGTAGACTACAAAAACAAAAAATAATTTTAAATAACAATTACTATGAACTTAAATAAGTTAGCCAGATTAGTGGTAATGGTCTTAAGTGTACTTGCTATTGTATTTTTGGCAACCATCATGATGTCAGATGCTAGTGACGGTGGGATGATTACACCGATCATTTATGTAGCCTACGTGATGTTAATTATTGCAATTGTATTTGTAGCATATTATATGATCAAAGGTCTGATGGCAAAAAAAGGAGACTTAAAAAAGACTTTTATTAGCATTGGAGCTTTTCTTGGGGTGTTTGTCATTGCATTTGTTTTTGCAGATGGTACGGCAGTTCCCTTGAAAGATGGAGGAGAAGTTTCTGCTTTTGCTTCTAAAATGGTCAGTACTGGACTTAATGCATTTTATATTTTGGCTTTAGTAGCTATTTTATTAATGTTTTTCACGGGATATACACGAATTAAAAAATAAATCATGGCAAGAAAAAACAGAAGTGCACCACCAGAAGTGAATGCTGGATCTATGGCAGATATTGCATTCTTGCTGTTAATTTTCTTCTTGGTAACTACGACAATCCAAACAGATCAAGGTATTAATCGTAAGTTGCCTCCAATTGATGATACCCAAAAACCAGAAGACAACATCATTAAAGAGAAAAATATCTTCACGGTATTGATTAACAGAAATGATCAATTGTTGGTGGAAGATAAATTGGTTGAATTAAAAGATTTAAGACAGAAAGCGATTGATTTCCTTGATAATGGCGGAGATGGTACTTGTACTTATTGTAAAGGACTAAAAGATGAGTTTTCATCTGATAATCCTGATAAAGCAATTATTTCCCTTCAAAATGATGCAGAAACCTCTTATAAAGCCTATATCGCTGTTCAAAATGAATTAGTAGCAGCCTATTATTTTTTAAGAGATAGAGAATGTTTAGCTCGATACGGCAAGAGCTTTAGAGAATTAGAGGCCATGTTTGATGATCCGAAAACGACAGAAACTCAACGTAATAAAATTGAGCCAATCATAAAAGATATTCAAACCTTGTTTCCTCAGAAATTATCTGAAGCTGAACCGAAGCGTAATTAATTATAAATTTTAGAAGTATGTCTAAATTTAAAAAGAAAAAAGACGGAGGAACTCCTGCCATTTCAACGGCATCGTTACCAGATATCGTTTTTATGTTATTATTCTTTTTTATGGTTGCAACCGTAATGAAAGACAATGACTTAAAAATCCAAAATAACTTGCCTAAAGCAGACCAAGTAACCAAATTGGAAAAGAAAGATAGGGTAATATTTATTTTTGCTGGGAAACCTCACCAAAAGTACCAAAAACAATATGGTGAAGGAGCTCGTATTCAATTGAACGATCGATTGTCTGCTGTTTCTGATATTAGAAATTTTATTTTAGCAGAAAGAGCTGCAAGAGATCCGGAATTAGAGAAAGTTCTTACAACTTCTTTGAAAATTGATAAGGATGCTAAAATGGGTCTTGTTGGAGAAATAAAACAAGAATTAAGAAAAATGGATGCGTTAAAAATCAATTATACCACCACAAAGGGAAGTGTATTAGATTAAAACAAATTTTATATGATAAAAGCCACGCATTGCGTGGCTTTTTTTGTAATTTTAACTTTCTAAATATAGTGTATGCGGCTCTCTCTATTTTTATTTTTTTTCTGTTATGCTATGGTGGGTCAGGATACTTTGTCCTCCCAAAAAAAAGTTGATTTAAAATACCGCGAAGACCAATTTTATGTTGGAATTACCTATAATACTTTTCTAAATAAACCGAGTGGATTAACTCAAAAAACATTTTCTCCAGGTATAAATTTAGGCTTTTTGCGTGATATGCCCATTAATAAAGACCGAACTTTTGCTTTTGCTGCAGGTCTAGGGTTTTCCTATCAAGCGTACAGTCAAAATTTATTAGTTGTTGAAGAAGAAGGCGTTTATACTTATTCTATAATCGAGTCGGATGTTTCTTTTCGAAAAAACAGATTTACCACATTAAATATCGATTTGCCCATCGAGTTTAGATGGAGAACCTCTACACCCCAAAGTCATAAGTTTTTTAGATTATATACGGGCTTTAAAGTGAGCTATCTTTTGTATGACGAATCGCGTTTTATTTCGAGTCAAGGAAATAGTATTGTTAAAAATAATCCAGAACTTAATGCTTTGCAATATGGCGTTTATTTAGCTTCTGGCTATAATACGTGGAACTTTTATGCTTACTACGGCATTAATCCGCTGTATGATAATGTGAAGATTGGAAGCAATACATTAGATGTTAGCTTGATTCACTTAGGACTTCAGTTTTACATCTTATAACCAAAAAGGCCAAAAGAAAATTTGTGGCAATGCTCCACAAACAAACCCTAAGGTTAATTCACTCAGCGTGTGAGCTTTCATCGCCAAACGAGAGGAGCCGACAAATCCAATTAATAAAATGCAGGCGGCAATAGTATAGAGCAAAGAAATTTCAATATGCAGACTAACACCGATTACAAAAAAAGTTAGTGCAACAATTCCTAACATATGTAAACTTGCTTTCTTTTTTAGAAGTAAAAACAAAAAGGCTAGAATTGAGCTAAACATGCCTCCTACAAAGAAATAATGCAATTCTGGTATTCTGTCTGATGTGACGCTCTTTTGCGTTAAAATAAACAATAATATACAGTTAATCAAAAGCGGAATTTTTCTTTGCGAAAGTTCCTCAGCCATTATACTGTCTATTTTGCCTAATGATAAGAGTAGGTAAAACATCGAAATGGGTATTAATACCATAATAATAACGATTTGAATGAGAAAGAGGTAGATTTCTTCAATCACATAAAAATCATGAAATAAAGTAAAATAGAACAAACCAGCATAAACCGAAATGAACAACGGATGAAATATATAGGAGAAAACGGGAAGAATTTTTTTCAATTTCTTTATATTTTCTTTCGCATGCGAGCAACTGGAATCTCTAATTGTTCACGATACTTTGCCACTGTTCTTCTGGCAATAGGATATCCTTTTTCTTTTAAAATATCTGCTAATTGATCGTCGGGAAGAGGTTTCTTTTTGTCTTCGTCTTCAATAATATTTTGTAATATTTTTTTAATTTCTAAGGTGGAAACATCTTCCCCTTGGTCATTTTTCATTGCTTCGGAGAAGAATTCTTTAATCAATTTTGTGCCGTAGGGTGTATCTACATATTTACTATTCGCAACACGCGAAATAGTAGAAATATCTAAATCAACCATTTCTGCGATATCTTTTAAAATCATCGGACGAAGCTTGGTTTCATCACCGTCTAAAAAAAACTCTTGTTGGTAATGCATAATGGCATTCATCGTGACAAACAAAGTTTCTTGCCTTTGTTTAATGGCATCAATAAACCATTTTGCCGAATCTAATTTTTGTTTAATAAATTGAACCGCATCTTTTTGATTATTCGATTTATCCCGCGAATCTTTATAAGTCCGCAACATGTCTTGATAATCTTTTGAAACATGAAGCTCCGGTGCATTTCTGCCATTTAACAAAAGTTCTAATTCTCCTTCTACAATTCGTATAGTAAAATCGGGCACAACATGTTCAACAATTTTATTATTCCCAGCAAAAGCACCACCTGGTTTAGGGTTTAATTTTTCAATTTCTTCAACCGCTTTTTTAAGTTGTTCTTGCGAAACACCATATTTTTGAAGCAATTTATCATAGTGTTTTTTGGAAAACTGCTCAAATTGATTTTCGATAATGTTGATTGCTAAATCGACATATTCCGTTGGTGTTTTATGTTTTAACTGTAATAGCAAACATTCTTGCAGGTCACGAGCACCTACGCCAGCTGGTTCTAATTCATGAACGACGTGTAAAATTCGCAAGACATTTTCTTCATCAGTATAAATTCCTTGTGTAAAAGCTAAGTCATCCACAATGTCAGCTACTGTTCTTCTAATATAACCCATGTCATCGATACTTCCCACTAAAAACTCAGCAATATCGCGGTCTTCATCAGTTAAGATAAAGGTATTTAATTGGTTAATTAAATCTTGATGAAAAGTGACCGGTGCCACTAAAGGTGTTTCTCGTTCTTCATCATCATCGCTATAATTATTGGCTTGTAACTTATATTCTGGTGTTTCGTCGTTGCTTAAATATTCGTCAATATTGATATCTTCTGCATCAATATGTTCATATTCATCCTCTTCATAATCATCAAACTCTTCTTTTTCATATTCATCAGCAAACTCATCTTCCTCTTTTCCGCCTTCTAAAGCTGGATTTTCATTCATTTCCTCCTTTAAACGTTGTTCAAAAGCCTGCGTAGGCAATTGAATTAACTTCATCAACTGAATTTGTTGAGGAGATAATTTTTGAGATAATTTGAATTGTAAACTGTGTTTTAACATGATTGTTTTTTTAAAAGATTCAAGTTTCAAGTTTCAAGTTGTGGTGAGTTCGACAACCTTAAACTTTAAACCTTAATCAACTATTAGAACTCTGCGTTCTGTGGTGTCCTTGGAAAAGGAATCACATCACGAATATTGGTCATTCCGGTAATAAAAAGCACTAACCGTTCAAATCCTAATCCAAAACCAGAATGAACTGCCGTTCCGAATTTTCGAGTATCTAAATACCACCACAATTCTTCTTCGTCTATGCCCAAAGCTTTCATTTTTTCAACTAAAACATCATAACGTTCTTCCCGTTGAGAGCCGCCAACAATTTCGCCAATACCAGGAAATAAAATATCCATAGCTCTAACTGTTTCTTTTCCAGGCTCTGTATTGTCATTCAAACGCATGTAAAATGCTTTGATTTTTGCTGGATAATCAAATAAAATTACCGGACATTTAAAGTGTTTTTCTACCAAAAAGCGTTCGTGCTCACTTTGTAAATCGGCACCCCATTCGTCGATAAGATAGTTAAATTTTTTGTTTTTATTAGGTTTAGAATTGCGTAAAATATCAATTGCTTCGGTATACGTAACCCGTTTAAAATTATTCTCTAATACAAAGTTAAGCTTTTCTAACAAAGTCATTTCACTTCGTTCGGCTTGTGGTTTGTTTTTTTCTTCGTCTAAAAGACGTTGCTCCAAGAATTTTAAATCATCTTGGTGTTTATTAACAGTATATTTAATTACATATTTAATAAAATCTTCGGCTAAATCCATATTGTCCGCCAACTCATTGAAAGCAACTTCGGGTTCGATCATCCAAAACTCTGCTAAATGCCGTGAAGTATTTGAATTTTCTGCTCTAAACGTAGGGCCAAAAGTATATACTTGACCTAAAGCCATGGCATAAGCTTCCGCTTCTAATTGACCAGAAACGGTTAAATTAGTTTCTTTTCCAAAAAAATCTTCTTTATAATTTACTTTTCCCTCTTCGGTTCTTGGTGTTTTGTCGAATGGCAGAGCGGTTACTTTAAACATTTCTCCAGCCCCTTCTGCGTCTGAACCAGTAATGATTGGGGTGTTGACATAAAAGAAACCTCGCTCTTGAAAATACTGATGAACGGCAAATGCTAAGGTAGATCGTACCCGCATAATCGCTCCAAAAGCATTCGTTCGCACGCGAAGATGTGCGTTTTCTCTTAAAAACTCAAGTGAATGTTTTTTAGGTTGCATCGGAAATTTGTCTGGATCCGAATCGCCTAAAATAGCAATGCTTTTAACTTGAATTTCAACTTTCTGACCAGCCCCTTTGCTTTCAATTAATGAACCCTTAATGGAAACTGCTGCTCCCGTAGTAATGCGTTTTAAGATTTCTTCTTTAGTATTTTCAAAATCAACTACACATTGAATATTATGAATAGTTGAACCATCATTTAAGGCAATAAATTGATTGTTTCTAAAAGTTCTCACCCATCCTTTAACGCTAATTTCCGTATGAATAGGGGTGTTGTTTAATAAATCGATGACTTTACTGTGCTTGTTCATTTTCTATAAATTTACGATACAAATATACTAACTCGTGTGTTTTTTTTGTGATTTTGTTTCAGGATAATCTTATTCTTCTTCTACTAAGATGTCTATAGTTGGTTCTATAAACTCTTCTTTATTCGCAATTGTTTTTTCTAACGAAAGCAATAAAGCGGGTAATAAAAGTAGGTTAGACAACATTGCAAAAAGCAAAGTTGCCGATACTAAGCCTCCCAAAGCTACCGTTCCGCCAAAACTAGAAATCATGAAAACCGAAAAACCGAAAAATAAAACAATAGAGGTGTAAAACATACTTACTCCAGTTTCTCGTAAGGCACTAAATACCGATTTTCTGATTTTCCAATCATTGGCTTTTAATTCCTGACGGTATTTGGCTAAAAAGTGAATCGTATCGTCTACCGAAATACCAAATGCAATACTAAATACCAAAATGGTAGACGGTTTGATAGGCACGCCAAGATAGCCCATTAATCCGGCTGTAATTATTAATGGCAGTAAGTTTGGAATTAATGAAACGATAATCATTTTAAAAGACCGAAACAAATATGCCATGAAGAGCGAGATTAAAAAGATGGCAAACAATAGGGAAACGATTAAATTATTTACTAAAAAGTCGGTGCCTTTTTGAAAAACCAATGCTTTTCCGGTCATGGTCACGGTGTAACGGTCTGGCGGAAAAACAGTATTGATTTTATCCCACAATTTATCTTCAATTTTATCCATTTTATCGGTTCCGATATCTTTCATGAAGGTTGTTATGCGTGCATGTTGACCGGTAGAATCTACATAGCTTTTCATGAAGTTTTCATTCTTGTCTTTTGTCGCATTTTTAGCATACGTCAAAATAAACCCTTGTTCTTGAGCCGTTGGCAGTTCATAATACTCTGGATTGCCATTGTAATAGGCTTGTTTAGCATATTTAACGACGTTTACAACAGACATTGGGCTGGATAACTCTGGAATTTCAGAAATGACTTCCTGAACTTCTTCCATTTTTTTTAGGGTACTTAATTTCATAACACCTTTTTTGCGTTTGGTGTCAATCATTATTTCCAAAGGCATGATGCCATCAAATTCTTTTTCAAAAAAGACAATATCTTTAAAAAAACCAGTTTTTTTAGGCATGTCTTCAATTAGACTGCCAGAAATCTTAATTTGATAAATCCCGATAATACTAATTACAAGTAAGGTAATTGCAGTTGAAAATATAGCAATTCGATTGTTTTTGACAGTTTTTTCAATCCAATTTACAAATGATCTAGTATAAGCTTTATTTAAATGTTTTAAATGTTTGTCTTTTGGCAAAGGCATAAAACTATAAACAATTGGAATGATCAATAAACATAAAATGAATAATAAGACAATATTGATAGAAGCAATTATACCAAACTCTGTCAATAATTCACTATCCGTAATAATGAAGGTAGCAAAACCAGCAGCAGTGGTTAAATTAGTCATCAACGTGGCATTTCCTACTTTAGAAATTACGCGTTGCAAAGATTTTGCCTGATTGCCATGGTTTTGAATCTCCTGTTGGTATTTGTTAATCAAGAAAATACAATTGGGTATTCCAATTACAATAATTAACGGCGGAATAATAGCGGTTAAAACCGTTATTTCATATCCTAATAATCCCAAAGTTCCAAAAGACCACATTACACCAACAATCACTACACACATGGAGATAAAAGTTGCTCTGAAACTGCGAAAGAAAAAGAAGAAAATAAGTGAAGTGACTAATAAAGCCGCTCCAATAAATATTCCAATTTCATCTACAATATTTTGCGAATTCAACGTTCGGATATAGGGCATTCCCGAAACTTTTAAATCTATTCCTGTCGATTTTTCAAATTTTTCAACTTCTGGTATCAGTACTTTTTCAATAAAATCTTTTCGAACACTTGTGTTGACAATTTTTTTATCTAAATAAAGTGCTGAACGAATGGTTCCAGTTTTTTTATTAAGTAATAGATGTTCGTAGAAAGGAAGTTTTTCAAACAATTCTTTCTGCTTCTCTATCAAATATTCGGCGTTATTGGATTTGGATTTATCAATAAAATCAATAAATTCAAAAGTTTCTAAATTTTCGTTTTTATTTAATTTTTTTAAATCATCTACCGAAATAACCAATTCAACTTCTTTGGATTTTTTTAAAGTATCCATCAGTTGAATCCAAGCTTGAAATTTTTTAGGCGTGAAAAAAGTAGAATCCTTAATTCCGATTATAATCAAATTACCTTCTTCTCCAAATTTTTCAAGAAAGTCGTTGTACTGAAGGTTAACTTCGTGGTGATCTGGAAGTAAATTGGCCTCCGTATATGTAAACCGCATATTTTTCCATTGCAATGCTAAAAACACTGTAAATAAAAAAATGATGGAAAGTATTGTTATTCTATTTCGAAGGATTACTCGGGCAACAGACTCCCAAAAACCCACGCTAAACCATTTGGACATAGGATTGTTTTATGAAGATGCAAAGGTAATGAAATCAAGGCTAAAATAGCGATTTTCAATAAAATTAAAAAGAGTGCAAAAAAGGAATTATTTACAAACTCAATTCAAAAGAAAAAGTAATTTTTATAGCGATATTGTTTGCGAATTTCGGCAAGTGATTGGCACCATAACGATAATAACCACCAAGACCAAAACCGTATAAAACTTGATTTAATTCAATCCCCGATTCAAAAAATCCTTGATTTAATGTTTTATAAGTAATGTCAAGATGTTGGTCTGGATTGTCCATTGCTCCAAAAGCCATTCGAGTTACTAAAGCCAAAGAGGGTTTTACTTTTGGAAAGAGTTCAATACGTTTAAATCCATGTTTGGCATGAACCATAAAGTACCGACTAGAGAAAAACTCATTAAAAAACATGGTTTCAAAGCTATTTTCACCTGCAACGGTTATTCTTCTCCAAACGTTGCTTAGATTAAAATTATTTGGTGACGAACTGTATAAATGTGTTATCGGAACATCGCCAAGTGCAATTCCAGATTGTAATAAAAACGTTGACTTCTGACCATTAATAAATTTTTTTTGGTATTTAAAACGAAAGTCGATTTTTGTAAAATCAAAATTATTACCTAGAAAATCCGGAATGGTTTGCGTGAGCTGAAGCGAAAAAATGGGAAACCTTTTTTCTATTTCAATTTTTCCATTTGGAGTTTGCATAAAATCACTAAATGGGTTCCATTGCATCGAAAAGGAAGCGGTGGTCATGGTATAAGAGGAATATTCTTTTCCATCATTATAAAATAAATAATTGAAAAGAGGGGTGATTTCTGACTGTGTTAATTGCCAAATACTTTCTGATTTAGATAAAATTTTACTTTCTATAAAACCACTCCAACTTTCATGATGATAAAAGGTATTCACGTTAATGGGTCGCGGATCATAAACTTTGAAAACACGTTTGTCTATGGTGAATTTGGTACTACCAATTTCCAAAATATCATCGGTGTAATTGATTCCCATCCACGTGTTCGAAAATTCATCTAAACGAGTAGCAGCACCAATTTTATATTTTACTTCTTGGTCTTTTAAGCCATATGCACTATAACCTTCCAGCCTAAATTTATTAGAAAATCTTTCATTGGTAATGCCGCCCAATCCAAATCGAAATCCTTCATAATTGTTAAAGCTAATTAAGTAACGCAAATCAAAATCAAAAAAACCTAAGGGAGCATAGCCGTTGATTATCTTTCTGCCAAAAAACAATTTGGAGTCGATTCCTTTTCGATAAGCTAAACTGTCTAGCGATTGATAGGTGTTTTTACTTCGCAAATCCAAGCTGTCCATGCGATAGGAATTCCAAAATGCATTATCTTTTTTTACAGCATCATTTTTTATTTCAATCACGACCGACGAGCGGTTGATATCGATTGGAACGTTAAACTCACGGTCAAAAAAATAGGATTTAGATTGAATATACGAAAAGTCAGTTGGATCTTTTTTCTTTTTCAAACCCATTTGTTCATATTCACCATCAAAATAAATCGTTCCGCCTAAAATTTTAAGCGGATCATCATTTTGACCTTTCACCACTTTAAATTCGTTCATGATGGGAAACCAAAGGTTTTCATTTGGTAAATAATCAAAATCATGAATAGAAGTTATGTCTAAAATTCCGCGTATTCGAATAATGGCTTTTGCTAAACCAAAATTTTCAGAATCGATATAAAGCACGCCTTCTAAGCCATTTTTATTTCGTTTTCTTTTGTTTATAAAATAAACCGCATAACAAGTTCGGTTGTTTATTTTGACAGAATTCAAAAATTGATAGTCATAATCTTTTAATCCAAGACTGGAAATCGGACTGACATATTTTGTTTCAAAAAACTCATATTTTTCATCATAAGGCGAAAAAGATTGCAAATTGAAACCAATAATTTCATAAAAGGAATTTTTAAAACCTGACATTTTTGTGCCTAATACCGTTTCTTTTACTTTGTTTTTTTCTTGCTGGAAAAGCGAAACCTTTTCCATTAAAAACAAATGTTGTTTAGAAACTAGACGTTTAAATTTTAAAGAGGAAGAATCAATTTTAATCTTATTACTGTTGCTTTCTATCCATTCTACTTGATTCGGAATGGAATCAGGATTGGCAGTCACAATTAGTTTGTTGTAAATTTTAAATTGAAAAGAGGCTAATTTTTTTTGCGGATTGTTTTGCGGTTCCTTATAGATTACATTTTTAATTAAGGAAATTGTTTCGTTTTTTTTAGTGGTTAATGAATCGATGCTTTCACTTTGTAGATTTGGCATGAGGTTTACCGTTACATAATTTTTGTTTTTAACAAATAAAGTAAACGTTTTATAACCAATATAAGAGATGACAATGGTTTCAAAAGGGTTTTTTGATTCCAATTGAAAAATTCCAGTTACATCAGAACTTGTTTGAATTCCTTTCGGGGTTTCAATAATTGCAAACGGAAGCGGTTTTTGAGTAGCCGCATCTTTTATAATTCCTGCAATTCGGTATTGTGCTTGTGCACCAACCGAACATAAAAGAAAAAATAAAAGAAACTTGTTCATATTATAAAAAAGAATAACAAAAGTAGGTTATTTAAACAAAAAAATCCACTTTTTCAAGTGGATTTGAAGTTATACTTTCATGATTTCGGCTTCTTTAAACGCCAAATGTTCTTCGATTTTTCTAATGTAGGTGTCGGTTACTTTTTGAATAATTTCTTCAGCGTCTTTACAGATATCTTCTGAAGTGCCGTTTTTCTCTTCTTTTTTAATGTCAGTATTAGCATCTTTTCTAGCATTTCTAATTCCGATTTTAGCATCTTCTGCTTCTGATTTTGCTTGTTTTACTAAATCGCGACGGCGTTCTTCCGTTAAGGGCGGAACAGAAATAATAATGTTATCGCCATTGTTCATCGGGTTAAACCCTAAATTGGCGATTTGGATTGCTTTTTCAATTGGATGAAGCATCCCTTTCTCCCAAGGCGTAACGGTTATGGTTCGAGCATCAGGAACATTCACGTTGGCCACTTGTGACAAGGGTGTCTGTGAACCATAATAATCCACAAAAACGCCACCCAACATTTGCGGACTAGCTTTTCCAGCTCTGATGTTTAGAAATTCTTTTTCTAAATGGGCAATTGTACCGTTCATGTGTTCTTTTGCCGTATCGATAATAAAATTTATTTCTTCAGTCATTTTAGTTCGATTTTTAAATTTTTAGACACAAAGTCTTTTTTATTTGTCTTAATACTTAATTTTCTTTAAATCGTAACGGTTGTCCCGATAGGTTCTCCATTACAAACCTTTAATAAATTACCTTCTTTATTCATGTCAAAAATAATAATTGGCAATTTGTTTTCTTGACTCAACGTAAAAGCAGTTGTATCCATTACATTTAGTCCTTTTTTTAATACGTCTTCAAAAGAAATAAAGTCGAATTTTACAGCGTCTTTGTTTTTTTCTGGGTCAGTATTATAAACGCCATCTACACGAGTTCCTTTTAAAATTACATCGGCTCCGACTTCTACACCACGTAAAACAGCAGCGGTATCTGTAGTAAAATAAGGGTTACCTGTTCCAGCACCAAAAATGACAATTCGGCCTTTTTCTAGATGTCTAACCGCTCTTCTTTTAATATAAGGCTCTGCAATGGCTTCAATTTTTAAAGCGGTTTGCAAACGAGTTAGCATTCCTGCTTCTTCCAAAGCTCCTTGTAAAGCCATGCCGTTTATCACGGTGGCTAACATGCCCATATAATCGCCTTGAACTCGATCCATTCCATTACTGGCTCCAGCAATTCCTCTAAAAATATTTCCTCCGCCAATTACAATGGCAATTTCAACACCTTGGTTATGAATTTGCTTAATTTCTTGAGCGTATTCTGCTAATCGCTTTGGGTCAATACCATATTGACGGTCTCCCATTAACGCTTCGCCGCTTAATTTGAGTAATATTCTTTTGTATTTCATGAGTTGTGTGTGGTTTTCTGGTGCAAATATAAAGAATTATTGCTTTTTAACTATTCTTCAAACTATTTCTCGTATTATTTTCTCTTTTTAAGAGATGAAAATTTATTTCTAGTTGGTTTTATGATTCTGTTTTTACTTAATTTTTACAATGTATTTGTAAATATTCGACTTTGTAATAATTGTTACTTATTTATGATAGAATAGCGTGTACTTTTGTATTCTTAAATTTTAAAGTATGCAAACGATTATAAAAAACAGTTTAGAAAACAGTTATTCTTATTCTGAATACAGAAATCAGGTGACTAGTTTATTGCGACAAGGAAAAGTGACGGGATTAGAACAATCAGAAGCTTTAGCGAATTATACCGCTTTGAACGAGGCACGGATGAATCGATTAGAAAAAACCATTGCCCTGACGGAACAGGTTAAAATCGCATTGTCAACGTTAAAAACAAAATATATTTGGTTAGTAATTTCTGAAGGTTGGTGTGGCGATGCCGCTCAGTTACTTCCCATCATGCATAAAATGGCAGAATTTTCAGAAAATATCGAAATGCGTGTCGCTCTTCGTGATGAAAACGAAGAGTTGATGAATCTGTTTTTAACCAATGGAGGAAAGGCAATTCCGAAATTAGTGGTAATAGATGCTGAAACGAATACGGTTCTTGGCGATTGGGGACCAAGACCACTTGGAGCAAAAAATTTAATAATCGATTATAAAGCAACCCATGGCGTTGTAGATGAAACGGCTAAAACCGAGCTTCAAAAATGGTATTTACAAGATAAAGGGGTGAGTACTCAAACGGAAATCTTGCTTTTAATTGAGCAACAGGAATCGCAATTAGTTTAATTTTCCTATAATTTTAATTTTTTTAGAAGTAGAAATTCCACCTGGATTACAACCTGGTTTTCCTTCTGGGATTTCTATTTTTAAGTCGTTATAATAAGCAACCCAAGCAGGAAAAAACACATTGGTTTCGGGCTGTTTAAAAGTCATAGGTTGTAATTCAAAAAAAGGTTTGCCATACGCATTCAAGAAAGCATCATAAATCAATTCGGAGCAATAATACTTTCCGTTATCATACAAATAATCATCATCATACGGAATTCCGAGTTGCTCTTTTGAAAACGAAATTACTTGTGGAATTAGTTTTTCATACTTCTTTTTTACGCGACCGATAAACATGGTCGTTGTGGTATTCTTAGAAAACTCTTCTAATGTTACTTTCCGAACTGCATTTCCTGCGGCTTCTAAAATAAATACCGAGTCATTTTCAATCAGAACTAAACCTAAATGACTGAAATCATTCCCTTGATAGCCTTTTGTAACGGCATGGATGGCCTCACATAATTCGCCACAATTCATTTTTTGAAAAAGAAGGTCACCTGTTTGCAATTGAATTTTTTGAGCCTGAACAAAACAGCTGAATTGAAATAAAAGGATTAAAAAAAGAAAACGTTTCATATATTAATTTTTCTCACTTGTTTGATGATTCTAGGTGAGCGACTTCCATGAAAAGCTCTTAAAACTTCAATTTGATGTGATTTTATTCAGTAAATTATTAAATAAGAACCTAGAATTATATTTCTGTAAATTTTGTTTTGGTCTACAAATAGCAACATTCGGGATGAAGAAGGTAGTTGATTTCTAAACTACGAACAATAGACCTTAAATTCTCGTAAAAAAAACAAAGCTGCTTTTTCTCCAAATGAAGCTTCGCCGTACTCAAAAAATATCTTGAATGTCTGCTAAATAAAATGAAGATCTGATTACTTCTTTCATTGCAATCTCCATTCTTCAAATTTTTTATCAGTCATGAATTCGCCTTCTTCTGCTTCTTTAATCAATGAAGCAAAATCATCTTTAGACATTGGGCCAGGAGTTGCTAAGTTTTTAGATTTATCTTTTGACATTCTCATTAAGAATTAAATAAAAATAAAGTTATGAAAAAAACAATTACGTTTTACTAGAAACTAAATTTTCTTCAAAATCTTCAGGAGAAACTCCATTCTCAATGCTGTAATCGCCAATTTTTGTACGACGTAAAGCCGTTAAATGTGCTCCAGACTCCAGTGCCTTCCCAAAATCATGGGCTAAGGAACGAATATAGGTTCCTTTGCTGCAAACTACTCGAAAATCAAGTTCGGGCAATGCAATTCGGGTAAATTCAAACGTATAAATCGTTGTTTTTCGGCTGACCATTTCAACTTCTACGCCAGCTCGGGCATGTTCATACATCCGAATACCATCTTTTTTGATGGCCGAAAAAACAGGTGGTTTTTGGTCAATTTCACCTAAAAATTGTGAAACTGCATTTTGAATAAGCGTTTCAGTAATATGAGAAGTAGGATATGTTTGATCAATTTCTGTTTCTAAATCATACGAAGACGTGGTGCTTCCCAACATAAAAGTTCCAGTATATTCTTTTAATTGACCTTGAATTTCAGTGATGCGTTTGGTGAATTTTCCAGTACAAACAATCAATAAGCCAGTCGCTAATGGATCTAAGGTTCCAGCATGACCGATTTTAAAATTCTTAGGAAGTTCTAAATTTCGTTTTAACGCATATTTCAGTTTGTTCACCGTTTGAAACGACGACCATCGATACGGTTTGTCTATGAGTAGGATTTGACCATCCAAAAAATCTTGTGCACTTTTCAATGGGATTATTTATTTATGGAAAAATAGATGAGTAATAAAATGCCAACTACAATTCGGTAGTAGCCCCAAGGTTTAAAGCCATATTTTTTAATCACTTCTATGAAAAGTTTAATGGCTAAAACGGCAACGACAAAGGCAATTATGTTTCCGATAAGAAAAAACTTGATGTTATTGCCTTGTACTAAAAGTTCGTATCCTTTTAATTGTGTGACTTCGTATGTTTTTAAAAATAAGGAATAAACGGTGACGGCTAACATCGTTGGAACGGCTAAAAAGAATGAAAATTCGGCTGCCGTTGCTCTGGTTAAACCTTGTTGCATTCCGCCAATAATCGAAGCAGCACTTCGGCTAGTGCCGGGCATCATCGCTAAACATTGCCAAAAACCAATAATAACGGCTTTCTTTACCGTGATTTGTTCTTCGCTAACGATAGTTGGATTTTTAAATCGATTGTCTACAAAAAGTAAAATAACACCTCCAAGAATGAGCACGATGGCAATTGGAATAGGGTTTCCTAAAACCGCATCGATTTTGTCATCAAATAATTTTCCTAAAATTAAAGCTGGAATTACCGCTGCAGCTAATTTAATATAAAATTGAAATTTTGAAAAGTCAAAAAACTTCCGCCAATATAAAAATACAACAGCTAAAATGGCTCCAAACTGAATTGAAACTTGAAAAAGCTTCACAAAATCATCTTCTTGAATTCCAAAATACGAACTCACAAAAATCATGTGAGCCGTTGAAGAAACTGGTAAATATTCCGTTAAGCCTTCAATAATAGCGATGAGTATGACGTGTAATAATTCCATTTAATTTAGTTTTTCAGTATCAGTTTTTAGTTCATTTCTACTGGTAATGACTTCTTTCTTTTTATAGTTTTTCTTTTATTTTTGATAATTCATCAGCAGCAATAATTGTCTTTCCATTTTTATCCAAAAGAATATAATACGGACTACCAAAGGACGGCCAGCCGACTTTTTTTGCAAAATCCCTTTGTATTGCTATGAATTTTGTGCCACCCGGATATAAATCTTCAAAATCTACAATGTAACATGTTTTCATTTCAAGCTTTTTTAAAACGGTACTCAGATTGTCTTGCATTTTGCTGTCACTTTTGTCAGCACTTATATGAAGTACATCTAAATTGTTTTCTGATGCCATTTTTTCTAAAGCGGGCATTTCTTTTATACAAGGTTCACAATATGAAAACCAATAATGAACAATTGTTTTCTTTTTTAGATTTAGAGTAAGGTTCTTGTAATTTTCTGCGGTGATTTTTGTAATGACAGGATCTTCGGTTTTTGAAATACAGCTACCAAAAAACAGAATAATTGCAAAGGCTACCAAAAAATAACTTTTCAAGATAATAGCGTTGCCTTTCAATCGTGATAGAATACTCTCCACTATTTTTTGATGGGATTTTTCAAGATAGCATAAATAACCACACCAAATCCAGCTAAAACAACAGTTGGAGCTAAACGAATGCGACGAAAGTTGAAAATTGCCTCACTAAATACTTTTGGATCGTCACTGCCGCCGCCACTCATCAAAATAAATCCGAGGGCAATAATAGCAAGACCAATTAAAAGAATTTTATAGTTTACTTTTTCAAAAAGAAACTCTTGTTTTTGTTCGTTTTTACTACTCATAGTTGCTGGTTTTTGAAAAAAGAAAAATTAATATAAATCGTCGGTTCGCAAATTAAGGAATTTTTGAGTGGCAAAAAAGGTGCTGAACCACGAAATCAAAACCCCTAAAAGTAAAACGCCAATCAACACCGCGGCAATCATGGGTTTGTCTGCTAAAATCCCCAATTTAGGAAAATTTGTATCGATGTAAACTAATACAGCAAGGATGGCCGCATCAGATAATAAAGCACCAATCATCCCTAATTTTATACTTCGCATGATAAAAGGTTTGCGAATAAATGATTTTGTAGCTCCTACCATTTGCATCGTTTTAATGATAAATCGGTTGGAATAAATTGATAATCGCATGGAGCTATTAATAAGTAACACCGCAACGATTGCTAAGAATCCGGTTACGACTAATATCCAAAAGGTAATTTTTTTAACATTGTCATTTACTAAATCCACTAAATGTTTGTCATAAACAATATCAGAAATGAATTTATTTTCTTTAAAATCTTGTTCAATTGTTTTGATGCTATCCGCCTGAACATAATCTGCTTTTAAGTGAATATCATAGGAATTTTGTAAGGGGTTAAATCCTAAAAACTGCATAAAATCTTCGCCAATAATATCTTTATGTTTAGAAGCGGCATCTTCTTTAGAAACAAAAGTATCTGTTTTTACAAATGCAGATTCTTTTAACATTGCACCAAAAGCCTTGAGTGTGCTATCTTTGGCCGTATCTTTAAAATAAACCGACATTGGAATTTGCTCTTTAAAATCATTGGAAATTTTCTTTGAATTAACAATAAAAAGACCTAAAATTCCCAACAGAAAAAGAACTAAAAAAACACTTAAAACCACAGAAAAGTAGGAAGAAATAAGCCTTCTTTTCTGATATTTTTCAAATGATGATGCCATATAATTGATTTTAAGGGGTAAAATTAAAAAAGAAATTGGTTAAACCACAGTTTATAACGGTCAAAGTTTTGACTTTAGTACAATAAACGTAAATTTGCCCTTTAAAATATAAAAACCGAGCAACTTAGCCTCTCAGAAACTCAGCATCTTAAAAAAATGAAATATTATCCAAACGAAATCGAAGCCTATTGGCGCAACTACTGGTCAGAAAACCAAACATTTGCAGCCCAACAACCTACTACCCAAAACCTACTGCCTAAATACTATGTATTAGACATGTTTCCTTATCCATCTGGAGCAGGTTTACATGTTGGTCATCCACTTGGTTATATTGCTTCCGATATTGTAGCTCGCTACAAACGGCACAAAGGATTCAATGTATTGCATCCACAAGGTTACGATTCTTTTGGCTTGCCAGCAGAACAATACGCGATTCAAACTGGGCAACATCCCGATAAAACGACTAAAGAAAATATTGCTCGTTACCGCGAACAACTTGATAAAATCGGATTTTCATTTGATTGGAATAGGGAAGTGCGTACTTCAAACGCTGATTATTACAAACATACACAATGGATTTTCATCCAATTATTTGAATCGTGGTACAATAATGATTCCAACAAAGCAGAAAGTATTTGCACGTTAATTCAAGAATTTGAAAAGAAAGGAAATACCAATGTAAATGCAGTTTGTGATGACAATATCGTTTCTTTTTCAGCAGATGAATGGAACACTTTTTCATCAGACGAACAACAAAAAATACTATTACACTATCGATTAACCTATTTAGCAGAAACAGAAGTAAATTGGTGTCCAGGATTAGGAACCGTTTTAGCCAATGACGAAATCGTAAACGGCGTTTCAGAACGTGGTGGTCATCCTGTAATTCGTAAAAAAATGACTCAATGGTCGATGCGAATTTCAGCTTATGCAGAACGTTTGTTACAAGGTTTAAACGATATCGATTGGACAGAATCTTTAAAAGAATCGCAAAGAAATTGGATTGGGAAAAGTGTTGGAGCAACTGTTAAGTTCAAAGTTCAAAGTTCAAAGTTTAGTAAAGATTCGCAAACTGAGGAAACTTTAAACTTTAAACCTGAAACAAATTTTATCGAAGTTTTCACCACCCGTCCCGACACCATCTTCGGAGTAACCTTTATGACTTTAGCACCAGAACACGATTTGGTCGCTAAAATCACAACGCCTGAACAAAAAGAAGCTGTTGAAGCTTATGTTCTGGCCACAGCAAAACGTTCAGAAAGAGAACGAATGGCCGATGTAAAAACCATTTCTGGCGTTTTCACAGGTGCTTATGCCGAACATCCTTTTACAAAAGAACCCATTCCGGTTTGGATTGGTGATTACGTTTTAGCAGGTTATGGCACAGGAGCGGTTATGGCGGTTCCTTGTGGTGATGAACGTGATTATGCTTTCGCAAATTTCTTCAAAGGAACCAACGGAATGCCTGAAATTAAAAATATTTTTAGTTTAAATTCCCCTCCATTGGAGGGGTGCCCAACGGGCGGGGTGGATTTTGCTTATGGTGAAAAAACAGGATTTACACTAACAAACTCCGATTTCTTAAACGGTTTAGGCTATAAAGAAGGAACAAAAAAAGCCATTGAAGCTTTAGAAAATATAAAACAAGGTAAAGGAAAAACAAATTACCGTTTGCGTGATGCTGTTTTTTCAAGACAAAGATATTGGGGTGAACCTTTTCCGGTTTATTATGTGAATGGTTTACCACAAATGATTGACAAAAAATATTTACCCATTGAATTACCAGAAGTAGAAAAGTATTTACCAACAGAAGATGGACAACCACCTTTAGGAAATGCAACGGTTTGGGCTTGGGACAGTGTTCAGTGTTCAGTAGTTAGTAATCAGTTAATAGATAACCAAACTATTTTTCCTTTAGAATTAAACACAATGCCGGGTTGGGCTGGTTCTTCTTGGTATTGGATGCGTTATATGGACGCACAAAATGAAGAAGAATTTGCAAGCAAGGAAGCGTTAGATTACTGGCAAAATGTAGATTTATACATTGGAGGAAGCGAACACGCAACCGGACATTTATTGTATGCTCGTTTTTGGAACAAATTCTTAAAAGACAGAGGTTTTGCACCAACAGAAGAACCATTTAAAAAGTTGATTAATCAAGGAATGATTTTGGGAATGAGTGCTTTTGTTTATAGATTAGAATCTATAACTTATATTGATTTAAAGTATCAAAATGAAATTTTTAACTCTTCGATTTCTAATGAAGCTTGGTTGAGAGATAAAAAGAAGGCAATTTTTAATACTGGGGTTAAAAAACAATTGTTATTGTCATTTAATAGAAGAAATGATTTTTCTATTTTAAATTCATCTATTGCAGATTTAGATTCAAATAACGAAATTTTATCACTAAATGTAGCACCAATTCACGTTGATTTAGCTGTAATTAATGATATTACAAATGAATTAGATATAGAAAAATTCAAAAATCATCCATTATATGTAGATTATAAAGATGCTGAATTCATTTTAGAAGATGGAAAATACATCGTTGGTCGCGAAGTAGAAAAAATGTCTAAATCAAAATATAACGTCGTCAATCCTGATGAAATTTGTAATGAATATGGAGCCGATACGTTGCGTTTGTATGAAATGTTTTTAGGACCTTTAG
Source organism: Flavobacterium sp. (assembly GCF_028689845.1). Classification (GTDB taxonomy): domain Bacteria; phylum Bacteroidota; class Bacteroidia; order Flavobacteriales; family Flavobacteriaceae; genus Flavobacterium. Next base: position 65,673 of record NZ_JAQVCH010000005.1, on the reverse strand, counting down.
AACAAGCAAAACCGTGGAATACTGCAGGAATTACAGGAGTTTTTGGTTTCCTAAAAAAACTATGGAGATTGTATTTTGATGATAACGGATTAAATGTAACCAATGACGAACCAACCGCTGAAATGTATAAATCGTTGCATAAAACCATCAAAAAAGTGACAGAAGATATTGAGAATTTCTCTTTCAATACTTCGGTTTCCCAATTTATGATTTGTGTGAATGAATTAGCCACTTTAAAATGTCATCATAGAGCAATTTTAGAACCTTTAGCTGTTGTAATTTCGCCTTATGCACCACATATTGCTGAAGAATTATGGAAACAATTAGGTTATGAAGGCTCTATTTCTAAAGTAGATTTCCCAATTTTTGAAGAAAAATATTTAGTAGAATCAGAAAAAGAATATCCTGTTTCCTTCAATGGAAAAATGCGTTTTACGTTGAAATTACCTTTAGATTTAACCGCTGCTCAAATTGAAGAAATCATCATGGCAGATGAACGAACCATTGCTCAATTGGCGGGAAATACGCCTAAAAAAATCATAATTGTTCCAGGAAAAATCATAAATTTGGTAGGATAGAAATTTGTTTTTTTCTTTAACCGCAGCTTCACAGTTATTTTTAAAATTTGTGAATCTGCGGTTTTTTTTACTTCCTTTTTGTAACTTTTTTAGAAATTTACGTATAATATATAAATGTCAAGATGTCATTTCCTGAGTTTGGAATGCCTTTTGCTATTAGTTAGTTTAAAACAAAAATGCTATGATTGGATATTATATTTTATTAGGAGCCATCGCTTTAGTGAGCTGGTTGGTTAGTTCAAAATTGAAGAAAAAATTTGAATTTTATTCCAAAGTAAGTTTGCGAAACGGATTGAGTGGAGCAGAAATTGCTCAGCATATGTTGAATGATCACGGAATTTACGATGTCAAAGTGATATCTACACCCGGTCGTTTAACAGATCACTACAATCCGGTGGATAAAACTGTAAATTTAAGTGAAGCAGTTTACAATCAACGTAATGCCGCCGCCGCCGCCGTAGCTGCACACGAAGTTGGACACGCTGTGCAACATGCTACCGCTTATCAATGGTTAGCGATGCGTTCTAAATTAGTACCAATCGTGAGTGTTTCTTCGGGAATGTCACAATGGTTAGTAATTGGCGGATTAATTTTAGGAGCAGCTTCTGGTAGTGCTATCGGATTTTATGTAGCCGTGGCAGGTTTAGTTATGATGTCGCTGGCTACTGCATTTAGTTTTGTCACGTTACCCGTTGAATATGACGCAAGTAATCGGGCATTGGCTTGGTTAAAAAAAGCAAATATGGTGGGGCAACAAGAATATGAAGGAGCAGAAGATGCCTTAAAATGGGCGGCACGAACCTATTTAGTAGCAGCAATTGGAGCCTTAGCTTCTCTAATTTACTGGGCTATGCAAGTATTTGGTTCAAGAGATTAATAAAAAAAAGAAACTAATTCAAAAACCCAAATTCCGTAAAAAGAGCTTGGGTTTTTTTATGCTATTTTGTCATTTTGAACTTTTTTACAATCTTTAATCGAAGTTTTTGTTCTATAATTGGATTTGACGTTCAATTTGTTGGTCTAACGAAATAAAGGTTTCCGTACGAGAAACGCCGTCAATTGGTTGAATTTTTTTGTTTAACAAAAGCATCAAATGTTCATTGTCCCGACAAATAATCTTAATGAGAATACTCCAATTTCCAGTGGTATAATGGCATTCCAAAACTTCAGGAATTTTTTTTAGTTCTTTCACCGCTTCTGCATTGCTAGAAGCTTTGTCTAAATAAACTCCAATAAATGCCATCGTTTTATAGCCTAAAACCTTATGATTAAGTATGAATTTAGAACCCGAAATCACGCCGGCTTCTTCTAATTTACGTAAACGTTGGTGAATGGCCGCTCCTGAAATGCCAATTTTATTTGCAATTTGTAAAATAGGTTTTCGAGCATCTTCCATCAAATCGCGAAGAATCTCTTTATCAATCCCATCTATTTCAACTTCTAAAGAATTAATTTTCATAAGTTTCTATTTTAAATCAAAAATAGGAATAAAGTTATAAATTGTTCTAAAATTTTCATTTTTGATAGGTAAAAGTAATTTATTTTTCTAAAAGCACTTCTGATAACGATAATAAGTTAGGATACTTAAACAAAAAAAATTAAATTTGTTATGCCTCTAATTTTTATAAACGAGTTTAATGAGATGTTTTTTATGAAAAATTATATAGTTTTCCTCTTGATTTCAATAACCTCCTTAGCTTTTGCTCAAGAAAATAGCCAAGGAAAAAGTAACGGTACTTTAAACGAGCAGTTTGATTATGTTATGCAAAAGTCAAACAATTTTCAAGAGTATAAAGTGGTAAAAAAAGACTATTTATTACAACTTAAAAAAAGCAGCACGGATTCTGTTCGTCAATACCAAAAGGAATTAGTTGATTTAAAAAAACAAAAAGAGAGTCATCAAGCGATCGTGTCAAAACTAAACGACACCTTAAAAACAACACAAGCGAATTTAAATGAATTGCAAACGGCTCAAAATAATGTTGATTTATTTGGAACTACGATGAGTAAAACCAACTACAATTATTTGATGTGGGGAATTGTCTCTGTCTTAGGACTTGTTTTACTGTTGTTGTTTGTTCAACTTAAAAGTGCTAAATCAGTCGCAAATGAACAAAAAAGTCACGCAGAAAAATTAGAAACTGATTTTGAAGACTATAAGCACAAAGCTTTAGAAAAAGAACAGAAATTGGGACGCCAATTACAAGACGAAATTAATAAAAACAGATTGTAAAATTCAAAATTATCCCGCTACATTATTTGGATTATAACCCATATAAGGTACTTCTTTTTCATTAAAAACAACACCAAAAGATTCTAATTCTTTTAAAATTGGAAGGTATACTTCTTTTTTAATTGGAATTTGAACACCGGGAGTTTTGATGTTGCCGTTTAAAATTTGTAAAGTGGCAATAGCAACTGGCAAGCCAACTGTTTTAGCCATTGCAGTATAGGTTTGATCATCTCCAAGACAAACCATGGTGCTATCAATTTGACACTCTTTTCCGTTTAATTCGTAACCAAATTTATGATACATCACAATCATGTCTTTGTCCTCTGGTTGTAAAGCCCACTTTTCAGCTAGAATTTTCTCTAATATTTGAGCCGGCGTTGCATTTTTAATGGACACTTTTTTGGAAGCATCAAATAAATCGAGTTCCATAAATTTATCCCAGATCACATCATCTTGGTCAATTTTAAGGTAATGACGTAACTTCAACTCTACCGAATCCGTTGGATGATAAGCCAAGAAGGAATTTGTAAAATCACGATAGGTCATGTTTTCAGAATTTTCCATCGTATAGCTATCGTCAGTCATGCCGAGTTGCACCAACATGTCCCATGCTTTTGAATAACCAACCCGACGAAGCGTGCCGCGATACATCGTCAAAATAGAATCTAGTCCGTAAATGCTACGGTATTTTAACGAATCGCGATTTGCATAGCCTTCAAATCGGCCATAGCCTTCTACTTCTAAAAACTCCGTTCTTCTAAATAATTTATTATACGGAATATATTTATACTTTCCTTCTTGAATAAACTTCGAAACACCGCCTTGACCAGCTAATACTACATTTCTAGGGTTCCATGAAAACTTATAATTCCATAAATTAGTATCGCTTTCGGGAGCAACTAAGCCGCCACAAAACGACTCAAACTGAATCATTTTTCCGCCTTTTGCTCTAATTTCATCAATGACTTTCATCGCACTCATATGGTCAATGCCAGGATCAAGTCCGATTTCATTCATAAAAATTAAACCATTTTCTTTTGCTTGAGCATCTAACTCTTGCATTTTCGGACTTATATAAGAAGCAGTGACCATATTTTTTCTGAAAGCGATACAATCTTGTGCAATTTCTACATGCAAATGAGCAGGAAGCATAGAAATGACAATGTCCGACTTTTGAATTTCTTTCTGCCGCTGTTCTACATTAACAGTGTCCAACTGAATTGGCGTTGCATTCGGGTGATTATTGGTTTTTTTCATGGCTAATTCTAATGATAAATCAGCGATGGTGAGATGCAGTTTTTCAGAGTCAGACTTTGTGAGTAAGTACTTTATAAGCGAAGAAGCTGATCGACCTGCTCCAATAATCAGAATATTTCTCATGGGTTTTAGTATAAAAATCACACGAAAGTAAGCAAATGTTATATTTCTAACAAATTAAGTGCTGTTAATTCTTTTTTTGAGAAAATTTAAATGTGTAAATTTGTCAGACATTTTAAGCCAAATGAATCGAAAAATAATTCTTTTTGCCGCAGTTCTTGGGATTTTAGCTATTATTTTAGGTGCTTTTGGAGCCCATGCGTTAAAATCACAACTTACAGAAAACCAATTGACCACTTTTGAAACAGGGGTGCGTTACCAAATGTATCACGCTATTTTTTTGCTTTTTCTCGGAACCACTTCTTTAGTAACAGAAAAAAGTAAGAAAATCATTCTAAGTTTAGTGTTGGTTGGGGTTTTGCTTTTTTCTGGCTCCATTTTTTTATTAGCAACACCGGCCGTTACTTCGGTTGATTTTGGCTTTTTAGGCCCTGTTACGCCAATTGGGGGATTGTTATTAATTGTCGCTTGGGGCGTTCTGTTTTTTGATATTTATAAACAAAAAGCATAATTTATTGATAAATCTCAAAATAGTAAAGATTAAATTTTTATTTTTGCCAAATAAATAAACACAACTAAACGGTTAATTTTATGGATACATCCGCTCAAATTACGAAATCGATTTCGTTAGAAAAATACGGGATACACAATGCCCAAGAAATAATCTACAATCCTTCGTTTGAATTTTTATATAAAGAAGAGCTCAGTTCAGGTCTTCAAGGTTTTGAAAAAGGACAGTTATCCGAGCTCGGAGCTGTAAATGTAATGACTGGTGAATTTACTGGTCGTTCTCCAAAAGATAAATATATTGTAGAAGATGACGTGACGAAAGATACCATTTGGTGGAATTCTCCAAAAGCTCCAAACGATAACAAGCCTATTTCTCAAGAAACATGGATAGCTTTGAAAGAGAATACAGTTAACCAACTTTCTGGAAAAAGATTATTTGTAGTTGACGCCTTTTGTGGTGCCAATGAAAACACACGATTAAAAGTGCGTTTTATTATGGAAGTGGCTTGGCAAGCTCATTTTGTTAAAAACATGTTCATCCGTCCAACAGAAAAGGAACTTGAAAATTTTGGTGAGCCTGATTTTATTGTGATGAATGGTTCAAAAACAACCTTTAAGGATTATGCCGCCCACGGTTTAAATTCTGAAGTATATGTGGCCTTCAACTTAACAGAAAAAGTTCAAATTATTGGTGGGACTTGGTATGGAGGAGAAATGAAAAAAGGTCTTTTCTCGATGATGAATTATTATTTGCCTTTACAAGGAATAGCTTCTATGCACTGTTCTGCAAATAAAGGAAAGGACGGAGATGTAGCTGTTTTCTTTGGTTTGTCTGGAACTGGAAAAACAACCTTGTCAACAGATCCAAAACGCGAATTAATTGGCGATGATGAGCACGGCTGGGATAACGAAGGTGTTTTTAATTTTGAAGGTGGTTGTTATGCAAAAACCATTGATTTAAGTAAAGAAAACGAGCCAGATATTTATGGAGCTATCAAAAAAGATGCTTTATTAGAGAATGTAACCGTTGATGCGAATGGAATAATTGATTTTAAAGATGGTTCAGTAACGCAAAATACGCGTGTTTCTTATCCAATTAATCATATTCAAAATATTGTTAAGCCAGTTTCTAAAGCAGGGCATGCTACAAAAGTAATCTTCTTAACAGCAGATGCTTTTGGTGTTATGCCTCCCGTTTCTAAACTTACTCCTGAGCAAACGAAGTATTATTTCCTTTCTGGATTTACAGCAAAATTAGCTGGAACAGAAAGAGGAGTAACTGAACCACAACCAACTTTCTCTGCTTGTTTTGGTAAAGCGTTTTTATCGTTACATCCAACCAAATATGGTGAAGAATTAGTAAAGAAAATGGAAGAGCACAACGCTACCGCTTATATGGTCAATACAGGTTGGAATGGAACTGGAAAAAGAATTTCAATTAAAGACACACGAGCCATTATCGATGCTATTTTAGATGGGTCTATTGAAAAAGCTGAAACAAAAACTATTCCGATGTTTAATTTTGCTATTCCAACAGCTTTGCACGAAGTGAATCCGGCCATTCTTGATCCGAGAGATACCTATTCAAATAAGGCGGAGTGGAATGAAAAAGCAGCTAATTTAGCCGGTTTATTTATAAAAAATTTCGTTCAGTATACTGATAATGAAGAAGGACAAAACTTGGTAAAAGCAGGTCCTCAACTATAATTTTACATTAACTAACCTAACGAAAAGAGTCCTTCAAATTTTGAAGGACTCTTTTTTATTTTGTCAAAAAACCAAATACAAAGCAGCTTACTTATCTTTATTTGTTTTTGTAATATATTTTTCTAAAGCCATCGTCATCGAAGGAGCTTCTGGCGAAGGAGCCATGATATCGACTCGTAAGCCGCGGTCTAATGCTTCTTTTTGTGTGGTACTACCAAAAACAGCTATCCGTGTATTGTTTTGTTTAAATTCAGGAAAATTTTTGAATAATGACTTAATTCCTGTTGGACTAAAAAAGGCCAAAATATCATAATAAACATCTGCTAAATCGGATAAATCACTCATTACTGTTTTGTAAAAAACAGCCTGAGTCCAATCTACTTTTAGATTAGTAAGCGTTTGTGGGATGTCAAAATTTAATTGATCAGATGCAGGTAACAAAAATTTCTCTTCTTTGTATTTTTTTATCAAAGGAGATAAATCAACAAAATCCTTTTGGCCAACATAAATTTTACGTTTGCGATACACCACATATTTTTGAAGATAAAAAGCAACCGCTTCCGATTGGCAAAAATATTTCAAATCTTCAGGCACTTTATATCGCATTTCCTCTGCCACTCTAAAAAAATGGTCAACAGCATTTCGACTAGTTAAAATGATAGCCGTAAAATTATTTAAATCGATTTTTTGGCCTCGGACATCCTTTGATGAAACCCCTTCAATATGAATAAAGGGTCTGAAATCAATTTTTACTTTATGCTTCTGAATCAGCTCAAAGTATGGGGAGTTCTCTACTTTTGGTTCTGGTTGTGACACCAAAATTGTTTTCACTTTCATATACGGACTTGTTATAAAAACTATCGTCTTGTAAACCAATAATACATAAAATAGTAGGGGGCTATTTCAAGGGCACAAAGATACAAAATAAAATAAAACATCTTACTAAATAGTAAATTTTGATATGCCTTTAATGAAAGCAAGTAGGTAAAGCCATTAACTATCAACACAATAGCGAGAACGCTGTATATTATAAAATCTGAATAAACGTCATTATAATACAAAATTAAATTAATTGGCAATAAAAACACGCCAATAAAAGTGCGGTAACTCACCTTTTGAAGATTAAACTGTTCAATAAAGTCTTCTATCTTAAAGGAGGTAGCGATGATTTTTTCAACTAAATATTTCGATAAAACAAACACACCAATTAAGGTAATAATTTGAATGTATTTTATCCAATCGGTTTTAGAGGCTAGTCCAAAATAATTTAAGAGTAGTAATATAAAAAAGGCAATCGAAATTAGTTGAACGATAAATAAACTAATCGTAAACCAACTTAACATAAACGAAGAATCTTTGTAGATTTTGGTATACTTATCCGTCACAATAAGCTTTAAAAAATCATTAAAACGGGCTTCAAAAAAAGTTTTGGTTATGGCAATCAAGATAAAACATAGGACAAACAAAATCGTTGCCCAGTCATTATTTTCAATCACGCGTTGTCCAAGAATATAGTCCATAATTTCGATGTAAAATTACTATTTTTTTAGTTCATTCACTTTATTATACTTTTATTATGAATCATCTTTTATAAAAAGTTTACTTTTGCTATGAAATTTATGGTATTTATGAACAGTGGATTAGTTGTGATTCCAACCTATAATGAAATCGAAAATATAGAACGTATTATTCGAGCCGTTTTTGCATTACAAAAAACATTTCATATATTAGTGGTTGATGATAATTCTCCCGACAAAACTTTTGAAAAAGTAAAAGAACTTCAGCTTGAATTTCCAAATACTCTTTTTCTAGAAGTACGAACGGGTAAAGCTGGATTAGGAACGGCCTATGTTCATGGGTTTAAATGGGCTTTACAACGTGATTATCAATTTATTTTTGAGATGGATGCCGATTTTTCACACAATCCAATTGATTTAGAACGGCTGCACGATGCTTGTGCAATGGATGGAGCACAAATGGCAATCGGTTCTCGCTATGTGCGTGGAGTGAATGTGGTAAATTGGCCATTAAGCCGTGTGTTGCTGTCTTATTTTGCATCGGTGTATGTGAATTTAATTACCGGAATGAAGATTCACGATTCCACCGCGGGATTTATTTGCTATCAACGAACGGTTTTAGAAACCATTAATTTAGATAAAATTCAATTTGTGGGCTATGCCTTTCAAATTGAAATGAAATACCGTGTTTTTTGTAAAGGTTTTAAGATTATAGAAGTCCCCATTATTTTTACAGATAGAACGCAAGGAAAATCAAAAATGAATAATGGAATTATTAAAGAAGCTGTTTTTGGCGTCATTTCATTGCGTTTTCAAAAAATGTTCAACCGACTGTAATTATAAAAATGAATAAAATCTTAATTAAGAATGCTAAAATTGTCAACGAAGGAAAAATCGTTGAAGGCGACGTATTGGTTGATGGTGAATTTATTGTTGAAATTGCAGATAGTATTAGTGCAAAACCCGATTTTAAAGTGATTGATGCAGAAGGAAATTATTTAATTCCAGGAGCCATTGATGACCAAGTGCATTTTCGTGAACCGGGCTTGACTCACAAAGGAGACATAGCATCAGAATCCAGAGCTGCCGTTGCAGGCGGAATAACCTCTTTTATTGAACAACCCAATACGGTTCCCAATGCGATTACGCAAGAATTATTAGAAGATAAATACCAAATTGCATCCAATTCTTCTCATGCCAATTATTCTTTTATGATGGGAGGAACCAATACGAATTTAGACGAAATTTTAAAAACCAATCCACGAAATGTGGCTGGAATAAAGTTGTTTTTAGGTTCTTCAACCGGAAACATGCTGGTGGATAACCAAGAGGCTTTAGAAAAAATATTTTCTTCAACCAAAATGTTAATTGCGGTACATTGTGAAGATGAACAGACGATTCAGACAAATTTAGCTCAGTATAAAGAAGAATATGGCGAAGATATCCCAGTTAAATTTCATCATTTAATTCGCAGTGAAGAAGCCTGTTATTTGTCTTCCTCTAAAGCCATCGCTTTGGCGAAGAAAACAGGAGCAAGACTTCACGTTTTTCATCTTTCTACAGCTAAAGAAATGGAATTGTTTACCAACAAAATTCCATTGGAAGAAAAACAAATTACGGCAGAAGTTTGTGTCCATCATTTATGGTTCACGAATGACGATTATAATACGAAAGGTAATCTTATCAAATGGAATCCAGCAGTAAAAACTGATAAAGACCGAACTGCTTTATGGAATGCTTTGTTAGACGATCGCATCGATGTGATTGCTACTGATCACGCACCGCATACACTTGAAGAAAAAAATCAAATCTATACTAAAGCTCCTTCGGGCGGACCTTTAGTACAACATGCGGTCGTGGCAATGTTTGAAGCTTTTCATCAAGGAAAAATTTCTATTGAAAAAATTGTCGAAAAAATGGCCCATAATCCTGCTAAAATTTTTAAAATAGAAAAACGAGGCTTTTTAAAAGAAGGTTATTATGCCGATATGGTTTTGATAAATCCCGCAAAACCTTGGAGCGTTAAAAAAGAGAATATTCTTTACAAATGCGGTTGGTCTCCTTTTGAAGGCACTAATTTTAAATCGCGTATTACGCATACCTTTGTGAACGGACAATTGGTTTATCACAACTCAAAAGTGAATGAAATTAAAGTGGGTAAACGACTACTTTTTAACCGATAATAAAATGAATATAAAAGGCATCTTCATTCTTTTTTTTATAGGATTATTGACTTTTTCTTGTCAAAAAGAGAAGGCTAAAAAACCCAAAAAGTTTATTGAAGAAGAAACAATGATTTCTATTATATATGATTTAAGTGTGCTAGAAGCCATTAAATCTAACAATCCAGTTATTTTAGAACAACATCAAATAAATCCGTATACCTATATTTATAAAAAATATAAAATTGATAGTTTGCAATTTGTTGAAAACAACCTTTATTATGCTGCTGATTTAAAAAATTATAAAAAAATGTATGAAAAGGTAGAGCTCCAATTGGGAGAGCAAAAAAAACAAGCGGATAGTGCCATGGCCGTAGTGAAAAGACCAATACCATCGACAAAAACGGTGATTGACTCTACTAAAAATAAACGTAGAAATACTTTTTTAAAAAAGGAATAGCTAGCTAAAGTGAACTGATTTCTTTGAGGTAAACCCGAATAGGTTTAAAGGTAAAGGATAAGGTTTTAGTTATTTTGTCATTGGAATACATAGCGGTTGTGTGCAGCGATTTCACCATTGATTTAGATAATATTCTCTTTTTAAGTAGGAGTTTTGATAATACCCAGTCTATTCGACATGCCAACATTGTCATCCAGGGTTTTGCATATAAATAGGGAGGCTTTACGTTAAAATTTTGCCCAATCCAATTGGATAAGGTTTTAAAATCGATGTTTTCTGCTATTACGGTAAAACGTTCTCCAGAAAAGGAGCTTTTCATCAATAAAAACATTACGTTAACCAAGTCCTCAACAGCTACAAAACCGCTAGAGCCCAAGGTGTAAAAAGGCATTCCTTTTTTTATTTTAGTAATAATTTCACCACTTGCAGAGTCCCAAAAACCCGTACCTAAAATTACTCCAGGATTTACAATAACACAACTTAATCCTTCTTGTTGGGCTCTCCAAATTTCCATTTCGGCACCGTATTTCGAAATGGCATAATCACTATGTGCTTTTTCTTGATTCCACTCACTTTCTTCAGTAATAATAGTTTCGCTTTCATTTAAATCACCTAAAGCAGCGATTGAACTTACATAGCAAAATTTTTCTATTCCAAAAGCCAATGATAAATTAACCATATTGGCTGTTCCTTCAATATTTACTTTTCGCAATATCGCTTCGTCTGTGGGGTCAAAGGAAATCAAAGCAGCACAATGATAAACTAATGTGCAGTGCTTAAAAGCTATTTCTAAAGCAGGAATATCATTTAAATCACCTTCAACCCATTCAATTTCAGAAAATAATTCTGATTTTTGAAATTGTTCAAATAATGCTTTGGTTTTGTGAATGGTGATTTCATTGCGATACAACGCTTTTGACTTTTCGCCTTTTTGTGCTAAATGCAAGAGTAAATGTGCTCCCACTAATCCGGTTCCGCCAGTAACTAAATTCATAAAACAAAGATAAATGTTTCCGTTGTACATTTTCAAATTATCGAATTAAAACTATCTTTGCCAAAATTAATTTAAATGAAAAATTTAGTAGAAGAATTACGTTGGCGAGGTTTGTTTCACGATATGATGCCGGGAACGGAAGAACAATTGTTGAAAGAAGCAACAACTGCTTACATCGGATTTGATCCTACCGCAGATTCATTGCATATTGGCAGCATGGTTCAGATTATCTTATTGGTTCATTTAAAAAATTTTGGGCATCAACCCATTGCCCTTGTCGGTGGTGCTACTGGAATGATTGGCGACCCATCTGGAAAATCAGATGAGCGGAATTTGTTAGATGAAGAAACACTTAATAAAAATGTAGAAGGTATTAAAAATGTGCTTTCTCGGTTTTTAGATTTTAATTCGGCCGACGCAAATGCGCCTCTTTTAGTAAATAACTATGATTGGATGAAGAACTTTACGTTTATTGAATTTGCTCGCGATATTGGTAAGCGAATTACCGTGAACTATATGATGGCGAAAGATTCGGTCAAAAAACGCTTGAGTGGCGAAATAGGCGAAGGAATGTCGTTTACGGAGTTTACGTATCAATTAATTCAAGGTTATGATTTTTACTATTTGCACAAACACCACCAGTGTGTATTGCAAATGGGGGGCTCAGACCAATGGGGAAATATTACAACGGGAACTGAATTGGTGCGAAGAATGAACGTGAATTCAGAAGAAGGAGGTAAAGCTTTTGCTTTAACAACGCCGCTTATCACCAAAGCTGACGGTTCTAAATTTGGAAAATCGGAAGGCGGAAATGTATGGTTAACAGCCGACAAAACCTCGCCGTATAAATTTTATCAATTTTGGTTTAATTCAACTGATGTAGATGCCGAAAAATATATCAAAATCTTTACTTTTTTAGATAAAGCGACTATTGATGATTTAATTGAAAAACACAGGGCTGAACCGCATTTGCGTTTGTTACAGAAAAGATTAGCCGAAGAAATTACGGTTTTTGTTCATTCTCAAGAAGAATATGATAAAGCGGTTAAAGCATCCTCTATTTTATTTGGAAATTCTACTTCAACTGATTTAAAAGAATTGGATAGTCAAACTTTTTTAGATGTTTTTGATGGTATTACTCAAGCAGAATTAGCTCAAGCGGATTTGGCGGAAGGAATTACTATTGTAGATGCGTTAGCCAGTAAATCGGGTTTTATGTCATCTAACGGAGAAGCAAGAAGAGCATTAAAAGAAAATTCTATTTCTGTAAATCGCGAAAAAGTAACAGAAGATTTTTCGATTACAAAAGAAGATTTAATCAATAATGAATTTGTTTTATTGCAACGCGGAAAGAAAACCTATTTTATCTTGCGATTTATATAACCAATAAGTTACAACCACGAATATCACTCGCGTCAAAACGTCCCAATACTTCAAAAGAGTGATTGGGATTTTTTTTGCCTAAATCTTGCGTAGCAATAAAGGAACACGAATTAACATTCGCCAAATCAATGATATTTATACCACCTGTTTTTCCGTCGGCAAGATAGCTGAGGGCGTCTTCTGTATCACGAATTAAGATGTGCATCCAAGGCGGACATTCAAAAATACCATTTCCAAATGAATAGGCTTGTGATAATAATTCGGTCATCCCATATTCCGAATGAATGGTAGAAACGCCAAAACCTTCTCTTAAAGCAGCATGCAATTCCTCGCGAATCATTTCTTTACGCTTGCCTTTCATACCGCCTGTTTCCATGATAACCGTATTTTTTAATTGAAATTTTTTCTTTTCAATTAAGTCTAATAAAGCATAAGTCACGCCAATTAACAATACATTTTGACCTGAATTATCAAGTTGTTCTAATTTTTCAATTAACTCGTTATAATTGTTGAGGTAAAAACCACTGTCTGGATTATTGGAATTTCTTATCATATCATCAACCATATAAATCAATGATGAGCCTTCACGCTCTAAATAGGAAGGGAGTAGTGCTAAGATGACATAATTTTCAATTGAACCATAAAACTGAGCAAAAGCAGTTCGGAAACTTTGCTCATAATAGGCTAAATCGGTTACCGCATGTTGGCTATTCACCATTCCGGTAGTGCCACTACTTGTGAATATAACTTCAATGGGAGATGCCGAACTGACTACTTGGTGGCTTTTGAAAAACTGAATCGGCAAAAAAGGAATATCAGCAATTGCTTTAACGTTTGCCTTGTCTTTTTTTAAAAACTGACAAAATTCTCGGTAAACTGCATTCTGTTCAAATTGAAAACGAAACACTTTGAGTGCCATTTTTTCAAATGATTTTGAAGAAGCTAATGAGAAAATTTCAGATGGAGTCAATGTTTTTTTTGCAAAAATAAGAATAAAAAAAGCACCAACTTTCGTTGATGCTTTTTTTGTATAATAAAAGTGAACTTATTTAATCACTAATTTTCTAGAAGCAGTATTACCTTCTTCTGTGATTTTCACAATGTAAACACCAGATTTTAAAGCGGCAACATTGATTGATTCAGCAGCAGTAACTTTATTTAATACTTGTTTTCCAAGGATATCATAAATTTGGATACTTTTTTCTGCATTGATGTCAGTAGAAATATATAATGTTCCGTTCTCTACTGGATTAGGATATACTTTTAAACCGGCAATAGCATTTTTGTTTAAACTTAAAGTATATGAACCTAAGTTAACAATTGTTTGAACTTGTGGGCCAGGAGGTGTTAAACAAGAACCAGCAGTATCTAAAGTATTGATTGGAGCAATAGTCCAATTTGATTCAATGAAAGCTCCGTCAGGACCAGTTCCATTATTTCTTTTAGCATAGGTATCTAACCATTCCCAAGAAGTTCCTGTTCCGTCAATATCACTCACGCCAAATTGATCAATAACAGCTTCTGATGAAGTGTTGATAATTCTTAAACGGTCATCACCATTAAGGTTCATTACGTTGTTTTCTATGCTATTACCAGCAACAATCATTGGAAATTCCGTAGTAGCTACAGCAATGTTAGCGTTTGTATAAATAATATAAACAAACGAATTTGTTCTTGTTCCTAAAGAAGATAAATCTACTGCAGTTCCCCAAGTGGTATTAGCATTAGTTTGATTTTGAACAGAAAATTGTGTAAAATCAACAGTTCCTTTAGCGTAAATTTCACATACTTTTGGTAAACCACCAGGACATGGCCCGTCTACGAAAGCAGTTAATACAGGTTGTGAAAATCCAAAAGCGGACATCAAAATTAAAGATAGAGTGTAAAGTTTTTTCATTTTAATAAATGTTTAAAATAATTTATGTGACAAAGGTACTAACATTTTCTTGAGTAATAAAAAAATGTAGGTAAAAGTATTGTTAATAATTGTAAATAAATAGTAATCTAACTACTTGATAATCAATTTTCGGGTAGCAGTCGCTTCTCCTTCTTTGATTTTAATCATATAAATACCTGGTGATAAGGACGAAACGTTCAGCTCTTTTGATGATATGATTGTTTGTAAAACGATTTTACCAATAATATCAAAGATGATTATTTCCTTAGCTAAAGAAGACTTTGATGAGATGTATATTTTGCCATTGCTCACAGGATTAGGATAAAAGCTTAAACCTTCTATTGTAGTTTCTTGTAACTTAGAAGACTGCTGAGTCCTCCCTTCTTGAGCCGAAACGGTCAAGGAAAGAAACAAAATAGTTAAAAAAGTAAATAAGTATTTTTTCGTCATCATCATAAATTACACTAACAAAGGTAATAAAATATTTCAAATATCATACCAAAGTAAAAAAAATCCTGAATTGTTTAATTCAGGATTTTAAATAACTTTTTTTTGTTTTAATTAGAATCCAATTGCCCAGCCAGAAGACCAGCCCGGAGCACCGCTTCCGTTTCCGGCACCCATTCCTGTTCCAACAGTAACAGCGGTAGAAACATCTTCACTAGTTCCATCAGTTTTTTTGCCTTTCGTTTGGGTAGGAACATCGTTAAAGTTAACATTAGTAGCCATTAAAGAGCTTCCTACATAGCTAATAGTTTCATCATGTTCTATATCAAAACCAGTTTTCCATGCTTCTAAATAAACATTTGAAAAAATTCCTTTCGTCCCTCTTCTTAATTTAATAGCTTGGTTTTCAGGGTATACAGTAACTTCTGCACTACTTCCGGGTCCAACTAAAGTCATATTTGTAATCGTTGGATTAGCTATTGGCATATTTAAAAATCCCAATTCAAAATTATCTGCTTCAATTCCTCGGTTTCCTTTTCCATTTGCAACTTTTCCATACCAATTAGAATTTGTTCCATTCCAACCCTCTGTCCAATCATATTGATCGTCTTCATTTCCAATTGAAACTAAATTAGAAGTATTTACAGTTCCACCAAAAAATTCAAAGCCATCATCTGAACCATTTAGGGCTTCAACGTATTCAAAAGTTGTTCCTGAACCTACTCCAAATAAAGAAACTCCGTTGAATTCCTTTTCGCTGTTAAATGCAGCTCCGGCATATTCAATTCGTAAATATCGTATAGAACCAGAATTGTCATTAGCGATTGTGCCACCATAAGTTAAATCGGCTACTTCAGATTGTGCTGTTCCTGTTCCGCCGTCTACTCGGTTAATCGGAGCTTTTCCACAAATAACTAATCCGCCCCAGTCACCAGGAGCTTTAGTTGCTAAACCACTTGTGAAAATCACAGGATTAGAACTTGTTCCATTCACATTAATTTTTCCTCCTTGAGTTACTGCGATATAAGAAGCTGTACCACCAACTCCTTCAATAATAGTTCCTGCTGGTATTATTAAAGTTGCTCCTTCATTTACTTGAATTTTTCCTGTTAATTTGTAAACAGTTCCTGCGTTTAAGATTACTTCACCATCAGAAATTGTTCCCTGAAAATTGTTTGGGTCTAAAACAAAACTTGAAGACGATGAATCTTCTTCATCTGTAGTGCAACTTGTGAAAATCCCTAAGGCAAGTACAATTAAACCGGTTACTTTTAAAATTGTTTTTTTCATTTTTTTATTTTTG
Organism: Flavobacterium sp.; assembly: GCF_028689845.1. Taxonomy (GTDB): domain Bacteria; phylum Bacteroidota; class Bacteroidia; order Flavobacteriales; family Flavobacteriaceae; genus Flavobacterium. Next base: position 49,105 of record NZ_JAQVCH010000005.1, on the reverse strand, counting down.
TGTTGTTTATTTGTGCAAAGATGGGTTACTAGTATTGGTTAAAAGTTAAGCGAATGTCAAACTTATTTTAAGAAAGTAGCTCATTGTATTAAGGCAATGTTTCGAATGTTCGGATTCTATAAAAGCAAAAGAGTGATCGAAATCACTCTTATAACAGATATCCTATTTTTTTAAAATTGATAACTAATGCTTAAATTAAAGTTTAATCCTTTTTTATAAGTCAAAACATTAATATCCCCAGAACTATTTTCCTGTACTCTATTGATTGTTGGGTCAAGCAAATTTCTAGCAATGAAATTCACGCCTAGATTCTTTGTTAATTTTGATTTTGCCACAAAGTCTAGTGAACCAAAAGCTTTGTCAACTAAATCACCGCGACCGTTTGTTCCAATAGCATAAACTCTGTCAGAAAAATAGGCATAAGCTATTGTGCTTGAAAAATTACTTTCTTTTTCATTCCATTCTGTTATAAAAGTAACATCTGCATTTAATAGTAAGTCGGAAGCTCCTGTAAATTTACCCTCTTCATTAGTGAATACAACGTTGTAATCTGTTTCTTTAATAACTTTAAGGGTATTTAACTCTTGATTGCTGTATAAATAAGAAGCATTTAATCCGCCGGATAATTTTTGAGAATTAGTTCCTTCTACTTCAAAAAGTAATTTTCTTAATTCAACTTCGGCACCAGCCACATAGCCAAAATCACCTGTGTTTATAAATGAAATATCATTTGTTGAAGAAGAAATAGTAACTTCATTCATTGGATTTAAGATGTATTTTCCAAATCCTGTAACAGAAACAACTTCTTCATTTTTAGGGAATAATTCCCATTTTAAATCGAAATTATAATCATCTGAAGCATACAAATCAGGATTACCAACCTTTACCTCAGTTACTTCTTCATAAACAAATAAGGCTCTTTCCTTAAATTGTGGTAACGTATAGGTTTTGCTAAATCCTAAACGAAGATTTTGTTTTTCATTAAGCTCATACTTCATTGTTAAACTTGGTAAAAAAGCAATTTTTTCTAGCTCGTCTTTTCCGCCACTTGGTTCTAATTGCGTATTCCATTTGACACTCTGAAAAATATATTCTCCTCGTAATCCAACTAATGCGGTAAGTTTTTCGAATTTATACTCTGTATTTAAAAAAGCCCCGTGAATCAATAATTCTCCATCATATGTCTGCGGAGCTAAGGCATTGCTTACTTGAGAATTTCCTCTGAATGTTGCAATAGAAAAATAACCATTGCTAAGATTTTCTTGGTTATAAAATGCATCTAAATTATCTGGGTCAACAATCGTATTTGTAAAACCTGTATTTGACTTGAAATTGAATTGAGTTGCTTCAAAATCTCTGGTTTTATATCGGCCATTATATCCAAAAGTGAATTTTCCTTTGTAGATAAATTCTTTTTTGTCGAATTTATATTCTAAAGAAGCATTTCCAACAGTTTCATTTTCTTCTAAATACTGAAAATAACGGTGATTGTCTGGTGCAGAAATATTAGATAAAACATAACCGTTTGTTTCTTTTCGAAAGATATTTTGTGTTCGGTCTGGCATGTCGCCTTGCACCTTATTCAAGGCTGCAGCCCAATTTAACTTTGTGCGTTCATTAAATTTATGTTCACCTATAAGCTGATTGATAAATAAGTTATTCTTCACATAAGTTGAACGTCTAATTAATCCATTTCCGTCATTGGCTATATCTACAATAAGACCAGAATATTCTTCTTTTGTTTGTGAAGAAGAGTTGACATAAACCGAATTGAAATTGATTTTATTAGAGCTATTGATTTTATAACCTAAATTCCCCATTAGGGTTGTATTTGTAGTATATCCTAAGGAAACAAATTCTTCAAAATCTTTATTGATAACTCCAGCTTCATTCACACCACCTTTTGCAGATCCATCCGCAATAGCAGAATATTGATTGCTAAATGATGCAGTGGCAAAAAAGTTCAATCTACTCACTTCGCCAACTTGAAATGATTTACCTCCCGAGATTCCAAAAGAACTAGCAATTGGCGATTTTTTATCTAAACCTAAAGAATTATAGTTGTATTCTGTTAAAGGATTGTTTGGTATTGCATAAGTTGTAAAACCACTTCCAGATGGGCCGTTTTGTAATGTAAAATTGTTTTCACTAATCGCATTACTATTGATTTTAGACTCGACATCTAATTTAATGTACTGTTTCCCGCTAAAATCTTTAGAAATAATATCAATATTTCCTCCAGCAAAATCTCCATATAATTTACTGTTGTACACTTTGTCGATCGAAACATATTCCAAAATATCGGTTGAAAATATATCCAAATTGATATTCTTTTTTTCTGGATTATTTGATGGAATTGGTAGTCCGTTCATTGTGGAAGAATTGTAACGATCTCCTAAACCTCGCACAAAAATGTTTCCAGAACCTTCTTGTTTTGTGATTCCTGTTGTTTTTGTCACTGCAGAAGACACATCACTAATTCCTTTTCGTGACATTTCTTGTGCACCAATGCTTTGTTTAATATCAACTGAAATTTTTTGGTCAATTAACAAGGCACTTTCACGTTCCTTACTTGTAGTTGTTTCAACCACTACATCGCTTAACATAAATCCGCCACCAGCTGTTAATGCTTTATTAACAGTAATAGTTTCATTTGCTTTTACAACAATTGACACTTCAATTGTTTCGTAACCTAAAAAACTTAAAGACAATATATAATTCCCTGGCTCTGCAGAAAATTCATAAACACCATTTTCATCAGTAGTAGTTCCTGAAGGGGTTCCTTTTAAAAAAGCATTCGCAAAAGGAAGAGGTTCGTTATTCATATCTTTATCGGTTAAAGTACCAGTAACAGTTCCTTTTTGAGCAAATGTTAGCGTACAACTGATTAAGAAAAGAAATACAATTTTAAAATTCATTTTGATGGTTTTAATTTTGGTGCAAAAATAGCCTTGAACTTGTAAAGCTCAGGTTATCTCCTCGTTATGATTTTGATACAAGTAGGTTATTAAAAGGTTATGAGATTAAATTATAGTTAAGAGCGTATTTGATTTTGTATTATCTTTATCTTTACAACATCATTACAATACAAATGCACAAATTAGAAAGCATGAAAAAAAAAGATATTAAAATCTTATTGGTTGATGATGAGCAAGATATATTAGAAATTGTAGGTTATAATCTAGCTCAAGAAGGCTATCAAATAAGTACTGCTTCAAATGGTAAAGAAGCCATTCTAAAAGCTAAAAAAGAGTTGCCTCATTTAATAATTTTGGATGTGATGATGCCCGAAATGGATGGTATGGAAGCCTGTGAAAATATAAGGCGAATACCTGAATTAAGTCATGTCATTATCGCTTTTCTAACTGCTCGAAGCGAAGATTATTCTCAAGTAGCTGGATTTGAGGCAGGTGCAGATGACTATATTGCTAAACCGATTAAACCTAAAGTTTTAGTTAGTAAAGTCAAAGCATTATTGCGACGTTTAAAAGAAGATGAGCAAAATAAAGATGTGCTAATTGTAGGAAACATCGAAATAAATCGGGAGGAGTATAAAATTATTCAAGATGAAAAAGAAATTATTTTACCACGAAAAGAATTTGAATTATTCTATTTATTAGCGTCTAAACCTGGAAAAGTTTTTAAACGCGAAGAAATTTTAGATAAAGTTTGGGGAAATGAAGTTATTGTTGGTGGTAGAACCATCGACGTACACATCCGTAAGCTTAGAGAAAAAATTGGAGATGAATTTTTTAAAACTATTAAAGGAGTAGGCTATAAATTTGAAATTTAAGCATTTCATTTATTTAAATGATTAATTACTATACCTTTGAATCGCTTTAGAAAAAACCATTTGTTATGGCCGTTAATTTTAAAAAAACATACAAATTTGCAGTAAAATCAGCTTTATATATTGCTTTTTTTTCGTTTGGATTTTTACTAGTAACACTCTATTTTTTTGGAGAGCTGAATTATTATTTAGTTTTTGGATTTTCTTCAGCTATTTTTATCTTTTCTTTTTTTGTGCTACAATATCGGGTGGAACGCTTTATTTATCGTCGGGTTAAAAAAATATACGATGATGTATCACTGTTAGATTCTACTACTTTTCGCAGCCAACCCATCACTACCGATATGGCCACGTTGACCAAGGAAGTCAAAAAATTTGCTACCGATAAAAAATTAGAAATAGAAACTTTAAAAGTTCGTGAAGAATACCGACGCGAGTTTTTGGGAAACATTTCGCACGAATTAAAAACACCTTTATTTACGGTTCAAGGATATATTTCTACGTTAATAGATGGTGCTGCAAACGACAAAGTGCTTCGTAAAAAATACTTAGAACGAGCAGAAAAAGGTGTTGAACGGCTTATCTATATTGTCAAAGATTTAGATTTAATCACCAAATTGGAAACGGGCGATTTAAATTTAGAATATACTATTTTTGATATCGTAGAAGTAATAAAAAATGTATTTGAATTATTAGAAATGGGTGCGGCAAATAAACGAATCACGCTAACATTCGATTCTAAATATAGCAATCCAATTTTTGTCAAGGCCGATAAGGATAAAATTCAGCAAGTTGTAACCAATTTAATTATGAACTCCATTAGATACGGAAGAAACGGCGGCACAACAGAGGTTAGTATAGAGTCTTTTGTCAACAAAAAAGTAATTATTCGAATTACCGATAATGGGGAAGGGGTTCAAAAACAACATATTCCGCGATTATTTGAACGTTTTTATCGAATTGATAAAAGTGGAGCTCGGTCTGAAGGTGGTTCCGGATTAGGTTTGGCTATCGTGAAACACATTATTGAAGCACATCGTGAAAAAATATATGTCGAAAGTCAATTTGGCATGGGATCTGAATTCTCATTCACACTCGAAAAGCAAAAATAATTTCTTCCAATCTGGACTTTCCTCATACTGTGGTAATCCTTTATAGAGCTCAATTTCGGCTAAGTTTTCAATAATAAATTTATCTTGTTTGGCCATTGGTATGAATCCTTCTTTTTTGTATTTCTTGGCTAAATATTCTTGTTCAAACTGACCCGGAGTAGGAATAAAAAACGCTTTTTTGCCCAGTTTTGCTAAATCCATCACGGTCGTATAGCCTGAACGGGATAACACCAGTTCGCTTTCATTAAACGTTCGTTCTAATTGCGAGGAGGTCATGAAATTATAAAAAGTTACATTTTCTATTTGTTCTACTTTTTGCTCCGTTTCCACCAAACCTTTGATGAAAACCACTTCTTTTTTATATCTTTTTATTTCTTTGAACAAACGGTTTTCTAATAAAGTTCGTTGAGGTTCTGGTCCCGATAAAATGACCATCAAATCATATTTTTTAGGAAGATCTATCTTATTAAAACGACTTATTGCTCCAATGTAATTGATTTTAAAATGCGGATGCTCTAAATGGCCTAGTTTTCCTGATAAATTCGGAAATTCTTTATGGTCTGGCACCCAGCATTCCATGTATTTTTTGATGATAAACTGATGCAGCTTACTCGAAATCCAACTCGTGTTTCCCGATAAAACATTTAATTGATGCGTGATAAAAACCGAAGGAATCTTTTTAGAATAAACCCCTAACCGATTATCTGAAATTAAGCCGCTCAATTGATATTTTTTCACCCATTTTTTCACCAACTGTCTTTCTTGGTAAATGGCTTCAAACATTTTGGGACTGTTCTTTATCATTTTCCATTTAAAAGAAGCTCCTTTTGCAGGATATTCAATTTGATACGAGGGCAATTCTAAAAAAAGCAGTGATGGAAATTCTTTCTTTAAAATTTGCAAGGCTATCCCGTCAGAGGCAATAATGGGTTCAAATCCCTCGGTCAAAAGTGCTTCAATAATAGGAATGCAACGTGTAGCGTGACCAAGTCCCCAATTTAATGGAGCAACTAATATTTTTAAATGATTATTTTCCACCTTTTGATAACTCATTAATAAAAGTAAAAGTACACTATTTTTGATTAAGTATATTTCCCTAATTTTACAAAAAAATTAAATAGTAGTGGGAAGTAAGAATAAATTAAAGCGTTTTAAAGAAAATGAATCTTTTCAAAATGTGCTAGAACCAACTCGAGAAGAAGTGGTAGAAGGTAATTTTAAATGGAAAGGCAATTGGAATAAAGACTTTTTTAAAAATGATAATCCAATTATTTTAGAGTTGGGATGTGGCAAAGGAGAATATTCGGTTGGATTGGCAGAACGCTTTCCCGATAAAAATTTTATCGGAATCGATATCAAAGGAGCCCGTTTTTGGCGTGGAGCAAAAACAGCTGTAGAAAACGGTTTGCATAATGTCGGATTTCTTCGCACACAAATTGAATTAATTGAGTATTGTTTTGCCGAACAAGAAATAGATGAAATTTGGATTACCTTTCCCGACCCCCAAATTAAATATAAGCGAACGAAACATCGGATGACGAATACCGAATTTTTACAACGCTATAAAAAAATTCTGAAACCAAACGGAATCATGAATTTAAAAACGGATAGCGAATTTATGCATGGCTATACACTCGGATTGTTACATGGTGAAGGACATGAAGTCATTTATGCAAACCACAATGTGTATAAAAACGAAGGCTCTCCTGCGGTAGTAACGGCGATTCAAACGTTTTATGAAAAACAATATTTAGCTCAAGACAAACCAATAACGTATATCCAATTTCGAATTAAATAACCGACTCGTTTGTCATTAAAAACAGATTGAATGAATGTTACTTTACCTATTTTACTCGGATTTTCAGCTGCTGCAGTAGGCACTGCTTTGCCTGGTTTACTGAATTTGACAGCAGCCAAAGTAGGAATGCGTGACGGAAAAAATCGTGCGGTTTGGTTCGCATTTGGAGCATCACTGGTGGTTTTTTTTCAAACGTTAGTTGCGATTCTATTTGCCCGTTTTATAGATAACAGAGCCGACATCAAAGTGCTTTTGCAAGAAATTGGATTTGTACTTTTCTTTTTGCTTACGCTTTACTTTTTTTGGAGTGGAAAAAAGATGAAAAATCCAAAAAAGAAGGAAGAAATCAAAATGCGAAGTAAATCTAGTCGGTTTTTCATGGGCATCTTACTCTCTTCTTTAAATTTATTTCCAATTCCATATTACGTTTTTATCAGTGTGACTTTGGCCTCTTATCACTATTTTTATTTTGATAATTATTTTATTTATGCTTTTTCAACAGGTGCTGCTGTGGCTGCCTTTTTAATCTTTTTAGCCTATATTTCATTTTTCAAAAAACGAGATCACGACAATTCTTTTATCGCCAAAAACATCAATTATATTATTGGAACAATTACGGGAATCGTAACTTTAATAACTTTGTTTAAGATCGTTATGAAAGACTAAAGATAAATATGGGAGAGAATTTCTTTGAACGTGTTTATATCCTTGTTCGCCAAATACCTTACGGACGCGTGACTTCCTATGGTGCTATCGCAAAAGCATTGGGCACCGCTCGTTCTGCAAGAATGGTTGGTTGGGCACTGAATGCTTCCCATAATTTAGAAGATGTTCCCGCTCATCGTGTTGTGAATCGAAAAGGTTTGTTGTCCGGAAAACATCATTTTGAGGGCGCCAATTTAATGCAACAACTATTAGAATCAGAGGGAATTGAAGTGGTTAACAATCAAATTGTTGATTTTGAAAACCATTTTTGGAAACCCGATTTTTAGTGTTTAATCCGTTTTAAAATGTTAAAAAAAATCGTTTTAGTTGTTCGTATAAAGAGTATGAGTTACCACTTCAAATATCATAAATTATCCTACTTCAATTATAAGAAAACTTTAAACTTTGTTGCTTTATAACTACTAAACTTCTCCCTATCTTTGCAATTCATATTCAGTTTAAATAAACAGGAATCATACTAAAAAGTATACTCATACAAATTCAGAATAATAATGAAATTAGATAGAAAAGAAATCTTGAAAGCCTTAGAATCAATTTCTGTGGCTGGAGAAGGCAAAAATATGGTTGAAAGTGGAGCAATTCAAAACGTACTCACTTTTGGCGATGAGGTTGTTGTAGAAGTGCTTTTGTCTACACCTGCTTTGCATATCAAAAAAAGAGCAGAAGTAGACATCATGAAAGTCATTCATGAAAAGGTTTATGAAAAAGCAAAAATTAAAGTAAATATTAAAGTTGATGCCCAAGCGGCTGCCAATGAAAAAGCGGCTAATCCTAATTTAATTAAAGGAAAAGCAATTCCTGGAATCAGCAATATTGTAGCCATCGCTTCTGGAAAAGGAGGTGTTGGAAAGTCGACCGTGACAGCAAATCTTGCGGTTACTTTGGCAAAAATGGGTTTCAGTATTGGTGTTTTAGATGCCGATATTTATGGTCCATCGATGCCAATCATGTTTGATGTAGAAAACGAAAAACCAATTTCTGTAGAAATTGACGGGAAGTCCAAAATGAAACCTGTAGAAAGTTATGAAATAAAAATTCTTTCAATCGGCTTCTTTACAAAACCAGATCAAGCTGTTATTTGGCGTGGACCAATGGCTGCAAAAGCATTGAATCAAATGATTTTTGATGCAGATTGGGGTCAACTCGATTTTTTATTAATTGATTTGCCACCAGGAACAGGTGATATTCATCTTTCTATTATGCAGTCGTTGCCAATAACAGGAGCAGTTGTTGTGAGTACACCACAAACAGTCGCCTTAGCCGATGCAAGAAAAGGAGTTTCAATGTTTCTATCTGACGCAATCAAAGTGCCAGTTTTAGGAATTATCGAAAACATGGCTTATTTTACACCAGAAGAACTTCCAAATAATAAATACTATATCTTTGGCAAAGAAGGAGCTAAAAATTTAGCCGAAGATTTAAACGTTCCTTTGCTTGGTGAAATTCCGTTAGTGCAAAGTATTCGCGAAGCAGGCGATTTTGGGCGTCCCTATGCCATGCAAGAAGCTTCTCCAACAGTTGATGCTTTTAAAGAAATTGCTAGAAATGTAGTGCAAGAAGTGGTCGATAGAAATGAGAATTTGCCGCCAAGCGAAGCAATTAAAATAACAACAATGGCTGGTTGTTCAGCTGTAAAAGGAAAAAAATAATGACAGCAGAACAAATTAATTTAGAAATCGAAAAAGCATTGAACGAAATTCGACCTTTTTTACAATCAGATGGAGGCGATATCTCGCTTATAGATGTGATTGACGGAAAGCACGTGAAAGTAAGACTTGAAGGAGCTTGCGTTGGATGTAGTGTCAATCAAATGACGCTGAAAGCTGGGGTAGAAACGACCATTAAAAAGTATCTCCCACAAATCGAAACCGTTGAAAATGTTTCCGAATAATCTAATTTTCAGAAGCTTATAATAAAATTATTAAAACTGATATAAATCATATTCTAACCCGAGAAACCAACTTAATTTTGAAGGATAAAATATACTTATAGCGTAAACAATGATACAAACCGATATACTAATTATTGGAGCTGGCCCTACGGGCCTTTTTGCTGTATTTGAAGCAGGCCTTTTAAAATTAAAATGTCATTTAATTGACGCACTTCCGCAACCCGGCGGGCAGTTAGCGGAACTATATCCAAAAAAACCTATTTATGATATTCCGGGTTATCCAGAAGTACTTGCAGGTGATTTGGTCACTAATTTAATGGAGCAAATTAAGCAGTTTCAACCTGGATTTACCTTAGGCGAAACGGCTGAAACGATTGATAAATTAGACGATGGTAGTTTTATCGTAACGACAAATAAGGGCACAAAACACCAAGCCAAAGCGGTAGCCATTGCAGGAGGATTAGGAACGTTTGAACCACGTAAACCAATCCTAGAAAATTTATCAAAATACGAAGAAAAAGGAGTTGAATATTTTGTAAAAGATCCAGAATTATTTAGAGATAAAAAAATCGTGATTGCTGGCGGTGGCGATTCTGCTTTAGATTGGAGTATTTTCCTAGCAGATGTTGCTTCAGAAGTCACCTTAATTCATAGAAGAAATGAATTTAGAGGAGCACTAGACTCTGTTGAAAAATTACAAGAATATAAAAAACTGGGTTTGGTTAATTTAATTACTCCAGCAGAAGTATTGGCCTTGCATGGCGAAACCCATCTCAACGCCATCACGATTGAAAGAGATGGTCAGCAAGAAATTCTTGAAACCGATTTCTTTATTCCTTTATTTGGTTTGACTCCTAAATTGGGCTCTATTGCCAATTGGGGATTAGAAATCGAAAAAAATGCAATTAAAGTGAACAATGCCTTGGATTATCAAACTAATATTGAAGGAATTTATGCCATTGGCGATGTGAATATATACCCCGGAAAATTAAAATTAATTTTATGTGGTTTTCATGAAGCAACTTTGATGTGTCAAAGCATCTATGCCCGATTAAATCCTGGAAAAAAATACGTCCTTAAATATACAACTGTTTCTGGAGTAGATGGATTTGATGGAACTCGAAAAGAAGCGGAGAAAGCAGTGGTTAAATCTATTGAATAATGACAGACATTACCATAAAAATCACCGATAGAAACGGACAACTTCACGAAGTTCAAGCTCCAACAGACATGAACCTAAATGTGATGGAGTTAATTCGAATGTATGAATTAGCAGAAGAAGGAACCGTTGGTGTTTGCGGCGGAATGGCTATGTGTGCCTCGTGTCAATGCTATGTTTTAAACGATGTTCTTCAAACTGAACGCAATGATGATGAAGAAGCAATGCTCTCAGAAGCCTATCATGTAAAAGAGAATAGCCGATTAGGCTGTCAAATTCATCTAACAGAAGATTTAGAAGGGTTAGAAATTGAAATCGCTCCAGCACAATAAATTACAAGCCTAATTTTACTTTTGCAATCGGTAAAATACGTTCCACAAATTTTGAATACGCTAATTCGGAAGGATGTAAACCGTCTGATGCAACTAAATTTGGTTGTTCTAAACCTAATTGTGTGATGTCGGTAATGTTTACAAAACTAACGCCAAGTGATTCTGCATGGTTTTTTGCAAACTGATTGTAATTAATTAATTGATTACTGATGGTAGTTGGATTTGAATTGCTTTGACCAAACGGCGTAAAAGCATAATCGGGAATTGAAACCACCATAACGCGATTGGAATTTCCTTTGGCCAATTGAATGGCAGTTTGTAATAATTCTGGGAATTCAGTTTCATAAACCGAAAAAGGTTTGTTTTGATACTGATTGTTCACACCAATTAAGAGCGTCACAAAATCAAATTCTGATTTTAGATTTTCATTGGCTATAGCCGACTTTAAATTGGAAGTAGTCCACCCAGTTTGGGCAATTATCCGCAAATCAATTTGTTCATCTTCCTTTATGCTATTTCGCAAACTATCTTGGAGTTGAACTGGAAATCGACACGTTTCACAAACACTTTGTCCTATGGTATAACTATCGCCTAAAGCCAATAGTTTTATTTTTTTTACCGTAATAGGTAGAATCAAATTACTCGAATTGTCCTCATTGCTGCAATTAGTCAACAATAAAAGAGTAGAAAATAATAAAAGGAATAGTGGATTTCTCATAATTAAAAACTTAATTCTGGTTGAAGAATCATTTCTTCAATTGCATTCCAAAGGTTTATTCTTTTTTCCAAAGCATCCACTGCAACCGAAGCAACAGCATCCCATTTTCGTTCGTCTTCACCACAAAGCTCTTCTGTCATTTTCATAGCCAAGCCTTTTCGTTCTTTGGTCTCTAATTCGCTTTGTCGTTCAAAATAATAAATGAGTTTAGACAAATCGGTTTCAGGAAAAGCAACTTGAAAATTCTTTAGAATTTCAGTGAATCGTAACGGAATTAAATTTTCTCTTCCAAAAGTAAAAGCAGCAGCAATTTCATGTGATTCACCTTGTTCAATAACCCGAAAGGTAAAATCTAAAAAAGCTTTTAATTCAGAATGTAGCTTGCTTCTTTTAATAGAAACGAATATGTTTTTAGTGCTTTCTACTTCTTCAAGAAATTCGGCAATTAACGCAGAATTTGCTCCACATTGTTGCATGGCATCCACATACATCTCATAATGGCTTTGGCGATATTTATCGAGTGACAAATCTGTTTCTTCTGTCAATACAATCTCATTGATTAAATAACGAATCGAAGGGTTTCCAACGGGCATCCACGGCAAAGTTGTACCTGTTAATTTGTTTTGTAATGCTTTAAGAAGCGACATATAATCCCAAACGGCAAAGACGTGATTCTCCAAAAAAAGATGTAAATCATCAATTGTTTTTAATTGATTATACAACGAATGGTTGAGTAGTTTCTCTTGGTAAGGTTCTAAAAGCGATAGAATGTGCTTAGAATTCATGGTGTATTTTTTAATAGATACGAAAATTGTGCAGGTATAGTTTATACAAATGTAAAAAAGCTTCCCGATGAAGAGAAGCTTTTTATATCAATTTTATATATTGTTTTATCTTATTTAAATGCTGGAATCCCGGTAATATCGGCACCAGTAATTAATAAATGAATATCGTGCGTTCCTTCATAGGTAATGACAGATTCCAAATTCATACTGTGTCGCATAATAGAATATTCGCCTGTAATTCCCATTCCGCCAAGTATTTGTCTTGCTTCTCGTGCAATGTGAATGGCCATGTCTACATTGTTTCTTTTGGCCATTGAAATTTGAGCAGTAGTTGCTTTTCCTTCATTTCTCAAAACACCTAAACGCCAAGTTAACAACTGTGCTTTAGTAATTTCGGTAATCATTTCGGCTAACTTTTTTTGTTGTAATTGAAAACCAGCAATGGGTTTGTCAAATTGAATTCGTTCTTTTGCATAACGCAAAGCGGTATCATAGCAATCCATAGCCGCTCCAATCGCACCCCAAGCAATTCCGTATCTAGCTGAATCTAAGCACATCATCGGAGCTCCAAGGCCTGATTTTCCTGGTAATAAGTTTTCTTTCGGAATTTTTACATTATCAAAAATTAATTCTCCTGTAGCCGAGGCCCGTAAGGACCATTTGTTGTGCGTTTCTGGTGTTGTAAAGCCTTCCATGCCACGCTCAACAATCAAACCGTGAATTCTTCCTTCTTCGTTTTTTGCCCAAACTACCGCAACATCAGCAAAAGGAGCATTAGAAATCCACATTTTTGCACCATTCAACAAATAATGGTCGCCCATGTCTTTGAAGTTAGTCGTCATGCCGCTTGGATTTGAACCATGATCTGGCTCCGTTAATCCGAAACAGCCCATAAATTCTCCTGTGGAAAGTTTTGGTAAAAATTTCATACGTTGTTCTTCTGTTCCAAACTTCCAAATGGGATACATCACTAACGATGATTGTACCGATGAAGTGGAACGAACACCAGAATCACCGCGTTCAATCTCTTGCATAATCAAACCATACGAAATTTGGTCTAATCCAGCACCACCATATTCTTCTGGAATATAAGGGCCAAAGCCACCAATTTCACCCAAACCTTTAATAATTTGTTTTGGAAATTCTGCTCGTTGAGCATACTCTTCTATAATTGGAGAAACTTCTCTCTTTACCCATGCACGGGCAGAATCACGAACTAATTTGTGTTCTTCTGTAAGTAAGTCATCAAGGTTGTAATAATCAGGAGCTTGAAATAAATCTGGTCTCATAGTATTGTCATTGCGAATGCAACGCAGTGAAGCGATGCAATCTTATTATTTGTATAAAATCTTCATAACGAAATCGTTTGCAAATTTACACAAAGAAATGTAACAAATCAATGAACGATTGTTATATTTTTAAGAATTTGATTACTGGAAATGACTTACATCTTCAAATAAAAATCCTTCGTCAAATTAATATAATCATCTGTATATTCATGACGATTAATTTCAACAACCAATTCATCGGCAGTTAAAACAGATAGTTCATAACGTTTGAAAGCCAATAAACTTCTAACAATTGGGGTAGTGTGCGAGCCTTTTACACGTGTCACTTTTACTGGATAAAGTTCAAATTCGGCACACAAATCAATAAGCCGTTCTTCTTCTTTATAAGGAATGACAACTGCAAAAAGGCCATTTTCTGATAATAATAAAGCAGCAGCTTCAACTAAGTCTTCAAAAGGCAAAGCATCTTGAAAACGTGCCAAATCTCTTTGAGGATTATCGGTTTTAAAATCCTCAGAATAAAAAGGAGGATTGGAAATAATAATATCATATTCATCTTCTGGGTCTTGAACTAGTTCGTCTAATCCAGCATGATAGCAAAATAATCTATCGCTCCAAGGTGAGTTTTCAAAGTTTTCTACACATTGTTCGTAAGCGTCTTCGTCAATTTCAACAGCATCAATTTGTTGTGCTTGTGTGCGTTGAGCTAGCATTAAGGCTAAAATTCCAGTTCCTGCTCCAATATCTAATATGGATTTGGGATTATTTTCAATTGGACACCAAGCACCAAGCATAACAGAGTCAGTGCCCACTTTCATGGCACATTTATCTTGTTTTACGCTAAATTTTTTGAATGAAAACATATGATTTTTGATTGAAGATTAACGCTTTTTGATTTTAGAATTATTTACTGACTGCCAACGAACTACTAGTCACTAATTACTAAAAACTTTAAAAATACATCTCAATAAGCCCTTCCGGCAAATCCATCACGACTTTTTTGTTTTCTCTATCAATTTTCACTAAAAATTGATCAATCATCGGAACTAGCATTTCTACTTCGCCGTTTAAAACTTCAAATAAAGGTTGTGCGGTAGAATCATTGATAGAAACAATTTTTCCCACAATCCCCAAACGTTGGTCTTCTAATTCAAAGTCAATGACTTCATGGTAATAAAACTTATCGCCAGTCAATTTGGGCAAAAAAGATAAAGGAAGGTAAAGTTCACTTCCCATAATGGCATCTGCATCGGCTTCTGTTTCGACGTCTTCAAATTTAACGCGTAAAAAATCATTTTTGTGCAAGGAGGATTCTATAATAAAAAATGGAACCAAATTTTTGTTTAATTCAACAAAAACTGATTCCATATTTTCATATAAATCGGGTTCATCTGTGTCTAAATAGACTAAAACTTCCCCTTTGAAACTAAATTTTTTAGCGATTTTGCCTAGATAGAAACATTCTTCTTTACGCATTATCGCCAGAGATTAAGCTTCTTTTTCTTCGCTTGTTTCTTCAGCTGCAGGAGCTTCTTCAACAGCCGGAGTTTCCTCAGCAGCTACTTCAGCAACTTCTTCAGTAGTTTCTTCAACAACTTCATCAACTTTCAAGGCATCAGCAGCTGCTGCAGCACGTTTCTCATTCGCTACTTTTTCAGCTTTTAAAGCTTCAACTCTCGCTTTTTCTTGTGCTTTTGTTAAGCCTTCTTTTTTAGAAGTAACTTTTCCAGTCTTTTCATCTAACCAAGCTGCTAATTTAGCATCTGCTTGCTCTTGTGTTAAAGCACCTTTATTAACACCACCATCTAAATGATGTTTTAATAACGCTCCTTTATAAGAAAGAATCGCTCTTGCAGTATCGGTTGGTTGAGCTCCGTTGTGTAACCATTTAACAGCACTGTCCAAGTTTAAATCAATAGTAGCTGGGTTAGTGTTTGGATTGTAAGTTCCGATTTTGTCTAAGAATTTACCATCTCTTTTGGCTCTTGAATCAGCAGCCACAATCCAGAAAAAAGGTTTTCCTTTTTTACCGTGTCTTTGTAATCTAATTTTTACTGGCATAATCGTATGATTAAATTGTGAGGTTCTCGACCTCTGTTAATTAAGGGTGCAAATGTAATTCTTTTTTTTGAAATTAAAGCCTATGCTGTAAAAAAATGTAAAAACGGTATAATTGTTCTAATTTTCTTCGTTTTTAACAAAAAACAAAGTGCTTTATTGTAAAGAAAAACTATTTTTGTGTTTCAAATCTAGCTTATTATTTAAACTTTACTTTTTTTAAAATGAAAAAAATAGTTTCTATCCTATTACTTGCTTTAGTTTTTGTTTCTTGTGAGGATGACACTTCATTCAATACGCCCGCAATGCAAGGTAAATTAGACAATGTGTTTTGGCGAGCCATTGACTCTAAAGCTGTTTTAGATGAAAACGGCGGATTGACGATTACAGGTTTGGCCCGACTGCAAACAATTGTCCTGCACACCTCGTCAAAAAACAAAGGAACCTATGTGTTGGGCAATAGTAATGCTCGCTACGCTACTTTTGAACAGAATTATGAAGACACGGTGCTTACGTATCAAACCGGAAAAGACATCGGTGGTAGTGGTCAAATTGTAATTACTGAATTTGATTCTGATAAAGGTACTGTTTCGGGTAATTTTAGATTTAATGCCGTGAACGATGAAAATAATCCGTTAGGCGGAGAACTAATCAATTTTAATCAAGGTGTTTTTTATAAAGTACCCGTTATTGGATTAGCTGATTAACCTAAATTTATCCCAATTTTAAAAGCCATCTTGTTCAGTACGAGATGGCTTTTTATAATTTATTGTTGTTTAGTTGAAATAAAACACACATTTATAGTAGTTTACAAATAAATTCGCTTACCTTTGTATCAATTAATATTTTTAATATGAACATTTTTGTAGGAAGTCTTCCTTTCAGTATTGAGGAAGCAGATTTAAGAGAGTCTTTCGAGGCTTATGGAGCAGTTGACTCTGTAAAAGTAATAACTGATAAATTTACTGGAAGAAGTAAAGGATTTGGTTTTGTTGAAATGCCAAATGACGAAGAAGCGTCTAAAGCAATTGATGAATTGAACGGAGCTACTGTTCAAGGTCGTGCTATTGTTGTAAACAAATCGGAACCAAAACCAGAAGGAGAAAGAAGAACCTTCAACAATAACCGTTCAGGCGGTAATGGTGGTGGTGGTTATAACGGTGGTGGAAACAGTCGTGGTGGCGGTGGCTACAGCGGTGGTGGAAACAGCCGTGGTGGTGGTGGAGGAAGATACTAGTATTTTTTCTTAATAGATTTACAAAAACCATTCTGAGAATTCAGGATGGTTTTTTATTTAACTATCATTTTTTCCACAGCAATCCCTTCTTCTGATTTTATCTTGACAAAATACAAACCATGAGCAACATCTTTTAAGTAAAACGCTCTTTGTGAAGTATTTTTTTGACTTAAAATGAGTTGACCTAAATTGTTGTGTATTTCAATGTCAAAATTTGAAGAAGTAGATTTTGTTAGTTGAATTTCAAATTTACCATCAGTTGGGTTGGGATAGATTACAAATGGATTTTGATTATTTACGTTAGTACTTAATGGAATAGGATCGAATTTAGCCATAGAAATATTAGAATAATCCATACTATATCCGAGGTTATTACTTATGTAATTTGGTTGATAAGCGTTTGGAGTACTAATCATGGTTTGGCTTTTAGAGCTTCCTATCAAATAAAAAGAGTTATCGAACCATTGTGTCTGTCCAAAAAAATCAGGGCTTAAACCTCCATAATAAGTGCCCCAAAGGCGATTGCCTTCGGGTGTAAATTTAATTACAAAATTATCTGAACTAGAGGTAATATTTTCTTGATAGCTTCCTAAAGTTGCTATGTTTACACTTGAAACTGTGCTTCCAGATAGTAAAATGTTACTTTCGTTATCACTTGTTAAAAAACTCGTCATCTCAAAACCAGTAAAGCCACTTGCGTTAGGTTGCTTGCCAACATAAGTACCCCAAACTCGTTCACCTTCATCATTAAATTTGACTAAAAAATGGGACGTTCCTGGGTCTTTTTCCGGTTGAAAAGAGTTAGGAGTAGTAATATTATTGTTGCTTGAAGTAATGCTCCCTAAATATATAGAATTATTTATAGCTAATATTTCTCCTGAATAGGACCATGTCCATTCATTACTTGTCCCGCCATAATATGTACTCCAGATACGTTGTCCATCAAATGAAAACTTTGAAATAAAAGCGTCAGAACAACTTCCTGGGTTTATTTGGTGAGCATTAATTGTTGCAAAGTATGTATTTGGTTGAAAAAAAGGTGGGCAATCAACACTTTGCCCAGCAACTATTATACCAGTTGATGTTGAAGCTATTGATGAAATTTGAGAAGCATTTACGCCATAATAAGTTGACCAAATTCGCTGACCTTCGCCAGTGAATTTAGATAGTAAAAAACGACTATCTGCTCTGTTTTCTTGAAACACACCATTTGTACTTAAATTATCAGTTTGTATATTACTGTAAAAGTAAATGTTTTCATCTTCATCTGCCGTAAGTCCAACTGTTTTTGATCTGTCATTAATGATTATTGAGTTTTGTGGGCTTGAACTTCCAAAATAGGTGCTCCAAATAATTTCACCATCAATATTAAATTTTGAAATAAAATGATTTCGAGTGTTGTTTAATTCTAATTGGTAGGCATTTGATGTGGCTATTCCGTTTGTGCTTTGAGTTTCACCAATGATGTAAATATCATTTCGTATTATTAAAATGTCACCAATATAATCTGAATCATTTCCACCGAAATAAGTTGACCATACTAAGTTGCCTTCTGGGTTAAATTTTACTATAAATCCATCTTTTTCTCCACCACCATAAATTGGCTGATGTGAATTTGGTGTTGATAAAGGAAATAAATTTTCATCTAGTTTTGAAATAGAACCAACTATATAGAGATTTCCTATAGCATCAATACAACTTGATCTGTATTGTACCATTTCGTCTCCATAATATGTTCCCCATGAACGTTCATAGTTGAACTGTGCATTTACAGGAAATATGATTAAATAAAAAAATAATATTATGTAAGTTTTTTGCATTTTTTTTAAAAAAAATCCTAAAGTTACCTTTTTTTAAGATTTTAAAATTCAAAGAATAAACTAGGTTATTTGGATATCCGTAGTAAATTTATAAAAAAAAACACAGTAACAAACTTTTTCTTACTTTTTTATGTTAAATTTTTGTTTTTCAAATGTTTACAAGTCTTTAGATAAGTTTATTTTATTTGAATTAAATTAAAATAGGTCTAAACTCATTTTTTATTGATTAAAATTTCAATGTTAATAACTAAACTTGAAAATTTCTATTCAAAAATGTACTTTTGAAAACCTCGCTAATTTAGATTTTCCACTTATTTATCGAGATTTGATTTTCCTTTTTGGAATTAAAAACCTGAGATTTCTTTTTTAATTTTTTCAATATGTATTTAATATTCGACACCGAAACGACAGGATTACCCAAACGATGGGATGCTCCAATTACCGACACCAACAATTGGCCTCGTTGTATACAAATTGCATGGCAATTGCACGACGAAATGGGAAATCTACTGGAACACGAAGATTATTTGGTGAAACCAGATGGCTATAATATTCCATATGATGCTGAACGTATTCACGGTATTTCGACTGAATTAGCAGAAAAAGAAGGTATTTCTTTACAAGAAGTCGCTCAAAAATTCAATATTGCTCTTGGAAAAGCAAAATATATTGTGGGACAAAATGTGGGTTTTGATGTCAATATCATGGGGTGTGAATTCCATCGGCTAAATGTTGATTCAATCCTAAGTTCTATGCCCATTTTAGATACATGTACCGAAATTACAGCAGATTTACTTCGTTTGCCCGGCGGTCGTGGTGGTAAATTCAAATTGCCAACTCTAACAGAGTTGCATCAATATCTTTTTAATCAACCTTTCGCAGAAGCTCACAATGCGACAGCCGATGTAGAAGCAACGACAAGATGTTTTTTGGAATTGATTAAACGTCAAATTTTTACCAAAGAAGAGCTTGATGTTCCTGCCGATTATTTTAAAAATTTTAATGAACAAAATCCGAAAGAAATTCAACTGATCGGATTAAAACATATCAACCTTAAAGAGGCTTCAAATGCCATCCGGTTGCAGCTCCAAAAGCAAGAGCCAAATGAAGTTTCAAAAGTTACCTTAGCAGAAAATCATAAAACCCTCGCCGATGTTGATTTTGTGCATTTGCATAACCATACACAGTTTTCGGTTTTGCAATCTACTATTTCGGTTGCCGATTTAGTCAAAGCAGCCGTTCAAAATAAGATGCCCGCCGTTGCCATGACCGATATCGGTAATATGATGGGTGCTTTTCATTTTGTTCGCGATATTTTATACCATAACAAATCGGTTTTAGCTAAAAATAAAGCAGCGGAAGATGCTGGAGAAACGCCAACAGAGAAAATTTTAAAACCCATCGTTGGTTGTGAATTTTACGTCTGTGAAAACCACAAAGATAAAACTCGAAAAGATAACGGATATCAAGTCGTTTTGTTAGCCAAGAATAAAAAAGGATATCATAATTTGGCTAAAATGTCATCCATCGGCTTTACGCAAGGGTTTTATTATGTTCCTCGAATTGACAAAGAAGTTATTCAACAGTATAAAGAAGATATTATTGTATTATCGGGAAGTTTAACTGGAGAAATTAGCAATAAATTATTAAACATAGGCGAAAATCAAGCAGAAGAAGCCCTGCTTTGGTGGAAAAAAGAGTTTGGCGACGATTTTTACATCGAGTTAATGCGGCACAATCAAGAAGACGAAAACCGCGTAAACACCTCGCTCATTGCATTGGCCAGAAAACATGAGGTCAAAATGGTGGCGACCAACAATGTGTTTTATATAGATAAAGAAAATGCGAATGCTCACGACATTTTATTGTGTGTTCGGGATGGCGAAAAACAAGCAACACCCATAGGTCGTGGTCGAGGCTACCGTTACGGATTGCCTAATCAGGAATACTACTTCAAATCGGGCGAAGACATGAAAAAATTGTTTGCCGATTTGCCCGAAGCAATTACCAATATTAGTGAAATCGTTGATAAAATTGAAATTTTTGATTTAGCTCGTGGTGTTTTACTTCCAAAATTTGATATTCCAGATGAATTCTTAGTTTTAGAAGATGAAACAGATAAAGGAAAAAGAGGCGAAAATGCGTATCTCCGTCATTTAACCTACGAAGGAGCCAAGAAGCGTTACGCTGAAATAACGCCTGAAATTCAAGAACGCTTGGATTTTGAATTAAAAACAATTGAAAACACAGGTTATCCGGGTTACTTTTTAATTGTACAAGATTTTATTGCAGCCGCTCGAGCGATGGATGTTTCGGTTGGGCCTGGCCGTGGTTCAGCAGCGGGTTCTGTGGTAGCCTATTGTCTGTGGATTACCAATATTGACCCTTTAGAATACGATTTGCTTTTTGAGCGTTTTCTTAATCCAGACCGGGTTTCCATGCCCGATATTGATATTGATTTTGATGATGAAGGAAGAAGTCGCGTCATGGATTATGTAATTAAAAAGTACGGTTCCAATCAAGTGGCTCAAATCATTACCTATGGTAAAATGGCTACTAAATCGTCGTTGCGAGATACGGCTCGTGTGTTGGATTTACCTCTTTTTGAAGCAGATAAATTAGCCAAATTAATTCCAACAATGATGCCTTCAAAATGGAGTTTAGCTCGTTTTTTGACGGATAATATCGATGAGGTAAAAAAAGCGGTTCGTTCGGATGATTTCGAAAACATCAAGCAATTAATCGAAATTGCAAATGAAGGCGACTTAGCTGGAGAAACTATTCAACAAGCCAAAGTGTTAGAAGGTTCGCTAAGAAATACAGGAATTCACGCGTGTGGAGTAATTATTACACCCGATGATATTACCAATTTTGTGCCGGTAGCTACTGCAAAAGACTCTGAATTATTTGTCACACAATTTGATAATTCGGTTGTAGAAAGTGCCGGATTGCTCAAAATGGACTTTTTAGGTCTAAAAACGCTGACCTTAATTAAAGATACTGTCAAATTAATCAAATATCGAAGTGGTATAGAATTAGATCCTGATGCTTTTCCAATTGATGATGCAAAAACCTACGAATTGTTTCAACGTGGCGAAACAGTTGGGATTTTTCAATATGAATCGGTTGGGATGCAAAAATACCTTCGAGATTTAAAACCGACTGTTTTTGGTGATTTAATTGCGATGAATGCTTTATATCGACCAGGGCCATTAGAATATATTCCGTCTTTCGTAAGACGAAAAAATGGTGAAGAAGCCATTGAATATGATTTGGAAGCGTGCGAAGAATTATTAGGTGAGACCTACGGAATCACCGTTTATCAAGAGCAAGTCATGTTGCTTTCACAAAAATTAGCCGGTTTTTCAAAAGGTGATGCTGACGTGCTTCGAAAAGCAATGGGTAAAAAACAAAAAGAAGTGCTGGATAAAATGAAGTCAAAGTTCATTAATCAAGCGGTAGAAAAAGGCCATGCAGCTGATAAATTAGAAAAAATTTGGAAAGATTGGGAAGCCTTCGCACAATATGCTTTTAACAAATCACACTCTACCTGTTATGCTTGGATTGGTTATCAAACGGCTTATTTAAAAGCACATTATCCAGCAGAATATATGGCTGCCGTGCTGTCTAATAATATGAACGACATTAAGCAAGTTTCCTTTTTTATGGAAGAATGTAAACGGATGGGTATGAATGTTTTAAGTCCAGATGTGAATGAATCGTTTTATAAATTTACGGTAAATGATGAGGGAGCCATTCGTTTTGGAATGGGTGCCGTTAAAGGAGTTGGAGCAGGAGCAGTGGAAACGATTGTGGAAAATAGAAAAAAAGACGGCTCGTATAAGTCTATTTTTGATTTGTCTAAACGAATTGATTTGCGATCGGCCAACAAAAAAGCATTTGAAAATTTAGCTTTGGCTGGCGGATTTGATTGTTTTTCGATGACACATCGGGCTCAATATTTTCTTCAGGAAGGCGATGCGATTACGTTTTTAGAAAAAGCAATCCGTTATGGAGCTAAATTTCAAGAAAACGAAAATTCTGCACAAGTAAGTTTGTTTGGCGAAGCAAGTGAAGTGCAAATTCCAGAACCATTAGTTCCGCCTTGTGACGAATGGAATGCAATGGAAAAACTAGCCAAAGAAAAAGAAGTAGTTGGGATTTATATTTCAGGTCACCCATTAGATGATTTTAGATTTGAGATGAAATATTTCTGTAATTCAAAGTTAGAACAGCTTAAAAACTTGGAACAACATGTGAATAAAAACTTAACTTTTGGCGGAATTATCACCAATGTCCAACACCGTGTTTCGCAAAACGGAAAAGGTTGGGGTTCGTTTACGTTGGAAGGCTATGATGAAAGTCATGATTTTAGAATTTATGGAGAAGAATACTTAAAATTTAGACATTTTTTAATTCAAAATAATTTTACTTTCATCAAAATACTAGTCAAAGAAGGCTGGGCAAATAAGGAAACAGGTAAAAAAGGAGACGCTCGAATTCAATTTCAATTAATACAGTATTTGCAAGACGTGTTACCACAATTTGCTAAAAAACTGACAATCCAAATGGATATTAAAGCCTTAAAAGAAGATTTAATAGCTGATTTAAGTGCTGTTTTTAAAAAATTTCAAGGAAATCAAACGGTTACTTTTGAGGTAATGGAATTTGAAAAACTAAAAACCGAGATAGCCTTGAAACCAATAGAAATCATTCAAGAAGACGATTTAGATATGGAAAATCTAGAGGAAATAGACGTTGAAATTCAGGAACCTAAGGTAGAAATTAAAGTGGTGAACCAACTACAAATGCCGAGCAGAAAACTAAAAATTCAAATTTCAAATGAATTATTAAGCGAGTTAGAAAAAAAACAAGTTGATTTTAGATTGAATTAACTATCAATTATCCTAATAGAGTCATAATCAAAACTAATTTTCAATTAACACCTTATTAAGTTTTAAATTTTTAAATTTGCAATAATAAAAGAATATTAATTTAAAAGCATAAAATATGGCATTAGTAATTACAGACGCTACTTTTGACGAAGTAGTTTTAAAATCAGACAAACCAGTAGTGGTAGATTTTTGGGCAGCATGGTGTGGACCTTGTAGAATGGTTGGCCCAGTAATCGATGAAATTTCTTCGGAATATGAAGGAAAAGCAATCGTAGGAAAAGTAGACGTAGATGCAAATCAAGAATTTGCTGCAAAATATGGTGTACGCAATATCCCAACGGTCTTGGTTTTCCAAAACGGAGAAGTAGTAGGTCGTCAAGTAGGCGTTGCTCCTAAAAAAACATATACCGATGCAATTGATGCATTGTTGTAAAAAATTGTAAAATAAAATTCTAAAAGGTCTGAGATTTCAGGCCTTTTTTTATTCCAATTTTCTAAATTCATTTTAAATTTTACTATCGCTACCGGTTTTTATAAATAAACCTCACTTTATAATTCTACAATCTGAAAATCTAAATATCAAAAAATCTTTATTTATCTTTGAAAGATGAACATCGAATCACAAATACAAAAGATAGCCAGTTTTGAGCATCTTGAATTGTTAGCTAACCAAATTGTGGAAGGCTTTATTTCAGGTATGCACAAATCACCTTTTCATGGCTTTTCAGCCGAATTCGCAGAGCACAAAACGTATAATGCTGGTGAAAGCACTAAACATATCGATTGGAAATTATTTGCCAAAACCGACCGTTTATATACTAAACGTTATGAAGAGGAAACCAATTTACGCTGTCATTTAATTATCGATAATTCATCTTCAATGCATTATCCTGCTTTAAAAAATGACGAGTCTTTTTATGAAAGTAAAATCGGGTTTTCGGTTTTAGCTGCCGCAGTTTTGATGAATTTGCTCAAAAAACAACGCGATGCTGTTGGATTAAGTGTGTTTTCAGATAACTATGAGTATTACGCACCAGAGAAAGGAAGTGATCGGCACCATCGCATGATTTTGAGCAAATTAGAAGATTTAATAGAAAACCCTAAAGTTGCAAAACAAACCGAAACAGTAACTTTTTTGCATCAAATTGCAGAAAAATTACACCGTCGTTCCATGATTATTTTGTTTACAGACATGTTTCAAACTGGTGAAGAAACAGCTTTGTTCAATGCTTTACAACATTTGAAACACAATAAACATAAAGTGGTTTTATTTCATGTAATTGATGAAAAAAGAGAGCTTAATTTTGATTTTGATAATGCTCCACGTAAGTTTATTGACGTTGAAACAGGAGAAACAATCGATTTGTTTGCAGAAAACATCAAAGAAAACTATGAAAAAATGGCAACAGCTTATTTCAAAAAAGTGGCCATGACGTGTGCACAGAATAAAATAAAATACGTTCCCGTCAATGTAGGAGCCAATTTCGAAAAAATATTAACGACATATTTAGTTGAAAAACAAATGTTTGGATAGGAACTTGGAAGTTGGTTTAAAAAAAGCAAGAAAAATACTTGCAGATACGGAATAACGTTGTATATTTGCAACCGCAATAAAGCGATGGTTTGGTAGTTCAGTTGGTTAGAATACATGCCTGTCACGCATGGGGTCGCGGGTTCGAGTCCCGTCCAGACCGCTAAATTGGGAGAAGGTTTTCAGAAATGGAAACCTTTTTTGCCCCAATAAAGCATCAAAGAAAGTTGTGTTGTTTAGCTACGCCCTTGTAAAGCGTAGCAGGTTTAGTAGTTAGACCAATGAAAAGCTTTCCCGTTTCGGGATGGCTTTTTTGCTTTAGAAAAGTTATTCTGCTCTCTTTGTTATTCCGACTATTGAAGGAATTTCATTGCGTATTTGTACATTAAAATGATAAACCACCGTCACTTTTTAATCCATAAACCCTTCGGCTATCTTAGCCAATTTATTTATGAATTGAAACGAACCAAAAAACTTTTGGGTGAATTACATGATTTCCCCGCTGGAACCATGGCAATCGGCCGTTTAGATGAAGATTCTGAAGGTTTATTGCTACTCACCACCGATGGAATGATGAGTGAAGTTGTTCGCAGTAAAAAAGTCGAAAAGGAGTATTATGCCCAAGTAGATGGAATTATCACGCAAGAAGCCGTAGAACAACTGCAAAAAGGCGTTTTGATTGGGTTTAAAGGCACTAAATATAAAACTAAACCATGTCAAGCAACTCGTATTGAAGTCCCCAATTTCCCCGCCCGTTCTCAAAAAATCCGTGATGAACGACACGGGCCAACTTCATGGGTTTCTATTACACTCACCGAAGGAAAATTTAGACAAGTTAGAAAAATGACCTCCGCCGTGGGTTTTCCAACCTTGCGATTAATAAGAGTTCGCGTGGGAAACATCCAATTAGCTGATTTGAATGTAGGGTGTGTGAAAGAAATTAATGCTATTTTAGAAATTCTCTAAATTTTACTTGTTTAACCACCAAATACTTGCGTTCAACAATGTCGCAAAACTCACCCATAAAATATAGGGAATCAGTAATTTACTCGCTAGTGAATCAATGGGTTTAAACACTTTCATGGTTTCAAAAATGAGTAGCCAAAGCAGTAAAATTTCGATTAATGCGAGTAACGGATTTTGCATCCCAAAAAATAAAAAACTCCATAATGCATTCAAAATAAGCTGAATTGCAAAAACCCAAAGTGCTTTTTTAACCAGTTTAGGCATATTGTCCATTTTACTCCAAATTATTCCGGCACTAATTCCCATCAAAATATATAATGTAGTCCAAGCAGGTGCAAAAAGCCAGTTGGGCGGATTAAAAAAAGGTTTTTCTAAAGTAACATACCAAGTTTCAATAGCCGATTGGGTCACAATACCAGAGCCATATCCTACGGCTAAGCAGACAACAACCAAGATGATAATTTTGACAGTTTTTGACATCGTTTCTTTTTATCCAAAAATAACAAATTCAATAAGGAGTAGAAAGCAATTAAGCAAAAAATGTATCTTTACAGCAAAAAAAAGATGCAATCTTCTATTGATTTTATTCCGCAAGCATATCCTAAAACCCTTGAAAAAGGCAGTTTTACAGCTTCTGCACCAAGTAATATTGCGTTGGTAAAATACTGGGGTAAAAAAGAAAATCAAATTCCAGCAAATCCTTCGTTGAGTTTTACGTTAAAAAATTGTAAAACGATTACGAAACTGGATTTCTCAAAAATTCAACCTAACGAAGGTTTTTCTTTTGATTTGTTGTTTGAAGGTGCTCCGAAACCCGCTTTCCGCCCTAAAATTCAACAATTTTTTGAACGAATTGCGATCTATCTCCCTTTTTTAAAAACGTATCATTTTGTGATTGATACACAAAATACATTTCCGCATAGTTCTGGAATTGCTTCCTCAGCATCCGGAATGGCAGCGTTGGCTTTTACTTTGATGGGAATAGAAAAAGCATTGAATCCCTCAATGACAGAAGATTATTTTTTTCAAAAAGCATCTTTTCTGGCTCGTTTAGGTTCTGGAAGTGCTTGCAGAAGTCTAAAGGGCGAAGTCGTAATTTGGGGAAATCATGCAGAAACGCCAAGCAGCTCCAATTTATTTGGTGTCGCTTATGAATCGGTTCATCCTTATTTTCATCGATATCAAGATACTATTTTATTGGTGGATAAAGGTGAAAAACAGGTTTCCAGTACGGTAGGACACGATTTGATGAACGACCATCCGTATGCTGAAAAACGGTTTGAACAAGCTCATCATAATTTAACGAAACTGAAAGAAATTCTAACTAATGGTGAATTAACAGAATTTATTCAATTGGTTGAAAGTGAAGCCCTAACACTTCATGCGATGATGATGACTTCGAGGCCTTATTTTATTTTGATGAAGCCCAATACGCTAGAAATTATTCATAAAATATGGAAATTTCGGGAACTAACAACTATTCCTGTTTGCTTCACTTTAGATGCTGGTGCAAACGTTCATGTGTTGTATCCCGCCAACTTTCAGGAGAAAGTTTTGCAATTTATTAAGAATGAATTAGTTGTATATTGTCAAAATGGGCAGTATATTTGTGACGAAATTGGCGATGGTGCACTGTTTTTGAATTAAAAAGTATATCTTTATTAAAATTTAGCAACATCATTTTTCGTTCGATTAAATAAAATTAATAGCATACGCTTATTTTAGAAAAAAATAAATAAAAAAAGTACATGAAAGGACCACTTTTTTACTCAAAAATTCTTCTTTTCGGTGAATACGGAATTATAAAAGATTCAAAAGGACTTTCTATTCCTTATAATTTTTATAATGGTGCTTTAAAAGTGTCTGAGAATCCTTCTGCTGAAGCCATTAAATCAAATGAAAGTTTAAAGCGGTTTTCAGATTATTTAGCAAAATTACAAGAAGAACAGCCAGAATTAGTGCGTTTTAATTTGAAAAATCTTTATCAAGATATTGCCCGTGGAATGTATTTTGATTCTTCCATTCCGCAAGGTTATGGCGTGGGAAGTAGCGGTGCTCTGGTTGCTGCTTTTTATGATAAATATGCCGATGATAAAATTACCGTTTTAGAGAATTTAACCCGTGAAAAATTATTGCAATTAAAAGCGATTTTTGCTCAAATGGAATCTTTTTTTCATGGAAAAAGCTCTGGTTTAGATCCGCTTAACAGCTATTTGAGTTTGCCTATTTTAATTAATTCTAAAGATAATATTGAACCAGCAGGCATTCCGTCACAAGTAACTTCTGGCAAAGGAGCGGTGTTCTTGTTAGATTCTGGTATCGTGGGCGAAACAGCTCCGATGGTTACTATTTTTATGGAAAACTTAAAAGACCAAGGTTTTCGAAGAATGTTGAAAAGTCAGTTTGTGAAACATACCGATGCGTGTGTTGAAAATTTCTTGCAAGGCGATATGAAATCTTTATTTGCCAATACTAAAAAACTGTCAAAAGTTGTTTTAAATAATTTTAAACCGATGATTCCGGAGCAATTCCACACCATTTGGCAAAAAGGAATTGATACCAACGACTACTATTTAAAACTTTGTGGTTCTGGTGGTGGCGGCTATATTCTTGGCTTTACCCAAGATTTAGAAAAAGCAAAATCAACTTTAAAAGACTATAAACTAGAAGTAGTTTATCAATTTTAACTCCACTAAATAAAGTAAAAATCAAAACAATTCGTTTTGATTTTTTTATATACCTATGGCATTAAACAGAAAAAATAAATTGATTTTAATGAAAATAGTCAGTTTGTTTTCTGTGGTGCGTGGTTACAATATTCCGATTATTATTTTAGCTCAATATTTAGCTGCCATCTTTATTTTATCGCCAAATGTAAGAGCATTAGAGGTTTTATTAGATTTTCATTTGTTTCTTATTGTATTGGCATCTTCTGTAACCATTGCTTCGGGCTATATCATCAATAGTTTTTATGATAGCCAGAAAGATTTAATTAATAAGCCAAACAAAACAATGCTAGACCGTTTGGTTTCGCAAAAAACAAAACTCTATGTTTATTTTGGCTTAAACTTTTTTGTTTTTTTTATTTCGATGTTTATTTCCTGGAGAGCGGTCTTGTTTTTTTCGGTTTATATTTTTCTGATTTGGTTTTATTCACATAAAGTAAAAAAATATCCAATTGTTGGTAATCTAATGGCTGCTTTTTTGGCTGTTCTTCCTTTTTTCGGTATTTTATTGTATTATTTTAAAGTAGAAGGTTTACTCGAAAATGTGAGTAACGAAAAATATTATGTCATTACAGCTCATGCTGCCTTTTTATTTATATTGATTTTAATCCGAGAAATGATTAAAGATTTAGAAAATATAAAAGGCGATATTGTATCTAATTATCAAACGATTCCAGTAATTTTAGGGGAAGTTTTTTCGAAACGAATCATAACTTTTTTAGTGTTTTGTTCGATAATTCCAGTCTACGTACTTATTGAAGTCTATGATGTGGGTTACATGGATATCTATTTTTATCTTAGTTTTATTGCGTTGATTTTTTTCTTGCTTAAACTTTGGAAATCCAATTCAAAAGAAAGTTATTTACTCCTCCATCTCATAATTAAATTTATTATAGTGGCGGGTGTTTTTAGTATCGTCTTGATAAAACCTTCTGTCTTAATTCATGGCAAAGCTGTTTTGTCCATTTAAAAAAGCAATAACATTTTAGCTGATTTTTACTCTTAATGAAAAACCAAGTTCGAATTGCGTATCTTTGCAAAAATATTGAACAATGAACAAAAAAGA
Organism: Flavobacterium sp.; assembly: GCF_028689845.1. GTDB lineage: Bacteria > Bacteroidota > Bacteroidia > Flavobacteriales > Flavobacteriaceae > Flavobacterium. The sequence continues at coordinate 19,206 of NZ_JAQVCH010000005.1, read as the reverse complement.
CGGAAGCAGCAGAAAATCAACTTCCAACAGAACTACAAAAGGAAAACCAGGAGGTTTTAGTAAGCCAAAACCTGCCATGGCCAAACGGTCTCAAAAGCCTAAAAAGGCGGGAGATACTCCAGTAGCTGGAGAAAAATCCACAAAAGCAGTAACACCAGCCAAACCAAAAGTAAAATCGGATGATATTCGATTAAATAAATATATTGCAAATTCAGGAGCTTGTTCGCGTCGAGATGCCGATATTTATATTCAATCAGGTAATGTAAAAGTAAATGGAATTGTTGTCACAGAAATGGGTTATCAAGTAAAACCTGGCGATGTGGTTAATTTTGATGGCTCTACCATTATTCCAGAACGAAAAGAATACATTTTATTAAATAAACCAAAAAACTTTACGACTTCGGTAGAAGACGACCGCGATATGCGAAATGTTTTTGAATTGGTCAAAAACGCAACAAAAGCGAGAATACAAGCTATTGGTAGAATGGACAAAAACACAACGGGTTTATTGTTGTTTACTAATGATACGGATATGATTCGTAAATTTGGATTGCCAAATCAAAAATCGCCTAAAATTTATCACGTTTCTCTTGATAAAAATTTAAAATTTGAAGATTTAGAAAAAATTGCAGGAGGTGTTTCGTTTGATGAACACCGCCTATATGTTGATGAAATTAGTTATATCGATGACCAACCGAAAACAGAAATCGGAATTAAACTTCGTACACCGAATGTAAAAGTAGTACGGGCGATTTTTGAAAAATTTAGTTATGATGTTATTAAGGTAGATCGCGTATCCTTTGCGGGATTAACTAAAAAAAATCTCCCAAGGGGAAATTGGCGATTCTTAACAGAACAGGAAATCATTAATCTTAAGAATTTTTAATGAATTCGGCCGTCAATATGTCGATTGCCTATAAATGGTTTGAGGCATTTAATAATCATAACTTGGACCAATTATTGTCGCTTTATGATGAAAAAGCACAGCATTTTAGTCCGAAATTAAAAATAAGAAAACCAGAAACAAACGGACTTGTAGAAGGAAAAGAAGCGATGCGAACCTGGTGGAAAGAGGCTTTTGACCGACTTCCAACCTTGAAATACCAAGTCACTTCATTAACCGCTAATGAAACACGTGTTTTTATGGAATATGTTCGCTCTGTCAATGATGAACCCGATTTGTTAGTGGCAGAAGTGCTCGACATCAGAGACGGAAAAATTGTCTTTTCAAGAGTGTACCACGGATAACTAAAAAATCCCGATTGAGCAATTCAAATCGGGATTTTTTTTGGAATTAATCGTAACCTAATTTATTATTTTGTGGGCGAATTTAATCCGCGTTTTTTCAACAATGGCTCAATACTTGGCTCGCTACCTCTGAATTTTTTATACAATTCCATCGGCTCTTCGGTACCACCTTTTTCAAGAATTTGAGTTCTAAATAAATTGGCTTTTGTTGGGTCAAAAAGAGACGTTTTCTTAAATTGATCAAACGCATCGGTGTCTAAAACACCCGACCAAATATAACTATAGTAACCTGCGGAATAGCCACCGGCAAAGACATGGCTAAAATAATTGGCTTTGTGTCTTGGAATGATAGACGGAATTAATCCGATTTTTTTCATTGAAGCGGTTTCAAAATCTGCGGCAGAACCTGTTAAAGGTGACGTTAGTGTGTGAAAATCCATATCTAAAAAAGCAGATGCTAAATATTCAACGGTTGCAAATCCTTGACCATAAGTGCCTGAATTTTCAATTTTTTGAAGTAAAGCGTCTGGAATAACTTCGCCTGTTTTATAATGTTTCGCATACATTTTTAGGACTTCTGGGTCGGTTGCCCAATTTTCCATGACCTGTGAGGGCAATTCTACAAAATCTCTCGGGACATTAGTTCCTGATAAACTTTTATAAGTCACATCAGATAATAAGCCATGCAAGGCATGTCCGAATTCATGAAAATACGTTGTTACTTCATCAAAAGTGAAAAGAGCCGGCGTGTCTGCTGTTGGTTTAGAAAAATTACAAACAATCGAAATAATTGGAGCAATTCGTTTGCCCTCTTCTTTACTTTGCTGCTTGTAAGAAGTCATCCAAGCTCCGCCTCGTTTAGAGGCTCTTGGGTAAAAATCCATATAGAGTAAACCTAAATGTTTGCCGTTTTTTTCGGTGACTTCCCAAACGGTAACGTCATTATGATATGTTGGCACCTCTTTTACTTGTTTAAATTGTAAACCATATAATTTATCGCAAACCATAAAAACACCATTGGTTACGGCATCTAAGCTAAAATAGGGTCGCAATTCCTGCTCTTCCAAATCGTATTTTTCTTTTCGTATTTTTTCGCTGTAATACCGCCAATCATAAGGTTGAACCGCATCTTGAATTCCGTCAGCTACCATCATTTGTTTGATTTCAGCTTCTTCTATTTTTGATTTTTCTAAGGCTGGAGTCCATAATTGATTTAGAAATTCCATTACTTTTTCAGGCGATTTTGCCATACTTTCTTCTAAAACATACTGAGCATGGGTTTTATAACCTAGTAAGTTGGCTTTTTCTAATCTTAAATTCGAAATTTGGATGGCGTTGGCGTTGTTGTCAAAAACATTTCCGTTGTTACAGCGATTTTGATAAGCCTCCCAAATTTCTTTACGTAATGCACGATTGGAGCTGTATTGCAAAAAAGGCATGACGCTCGAATTAGAGAGTGTAATCACCCATTTCCCATCTTTTCCTTTTCCTTTTGCTGTTTCAGCAGCGGCTATAATCAATTCTTCTGGAAGTCCCTCTAATGCATCTTTTTTAGTGACAACATATTCGTAATTATTGGTTTCGGCTAAGATATTTTGTCCAAATTTTAAAGTCAACACCGCCAATTCACTGTTGATGTTTCGAAGTTTAGCTTTGTCTGTATCAGATAAATTGGCTCCGCTTCGAACAAAACGCTTAAATGTTTTTTCTGCTAATTTTTGTTGCTCTACGGTGAGATTGAGTTGCTCTTTTTGATTCCAAACAGTTTTTACTCTTAAAAAAAGTTTATCATTCAGATAAATATTGTCATTATGAGCTGAAATTTTCGGTGCAACAGTATTGGCGATTTCTTGAATTTCCGCATTTGTATTAGCCGAATTGATATTATAAAAAACGGTAGAGACTTTGTCAAGGAGTTCACCCGAATTTTCTAAAGCAACGATGGTGTTTTCAAACGTGGGCAAGCTTTTATTATTCGCGATAATATCCACTTCTTTCCGCTGTTGCGAAATCCCCTCCATAATAGCGGGCTGGTAATGCTCGTTTTTGATTAAATGAAAAGGCGGAACACCAAAAGGTGTTTTATAGACCGATAAAAACGGATTGCTTGCGTAAACTGCTTTCATTTCTTGTGCATTTATCTGGTTAGTGATTAATCCAACGGATAGCAGTAAAAAAAACTGATTTTTCATTGTACTACGTAATTTTCGACTAAAATAAGCGTAATAGTTAAGTTGCATTTTGAATTAACTAAATTTTATGAATAATGACCAGTAAGCATTCTGCTTGTTGAATCTTTTTAATGAGAAGTTTTTTCACTTCTCAACTTCCTTAGCATCTGTCTCCCTTGCCTTTAATTTTAACATTATGAAAGTAATGCCATTTATTTTTATTGCGGTTTTATTTTTAACTTCTTGTTCCTAGATATTGATGATAATTTGGTCAAGCCGCCTCCGGCTTTTTATTATCCGATAAGCAGATTTATTCCTTTTTATAGCAATGGGAGTACCGAATTTCTCCCTATTATTTTGGATAACGAAGCTATTTTTTATGTTAAACAATTCCTATTATAGGGAAAAATATATTTGAAGAAAAAGATAAAAATTAAATTTTTAGGGGAATAGTGGGAGAATATAAAAACAAAAAACCCCTAAAACATTGGCTCTAAGGGATTTATAAATTTTTATGTGCGGATAATAGGACTCGAACCTACACGCCTTGCGGCACCAGATCCTAAGTCTGGCATGTCTACCAATTTCACCATATCCGCAAAATTTGTGAGTGCAAATATACTGCTTTTTTTTAAATTCCAAATGGGAAATTCCAAATTCCAATAAAAAAATTTCAACTTCAAATTTCAGCAATTTTTGACTATTTCGAAAACGCCTAGTTTGTCGTAGCATTTAGAATTTGCAGTTTCATTATTGGAATTTTAAATTTTCAATTCGTATATTTGATTTTATTATACAATTTACTATGAACAACATAAAAAACTACGTTCAACAACACAAAGAACGATTTATTTCTGAATTAATTGAATTACTCAAAATACCTTCGGTGAGTGCAGATTCTGCCTATGCCCATGATGTAATTGCTACCGCCGATGCCGTGAAAGCAAGCCTTGAAAAAGCAGGTTGTGATTTTGTTGAACTTTGTGAAACACCTGGATATCCAATTGTTTACGGAGAAAAAATCATCGACAAAAATTTGCCTACCGTTTTAGTCTATGGTCATTATGATGTGCAGCCGCCCGACCCAATGGAATTGTGGACATCGCCCCCTTTTGAGCCTGTTATTAAAACAACCGAAATTCATCCAGAAGGAGCCATTTTTGCTCGTGGAGCTTGTGATGACAAGGGACAAATGTATATGCACGTGAAAGCTTTTGAATACATGATTGCAAATGATTGCTTGCCTTGTAACGTGAAATTCATGATTGAAGGTGAGGAAGAAGTCGGTTCTAAAAGTTTGAGCTGGTTTGTAGAACGTAACCAAGAAAAATTAGCCAACGATGTCATTTTAATTTCCGATACGGGAATGATTTCCAACGAACAGCCTTCTATCACAACCGGTTTACGCGGTTTAAGTTATGTCGAAGTTGAAGTAGCTGGTCCAAACCGCGATTTACATTCTGGTTTATATGGCGGTGCCGTTGCCAATCCAATCAATGTGTTGACTAAAATGATTGCTTCGCTTCACGATGAGAATAACCACATTACCATTCCCGGTTTTTACGAAAAAGTAGAAGAATTAACCACTGCAGAAAGAGCAGAAATGGCCAAAGCTCCGTTTTCATTAGAAAAATATAAAAAATCAATTGACATTGGTGATATTTATGGTGAAGCGGGATATACTACAAACGAACGGAATTCCATCCGACCGACATTAGACGTTAACGGAATTTGGGGTGGCTACACTGGCGAAGGTGCAAAAACCGTAATTGCCAGTAAAGCTTTTGCTAAAATTTCGATGCGTTTAGTACCGCACCAAGATTGGGTAGAAATCACCGAATTATTTACCAAACATTTTGAAAGTATCGCCCCTAAAGCGGTGAAAGTTAAAGTAACGCCGCATCATGGCGGACAAGGTTATGTAACGCCAATTGACAGTATTGGCTACCAAGCGGCAAATAAAGCCTATACAGAAACATTTGGTGTGCCTGCAATTCCGGTTCGATCTGGAGGAAGCATCCCGATTGTGGCTTTGTTTGAAAAAGAATTGAAATCGAAAACAATTTTAATGGGCTTTGGTTTAGATTCAGATGCGATTCATTCACCCAACGAGCATTTCGGAATTTTCAATTACCTTAAAGGAATCGAAACGATACCGTTGTTTTATAAATATTTTGTGGAGTTGAGCAAATAGTCTCTCGCAAAGACGCAAAAATATCAATCCGTTTATTCTTCATTGAGTAAGCGGATTTTTTATGGCCCCAAATCGGGCTGTACGTTGCAAGTCCTCACTAAAAACACCATTTTTTAAAAGCCAAAAAGAGCTTTTTTCAGTCGCTTTTTTAGCATAAAAAAAATTGGTGTTTTTGGTTCCGGGCTTTCTACTGCCATCCCGGGTGCGAGAAGGTGTACAAATCTTTCTAGTGTTTCAAATCATAGAAAAGCTATATAATTACGTTTTTAAATCAATTTCACTTTGAATTTTCTTCGTCAAACTAGAAAAAATCAATTCATACGAATGGTCAATAAGTTCACGCATCATTTTATCTGAAACATCACTGTGAAAAGCAACGGTATTCCAATGAATTTTACTCATGTGATACCCTGGCAAAATGGCGTCGAACTGGGCTCGAAGTTCGAGAGCTTTTTCGGGTTCACATTTTAAGTTTAACGATGGCGTTCCGTTTTCCCATTCTTTTAAGGAAGTCAAACAGAACAATTTTCCACCTACTTTAAATACAAGCGTATCTTCATCAAATGGAAAATGCTCGGTGACACCCTTTTTTGATTGACAATATTCGTAAAGTTGTTGAATGTTCATTTTTAAATTTTTATTTCAAATAAGGCAAAAGCTCCGTCCTTGTAATGTGCCGGAAGTTCCTTTGTCCATTCTATTTCGCTAATTCCTTTAAAAGTAAATCCGCATTTTATATAATAGTTGTTTAAAAGCTCATTGCCACTCGTAGTGTCTAGCCGAACATATTTTTTTCCTATTCCTTTGGCATAATCAATTACCCAATTCGTGATTTTTTGAACATAATTACGACCTCTAAAATCAGGATGTGTGGCAATTCTATGGATATAAATTGCAGGTTCTTTGTTTGCTTCTTTCCAAATAATAGGATCGCTAAAAGCAAGTACAAAAGTGCCGGTAATTTGATTATCTTCTCGGATGATAAAATGCCTTTTTTCGGCTATTTCTTCTTCAATCATTGTACGTTCAAAACCTTTCCAACTATTCGTTCCCACTTTCTTCTGAAAACGAGTGGCGGCTTCATAAAGCTCGAAAATAAGGGCTATGTCATTCTTTTGACTCGCTATAATTTCCATTAATTATGTTCAATTTTATACAAAATGGGCTTACTCGGACTCGCATCGTTCTCAAACGAAGCAATTTGTAAATTTAATAAATAAGTTCCGTCGTTTACCTCTTCCTCAACAAAAATTAACTCGGTAATCGTTGCATTTTTTCGTGCCTCACCATTCAACTCATTTACATCTTTTACATTCCAAAATGCTTTGTGAGCCAATAATTTTCCGTCGTCTTTTTCTTTGTCTACGCTTGGTAAGTCGATTAACAAATGTTGAATACCGCTTTCGCGTATAAATTCAGCCGCTTCTTCATGCAAATAAGGCGGATTAGTATGGGAATAATTCTTTGTTTTTTTTTCGTCTACATTCGGTAATGTTCGAATGACAATGGCTTCCGGTTTTGTATTTCCCAATGCTTTTTCGACTTGGCTTTTGGTAATTACAAAATCTTCTCCTTGTTGCTCGGGTTGAATAGAAATGAGTTCCGCTGTAAAAAAGAATGATTTCAGCGTTTGATTAATGCTGAAAAAATCTTTGGTAATATGACCCAAACATTCAGTGTGCGTTCCATGTCCGTGCGGATTAAAAAAAATATTGTTGAAATTGGTCGAACTTCCTTCAGCAACTTTCCCAATCCAATCACCAGATTTTACGGGTTCAATTTGTGGTTTTTCAATATACCAGGCAATCGGATTTGAATCGTCATTGGTTAACGGTAGCGAAATATCAATAGGTTTTAATAAATCGACTCGGAAGGCTTTGTTTAGGTGGGTGATGGTAGCTAACATATTTTTATTTTAACCGCAAAGATTTGCAAAGTAAATTGTATGTGTTTTTATAACCGCAAAGTACGCTAAGACGTTTAATGGTGATGATAAATTTTAGTAAACCTTTGCGTACTTTGTGGTTAATTTATTCCAAATTTAATAAAAATAAATCTGAAGCAATTCCATCACTCAAAAACTTTCCTTTTCGAGTTGTTCGCAAGATGTTTTCATCCACAAAAAGCAAATGGTCTTCGATATATTTTGCTGCTTGTTGGTTGAGGTAATCCAAATAATTCTGTCCAAATTCGGTTTTAATTCGTTCGAGAGAAATTCCCCAAATGGTTCGCAATCCCGTCATCACATATTCATTATATCGATCGGTTGTTGATAGCGTTTCTGTTTCAAGCGGTAATTTTCCTTCTTGAATAGCTTTAAGGTATAACGCATTATTCGACACGTTCCAGCCGCGTATTTTACCATCATAACTATGTGCCGATGGACCGATGCCGAGGTATTTTTTACCCAACCAATAACTAGAATTGTTTTTTGAAAAATAGTTTTCTTTTCCAAAATTGGATAATTCGTAGTGGATGAATCCAGCTTCTTCAAGTTTTTCGACTAAGATTTCGAAATGCTCTTGGGCAACTTCATCTTCTGGTGCAGCAATAATTCCTTTTTGAATAAACGAATGCAAAGCAGTTTTTGGCTCTACCGTTAAAGCATAACTCGAAATATGCGGAATATCAAAAGATAAGGCCGTTTCAATATTTTGAATCCATTTTTCGTTACTCATACCCGGAATGCCGTAGATTAAATCAAGCGAAATGTTATCAAAATAGGTTGAGGCTTCTTCAAGACATTTTTTTGCTTCATTCGCATTGTGAGCCCGATTCATCATTTTCAAATCGTCTTCAAAAAAAGATTGAATGCCTATTGAAAGGCGGTTTATGCCGATTGCTTTGAGCTCTTCAAAGCGATTTTTTTTTTCTTGGAATGACAAGTCGGAAGTTAAGTCGTCTGGATTGGCTTCGAGCGTAATTTCTGGATTGTCAACTACTTTATAATTGGCATAAACTTCATCAATCAACAATCGCAAATCAACAATCGTTAATGTACTTGGGGTTCCACCACCAAAATAAATAGTTTCTATCGTATCGAATTCAGCTTCATTTTTACGCAAAGCAATTTCTTTCGCTAAAGCCAAAATCATTTCGTCTTTCTTTTTCATGGAAGTCGAAAAATGAAAGTCGCAGTAATGACAAGCTTGTTTGCAAAAGGGGATATGGATGTAGATTCCTGACATTTTTTAATTTGAAAATTGATTAATTTGAAAATTTGGAAATGGAATAGCGTACTGAAAATAATTTTCAAATTGGCACATTTTCAAATTATCTAATTCTCGATTCATTATTCTTTACAAAAGCATTTACTCTTTCTTCTTGAAATTTATTAATTTGGAAATGGAATAGCGTGCTGAAAATAATTTTCAAATTGGCACATTTTCAAATTATCTAATTCTCGATTCATTATTCTTTACAAAAGCATCCCAGCCGGTATAACTTTTTTCGCCCACTACTTTCCCAGAATTAAAAAAATGACAAACTGCAGCGGCTAATCCATCGGTGGAATCGAGGTTTTTGGGCAATTCTTTTAATCCTAACAATTGTTGCAGCATTTTGGCAACCTGTTCTTTGCTGGCATTTCCGTTTCCGGTGATGGCCATTTTTATCTTTTTAGGTTCGTATTCCGTAATTGGAATTTGTCGTGATAATCCAGCGGCCATCGCAACGCCTTGAGCTCTTCCGAGTTTGAGCATGGATTGCACATTTTTGCCAAAAAAAGGAGCTTCAATGGCAATTTCGTCCGGATGATGGGTTTCGATGAGTTCGATGGTTCGCTCAAAAATTACTTTTAATTTGGTGTAGTGGTCATCGTACTTACTCAAAATTAACTCGTTCAACTGAATGAATTCCATTTTTTTATGGACGACTTTAATTAAACCAAAACCCATAATGGTGGTTCCAGGGTCAATTCCTAATATGATGCGTTCGTTTGTCAAAAGATTTTATTTCAGGTTTAAAGCTTCAAGTTCAAAGTTTTTGTTACTTTGCAAGAATGATTTCAATAGCACACAAAGCTAAACATTTCTTATTGGTTCTCACTAAATTTTTATTGGTGGGCTTTGCTTTTTATTACTTATACTCCCAATTTCAAGATAAAAACGCTGTAAATTTCAAATGGATAACCGCAAAAATATCTTTTTTTAGTTTTGTTGGAATCGTGCTACTTAGCTTATTAAATTGGTTTTTTGAAATTTTAAAATGGAAAAATTTGGTGTCTAGTTTTCATAAAATTTCTTTTAATCAAGCTGCCGAACAATCGCTTGGTTCGTTAACCGCATCAATATTTACGCCGAATAGAGTAGGAGAATACATCGCAAAATGTCTTTATTATTCCAAAGAAAAATCCAAAAGAATCGTTTTCTTGAATTTTTTAGGCAATTTCACACAGATGATGGTTACCGTACTATTTGGACTAGTAGGGTTGCTGTTTTATTTTGTATTATCCCCTTTTAATTTAAATTTTCTTATCCAAGAAAGTGGTTTTTTGTTTTGGTTGCCCGTGCTACTTGTACTTGTTTTTTTAATTTTACTTTTTTATTTCAAACGGCTAAATTTTTATGGTTTTTCTATTGAGAAATTAAAAATTAAAATGCAACTTTTCCCTGCTCGAAAACATTTTGCAAATGTGCAATATTCGTTCATTCGTTACCTGCTTTTTTCGCATCAATTTTATTTTTTATTGCTTATTTTTCAAGTGGAAATTCCATATCCAGATGCGATGTTGACTATTTTTACGATGTATTTTTTAGCGTCGATTATACCGAGTATTCATTTAATGGATGTCGTGATTAAAGGCAGTGTTGCCGTTTTTTTATTCGGGAATTTAGGGGTGAATGAATGGATAATTCTTTCTGTAACATTGGCGATGTGGTTTTTAAATTTAGTAATTCCAGTAGTCATTGGCAGTTTTTATGTTCTAAAATATAATCCAAATCGAAAAGCCTGATGATTTTTATTTATTTCTCCATTACGTGTTATATACTGCTGTGTTTTTGGCTTTTTAGCGGTTTTAAAAAGGTAAAGAAAGGATTTCCTAAACAATCAAAACCAACCCATTTCTTTTCGATTATTATTCCTTTTCGGAATGAAGCAAAACAATTGTCAACGCTAATTAAATCGATAGAAGCATTGGATTATCCACTGTCTCAAATGGAAGTTCTATTTGTAGATGATGATTCTACAGACGGATTTCAGTTTCCAATACTTAACTTTTCGCATCAAATTCTTCATTTAAATCGAATTTCTAAATCGCCCAAAAAAGAAGCGATTCTAAAAGCGATTCCGTTAGCAAAATATGATTGGATAGTAACCACTGATGCCGATTGTATACTGCCGAAAAATTGGTTAACCGATTTAAGTGAGTATATCGAAAGTACCCAAAAAGAAATGGTGGCTGGCCCCGTTTTTTTTAAACCGACAGCTTGTTTTCTGAATGATTTTCAACAAAATGAGATGCTGGCTTTGCAAGCCGTTACAGTTGGAAGCTTTGGGTTAGGAAAACTATTTATGTGCAACGGGGCTAATTTTGCCTATACCAAAAAGCTATTTGAAAACCTTAACGGATTTCAAGGAAATGAAGATCAACCAAGTGGTGATGATGTTTTTTTATTGCAAAAAGCAGTTGCTCAATTTCCAGAAAAAGTGGGTTTTTTACTAAAATCTTCTTTTGTGGTGCAAACGCAAGCTGCGGCTACTTGGAAAGCACTTTTTGAACAACGCGTACGTTGGGCTGGAAAATCAACGGCTTATACAAGTGTTTTCGGAAAGCTGGTTGCTTTATTTGTTTTTATAGCTAATTTAAGTGTGTTATTAAGTCTTCCATACCTGTTTTGGGGTCATTATGAATTACTGTTTCTTTTCTTGATTAAAGTTTTAATTGATGTTTTATTAGCTAATCAAGCAGCTCAACTGTATCAAATTCAACAGCGAAAGGTTTTATTAACGGCTTTGGTTTATCCATTTTTTAGCACTTTTGTAGCTATTTATTCCTTGTTCGGTAATTATACATGGAAAGGAAGAGCGTTTTAATCACTTGTTCATCACTCTAAAAAAGTGTAACTTGCCTCTTTATTACATTCAATAAAAAATTTAAAAAATGTTGTATTCAAAAATTGAAGGTTCAGGAAAACCCTTGTTAATTCTCCATGGTTTTTTGGGAATGTCTGATAATTGGAAAACTATTGGTACTCAATTTGCCGAAAATGGATTTCAAGTTCACATGCTTGATTTGCGAAATCACGGACGAAGTTTTCATGCAGAAGGTTTTTCTTACACCAATATGGCAGAAGATATTGTGGCTTATTGTCAATTTCATCAATTGACTAAGATTGATATTATTGGCCACTCCATGGGTGGAAAAGTGGCGATGTTTTTAGCCGCAACACATCCTATTTTAGTTGAAAAATTAATTGTAGCAGACATTGGTCCAAAATATTATAAGCCGCATCATCAAGAAATTTTAGCGGGTTTAAACGCGGTAGATTTTACACAAAAACCGGAGCGGAGTGACGTAGATGAACTACTAAAAAAATATATTCCAGATTTTGGAACACGTCAATTTTTAATGAAAAGTTTGTTTTGGAAAGAACCGGGGCAATTAGATTTTCGTTTTAATTTAGCTGTTTTCAATCAAAAAATAGAAGAAGTCGGTTCCGCTTTGCCCAATGATTTGCATTTTGAGAAAGCGACTTTGTTTATTCGTGGCGGAAATTCAAGATATATACTTGACGATGATTTTCAAGCTATTCAAAAACAATTTCCAAAAGCAGAATTTGTAACCATTCCTAATGTTGGCCATTGGCTTCATGCTGAAAATCCCGCACTTTTTTATGAATTTGCATTCAACTTTTTAAAAGCATAATATTTTTTTGTATTTTTATTAAAAATTAATAGAGATGAATTTACTTATTAGAATTTTAATTACGGCAGGATTAGTGATGTTAATCGCTTATTTGTTACCGGGCGTTCACGTTGAAAGTTATGTGCAATCAATTTATGTAGCCATTATTTTAGGACTGCTTAATTTATTTGTTAAACCTATTTTGGTGCTTCTAACGTTGCCAGTCACCATCTTGACGCTGGGCTTATTTTTATTAGTAATCAATGCTTTGATTGTGATGCTGTGTAGCAACATTGTTGGCGGTTTTCATGTAGAATCGTTTTGGACAGCGTTGTTCTTCAGTGTTATTCTCTCTGTTTTTCAGACTATTGCCTATAAAATAACAGGAGGCGATTCGTAGATTAGTAAGGCTGATTTACTAAAATTCAATCGGATAAAAACTTGGTTGGGTTGCAAAAAATTTATACTTTTGCAACCCAATTTATAGTTTATAAATCACAAGAGATGAATATTACAAGAACTAATGTGGATGCTTTGAACGCGGTAGTTACCGTAGAAGTTTCCAAAAATGATTATGCTGCCAAAGTTGAAAAAGTATTGGCTGATTATCGTAAAACCGCTTCGATTCCTGGTTTTAGAAAAGGAGCAGTGCCAATGAGTTTAATTCAAAAACAATATGGAAAAGCCGTTTTGTTAGAAGAAGTAAACAAAGTATTGCAAGAAAATTTGAATAAGTATTTAACCGAAGAAAAATTAGATATTTTAGGAAATCCACTTCCAAAAGTAAGTGAGGATTTTGATTGGAATAAAGAAGATTTTTCCTTTGATTTCGAATTGGGATTAGCTCCTGAGTTTTCTGTTGATTTGTCAGCAAAAAACAACTTGACGAGCTATAAAATTATTGCCGACGATAAAATGTTGAATGATCAAATCGAACGTGTTCAAAAACAATACGGAAAATTGATTTCTAAAGATACCGTTGAAGAAGGCGACGATTTAAAACTGACTTTTACGAATGAAGCAAACGGAATCAATAATTCAACTTCTATCGAATTAGACGTTTTTAAAGATAAAAAGACGGCTAAAAAATTTATCGGGAAAAAAGTTGGTGATGTAGTTGAACTAGAAACCAAAGGTTTATTTGACGACGACCATAAGTTGATGGATTATCTAAAAGTAGACCATGATGCAGTGCACGGTTTAGATATTATTGTTTCTGCAACCATTGATGGTGTTACAAACAGCGAAAAAGCAGAATTAAATCAAGAATTATTTGATAAATTATTTGGCGAAGGAGTGGTTTCTTCTGTTGAAGAAGTAAAAGCAAAAATTAAAGAAGACGCAGAAAAGCAGTTCATGCAACAAGCGGATCAGAAATTTCTAAATGACGTAACTGAATTTTTATTAGAAAATACCAAATTCGATTTACCTTCTGAATTTTTAATTAAGTGGCTTCAAAATTCTGGAGAGAAACAACTAACTGCAGCAGAAGCAAAAGCAGAATTTGAAAAATCAGAGAAAGGATTGCGTTACCAATTAATTGAAGGTAAAATAATGACTGAGAATCAGTTGCAAATTAATTTCGAAGATTTAAAAGCGTTTACTACGGAGTTAATTAAGAAGCAAATGGCTCAATTTGGCCAAATGAATCCAACGCAAGAGGATATTGATGGAATTGTAGCCAGAGTACTTTCTAACCAAGATGAAGTACGCAGACTATCAGAACAAGTAATGAGTGAAAAAATGCTTAATTTGTTCAAAGATAAAGTAAAAGCAAAATCAAAAGAAGTTTCTTACGAAGAGTTCGTTAAAGAAATGTATGGAGAATAAAAATAGTAAAAAAAGTAGTATCTTTGAGCGTCTAATGTATATTTGACGCTCTTTTACATTGAAAAGGAGCACAACTAAAAGTATTATTTCAAAGATGAATATAGGAAAAGAATTTAAAAAATATGCAACGAAACACCATGGTGTGAATAGTATGTATTATGATAAAATTGTAAGCGGTATGACTCCTTACATTATTGAAGAACGTCAGATGAATGTCTCACAATTGGACGTTTTTTCGCGTTTAATGATGGACAGAATTATCTTTCTGGGAACAGGCGTAGATGATTATGTAGCCAATATAATTCAAGCCCAATTGTTATTTTTAGAAAGTGTAGATGCTTCTAAAGATGTTCAGATTTATATCAATTCCCCTGGCGGAAGTGTTTATGCTGGACTTGGAATTTATGATACCATGCAATACATCAAACCAGATGTTGCAACCATTTGTACAGGAATGGCCGCCTCGATGGGAGCTGTTTTGTTATGTGCTGGAGCAGAAGGAAAACGTTCTGCGTTACCTCATTCTCGTGTGATGATTCACCAACCTTCTGGCGGAGCTCATGGAGTTGCCACCGACATGGAAATCAATTTGCGTGAAATGTTGAAATTAAAAAATGAATTATATCAAATCATTTCGCAACATTCAGGACAAGACTTTGATCGAGTGCATAAAGATAGCGAACGCGACTATTGGATGATAGCTGATGAAGCAAAAGAATACGGAATGATTGATGAAGTTTTACGAAGAAAATAAACTAGGTTTAAAGTTTTAATTCTAAAGTTATATTAAGATGACTTTCGACTTTTCGACTTTCGACTTTTGACTATAAAAACATGGCAAAAGAAATGCTAGAATGCTCTTTCTGTGGAAGAAAGAAACCAGAAACCAATTTGTTAATTGCGGGTATTGATGCTCACATTTGTGATAAATGTATCGACCAAGCACACGGAATTGTTTTGGAAGAACTCAAGCAAAACAAACATTCTCATGGTTTAGGAGATTTAGTGCTCAAAAAACCAAAAGAAATCAGAGCGTTTTTAGACCAATATGTTATTGGACAAGATCAAACTAAAAAAGTAATGTCGGTTGCAGTGTACAATCACTACAAACGATTAATGCAAAAAAACAACGATGATGACGTCGAAATTGAAAAAAGCAACATCATCATGGTCGGACAAACGGGAACTGGAAAAACGCTAGTGGCCAAAACAATTGCTCGAATGTTAGGTGTTCCGTTAACCATTGTAGATGCTACTGTTTTAACAGAAGCGGGTTATGTTGGCGAAGATGTGGAAAGTATCTTAACACGTCTTCTTCAAGTGGCAGATTATGATGTTGCTAAAGCAGAACGAGGTATTGTTTTTATTGATGAGATTGATAAAATTGCTCGTAAAAGCGATAATCCTTCCATTACGCGTGACGTTTCTGGGGAAGGTGTTCAACAAGCCTTATTAAAATTGCTAGAAGGAACCGTAGTTAATGTACCACCAAAAGGGGGAAGAAAACATCCAGACCAAAAATTCATTGAAGTTAATACTCAAAATATTTTATTTATTGCCGGAGGAGCTTTTGACGGTATTGAACGCATTATCTCCAAAAGATTAAATCGCCAAGCGGTTGGTTACAGTGCTTCGGCTAATGTAGATCAAATCGATAAAGATAATTTGATGCAATATATCATTCCAAAAGACATCAAAGATTTTGGTTTAATTCCAGAAATAATAGGGCGTTTACCAGTTTTATCTTATATGAATCCGTTAGATAGAGAAACGCTACGTTCCATTTTAACAGAGCCTAAAAACGCACTAATTAAACAGTATGCGAAACTCTTTGCAATGGATGACGTTACCTTTACTATTTCTGAAGAAGCATTAGATTATATTGTTGAAAAAGCATTGGAATATAAATTAGGAGCTCGTGGTTTGCGTTCGCTTTGTGAAGCAATTTTAACCGATGCTATGTATGATTTGCCAAGCTCAGATGAAAAAACATTGCATATCGAAAAAAGTTATGCAGAACATACGCTAAACAAAAACATGTTACAACGATTGAAAGCTGTTTCTTAAATTTTGCTTACAATTTAAATTAAACTAATCCTGAGGTTTTTACTTCAGGATTTTTTATGAAGTCAATTTTGTGATTTTCCTTTTGTAGATTAATATCACAGCCTCTTGGACCACATCCTAATCTTCTAGGGCCACAAGAATAGAACGTTACTAAAATTAAAAGTAGAAGTAGTTTTTTCATGTGAGTGGTGGTTCTGCAAATTGCATTTTTAATAGTTGTTCTAGGTAAGTCCGCTCATTAGATAAACGCGGAATTTTGTGTTGACCGCCTAATTTATCTCTTTCTTTTAACCAATCATAAAATAAATTCTGTCGGGCCACATTAATTACTAACGGATTTAAAGTCATATTGTTGCGTCTTTTGGCTTCATAATCAGAATTTAACGATTGCAAGGTTTCATCTAAAACTTTATGGAAGTAAGACATGCTTTCTGGCATCGTTTTAAACTCGATAATCCATTCGTGTGCTCCTTTTTCTTTTCCTTCCATAAAAATTGGAGCAACGGTATAATCAACAACTTGCGAATCTGTTTCTAGACATGCCTTTGCAATGGCTTGATCGGTGTTTTCTACAATCAATTCTTCTCCAAACACATTGATAAAGTGTTTTGTTCTTCCCGTTACTCGAATACGGTGGGGACTCAAAGAGGTAAACCGAACCGTGTCGCCAATTTGATAACGCCACAAACCAGAATTTGTCGTAATGATAACAGCATAATTTTTAAATAATTCTACATCCGCTAAACGCACAACTTTTTGGTGGTCTGTCTCAAAAGTATCCATCGGAATGAATTCATAAAAAATGCCATAATCTAACATTAACAATAAATCATTGGAATAGTTTAGGTCTTGTATGGCAAAAAAACCTTCGGAAGCATTATAAATCTCATAATAATTAAAATCTTTTCGCGGAAATAATTTTTTGTACTGCTCGCGGTAGGGGTCAAAACTTACGCCTCCATGAAAATATACTTCTGCATTAGGCCAAATTTCAGTCAGATTTGTTTTTCCAGTTACTTCTAAAGCTTTATTAAGAAGCACCATCATCCAGGAAGGAACACCTGCTAAACTTGTAACATCTTCGTGAATTGTTTCTTGTACAATGGCCATCATTTTAATTTCCCAATCGCCCATGAGTGAAACCCGGTTGCAGGGTGTCGAACTAAATTCGGCCCAAATAGGCATATTGTCAATTAGAATGGCCGATAAATCTCCAAAAAAGGTATTGTTGTCTTCATACAACTCTTTGCTTCCACCAAGACGCAAACTTTTTCCTACAAACAATTGTGAATCCTCATTGTTGTTTAAATATAAACTCAATAAATCCTTACTCGCTTTATAATGACAATTTTCTAAAGCTTCATTACTCACAGGAATAAATTTACTTTTTGCATTCGTGGTACCGCTCGATTTTGCAAACCATTTAATGGAAGTGGGCCAAAAAATATTCTGCATCCCTTTTCGAGTTTGTTCAATCATTGGTTCTAAATCTTCATACTTAGAAATAGGAACCCGTTGTGTAAAAGTATCATAATTCAAAACGGAATTAAATTGGTATTGTCTTCCAACCACTGTGTTTTCTGCTATTTTTAATAAAGCAAATAGTAATTCTTCCTGCACTTCATTGGGATATTTAATAAACAATTCAATTTGATGAATTCGTTTTTTTAATATCCAAGTCGCAATAGAATTGATAATTGGTAGCGGCATTTTAATTTATTTTAATAATGTTTTGAGGTTAGAGTTGAATTTTGATAAGACAAAACTTAACTTTACAACCTTATCAAAAATAATAATTTTTGGTGTACGATGAACGTTTAATAGAAAACTTTATTCTAAATGATTTACGAAGGAGTGCTTACAAAAATGCAGACTGAATATGGAAATCCTATTCAATATTATTTAGTATTTGAAAATAGTTTTTTAAATATGAATCAATTGCTTGCTAAAGAAATAGAAATTAGCTTTCAAGGCTATCAATGTTTAAATTGTGGCAAGAAGAAGAAAATTTTCAGACAAGGTTATTGTTATGACTGTTTTATGTCGAGTGCTTCTGTTGGTGATTGGATTATGAAACCCGAATTGAGTACGGCTCATTTAGACATTGAAGATCGTGATTTGACATATGAACGCAAAGTACAGCTGCAACCACATATTGTTTATTTGGCATTGTCAAGCGAAGTAAAAGTGGGCGTAACAAGAGGGACGCAAGTGCCCACGCGTTGGATAGATCAAGGAGCAGTGCAAGCTATTCCAATTGTAGAAGTCCCAAATCGCTATCTGGCTGGAATTGCAGAAGTTGCCCTTAAAAATCACTATGCCGATAAAACAAATTGGCAAAAAATGCTCAAAAACGAGGTGCCAAACGTCGACTTAGTTCAAGAGCGAATTCATTCTGCAACATTTTTACCTTCTGAAGTGCTTCCTTATTATAGTGAAAATGATGCACATCTTTATGAATTAAATTTTCCTGTTTTAACTTATCCAAAAAAAGTGAATAGCTTAAGCTTAGAAAGAACACCTGTTTTTAATGGAAAATTAATGGGAATCAAAGCACAATATCTGCTTTTTGATGACGGTACTGTTTTTAATGTGCGAACTTTTGAAGGATATCTAGTGAAGATTCAAGTATAAGTTATTGACTATTTCGTTTTCGAAATTCTCTTTTTAATTTCGGAATAAAAAAAACATAAAATACTGACTTTAGTCATGTTTTATATTTTTTTTTTGATTGTCCGTTTTTTGTCATAATCCTGTAATGCCAGCAATTACTAATCTATCGAATAGTTTTTCTTCAAAATATCTTCTATTTAACTTGTAAACAAACTCATTTAGATATAATTGAAGAT
>NZ_JAQVCH010000004.1 GCF_028689845.1 Flavobacterium sp. | reverse complement strand
CTTCTTTAAAATGAAGTCTACAGGATTCTTCACTCCCAAAATTTGCTGTAAAACTGAATAAATTCATTGCTTTTTTTATCAAAAATAATACTTTTTATTTAATTATGGGTAATTACGGACAATCAATAATAATATTATAAGTAATAACAAACCTTGTTTTTAGACACGAGTTTTATTTCAAATTTTTAATTGAGGATAGAAAAGCGTTTTCAAACTTAGTTAGATTTGTTATTAAAAACATAATCATTTTGTCCCAATCGGATTCATTGTATAAATTAATTCTTTGTTCTTCTACTTTTATTCTACTCATTTGTTATTTGGTAGTTCTTCCCAAACTAATGCTTTGCTAAACGATTTAACTATTACTTCTTTATTTTTATACAGTTTTTTGAATTACATTTTGTTTGTTCCTTTCTTAATTAACTATTTGTTAAGTTTTTAAGATGTTCTAAATTGTATTTTTTATACAAAAACTATTATTCAATTAGGAATAATATTTATTAAATCAACAAAATCTAAAACAATAATAAATATTATTAAGTTGTTCTAATATTACTTTATTATCTAGAAAACATATCAGCTAAACTTTCACTTTGAGCAATTACTCTGTCTGCTTCCATTTTAGCAACGTCTGGTGGATAACCGTAACGCATTAGTATTTTCTTTACCGTTAAACGAAGTTGTGCTCTAACATCATCCCGTTTGCTCCAGTCTACTGTTGCATTTTTTCTAACTACATCCACTATGGTATGAATTAGTTCTTTCATTTTATCATCCGTCAAGAAATAGGTAGAATCGTTATCTTTTAGAACACTATAAAAGGCATATTCTTCGGGTGTTAAACCTAAATCTACTGATTTTTTATCTTCTAATTGCATTTCTTTTGCAATCTCTGAAAGTTCTGCTAAGACTTGTGCTGAATCTATTTGGTTGTTGTGGTAGCGTTTTACAACTGACTCTAACATTTCGGAAAACTTTTTACCTTGTACTAGGTTTTTTGTTTTACGTATTTTTACCTCATCACTCAATAATTTTTTAAGTAATTCAAAGGCAATGTTTTTTTGTTGCATGTTTTTTACTTCCAACAAAAATTCATCTGATAGGATTCCTACTGATGGCGCTTTAATTCCTGCAGCTTCAAAAATATCAATCACACCATCACTTGATAATGCTTCGTCTACAATTTGTTTTATAGCTGTTTCTACTTCAAAATCAGACTTTACTCCATTGCTTGTGAATTTGTTTATTCTTGCTTTTACGGCTTGGAAAAACGCTACTCCATCTTTAATTTTGTTAGCATCTGGACTAGGAATAGCCATTGCAAAAAGCTTTGACAATAAAGTCACTTCTTTTAAGAATCGTTCTTTTAATTTTTCACTTGATACTATAAAATTTTGAGCTCCTAATAGTATTTGTAATTTTTGTGCTGTTTCTGATTTAAAATAGGCTTTGATGTCATAGCCGTTGAACATTTGTTCTATTACTTCAAACTTCTCTTTCATTCCTGCAATTGCTTCTTTTATATCAAATATGGGAGTTCCTTCCCCACCGCTTTGTAAATAAATTGCCATTGCATTTCTTAAATCTTGACCTATTCCGATATAATCTACAATTAATCCTCCTGGTTTGTCTTTATATACTCGGTTTACTCTTGCAATTGCTTGCATTAAGTTGGCCCCTTGCATTTTTTTATCAATGTACATTGTATTTAAACTCGGAGCATCAAAACCAGTTAACCACATATCTCTAACAATGACTAATTTTAGTTCATCATTAGGGTCTTTCATTCTTACTGCTAATTCTTTTCTTTGTTTTTTTGTAGTATGATGCGGTTGTAATAAAGCTACATCATCTGATGCGCTTGTCATTATTACTTTAATTGTTCCTTTGTCTAAATCTTCATTATGCCATTCTGGTTTTAAATCAATGATTTCTTGATATAGTTTAGCACAAATGGTTCTCGTCATTCCTACGATCATTGCTTTACCTTCAAAAACTTCTTGACGCTTTTCAAAATGAGAAACTATGTCTTTTGCAATGTCTTTTAATCGGTCTGGATGACCTACAACGGCATCAATAGTCGCTACTTTTTGTTTGGCTTTTTCTAATTGTTCTTCTGTAGCATCAGCAATTGCATTAATCTCTGCAT
This sequence comes from Flavobacterium sp., assembly GCF_028689845.1. Classification (GTDB taxonomy): domain Bacteria; phylum Bacteroidota; class Bacteroidia; order Flavobacteriales; family Flavobacteriaceae; genus Flavobacterium. The sequence goes on along the minus strand of NZ_JAQVCH010000004.1, from coordinate 115,571 downwards.
CGATAGTAGCTGTAGTTGCATCGTCTAATTTAATTTTTATTAAACGAGATTCGTAACTTATTGGAACTGTTGCTCCATCATCTACTGCTTGCTTGATGTCGTACACATCTATATAATCACCAAATACTGCTGGTGTTGATTTGTCTTCTTTTTCTATGGGTGTTCCTGTAAAACCTATGTAGGAAGCATTAGGTAAGGCATCACGTAAGTATTTAGCATTACCATAGCGTGTTTCCATTCCTTGTTCGGTTTCAACTTCTTTACCTGCAAAACCATATTGACTGCGGTGTGCTTCATCAGCAACCACAACAATATTTGTTCTTTCCGATAAGGTATCGTAGACATTTCCTGTTTCTGGAGAGAATTTTTGAATAGTAGTGAAGATTACTCCACCACCAGAAACTTTTAATAATTCTTTGATGTGTTCTCTGTTTTCGGCTTGTACAGGTTTTTGACGTAATAAATCTACGCAATTACCAAAAGTGCCAAACAATTGATCATCTAAATCATTACGGTCGGTTAACATCACAATCGTTGGGTTTTCCATTAATGGATGTGTAATTATTTGACCACTATAGAACACCATTGTTAATGATTTGCCACTACCTTGAGTGTGCCAAACAACACCTGCTTTTCTGTCTCCATCTGAACTGTGCGTTGCACGTATGGTTTGTGCTACTGCTTTTTGTACTGCATAATATTGATGATAGGCAGCTACTTTTTTTACTTTAGTTTGAAATATTAATCCTGTTTTCGCATCCTTTTTTTCTTCTGATTCGAAAACGGTACAATAGCGTATTAATTCAACCAAAGTCTTTTTGTCTAACATATATTCTGTTAGAATTTGTAACTCGGTTTTAACTTCAGCTGTATTTTCTTTTGATGCTTTCCAAGGTAAATATCTTGAGAAAGGAGCTGATATACTGGATGCTTTCGCATCTATTCCATCGGAAATGACACATAGTGCATTGTAATAAAAAATACTTGGAACTGCTTGTTTATAGGTTTGGATTTGTTGAAATGCTTTTAAGACTGTTGCTTTTTCATCAGTAGCATTTTTTAATTCTATAAAAACTAAAGGTAAACCATTTACATAAATAACGACATCAAAACGTTTTTCGGTATTGTTTTCTTTAACCACTAATTGATTGACTACCCAAAAGCTATTGTTTTCAATATTTTGAGTATCTAATAAAGTAACCGGAATACCAATTGTGTTTTCTCCTTTTGTATATTCTACAGTAACGCCATTGGTTAGATAGTTATGGAAACGTTCGTTGTTTTCCATAATATCTTCTGTACCCAAATTGATTACTTTTTGGTATGCTTCCACTTTAGCTGATTCTGGAATATCAGGATTTAGTTTTTTTAAACTTTCTTTAAACTGATTCTCTAAAATAACCGAAGCAAAGTTTTCTCTTTGCGGATAGATATATTCCGCCATTTCAAATAAATGGCTTTCAACAAATTCTCTAAGTTATTTTAAGTTTATTTTAAAGATAGCAAAACAGGGTTTTGACATCAAAATAAATGATTTCAACGAGGACGAAAAGACAATGCTCTTGATGTTGCATTATGATGTTTGGGAAATGCAGGAGGATTTGACAATTTAGAAAAAAGCATTAAGGAAATAGGTAAGAATAAAATTCTCGTAAATGAAATTATTGAAGTATTAGAATATCAAATTAATAAAATAGATTTTAAAGAATTAGACATAGTCTTACCCTATCAGCAACCACTAAAATTGCATGCACGATACACCAGAGATCAAATTTTAGTTGCCTTTAGGTTTAGCACTTTCGAAAAAAAATCATCTAGTCGAGAAGGAGTTGCTGAGAATGTAAATTTAAATACAGAATTGTTTTTTATTAACTTAATCAAATCGGAAGAAGACTTTTCGCCAACAACCATGTATGATGATTATGCCATTAGCGAAACTTTATTTCATTGGCAAAGTCAAAACTCTTCGAGAACTGATACTGGCAAAGGTTTGACATATATTAATCAACAAGTAAATAATAAAAAAATACTACTTTTTATAAGGGAAAGAGCAAGTAATGAAAATGGTAATACATTAGGCTATGTTTTTATTGGTGAAGCAGTATTTAAAGATACAGTAGGCTCAAAACCTATGAATGTTAAGTGGGAATTAAAAGAACCTATACCAGAATATTTATGGAAAGAATCTGCAAAGATGTCTGTTGGATAGTTTTTGTGTTTTGATAATGAAATTTAGAGGTTTTTTTATTAAATATTGATGTTTTTAATTGCAAATAATAATGGGAAACATAATAGCAAAAAAATGTAAATCTTGTGGCTTTTCAAACGAATTTAGATACGGCGGAGGAAGATATAGTTATCTAACACATTGCCCTGTTCCAGCAATCAATAAAGAAACTGGATATACAAATAAAAAATACAGAAAAATCTATAAGACCTGCAATTCACGCTTTGCTCCCACTTTGAAAGAATTATCAATACATTTTTTCATAATACTCTGTTGCCATTCGTTCTGAATCAAAAAAGGGCACCACACTATTCATACTCTCCATCATGATTTTATCCCAGTTTTTACGTTTTTGATAATACATCGGAATGACAACTTCTTCTAATAAAGTCAATAGATTATCTAAATCCTGCTCATCTTGCTCATAAGTCGGTAAATGATGATCAACCGTTGGCAAAACAAACGAATTCTTGCCATTTTTATAAAACTCACAAATCCATCCATCATTGGTAGAAAGATTAATAGAACCATTCATAGCTGCCGACATACCACTTGTTCCTGATGCTTCTCGCGTGACTCTTGGCGTATTCAACCACAAATCGGAACCTTCTTTTAACTGACGAGATAACTTCAATTCATAGCCCGTTAGAACAGCCATATTCGCATAAGACCGACTTAAATAGGCCAACGAATTGAACGTATTAATTGCACCATAATCCATTGGATAAGGTTTTCCAGCAAAAATCAATTGAATCGGAAACTCCTTGTTATCCATTAATCGTTTAAAACGTGCTTGGTCTCTTGTAATTAAATCGGGACGTTTATATTCGGCAAAACGACGTGCCCAAACAATCGTCAAAACTTCATCTTTAAAAAGTTTTCCGGTTTGATCGGCCACTACATCAAATAACTTGTGTTTTAAACGGGCTTTTCGAGTTAACACTTTTTTTAAATCTTTCGCAACGCGAGCTTCTTCTATAAACGGGTCGGCCCAAAAGTTTTTATTCTGTGCATTGGTAATGTGGGTAATCGGACAAACGCCTTCATAACCTTCCCACATCTGGCGAGAAACTTCGCCATGTAGTTTCGGAACACCATTGGCTTGATGGCTAAATCGTAAACCCACTAAGGTATGGTTAAATGTATTGTCATAAATTCCAGTGATCGCTCGGACTTCTTCTAAAGGTAATCCGCAGAAAAAACTCAACTTTTGTAAAAAATGAATCTCGTGTTTTTCATTCCCAGCTTCTTCCGGTGTATGCGTCGTAAAGACTAATCTCTTTTTCAATTCGTCAATAGAATGGCCGAATTTTTTATACAAATGAAAAGCTCCCGATAAGGCATGAGCTTCATTAAAATGATATAAATCCGGTTGGTAATTCAATTCGTCCAACAATTTAGCTCCACCAACGCCTAAAACCATACATTGAGCCACTTTTGCATTCGGATCTGAATCATATAGGCGAAATGTTGTTGACTGTGCTAAATAATCATTTTCTGGTAAATCGGTCGACAAAAAAAACATCGGTGCAGTGCCAAAAGTGGTTGGATTGAGGAACATCGCTTTTATCCATACGGGATGATGGTTAATTTCAATGGTGAAGCGAATGCCCGTATCTTCTAAAAAATGAAAAATTTTCTCTTGAAACATCACGCCCATCGAACGGTCTTCTTTCCGAATTTGGTCATAATAACCTTGCTTCCAAAGCACACCAATTCCTATCATATTCTGCTTTAAATCAAAAGCACTTCGCATGTGTGAACCAGCTAAAAATCCTAATCCACCAGAGTATATTTTAAAACTTTGGTCAATGGCAAACTCCATACTGAAATAGGCTACCGATTTTTTAAATTTTTTATCAATCGTATAAGGGTGCTGATAAGCTTTGGGTAAAGTAGTATTCATCGTTTTACTATAATTTTATAAAAACCTTGCTTAAATTTTAAGAGTAAAGAGAGAAGGTAAAAATCTCTTTAATTGAATGTTCAAATATAAAAAAGTTATTGAAATACAAATTTAAAATTCGTTATTCTGTTTTTTTGATAACGGCTCTTGCCACTTCAATTTTATATTTTTTCCCTTTCATTTTTTGATTTTCTATCTGAATAAGCAACTTATTAATTGCTTTTGCTTTAATTGCAATAAAGGAACTAAAATCTTTTACCTCGATAAGTCCAATGTCTTCTTTCGCAAGATTTCCACTTTGCATAAAGAATCCAACTAAATCCATTTTTCTAAGTTTAGTCTTCTTTCCACCACTTACGTAAAGCGTTTGAAATTGAGGCGGTTTTGGAAGTTCCATTTCTTTTTTAACAGAAAAAGTCTTCATTTGATAATCAATATAGTCTACCTTTTTGTCGTCTTGATGATGTAAAACATAAGCGGTTCCGGTGGCTAACATTCGAGCCGTTCTTCCATTTCGGTGAATAAATTCTTCTTTTTTAGAAGGAAGATGGTAATGAATAACATGTTTCATTTCTGGAATATCTAAACCGCGGGCCGCTAAATCGGTAGTGACCAAATAATTCACACTTCCATTTCTAAAAAGAATTAAAGCACGTTCTCGTTCTTCCTGATCCATTCCGCCATGATAGTAAGTGGCTTGTATGTTTTTTTGCAGAAGCAATTCGCAAATCCGTTCGGCAGCTTCCCGATGATTACAAAAAATCAAGGCCGCTTCTGAATTTATCGAACAAAGTAACTGTACCAAACAATTTAATTTATCTTTCTCTTTTGATAAAACTAACTGCACCGAAAGATTGGAATCTTCTGTTGTATCGGGAATAAAATCAAGAATTTCAGGTGATGTTATTCCAGTAAAAGAAGGAATTTCAAGAGCTGGCGTTGCCGAAACACAAATTCGCTTATTAATTTTGGAGAGTTGATTACAAATAAAAGCCATTTCTTCGTGAAAACCGAGTTGCAATGATTTATCAAATTCATCTAAAATTAAAGTTTTAATTTGATTGGTCTCAAATGATTTTCGCTTTAGATGATCGACTATTCGGCCAGGAGTACCAATTAATATAGCTGGTGGCTGACTCAAATTTTTCATTTCAACATCCATAGAATGACCACCATAACTGGTATTTACTTTAAAGGAAGTGCCCATTTTTTTCCAAACTTGTTCAATTTGAATAGCCAATTCGCGTGAAGGAACTAGAATTAGTACTTGCACTTGGCGAATATCAGCTTGAATTAAATTAAGAAGTGGTAAAAGAAAAGCAACCGTTTTACCAGAACCTGTTGGCGAAAGTAAAAGCGTATTACTTGAATTAAGGATTGTTTCCTGAGCCAATTCTTGCATTTCGTTAAATTGCTCGAATCCTAATCGCTCTAAAACGGTATTGTTTTCACTATTTTTAGTCATGGGCCAAAGGTAAATCATATTATGGTAGACCGAATGAAAATACCTGTTTTTTTAAAATAAAAAAGGCGGAATTGCTTCCACCCTTTTTGCCCCAAATCTACCATAAACTTAACCTACTTATGCTATGGTGGGTCAAATATAGAAGGAGAATCTATTTCAAAAAAAAAATCTGTTGAACTCACCAAAAACTCGATGAAGTGTGAATTAGAAGAACTTTTTACATATCACAACAGCCATTTATAGTATTATTGAATAATATTAAAAAAAAATAAACTTTCTAACTTGATAGGAATCAAAACAATGAACCACGCAATTCCATCAAAAATTATTTTTTTAAACTAAAATAGTTTACTTTCGCATTTCATTTCAAAAAACCCTATTAGTATGAGATTAATTTCTTATTTCAGTTTGGCACTTATAATGGTAAGCACAATTACCTTAACTGCTCAAAATATTTCTTCTGAAAATATAGATTTTCAAATTTTAAAACAACCAAAAACAATCGTTGAACCCGCTAACCGATTATTAAAAGTAACGGTAACTTCGCCTTATAATGTTACAGCGGACGACGTTATTGCAAAATCGAAAGCGGACCATCAAGCGGCTTTAGATAATTATAAAAATGTAGTGGCTAATAGCGAAAAAGAATTTCAAGAGAAATTAAAAGATTACGATAAAGATGTTATCAGTTCAAAAGAGAAATTTGAATTGGAATCGGCTGAGTTTAAAAAACTTTCATTGTTAGAACGGATGTCAATGACTGACCAAGGAAAAAACCCAAGGTTAGTAAGCCCAACAAAACCAGTTTATTATAAACCAGCACCGCCTGTTTATCAAGAGCCTAACTTAAATAATTATATTATTGTTGACAATAACGTCTTAAGTTCTCAAATTAAAATTGATGGATTTTCTAAAGAAGGGAACTATTTAGACGTTGCGATTGACATTCAAGATGTTCAATTTCAAGATAATGCAGGTCAAACTTTTGCCAATCAACCCACTACTTTAATCGTAAAAGAAAATGGAGTTGAAAAAATAAATGCCAAATTTTTTCAAGAATTTAAATTGATTTCTTCTTCGCCAAGCAACAACATCAACAAACCGTTAGAAGAAAAAAATCATTTAAATAAAGTGGTTGCTTTTTTAAACCAATATTTAAATGATAATTACGGTTTTCAATCGATGAAAAGAACGGTTAAATTAGATAAAGTAAAAAATAAAGGTCAATATGACGATTTAGAAAAAGCACATATTTATGTAACTACTAATCTAAAAAAACTACAACCTTCTGAACCAGAACGAAGTGCTGCCGCAATGGTTTCTATGCAAAAAGGAATAGACATTTGGACAGAAACTTTGAAAAAAGTAGAATTTAAAAAAGATTCTAAATCAGACTTCAATTCAAAAATCGGAGAGTTTATTTATTTTAATTTAATTCGTTTGAATTTAGCATTGAACAATAAAAAGCAAGCTGAAGCCTATTTGAATGAGATGCAAGAAAACCTTATCGGAATCAAGTTAAGTTATGATGAACAAAATGAATTAAAAGCTTTAGAATCAGAAATTTATAAAAAATAAGCGTGATGAAAAATAATTTATTTACCCTTTTATTTCTTTTTGTATTCGGAACGACTTTTGCTCAACAGGCAGAATGGGGTTCAAAATTTGATTTTGATGCAAAAAATGAGTTAGCTCCAAAATTTGTATTGGTTGACAATTACAACTATTATTTACTCTCAGTATTAGATCGTATTGGAATGATGGCGAAAAGTGAAATCATTTTAAGAAAATTTGATCAAAAAAATAATTTAGTAGAAACGACTAAGCACGCACTACCTGTTTTGGATAGTGGAACGTTACATAACATTTTGGGCTCATTTGCGATTGGAAATGAAAAAGCGGTAGTTTTTACGCAAAGCTATTCTAACAAAGCTAAAAAGAATGACCTTTATAAACATGTTTTAGAAAAGTCAACGGGAAAATTCACGAGTACTTTAATTGCAAGTTATCCTATACTTTCAGCAATGAAATCTGGCTCTGTCACGGTGAAACAATCAGACAACAAAATGTATTTTGTACTGAATTATCAAGTTCATTCTTCTAAAAAAGAACCCGATGTAAACCACGTAAAAGTAATTAACGGTAGTTCATTAGAAGTAGAATGGGAAAAAGAAGTGACTTATACAGATGAATATTATACACGTGATGTGGTGGCTACTAATTCTGGAAACGTTGTTTATGTTCGTCCAGCCTATAGTTATAAATTAGACAACTACATTTCGTTAGTGACTAAAGACGACCAAAAAGCAATGCAAGTTGGCGAGAAAATTGATATTCACCAACCAAAAGCTATTTCAATTGGAACACAAGATTATTTGCTTGCGTTCAATTATCCTTCAAAAGGAGTTCGTCGTGGCGATTATGGTTATTTGATGCTATACGATTTGAGTTCCGGTAGTATATTGCAAAACAATGAAATCGAAGGATTTAATTCGGTGATTAAAATCAAAGAAGTTGCTTTTAGAGATGTAATAGCACAAAATAATATGTTGTATATTTTTGCAGAAGCGAAAGTAGATGCAACTCCAAAACCTACTCCGGGTTCAACTGGATTTCCAGAATCAATTTTTACGTATGGTCCATCTTTTCTAATTATGATGGGTAATGACGGAAAGGTGTCAAAAATGAATCCAATTATAGCCAGCACAAACAATGTTGCCGATTTATTTCATGCCTTTGGAGTAATTAATGTAAAAGGCGAATATTTTATTAATACCGGAATGTATAGTGGTCTTTACAGTTGGAATGATATCATTAATAATAAAAAGACGGTGGACAAAGTAGCGTTTGGTCAACAAAAACCACTAGGAGTCGAAGGTAAAAAAATAGATTTTATAAATCAGTTAATGCATTACTATGTTGATAGAAATCAATTTTTGTTCGCATTAGTCATCGATGGTACACAAATGACAATTGGAACTTTTCCTGGGTTGAATTAAAATAAAATTATATAACCCGATTTAGTTTAATGTTATTATTAAATTAAATCGGGTTTTTTGTGCTTTATACTTTCATGGTTTTGGTATCTTCGCTTTTTATTAAATTGAATTAATTTGAAGCTGATTGCCTTTTTATCCTTAACCGAAAACGAACAATACCGAATACTCTTTAAAGAAGGAACTAGTGTTGCGGAACGTATAGAAAAACCCGTATATAAAAAATTATATAGCTTACATAATTTTTATGTAGAGATACATTTTCATTATGGAACGGAAGAAATTCTGTATAAAAAAGTATTTAAAAACGGCGAATTATTAGACAATTACCTGAACGAAAATATTCTGCCCAATCCCTCGTGATTAGTTGTTTTTCTTTTCGCAAAGTTCTATTAAAACACCCTGCGTAGCTTTGGGGTGCAGAAATGCAATATCGAGTCCCTCTGCCCCTTTTCGTGGGATTTTATCAATAAGTTGAACGCCTTTTTTTTCTAATTCCATTAAATTATCTTCAATGTTAGTAACCGACAAAGCGAGGTGATGCAAACCTGCACCTTTTTTTTCAATGAATTTGCCAATTGGTCCTTCTGGGTCTGTTGTTTCGAGCAATTCAATTTTAGTTTGTCCAATCTTAAAAAAAGCAGTTTTTACTTTTTGGTCTTTTACTTCTTCAATGGCATAACATTTTAATCCGAGCATGTTTTCCCAAAAAGGAATAGCTTCTTCTAAACTTTTAACAGCAATGCCAATATGTTCAATATGAGAAATAGTCATCGTTTTTATTCAAAAATAACATAAAAAATCTAATAATGAATTTACAAAAAGTTATCCTTCAAAAATTAGTGTATTATTCAAAATTTATATTTGAGTACATTATAAAAATTGATATCTTTAAAAAAGTAAAAAAGAGTCACTCTAAATCTTTTAAAATACTGCTATTTAATTTATTATATGAAAAAACTATTTCTTTTAGAACTGTTTTTATTTCTTTCAAATTCAATTTTTGCCCAAACAATTACGCTTAAAGATATACAAAGCGGCAAGCCAATTGATTTAGTCTCGATATCAAGTCAAATTCCAAAGGCAGTTGTTTTTACTAATGCAAATGGACAAGCCAATCTGACAAATTTTATAAATTCTGAGAAAATTGAAATTCGGATTTTAGGTTATAAAACGGTTATAAATAGTTATAAAGAAATTGAAGCGAACCATTTTGTAATTTATTTAGAATCATCGAATTTAAACTTAGAAGAAGTCGTAATTTCTGGCACACGATGGAATCAATTATCGAGTGAAATTCCGTCGAAAATCGTTTCTATATCGGCGGTTGAAGTCGCCTTAATCAATCCGCAAACCGCTGCTGATTTGCTCAGTATTTCTGGAAAAGTTTACATTCAAAAAAGTCAACAAGGTGGTGGAAGTCCAATGATTAGAGGGTTTTCTACTAATCGATTACTCTATACAATTGATGGTATTCGAACGAACAATGCCATATTTCGCTCTGGAAATATTCAAAATGTGATTAATTTTGATCCTTTTGCAATTGAAAATACTGAAGTTTTATTTGGCCCTGGTTCAGTGATTTATGGCAGCGATGCGATTGGAGGCGTCATGAGCTTTCAAACCTTAACGCCACAACTTACTTTAACAGAGGAAGCGTTAATTACCGGAAAAGCGGTCGCTCGAACTTCTTCTGCAAATCAAGAACGAACCGGTCATTTTGATGTCAATTTAGGATGGAAGAAATGGGCATTGGTGAGCAGTTTTAGTAGTTGGGATTTTGATCATTTACGACAAGGAAGTCATGGACCAACCGATTATATCAAACCTTATTATGTGCAACGGCAAGATAGTTTAGATGTGGTGATTACGCAAGACGATCCGTTATTACAAATTCCTTCGGCCTATTCGCAGTTTAATATGATGCAAAAAGTACGTTTTAAACCCAATGAAAAATGGGATTTTCAATACGGTTTTCACTATTCTGAAACCTCTCCTTACGGAAGATACGACAGGCATAATCGAGTGAAAAATGGAACTGCTCGGTATGCGGAATGGAATTATGGTCCACAAAAATGGATGATGAATAATTTGACTGTTAGCAATCAAAACACCGGAAAAACTTATGATGAAATGACCATTCGTCTAGCTCAACAATCGTTTGAAGAAAGTAGAATTGATCGTTCATTAAACAAAAATATCCGAAATACACAAACAGAAAATGTAGAAGCTTACTCGGTAAATGTGGACTTCAAAAAAAATATTAATTCAAAAAACACTCTTTTTTATGGTGTTGAATATGTTTTAAACGAAGTAGAATCTGCAGGATTAGAAACAAATATCAAAACGGGAGAAGAAGAAATTGGTCCTTCCCGCTATCCAAAATCTACATGGCAGTCGATGGCCGGTTATCTTAATAATGAATACAAAATGACCAATCGTTTTTATGTTCAAACTGGTTTGCGTTATAATTATTATGCCTTAAAATCTGATTTTACAACTAATTTGGCCTTTTATCCTTTTCCATTTGAAGAAGCAAAACTAAATGATGCGGCCTTAACGGGAAGCATTGGTGGTGTTTATCGCACAGAAAACGCATGGGTTTTTACGAGCAATTTCGGAACGGGATTCCGTTCTCCCAATGTAGATGATGTTGGAAAAGTATTCGATTCATCACCAGGAACTTTAACCGTGCCAAATCCCGATTTAAAAGCCGAATATGCCTATAATTTAGATTTAGGTTTTGCAAAAGTGATCAATAATTTCATTAAAATTGATGTCACTGCTTATTATACTATTTTAGAAAATGCCTTGGTTAAGCGTAATTTTCAATTGAATGGTGACGATTTTATTATCTATGATGGTGAATTAAGTCAGATTGAAGCGGTTCAAAATGCGGCAAAAGCATCGGTTTATGGATTTCAAGCTGGATTGGAAATTAAACTTCCAGCCGGTTTTAGTTTCTCCTCCGATTTGAATTTTCAAAAAGGCGAAGAAGAACTAGATGACCAATCAAAAAGCACTTTACGACATGCTGCTCCCCTCTTTGGAATGTCTAGTTTAACTTATAAAGCGGAGAAATTAAACTTACAATTCTACACTAATTATCAAGCCGAACGAAAATTTGAAGATTTACCTTTTGAAGAACAATTAAAAGATGAAATTTATGCCAAAGATAGCAATGGAAACAATTTTGCACCTTCTTGGTATACGCTTAATTTAAAATCGATGTATGCTTTAACCGAAAAATTAAGTCTAAGTGCTGGTGTAGAAAACCTTACAGACCAACGTTATCGTCCGTATAGTTCAGGGATTTCTGGTGCTGGAAGAAATTTTGTACTCTCGTTGCGAGCTGACTTTTAATTTAAGAAAATAATTTAAACTATAATTCCCTACTCCTTAGAATAGGGAATTTATTTCTCCTTTTACCTTGAATACTTTTGTTCTTATTCTTTTAATAATGCGGTTCTTTAAAAAAATGTAGTTTTATTTCTTTTAAATCAACTTAATCCAGAAACAACGCCGTTGTGGTCAATTTTAATATTTTCGGCATTAGGAACGGCTGGCAAACCAGGCATTCGCATCGTTTCGCCTAAAATTGGAATAATAAAACCAGCTCCCGAAGCAATTTCAAATTCGCGTACCGTAATTACAAAACCTTCTGGTCGACCGCGTTTAGATTCGTCGTCAGAAAAACTTTTTGGTGTTTTTGCAATACAAATCGGATAATTAGCAAAACCAAAATCGTTGATTTGCTTTAATTGGGATTTTGCTTTCGCAGAAAATTCAACTCCAGCAGCTCCATATATTTTAGTGGCAATGGCTATAATTTTTTCTTCGGGTGTTTCTTCAAAACGATATAAAGGTTGGAATGCAGCTGGATACTTTTCGATATGTTTGACCAATTCGTTAGCCAAATCAACCATTCCAGCTCCACCTTCTGTAAAACCTTTACCAACAATTGCTTTTGTACCATAGCAATCGCATAAATTTTTCACCAATTCAATTTCTTCCTCAGCATCACCTGGAAAAAAATTAATTGCAATCAGCGGATTGAGACCAAAAACTTTCATATTTTCAATGTGCTTGGCAAGATTAGGCAAACCTGCTTTTACTTTCTCTACGGAAGGAGTTCCGTATTCAGCTTTTAAGGCTCCACCATGATGACGTAAAGCACGAATCGTTACTACTAGCACAACGGCATCAGGTTCTAATCCAGAAACCGCACATTTAATGTCAAAGAATTTTTCGGCACCTAAATCGGCACCAAATCCAGCTTCTGTAACCACATAATCTCCTAAAGACAAACCCATTCGGGTTGCAATAATAGAGTTGGTTCCTTGTGCAATACTCGCAAAAGGACCGCCATGAAGAATGGCAGGATTTCCTTCGAGGGTTTGTACCAAATTTGGTTTTATGGCGTCTTTTAGTAAAACGGTTAACGCATCGGTCGCTTTTAAATCATGGGCAAAAACGGGTTCACCAGTAAAAGTAGCTCCGATATATATATTGCCTAAACGTTCTTTTAAATCTTTTAAATCATCGGCCATGCATAAAATTGCCATGATTTCTGAGGCTGGTGTAATATTAAAACCATCTTGTCTTGGGATTCCGTTTGCAGAACCACCCAAACCAATAATGATATTTCGAAGGGCACGGTCGTTCATGTCCATCACTCGCTTCCAAACAATGGTTCGAGGATCAATATTTAAATTATGTGTTTTGCTTTGTAAATTATTATCAATTAAGGCTGCCAATAAATTATTTGCTTTTTCGATGGCAGAAAAATCGCCCGTAAAATGCAGATTAATATCTTCCATCGGAATCACTTGCGAATAGCCTCCGCCGGCTGCTCCGCCTTTCATACCAAAAACAGGACCAAGCGAAGGTTCGCGTAGCACAGCAATAGTCTTTTTTCCAATGGCATTCATTCCGTCTGTCAATCCAACAGAAACCGTTGTTTTTCCTTCACCGGCTGGAGTTGGCGTGACTGCAGTGACTAAAATTAATTTCGCTGTTTTTAGTTTTTTGCTGTCGATTAAAGACAATGGTAATTTTGCTTTGAATTTGCCATAATATTCCAAATCATCTTCTGGAATAGCAAGTTTAGCAGCAATTTCTTTGATGTGCTTTATTTTGGCAGATTGAGCAATTTCGATATCTGAGTACATAGTTTTACATTTTTTCTTCTCCGAAGGTAGTCATAAAACTAGTACGCTGAAATGATATTTATCAGAAAAATTAGTCTTTTACTTTAAATACTTTTCGAAGAATATCTCCCAATAAACACCAATTTGTAAAGGTAGATTGCACTAAATTTGCTCCTACAAATAACGTAAACCACAACCAATTTTGATTGACATACATTCCTAATAAAACAGTTATTATTATAAATATTCCTGCTATTCTTTTGATTAATTTATTTACCATTTTTTCTATTTTTGATTTGATTTTTCTATGTTTACTACTGCCAAATGTATGTTTGATAGTGTTTTTTGTTGCACATTAAATTCATTAATATTTTCAAACAAAGCCTCAACATGTTCTTCTTGTACAAAAGCATAAAATAAGATAGAATCTGTTTTGTTCATTTCGCTAGAAAACCAATTCGATTCTATAGCATCTTCTGTACTATCTCGATATCCAATCACATCTCGATACGAAAACGTACTAACTTTTGCGTTTTTTAATTGTTGTTTGATTTCTTTTTCAAACTCTTTTATTGCGGTGATTATAAGTAGTTTCATTTTTAATTTGTTTTTATTAGTTTAAGGTTTAAAGTTTAAGGTTTTGAACTTGAAACCTTAAACTTTAAACTAAATTATTTCTCCCATTTTTTACGTTCTACGATGTAGTAAATTAAGGGCACCACTAATAAGGTTAATACTGTTGAAACAATTGCTCCTGCTACTAACGAGATGGCTAATCCTTGGAAAATTGGGTCAAATAAAATGATTGATGCTCCAATAACAACCGCTCCAGTAGTTAATAAAATTGGTGTCGTTCTTACTGCACCCGCTTCAATAATAGCTTGTTTTATGGGTGCTCCGTCGTTTAATCGAATTTCGATAAAATCAATTAGTAAGACCGAGTTCCGCACCATGACTCCTGCTAAAGCAATCATTCCAATAAAAGAAGTTGCTGTAAAAAACGCTCCTAAAGCCCAGTGACCTAATACAATTCCGACTAACGATAACGGAATGGCAACCATCATAACCAATGGTGTTTTGAAGTTTTGGAACCAACCGACAATCAACATGTAAATAATTACAATTACGATTAAAAAGGCTGCACCCAAATCACGGAAAACTTCTAACGTAATTTGCCATTCTCCATCCCATTTTACAGTAAAATCACTTTCATCAGATGGTTGTTCCATGTATAATTCATTGATTTTATACCCTTTTGGAAGTTCGATTTTTTGTAATTTTTCATTCATTCCTAAAATAGCATAAACAGGACTTTCTAAACCTCCAGCCATGTCTGCTAAAATATAAACTACCCTTTTTTGGTCTTTTCTATAGATGGTTTTTTGAAGTGTTTGTTCTTTCACTTTAACCAAATCACTAACTGGAACAACGTTACCTCGACTACCTTTGATTTTTAAATTTTGAATATCTTGTAAAGTTGTTTTGTCTTTATCATCTAATGATAATACGATGTTGACATTGTCATTTGAATTTTCATCATATAAATTAGAAACAGGCATTTCACGCAATAAGTACGTCAAATTACCAACTATTTGTTGTGGAGCAATTCCGTTTAACATCGCTTTCTCTTTGTCTACTTCTAAACGATATTCTATTTGATTATCTTCCACCATCCAATCCGTATCAACTACATCAGCTGTGTTTTCTAAAATAGATTTTACTTGACTAGCGACTTTTATTTGGTCTTCGTAATTTGGTCCATAAACTTCTGCAACCAAGGTTGAAAGTACTGGTGGACCAGGTGGAACTTCAACAATTTTTACATTAGCTCCATATTTTTTCGCAATTTTTTGAATTGTTGGACGTACTAATTTTGCTATATCGTGACTTTGTAATTTTCTGTCTTCTTTATGTAATAAATTGACTTGAATATCAGCCATGTTACTACCACCACGTAAATCGTAATGACGCACTAATCCGTTAAACGTAATAGGTGCAGAAGCTCCAATATAATTTTGATAATCTACAACTTCTGGAACAGTGGTTAGGTATTGTGCAATTTCTTGTGTAACCATTGCTGTTCTTTCTAAAGTAGTTCCTTCCGGCATATCAATTACTACTTGGAATTCGTTTTTGTTATCAAATGGCAACATTTTTACGGTTACTGATTTGGTAAAGAACATCAACATCGAACCAATTAATAAAATGCCCGTAATTAAAAACATGAGGTTACGTTTTTTAGAACTATCTAAAAAAGGTTGTTCTATCTTTTTATAGATTTTAAAAATCATAGAAGTCTCTAACCCTTGTTCTTCTTTATGACCTTGCTCGTCTTTTTCTTGCAATAAATGATATCCTAAATAAGGAGTAACCGTTAACGCTACAAACAAGGACAATAACATGGCAATAGAGGCACCAATTGGCATCGGACTCATATAAGGCCCCATCATTCCTGACACGAAAGCCATTGGCAAAATAGCTGCAATTACGGTGAACGTTGCTAAAATGGTTGGATTTCCTACTTCATTAATAGCATAAATAGCAGCTTGTTTAAAGGGCAATCGTTTCATTTTGAAATGTCGGTGCATGTTTTCGGCAATAATGATACTATCATCCACTACAATACCAACCACAAATACTAGGGCAAAAAGGGTAATTCGGTTTAATGTATATCCTAATAAATAATAACTAAACAAGGTCAATGCAAAGGTTAATGGTACCGAAAAGAATACTACTAAACCACCTCGCCAACCCATGGCTAGCATCACTAAAATAGTTACGGCCAAAATGGCAACTCCTAAATGCAGTAACAACTCACCTACTTTGTGAGAAGCTGTTTCTCCATAATTCCGCGTTACATCAACATGAACATCTGTTGGAATGGTGTTTTTCTTAAGGGTTTCAACTTGTGCTAGAATTTTATCCGCAATTTTCATAGCATCAGCTCCTTTTACTTTAGAAACTGAAATCGTTACCGCTGGATATTCTGACTTACTTTCTTTAAATTTTTCATTCGCTTTTCCATAGCCAAAAGCTACATAACTTTTTGGCGAAGAGGGTCCGTCTTGAATGGTTGCCACATTTTTTAAATAGACAGGCATATTTGCATTTACGCCAATTACCAAGTTCTCAACATCTTCTGACGTTTCTAGAAATTTGCCTGTTGTAATTAAAAATTCTTTATCGTTATTAACAATACTTCCTGATTGTGAACTGCTGTTATTAGCTTGTATCATTTGCATAATACCTAAAGCATCAACCCCATTTTCGGCCATTTTATCTTTATCTAAAATGACTTTTAATTCACGGTTTCTTCCTCCAATTACTTTGGTAATCGAAACATCTTTTACTTTTTTAATTTCAGAAGTAACTTCTTCGGCAATTTGACGCAATTGAAAATCATCATATTTTTCACTCCAAAGCGTTAATCCCAACATCGGTACATCGTCAATAGAACGCGTTTTTACCATAGGCGGATAAACTCCTTGTGGAAACATATTTTGATTTTTCATTAACTCATCGTACAATTTCACATACGAGCGTTCGGTATCTTCGCCAACATAGAACTGGACAATAATCATCGCTTGACCATTCATCGCCATACTGTGTACGTGTTGAACACCTTTTATATTTGAGATAATCTTTTCTAAAGGCTTGATTACTCTGCTTTCTACCTCTGTAGGATTTGCTCCAGGATAACCCACCATGATGTCGGCCATTGGAACATTAATTTGTGGTTCTTCTTCCCTTGGAATTAGAAACGAACTATAGACACCAATAATCATTAAGGCTGCCATTAATAAAATGGTTAACTTAGAGTTAATGAAAAGATTGGCTATTTTACCTGATATACCTTCTTGCATAATTTTATAATTTGAAAATGTAATGATTTGGAAATTTGAAAATGACAACAGAAAACATCATTTCCAAATTTTCAAATTACCTCATTATTTAATTGATACTTTAACTCCGTTGTATAATTTTCCCTCTGCGGAAACGATGTATTGTTCGTCTGCTGCTAATCCTGATAAAACCTCAACTTGATCGCCAAAGTTTTTTCCAACTCTTAACCAGCGTAATAAAGCTGTTTTTTCTGAACTTATCGTATAGATTCCAGTTAACTGACCATTCTTAACGAGTGCAGAAGTTGGAACAACTATTTTATTAGAAGATTTAGTTTCTGTTGTTGTTTTTGGTTTTTCAATTGGGAATTTCACATTGACAAACATTCCAGAAAGAATAGTTTTATCTGTATTTTCTAAATTGATTTTCACCAAATATTGTCCGCCAGTATTTGCAGCTGAACCACTTATTTCACTCACTTTTCCTTCTATTTGTTGGTTAGATGATTTTACTAAAACCGTAACAGGCATTCCGTTTTTGATAGAAGTAATATCACCTTCAGAAACCATTGCCATTACTTGCATTAATCCGTTTCCTTCTACACCTACTAAAGGCATACCTGGATTTGCCATGTCACCTTCTTTTACGAAAGTAGTAGTAACTTCTCCTGAAAATGGTGCTGTAATGTTGGCATACGAAAATTGAGCCATTACTTCGTTACGCATTTGTTTTGCACCTTCTAAACCCGCTTTTGCCATTTCATAACGCGAGGTCATGTCGTCTAATTCTTTTTGAGAAGCACTTTGTTGTGAAAATAATGTTTTGAAACGTTCATAATCTTTTTTAGCATTAGTATAACCGGCTGTTGCTTGTAAAATAGAAGCATCAACTTGTGCTTTTTTAGCTTGTAAATCAGAATTATTAATACTAACTAATAATTGACCTGCAGTAACTTTTTGTCCCATTTTAACATGTACTTTGGTTACATAGCCCATCATTCGAGTACTTACAGTAGCACTATTTTGTGATTCTATTTTTCCACTTGCGGTAACGTAAGGGCTGTTACTGTTTTCGGTTGTTCCGCTCACTTTTACAGCTATTGGAGTTTCCGTTGCGATTTCGTTTTTCTTTTCGCCACCACAAGAAGTTAACAAAGCAAAAAGAAAAGCTATAATTGATGTTTTATAAAATATATTCTTCATTATACTATTTTTAAAATTGAAATTGATTTTTGAAATTGTCATTGATATTGATTCTTTTATGAAATACAGATTTGAGAAATTTGAGAATTCTTAAAAAATGCTGTCTTTTCTCTTTCTTCTTGTTTCTTTCTTTCTTCTTATTGGGTTAAAAATTCTAAATATTTTTGTGTGAAATTATAGTCAAAAACTGCTTGTAAATATTCTAACTCTTTTTGGAATTGTAGGGTTTCTGAATTTAATAAATCGGTGGTTTTTTCTAAACCTTCTTTGAAACGATTTTCTCTAATTCGATACGCTTCTTGTGATTGTTCTAATGCTAATTTTGAGAGTGAAACTCTGTTTTCGGCATCTTTTAATTGACGATTGGTTTTGTTTAATTCCAATTGACTTTGTGCTTTATATTGCTCGCTTTCTGTTTGAGCTTTATCTAAATCTGCTTTCGCTTTTTGTAGTTTTCCAATAGATTTGTATCCGTCAAAAACATCCCACGCTAATTGAGCTCCAATAGTATACCCTTTCGCTCCCGTTTGAAAAATTTGCGTATCAAACATCTCATAACTTCCAAAAGCATTTAGTCGTGGCAAGAAACTCATTTTGTTCATTTGTGCCATTTTTTCATAGGCTTCTACCGATTTATCCATGGCCAAAATATCTTTTCTGTTTGAGATTAATTTCGAATCAAAATCATTGATGTCAATTGTTTTTGAAATATCTTCAATCGGTTTATAAACCTTGTCGGAATTGTCTTCATTCAATAAAAAGGCTAAATAATCTGAGGCATTTTGCACATTTGATTTAGCATATTGCCATTGATTTTTAACTTCATTGACCCGAACTTGTACCGAAAGTAAATCGGTTTTTTGAAGCATTCCCTCTTTAGCATAATTCTCTACTAATTTAAGATTTGCTTGAGCAGTTGCATTGGCTTTTGCTAAAACTTCTACTGCTTTATAAGCCAATTGTAATTGCATAAATGCTTTATTTACTTCCAATTGTAAATATTCTTTTGTGCGTTCGGTTTGCAATTGAAATGCTTCAAATTTTGATTTTGCAGCTTGTCTTCCATAAAAACCATCTACATTAATAATAGGTTGCAAAACATCAATTTTAGTAGCATAATTTTGCGTTTGATTAGGATTGTTTAATAAAGCTGGATTAAAATCGGCTGCCGTTAATACTTCTTGGTTTAATTTTGACCCAAAAGCCATTAATGGATTAGAAGTAGAAATAGCGGTGTGTGAAGCCGAAATACTTGGCAAAAACAACGAATTGGATTGATTATAATCTGCTTTTGCTGAAGCTGCATTTTTTTCTGCAATTTTAATTTGCAAATTATTTTCGTTGACTCTTTCTAAAATGACTTTTTTAGAAAGCGGAATAGTATCTTGCCCTTTAGCATTATAAGCTATGGCAAACACTCCAATAAAAGTTAGTAGTAATTTATTCTTCATGGTTATTCACTTATTTTGAGCAAAAATACAGTAAGAAAATAGCGTAGACAGTAACAAGAGTTACACTGTTGTGTAATAAAATTAAAAGAGGTTGCTTACTTTCATAAACAACCTCTCAGACTAACCAATAATCTAAAAAACAATCATTCAATTAAAATGATTTACGATCTTGTTCCTCCATGACCTCCAGCTACAATTTTAATAATTCTAATATTTAAATAGAAAAATTTAAAAAACTGTATAAATAGATTTTGCATTTTAGAACGCTGTGCTTTTGATATTCTTTGTGTCATTTTTATAGGTTTTAGGTTGTGGGTTGTGGGTTGTGGGTTAAAATAGATAATTATTCTAAATCTATTAACTATTCATCTATCATCTTTTTTCTTTTTCTTTTTTCTAAAGTTTATTCAGGAATTAACCTTTTTTAAGTTTATCCCTGAATTTTATTCAGGAATTAACCACCAAAAAGGTTTCATTTTTGCTTTATAGATGAAAGCATAATGCAAGGCTAATTTGACCCAGTGTCCGGCTAAACCAATATCTCCAAAGGTTTTGTTTATGTCTCTTCCTCCAGTATCGGCATATTTTTTATAATCGGGAACAATTGGAAAAGTGGTAATACTTACACCACTACCCTTTGTCATTCCGTATCCTGCAGATGCAATACATGCTGCACCCATATTTCCCATCGAGCCTTTGTGATGTAGCGATTCTTTTCCTAATTTGATAGAATCGATAATATTTTCAGCTACTAACCTTGCCGTAATTCCTGACGGCATTCCTGTTCGTGGTGGAGCTGGAGTTATATCCGTTCCGTTTTTGCTTTTTCTTGGTTTTGAAATGGAATGAGGTGGTGCAAAAGCAATTCCAGGAGCAAAAATATTTTTGTAGGATGGATTTTGATAGGTTTCAGGCCAATCCTGAACCGTCCATTCCTCATAAGGTTTTGGCGTATAATCAGCATCCACAATCATAAAACCTTTGAATAATTTATCTGTAATATCGGTATCATTTTTATCAAATCCTTTAAAACCATGTCCTGAAAAAGCTGGAATTAGCATCGCAAAATCAAATTCTTGCGATTTATATTCACCTTCTAAATTTTCATAATGTGCAATTCCGTCTTCTACTTTGTTCACACCAGCACCTAAAATCCATTTGATGCCTCGGTCTTCAAAAATCATTTCAATCATGTCTTTCGATTTCATGTTGAAACCATTATAATCTAATAACATGCCATCCATACCAAAATCACCTAAATGGTACTCATTTGAAATCCAAGTAATTTCTGCTTTGTCTCTTACGCCATGATTTACCAATTCTTTTTCTACATTTAAAATATATTCAAAGGCAGCACCTTGACAAGTGGCTTTTGCATGACCTGTGCCAATAAGAATTTTTGCTTTTTTATCGGAAGTTTTTAACTTACTAATCAGTTCTTTTAATCCAGCCCAAGCGTGTTCAGCATGATCATACGTACAAACCGAATACGCTTTATTTGTTCCTGGAACTAATCCTTCGGTCAATTCAAAAGCTAATTTTGGACCGGTAGCATTAATTAAATAATCATAGGTCACGTTTTCTTTCATCCCTTGATTTATGCCATAAACATACTCAACAGTAACAAATGGTTTTTCTTCAGATTTGTTTCCTTCGGGATGAAAAGAAACGACTTTGGCTTGTTTATAACCAATTCCTTTTCTTTTGTATAAAGGTTCTAATGGAAATATTAATTGTTTGGATTTCATTCTGCCAATTCCTACCCAAATATTGGAAGGAACCCATTGGTAATTACGGTTTGGAGAAACCACAAGCACTTCATGCTCCTTTCCTAGTTTTCTTCTTAAATGTGCAGCCGCAGTGTGACCTGAGATTCCTGCACCTAATATGACTATTTTTGACATTTTTATTGGTTTAGTTATTCAAAATTAGACTATTAAATTACTGTGTACAGCAACATTTGTTACACAACGAATTTGTTTTTTTATAACTCCAAAAAAAAATTATTTAGTTAAAAATCACTTCGGATTAATTGACAAAATCGCAGTGTGTTTTAGCCTGATTGCTCGTTTTTTTTTAGTAGGCTGAACTATTCCGGCACAAATCTTTTACTTCTTTTAAAACATGTTTAATTCTTATCTCTGATAATCCAATGTTTTTCAATTTATCAGAAGCATGAATCAATTCTTTAACCAAGATAACATCGTTTTCAATGAGCTGGTGCATTTCTTTTTTTGATAGCGTTGTTAACGTAGTAACCGGATAGAGTGCCAAGGTATCAATGTTAGCTTTTAAACCATTATTTTTTGGATAATCCCAGCTTAACATCGTTAAGCCAACACATTTTCCATAATTTACAGCATCTTCTGTAAATCTGGTATTGGTTACTAACCAACCTTGTTTTAAATGTGTTTCATTGTTTGGATTTGTATTCCATTGTTTTTGAATATCTAAAAATCTCGAATTAATATAGAGTGGAATTCTTACGTTGCTTGTAGCTCTGCCATCAGAATGAAATTTGCATTCAATTGCATAAACAAAGCCTTCTTTTTCAGCTAAAACATCAATTTCATGGGTCACACATTCACCATTTAGAATAACATTAACACTGGTTTTAAAACCCTTTTCTTTTAATAAGGCAGCAACAAGCCTCTCAAAAGGATAGCCAGTTGGACCTAAATCAAATAGTGCACGTTTTAAACTGTATCGAGATGCAGATATTCTGTTCTGTTTTTTCAGTAAAGCATGAGCTCTTTTATAGATTTCATTCGTTGATATTCCGTCATATATAAAGGGCTGAATTTTAATTAAAATGGTTTCAATTTCGTTTTTTGACGCACCGCATGATTGGAGTGAATACTCTAATTTTTGAATAGAAAAAGGTTCTATCTCTAGTGATGCTTTTTTAATAAATAGTTGATTTTCTTTCATAGCTAATGTTTTTAAAAACGTAAAATTTCAGTCATCATTCCAAAACGAATTACAGCTATTTGATGATTAAAATAAATATTATAATAATCCATCCCGTGATAAAATTGAATAAACAATCCGATATCTTCCAAAAAACTTGGATGATAATAGAATGTTAACTTTGCATTTATACGATCTAAATCAAAAAATTTCAAGTCATTATAATTATCAAGCATCACTGTAGTTTCTGCTTTGAGTGAAAATTTTGCACGCTCTTGATTTCTTGCTTTGTTAATGGGAAACTTA
This sequence comes from Flavobacterium sp., assembly GCF_028689845.1. Classification (GTDB taxonomy): domain Bacteria; phylum Bacteroidota; class Bacteroidia; order Flavobacteriales; family Flavobacteriaceae; genus Flavobacterium. Next base: position 92,115 of record NZ_JAQVCH010000004.1, on the reverse strand, counting down.
AATGAGGTAAAAGAACTATTCCATCTTAAACCGCTATAAATTCCGGGTAATTCTTTAAACATCCAATATTTTGGATGAATTTCAATAGCGTTTTTTATGGTTTTAATTGCTTTTAAGTCATTGCTATATCCCGTTTGGAGAAAACCAAATTCTATAAAATTCGTGGAAAAATTTCCTGTTTCTAAATTTATTGAACCATTTTCATCATAAAACTCACCATCTTGTCCATTTGAATGATGGGCTAATCTTCCGAATAAAACGGAATAATCTAATTCTGTTTTTTTATTTAAAAGATAGTATATTGATAATTGAGGAATATAACTGGGTGTTTTTACAGGATAAGAATCTTCATCATACATCCTAATAATAATTTGAGGTGTTAATAAAGCTAACATTTTAGAGTCTTTTCGTTTTCTTATGACAAATGAAGGACTTATATTGGCTTCAAAAAGTAATGGTTCGATATTTCCAACATCAATTGGAAAGGTAACATAACTATCGCTTTGGTTTATTAATGCTATTTTTAATAATGATAGTTTGGGCAAAAGAGAGTCTGCTTCCTGTCCCACTAACTGGAATATATTATTAAAAAACAGTAACCAAATGATTATTAAAATCCGCATTTTTATTTATAAATTACTTTAACTGCTATAGTTGTGTTTTTGTTTAAGTTAAAACCTGCTTTTTTAAAATTTGGACGATTGTTTAAGCCAAAATCATCATAATTAGAAAATCCAACTCCTTCTTTGGGCAATGGTAACATCATTTTCTTATCAATTTTACCATTACTATTTTCATCATGCAAAATGGTTATCGCATAAAAACCAGAAGGCAACTTATCAAAGGTAAATGTTGCTTTATTTTCTACAATATACAAAAGCTCTTTTTTGTAAAAGTGTTCAAATTTTTCATCCGGAATTGAGCCGTCTTTATTATATAATGCGATGACAACAGCACCGTTAGAGTTTTTTAAATCGTTGACTTTTATAGTTAAAGAATAAGAATTCGTCGGTGTTTTTATCATCGGTGCAAACCATAAAATCAAACTTAAGAAGCATACTTTTCCCATGTTTCTGAATTAAATTTAATAAATAAGTAAAACAATAAGGTTAGAATTATTCTAAACCCCAAAGCATAAATCGTTTTAATTTCAAAATTTCCTCCATTTTCAACATGAATATAAAGGCTAAAAAAAGCAACGAGTAATATAATAAATGAAAATTGTATTGGCTGTATTGACCATAACTTATATTTAAGCAACCCAAAACTTGTAATTAAATAAAGAATACTACTTATAAAATTAGCCCAAACGATAAACCAAACATAGCTTCCTTCTTTGGCTCTCATTCCAAATAAATCAAAGAGTATTGAACTGCTTAAAAACAATGTAAGCAGAGCAAATACAGCTAAAACAAGAGCACTTATTGTGTTGATAGTTTTATTATTATTCATCTAACCTTAAAAATTTAATTTATTCTCCAAGCCACCATTTTGGTTTGACTTGTTTTTTTATCAAACCGAACTTTTTAATTGAGTATTGTTCAATATGAGAAATTAATTCTTCGACAGAATCAGTTACAAATAACAGTTTCATATCTTCTGGACTAATGCTTTCATTTTGAGCCATTATTTGAATATGTTGGCATAATTCTTTATGATATATCGAATCGAAAATTACAACCGGAAAATCTTGAATTACTTTGGTTTGAATGAGTGTTAAGGCTTCAAAAAGTTCATCTAAAGTTCCAATTCCTCCCGGCATTACCACAAAAGCATATGAGTATTTAACGAGGATAACTTTGCGTAAAAAAAAGTAAGGAATATCAATCCATTTATGCAAATACGGATTTTGTTTTTGTTCAAAAGGCAGAATAATGTTGCATCCTACAGAATATCCACCCGCTTCAAAAGCACCTTTGTTTGCTGCTTCCATAATTCCTGGTCCACCACCTGTCATAACCGTGAAGCCAGTTTTTGCTAAAGCAGCACCTATCATTTCTGCATTTTTATAATGAGCCGAATCATTCGTAAATCTTGCTGAACCAAATACCGTAACACACGGACCAAGAAAGTGCATTTTTCTAAATGCTTTTATAAAGTTAAAAAACACTTTAAAAGCAAAGGTTAACTCATTAAAACGCGATAAAGGCCCTCTAACAAACAAGTTTTCATCTTTAATTAATTTTAATTTGTTTGTTTTCATTTAGATTATATTTAAGATGTTTTTTTATAACTCCAAACGGCAAAACCATTGATAACAAATGCATACAAAGCAATTATGCCAATTTGTTCTTTTATATCATTAAACCCCGCTCCTTTTAGCATGACCATTCGAATTACTTCTACAAAATAACGGATAGGATTAAAATACGTTACATTTTGAGCCCAGGTTGGCATGCTTTCTATTGGTGTAAAAAGTCCGCTCATTAAAATAAAAATCACCGTAAAAAACCAGGCAATAAACATCGCTTGTTGTTGGGTATCGGTATGATTAGAAATAAATAATCCAATGCCTAAAATCAATATTAAATAAATAGAAGTAAATCCGTAAATCAAGAAAATATTACCTAAAATGGGTACATTAAAAATCACTTTTGCAATAACTAACCCAACTGTTAAAATGACCAAACCTAAAACCCAAAATGGAAATAACTTACCAATAATAAATTGATACTTTTTAATTGGCGTAACATTAATTTGTTCTAGGGTTCCCACTTCTTTTTCGCGAACAATATTCATGGAAGATAAAAACAAAGAAAGCATCGTAACCAATAATACCAAAATACCTGGAACCATGAAGGTTTTATAATTCAGCGTTTTGTTATACCAAAAAGATGGAATTGTCATGATATTTTCAGGGTGCACCCTATTACCCTGATGATAGGTGTGTAGTTTAGGTTGCAAGGATTGATTAAAACCGGTGATAATTTGTGTAATATAAACGTTTGAAACACCAGCGGCAGCTCCGTCTATCGCATTGATACTAACCGAAAGATCGGTGCTTTGTTGTTTGATTAAATTTCGCTCAAAATGAGTGGGAATTTCAAGTATAACATCTACACTTCCTTTTTGCATTTGTAAATCCGCTTCTTTTTTAGATTTAAAATCGGTTACGACGTTAAAATAAGTAGATGCCTGAAACTTACTAATCAACTCGCGTGAGGCTGCTGAATGATCGTTATCTACAAAAGAGAATTTGATGTTTTTGACTTCAAAACTCGCTGCATTGGATAGAATAACCAATTGTAACAAAGGCAAAATAAAAATAATAGGCAACATGCTTTTATTTCTAAAAATTTGCTTGAATTCCTTTTGTATGATGAATAATATCGTTTTCATTTTTTTTGCTGCTAAGACGCAAAGACGTCAAGTTTTTATTATTGAAATTGTTATTGTCATTGCAATTGCAATTGAATGATTTATTCTAATCGTATTTTGTATTTTTTAATGCTAACGATAATATAAAATAGTGTCATGGCTACTAAAATCAAGGTTTCCTTCCAAATTAGCACAAAAGAAGCTCCTTTGAGCATGATGGCTTTGATAATGATAATGAACCATTTGGCCGGAATAATATTACTGATAACTTGTAACGGTAATGGCATGCTCGAAATCGGGAAAATGAATCCAGACAATAAAATTACGGGCAACATGAGTCCAAATAGCGAAATCATCATAGCCGTTTGTTGTGAATCGGCTAAAGTGGAAATCAAAATCCCTAATGCTAGAGCACAAATAATAAATAAAACACTTTCTACCGCTAATAAAAACAAACTCCCTTCCATTGGCATCTTGAATACGAAATAGCCTAAAAGCAAAATAACGGCCGCGTTGATTACTGATAAAAAAATGTATGGAAAAACTTTTCCAATAATTACTTGAAACGGTTTTAAAGGCGAAACTAACAAGATTTCCATGGTGCCTAATTCTTTTTCGCGAGTGATTGAAATAGACGTCATCATGGCAGAAACAAGCATTAAAATAACCGTCATTACTCCAGGAACAAAGGTAAAAACGCTTTTCATCGCTGGATTATAAAACAGCTGTGTTTGCGTTTGAATTTGATAGGCTTGTTTGTTATTTCGATTTTTTTCTTGAATATGGTTCTGTAAAATTGAAGCAATATAATTAGAAATAGTATTCGCCATATTCGGGTCGGTTGCATCTGTAATTACCTGAACTTTTGCGTTTTTTTGCGTTTGTAAATTTTTTATAAAATCAGCTTCAAAAACTAAAACGGCTTTTACTTTTCCTTTTTTGAAAACGGATTCGATTTGTGATTCGGTTGTTATTTCTTGTTCTATATTAAAATAAGAAGAATTGCTAATTTTTTGAATTATTTTATGTGTTTCTACATCCTTCGACTGATCTAAAATAGCAATATTTACGTTGTTGATTTCGTTTGTGATGGCGAAACCAAACAGCATAATCTGTGCTATTGGCATTCCGAAAAGGATAAACATAGAACGTCTGTCACGAAAAATGTGATAGAATTCTTTTTTTACAAAACCGATGAATCTTTTCATTTTTAACTTTCAGTTATTTCTTTTTTGAACCAGTAAGAAATTAAGGTTCATTAAGTTTGTTTGCCACATTTTTTTCGGAAAACAGATTTAAGAAATTAGAGAAATCAGTAAAATCTATTCTCTTTTTAAATCTTACTACTTACTACTTCAATCTTAAACTATTCTATATTCCTAGCTAATTTCAAAAACACATCGTTCATAGAATCTACGTTGAATTGTTCTTTTAGCTTTTTGGGTGTGTCAAGTGCTTCAATCACGCCGTCAACCATAATGGAAACGCGGTCGCAATATTCGGCTTCGTCCATGTAATGTGTCGTTACAAATAGGGTTGTGCCTTTGTAGGCTTGGGTGTAAATCATTTCCCAAAATTGTCTTCTGGTTATTGGGTCAACACCACCTGTTGGTTCATCCAGAAAAACGATTTTAGGTTCGTGTAACAAAGCAACTGAAAAGGATAATTTTTGTTTCCAACCTAATGGCAAGGAACTCACTAAATTATTGACCACGTTTTGCATCTCTAATTCGGAGATGAGTTGTTTTGTTTTTTCTTTAATTTGCTTTCGCGATAAGCCATAAATTCCACCAAAAAAAGTGATGTTTTCTTTAATGGTTAAATCGTCATACAAAGAGAATTTCTGACTCATATAGCCGATGCTTTTCTTAACTAAATCGGCTTGAGTGGCGACATCTAATCCAGCAACAATGGCGCTGCCAGAAGTTGGATTTGAAATACCGATTAACATTTTCATAGCGGTTGTTTTTCCAGCTCCGTTAGCTCCAAGGAATCCAAAAATTTCTCCTTTGTACACATTAAACGTAATTCCTTTGACAGCAGTAAAATTGCCAAATTTTTTGGTTAAATTTTCAACTTGTATGATTGGTTCTAAATTCATATTATTTGTACATACCTACAAGGTTTTAGAAACCTTGCAGGAAATTATAAATCCATAAATACATCTTCGATGGTCGTTTGGGCTGGTTTTATGATGATATCCGAATGTTTTTTGTTTTCTAAATACGCTACGATTTCTTTCGGATTGAAATCTGTCTTTTTATCGATATAGTGAATAAATTCGCCAAAAGCATACACACTGTAATAACTTGGATAGTTTTTTAAATCATGTATTAAACCATGGGTATTTTTAGATTGAATATCATAAATTACTTTATCATAATTGGCTGTAATGGCTTGTGGCGAATCAATTTTTAATACTTTCCCTTTTTGAATTAAAGCAATTCGATCACATAGAGCGGCTTCATCCATATAGGGTGTAGAAACTAAAATAGTGATTCCTTTTTGTTGCAATCGTTTGAGCATTTGCCAAAATTCTTTTCGAGAAACTGGGTCAACTCCTGTTGTGGGTTCGTCTAAAAACAACACTTTTGGAGCGTGAATTAACGCACAACACAACGCTAACTTTTGTTTCATTCCACCTGATAGGGCTCCTGCTCTTCGGTTTTTAAACGGTTCGATTTGAACGTAAATATCTTCGATTAAATCGTAGTTCTCTTCGATGGTTGTTCCGAAAATAGTAGCAAAAAAAGTCAGGTTTTCTTCGACTGTTAAATCTTGGTACAACGAAAACTTTCCAGGCATATAGCCAACCGAATTTCGGATGGCTTTATAATCCTTCACCACATCAAAATCGATAACCGTTGCTTTTCCTTCATTTGGAATTAAAAGCGTCGTTAAAATTCTGAAAATAGTCGTTTTTCCAGCTCCATCTGGCCCAATTAACCCAAATAATTCGCCCGAATTTACTTCAAAAGAAACATTGTCAACTGCTTTGAGTTCATTGTATGATTTAGAAATATTTTGGACAGAAATGCTCATTTATTAAATTATGAGTTATGAGTTATGAGTTATTTTATTAATAGAAAATTGCTTTCTACTTCTGCATCAACCCAATGTTTCACGTTGGGTTCAATTTTTACATAATCACCGGGTTTTAAGTTCATTTTCATACCTTTTTCGTCACCATAGCTACCCCTTCCTGAAACGCAAACCAATAAGGCAGGGACTTTTGTAATGTGTTCTGCTAATTGTTTGTCTTTAGCGATTTGTAAAGACATTACTTTGCTTTCTGTTGGTACAAACAATAAACTAGTTTGAACATCTTTTTGTTCGATATGCAAGTCTTTTAAATTCATTGCTTTTACTAATTCTGGTTTTGTTGGAACTGATTTACAACTGAATAAAGCAAAAACAACAAGTACTACTATTGATTTTTTCATGATTTTGGTTTTACTGGTTTTTAATGATTTTATCAAAAATTATTTAATTAATAAAAAATTACTCTCTTCAATAGCATCAACCCAATGCTTTACGTTTGGTTCAATTTTTATGAAATCACCGGACAGTAAACTGATTTGTTGTCCGTTTTCATCATTAAAATTTGCTTTTCCTAAAACACAAACCAATAAAGCGGGGACTTTTGTGAGGTGCTCTTTTAATTGCTCTCCTTTTGCAATTTGCATCGCAATCACTTTTTCCGTTGGTTCAAATAACACTGCGGTTTGAACCGCTTTTTGCTCGGTATGTATGTTTTTTAAATTCATTCGAAATAGCGATTAAAAGTGTTTAATGATTGCTGGATATTTGCAAAGTTTTCGCTTGATTCCTCTTCTGAAAAAGCATCAATTAAATCAATATAAGGAACTAGCCATTTGTGCAATTCATCATGAGCTTGTCCTTCCATAGTGCAATTTGAAGTTAATAAATCAAGATTTTTTTTCAATTTTTCAGGTAACAATTGATATTCCTTCGGATTGTCTATACTAACCGCTGCAATATCTTTTTCCATGTTTCGAATGTGTAACATCATATTGTCGTCGACTTTCCATTTTTGTCCGTCGTTTAAATGAATCGTGAGTTCGTCGGAATGATCGTGATTATGCTCGTCATGGCCAGTTGTTTCAACAGTTTCTGTTGTTTCTGCAGCCTCAGTTTTCACCTTATCGTTGCACGAAAAAAGGAAGAAAGTTGCTAATCCAAGTGTGCTAATTTTTAGTTTGTTCATGATTTTTAATTTTAAATTTATTAATTAGTATTGGTTTATATTTTTCTTGTTAATTGTATAATAGGCAAATGCTGCAAAAAATAAGGTTACAGTAATTCTAAAAATCATTGCACCTATCGTTTTAGTTTCATAAATGCCATCTGCAGAGATATAAATAATAAAACTTATAAATGCATTTATAAGAAGTAAGGCTGAAATTCCTAAAATAACAGCTGCCCATTTTTTATTTTTAATTATTCCATAACTAGCAATTAAGTAAATGAAACTACTGATAAAGTTTGCCCATACAATGAAAAGCACATAATTTCCTTCTTTGGCTCTAATTCCAAATAAATCAAAAATTACCGAAGCACTCAAAAATAGAGTCAGCAACCCAAAAATAGCTAATAAAAAAGTTAAACTATAGGAAATAAATTGTTTCATTTTAAGTTATAATTATTTGAATTTTTAGTTATTAATTTGTTTGTTTTTTCCTTTGCCCATTCCTTTGCCCTTTTTATGATTTTGTTGAAGATGGTCTTCAAACCATTCTGGCGTTTCAATTTCATTGTCAAAAACATAAACTGCTATTTTTGTTAAATCATCCTTTGCAAATGATTGCTTTGGCATCACTTTAAACTTATCAACAGCACCAAACATCAATGCGTTTTCAGCTTTTGGGTCACTTGCATAGTCTACAAATGCTTTAACAAAATCTTCTTTTGAATCATATTCTTTTAAATACCTTCTTTTAACCGCAATCATAGGCGGAGCAATGATATCGTCATGGGATTTTGTGGTAACACTATGGCAAGCATAACAATTTTGTTTCATTAAAGTCAATCCGTCTTTGCTTTTAGTTTTTACATTTTTTTGTTCAGAATTCATCGATTCAGTATATACTAGTTCAGAACTAATAGTTATAGGGTCTGTATTTTCTTCGCTATTTTTTGAAACTTTTGCAATTTCCGTTTTAATTTGTTCAGATGAATTCTCCGTTACGTTTTGTTTATTACAGCTTGAAAAAGCTAGTAATAACAAGGTCAGTTTTATTAATTTAATTTTCATTTTGAATATTTATTAATTTATTTTTTGAGTAACGCAGTTTAAGTTCATCCTTATTTTAACCACACTTCTGCTGGCATTCCTATTTTTAAACTGCCGTCATTAGTAACGATTACTTTTACAGCATAAACCAAATTGACTCTTTCCTCCTTCGTTTGGATAATTTTTGGAGTAAATTCTGCTGCTGATGAAATCCAAGAAATTTTTCCTTTATAGCTTTTAGTTCCTTCATTTTCGTCAATCAAAACACTAACCTCTTGACCTACTTTTATAGATGATAATTGTGTTTCGCTAAAATAAACACGTAAGGTCATTTCAGATAAATCGGCAATCTTGTATAAGGGTTTTCCAAAAGATGTAATTTCATTTGGTTCGGCATATTTGGTTAAAACTGTTCCTTTAATCGGGTTTACAATTTTTGATTTTTTGAGTTGGTCATTAATTTTTTCTATTTGTACTTCAATCGATTTTACTTCATTTAGTATGGGTGCGTTTTGCGTTTCTACACTATTTATTTGTTGTTGGAGCACTTTTACTTTACCATAAATTTCATCTACTTGTCGCTGGGTTGCCGCATTTTCATTAAACATAGTGGTGATTCTATTTTGTTCAATTTTAGCCGTTTTTAACTGCTCTTGAATGACGCTTCTTTGCGATAACACATTGGCCGATTTGGAATAAATGGTCTTTTTTGAAGCTATTAATTGCTCTTTATTTAAATACAACTGAATGGTGTCGATTTGTCCAATAACCGTTTCCTTTTCGAGTAGCATTCCTTCGTCAAGATTTAAAAACTCAATTTTTCCGTTACTTTCGGCAGAAATGGTGACTTCTGTAGCTTCAAAATTTCCGTAAGCATCTGCATCATTATCCTCCTTGTTGCAAGAAAATAAGGTTAATGTGATAAGTATAGTTAGTATATTTTTCATATGATGATTTTTATTATTTTTTGACTTTTAACTTGCGACTAATTTATTCCTTTACTAGTTTGATAATTTATTTTTGCTAATTCAAGTTGGGTTTGGTGTACTTTCTGATTGGTTTTAGCATCAAAAAGATGATTCAATTCAATTACATAATCAGAAGAAGTAATCACCCCATTTCGCAATTGAGAATCGGAAGATTGTACTACTTTTTCACGCAACTGAATAATTTGGGTATCGGTTTTAATCAGGGCATCTATTTTAGAGATTTCCGATTGCAGTTCGTTTAATAGCATTTGATTGTTGGTTTCAAAGGTTTCCTTTTCAGTGGTTACAATATCTTTGGCAATAGCTAAGGCCTGTTTTTCTGCTTTGGATTTATTCCAATCAAACACATTCCAGTTCAACTTTAAACCAACCATATAAAAATCTTGAAACGAATTATCTAACATATTTAAACCTGGATTTCCAAAACCTGCTTGACCAAAAGCATTTAATTTGGGTAAATTGTTTTTAGAAATAATACGTTCAGAAGCCTCAATCTGTGCTTGTTGCAATTCAAAAAATTTGGTTTCAGGACGAACACCTTTTTCGCTAATATTCGTGTTTGGTCTTTCAAAAATGGCATTTTCTTCTATGGAACTGGCTGTTAAACTAGCTAAATTTTGAATTTCTTTTATTCTCAAAAACCTGTTTTCGGTTAAAGCTTGTTCTAGTTTTAATAATTCAGCCTCTAAAACTTGTTCAGAAGATGGTAATATCGCTCCGTTTTTAACACCCGATTGTACTTCGTTAATTTTAGTTTTAATCGTGTTTTGTTTGTCTATCAATAACTCACGTTGGTCTTGCCACAATAAAATCATCATATAAGAAAAATTGATTCGCGATTTAAGTTGATACAAATTAACCGCCACTTGTTGTTGTTGCGTTAACATTTGTGCTTCTTTAAATTTTGCGTTGGCATCAATTATTCCACCGTTATAAATCAATTGATTTACATCTAAAATTGCTCTGTATTGATCTTTATTTATAGGTTCTACTCCTGGCATTGGTGTTGGCAACCCAATAACATCCGATTGATATGTTGCTTGTGCGTTCAGGTTAATGCTAGGTAATTTTGCTTTATTTAAAGCAGCTATTTCATAAGTAGATTTTTCTTTTATCAAGTTGGTTTGCTTGGCAATTGGATAATTTTTCTCGACCAAATCATAACATTTATCAAGTGTTATGATTTGTTGTCCAAAAATCGGAACTGTAAATAAGGTAATTGAAATTAAAATAAATCGTTTCATATTATTGACGTTTTATTGAATTGATAATGAAATTAGCCACTTCGGTTTTACGGCTTTCCAAAAAATCCTTATAAGTCTTGTCATCTTTATTTGCAAAAGCTTTGATTAACGGTTTTCCTAAAAAAGGAAAAATATTAAGAGCAATAATGTTGACAAAAAGTTGATCTGCTTCAATCGGATTTAAAATTCCACGACTGATTTCACTATCCAACTTTGATTTAAATTTCTCTAGTTTAGGAAAACCCGTATTTTGTTTCAATAATTGAATAAAATCTTCTTTACGGTTGAGTTCCTGGAAAATAAAATTTGGCAAATAAGGATGTTTCATCATAAAAGTAACATAGTTAAACGTAAAATTTTTAATCTTGTCCTCAATAGAAGAATCATCATTCAAAATAGCGTTTAACTGCGGAGCTAATAGCAAAAAAGCGGATTTAAACACAGCTTCAAAAAGTTTTTCTTTACTTCTGTAATAATAGTGAAGCATTGCTTTGTTTATACCCGCTTGATCTGCTATTTCTTGCATTCGAGCACCTTCCATTCCTTTTGCCTGAAATACTACTTTGGCAGCTTCCAGTATTTGGTGTTCTGTAGTTTCTTTATTATCTGTGTTTTTCATTCCGACTAAATAGTTTAACCATTTGGTTGACAAAGATACAAAAAAAAGCATTCCTTCTACAGAATGCTTAAAAATTATGATTTTTTTAGGTTAACATTTTGTTGAAGAACAACCTTTTGTTGATTTTTTTGATGTGCCGCACGATTTAGAAGATGCTTTAGAAGTATCCTCTTTCTTACTAGAGCAACATTTCTGCTCTTTTTTTGCTGCTTCTTTCTTTTTTTGTTGTGGCTCTTGTGCATTCAATTGAAAAGAAAATAAAAAGACAAAAATTACGATAATAGATGTTAATTTTTTCATGAGTATGTTATTTAAAATTTAATTTATTTATTTTTTAATGATTTTTTTAGATTGATAAAATTTGTGATCAAATACTAAGGTTAAAATCAAGACCTTAGATTGATTTTCGGTAAGGGTGAAACGCATTTCATTGTTTCCTAAATTCAATTTATTGATGGAACCTTCTTCTAAAATCTTACCCTCAAGATTAGAAATGATGTATTCTAAATCGGCTTGATAAGGAATCGTAAAACTAAGATTGATTGTATCTTGCGTGATAGGATTTGGAGAAACAGAAAAAGCAAAAGGTGAACTTCCGTCTAAGGTTTCAATTGACAAACTCGGATTATATACCAATTTAACTTCATAAACGGTTGGGTCGGCACTTGTTAAACCCGTTTGGTTAGATGTAAAAGGTGAATTTATCGAACTTTGTATTCCGCCAAAAAGATGGCCAATTACAATTTCATCTCCTGCGATTTCGGCGAGTTTGATTACCTCATTTTCATAATGTGGTAAAGTTGTTTTTAGAATAAACTCAGCTCCCGAGCCTTTTAAATTAGGCATTTCAACGGGCAATTTATATTCTGTCAACGTGCCATCCGTCGCTCTACTCGTTCTGCTGATTGTTTTTACAAAAGGAACGGTATCATCTTGTACTAATGTTCCGTTATTGTAATAATACTGACTCATTCCGCCAAAAAACAAATTATGCATCGTATTGTTGGTCGCATCAAATAAACAAGCGGTACCTGAATGATAATTGCTTAAATATTGATTAAAACTTGTTTGCGGAAAATAACCACCCGCTTTTATATCAACTGGATACAAAAAAGGTAAGTCGGCACTAATTTGAAAAACACCCGAAGAAATCGTATAGCCTAATTCGCCATCAGGAAAAACCTGCGGTAATAAATTATAATCTCGTCGATGTAAATGAACAGCATCAATCCAAGCCGTATGATTAGAAGTTGACAATTGCGTTCCTGTATTATCTATTTCAAATTTTTGAATAGCATCCGAATAGGTTTGTGTAAAAGAAGGACCATTCATCGGATTATAGCGGCCATCAAATTTTTGACCACCAACCAAATAAAATTCATTTCCTATTTTTCCTAAATGTCCGCCTGTATTTGCAAAAATCGGATTAGAAATTTGCTTAAAATAACTTGAAATACTAGAACCGTTAACGACTGCATTTATTAAGCCTGGAACGTCTACCGCAGTCAATTTATCATGCGTAATATGGTCATCTGCCGAAACAGCAAATGAATAACCGCCAATGATATATAAAGCATCTCCATCTTGATGAAAATTCATATTAGTAGATTGCAACTGCTCTTTTAATCCGGTGGCTAATGTATTCATTGATGCCGACCAAGATTGTTGTGTGGCAATATCAACGACATAAATAGTGGTATTATTTTGATTTTCTGGAAAGGCATTAAACGGTTGACGAGCATGCATTCCATCTTTTCTACCGCCTATAATAAGCCATTTTCCATTGTGTTGACCAAAAGCATACGAATGTAACCCGGGTAAACCAGCAACGCTAACAGGTGTTAACACCACGTCATAGGGGAAATTATTTTGTCCTTGTACTAGTTGAAAACAACTGAATACAAGAAAAATAAATAGTTTTTTCATTTTGTTGTATATTAAGTGAACTGCAACAAATGCAGTAATAGGTAAAATCTTAAGTACAACTAAAATTTAGGAGGATGCCAAATAGAATTTTGATAGATCGATATAAAAAAAGATTCATAAAAAGAGGTTTCTTTTCTTAAATCAAAATCGAAGATGATATTTTTAAACGTGTAATTTAATTCATTTACAAATTGAATCGGGCTAAAATTTAAACTCATTACTAGTTTACCTTTATCACATTCAATTGGTTCGGAAGAATTGCACGCTTGTTCACTAGTTTCACCAAATTGGAGTTTCATCGCTCGAACTGAAGGCAAAACAGTTAACGTTACTAAATAAATAAAAAGTATGTAAACTTTAAATTTCATGAAACAAATGTAATTAAAAAATTAAAAAGTTTGATTTTATTTTCATTCACAAATAAATTTAGGAGTGTATTTTAAAAAATAATTTACTTTGAAAACTTAGTTCAATCCTTCTTTTATTCCGACAAATCGAATGACAGAAGCTTTTCCTTGATGAAATTCGCCTTCCTTTAATTGGATTACTTCCGTTTTTAAAAAATCAAATTTAACGTTTGGAAATTCATTTTTTATTTCTTCTTCAGAAAAAAGCATGTCAAAATCTTTTGGACCGCCCGAATTAAATTGAAGTTGTTCTTTACTAAACGCTTCAAAAATCACTATTCCTTTAGGCTTAACAAATCGCAATAGTTGTAGATGAATTTTTTTTCGAATAGCCATTGGAAAATGAGCATAAATCAAAACAATCCCATCAAAATAGGCTTGTTCATAGTCTAAATCATCAATCGTTCCTACTTGGTAATCGATTTTCACATTAAAATCATCTGCTAATTTATCCGCTTTGTTTTTTCCTTCACAACTTAAATCAAAAGCAAAAACTTGAAACCCTTTTTTGGCTGCAAAAACTGCATTTCTGCCTTCGCCTTCCGCTGGAAAAAATATTTTCCCGTGTATTGGTAAAGTAGAAATTGTATCTTCTAGAAATTGATTAGGATGAACTCCGTAGGCATATTCTTGATGGGCATATCGTTCGTTCCAAAAATCTTTCATTCTTTTTCTGCTTTTTTTGGCGAAGAAGCAAACAAATTAAATAACAATCCGCCCATTAACCCACCATATAGTGTGCTATTTACAGGTTTTGAAGTAATGGAACACGTTCCAGAAGCACATCCTATAAAATGATAGTAGGCATAACCCGCAATTAATCCAACTACTATTCCAATTCCTGTGATAATATATCCTTTTTTTGTCATTATTTTTTTTTATCAAACGTTATACTCCAAATTCCACGTACTTCATTTTCTCCATAACCAATTGCTATATCTTTTGGATATATTTTTAAGGTTTTGGCTCTAACCTCAGGTTTAATATCTTTAGGTTTTCCGTGACATTGTAAACACATGGTGTTGGTTGGAATTGGATAATAAAATTGTACTTTTTCCCCTTTATCTACAATTACTGGTTTTGGTTCTTCTTTAGCTGCTAGTACTTTTTTGAATTGTTCAATATAAACTAATTCTTCGGCATTGGCTTTGTTATTTGGATTTCTATTTTTATCCGAAACCCGTTTTATAGAAGCATTATATTTGGTAGACATACTATCCGTTAACGGCATTGCTTGGATATTACAGAATGCCAGAGCCTCTAAAGTTCCTTGTTTTTGTATGGTTTGCATTAAGTTTTCACCCAATAATTTTTTTGTTGCTAAAGCATATTCTAAACCAATTTCTTCATAGGATTTTGGTGGTTCAATTACGACAACTTTTTTTCCAGGTTGTTCCCAATTTTCATGACCGTGTCCCTGCCAATGAGCCGCAAACCATTCTGGTTCTTCAATTTGGTAATCAAACATAAAATCGGCAATTTGAGCTACAGCATGATCTGGAAAAACTTGCTTAGGCATTACCTCAAAATTCCTGACCGCTCCATGCATTTTGGCATTCTCTTCCGTTGGGTTTTCAACAAAACTGAGTATTGCTTTTACAAAATCTTCTTTGGAATCATAATCCATCAAATAGCGAGATTTTACCGCAATCATTGGCGGAGCAATACGTCCTTCATTTTCTTCCGCATTTGGACTATGACATAAATAGCAATGCGTTTCCATTAACTTTTTACCCCGATGTGCAATGGTGTCTATTTGAACTTTGTCCGTTTCAACAGACTCATACTTGTCTTTTTTACTTGAATTACAAGATAATAGAAAAAAAACAGAGAAAAATAAAAGCAGGTTTTTCATGATAAATTAGTAAAAAAACAAATTTAGTAAACAATTTATTATTATATTGTAACGATTGTTACATATATGATAAATGTCATTTTTATTATATTTTTAATTTTAGAATATTTGTAAGGTTTAAATTGGGTTTACTATGCAAATTGACTTGGATTTATTATTCACATGGGGAGCTGTGGCCAAAAAGTATCAAAAAGATGAAATCATTTTTTATGAAGACGACTTGGCTTTATTCTTTTATCAAATTGTAGAAGGCTCTGTAAAAATGTTTTGTACAAATGAAGATGGAAAAGACTTTACACATGGAATATTCAAAAAAGGGAGTAGTTTTGGAGAACCACCACTCTTAATAGATGAAGTTTATCCTTGTAATTCCATTGCTATGGAAAACAGTGTGATTATTAAAATTTCAAAAGACAAATTCCTTACTATAATTGAAGAATATCCTGAAATTAACAAAAGTTTTATGCGTTTGTTAGCCTTACGAATTTTCAATAAAACCATTACCACAAAAGCAGTAATTAATCAAAAACCTGAATTTCGTATAACAGCTTTTTTAGAACATTTTAAAAAACATAATGGTAATGATACTGGTGGAAAAATTCAAATTCCATACACACGACAAGAAATTGCTGAATTTACCGGTTTGCGTGTAGAAACCGTCATTCGAACCCTCACTCAAATGAAAAACCATAAAAAAGTTGAAATTACAAACCATAAATTATTTTTTTAATGATGAAATTCCCCGTTTCCTATTGGATTAAATTTTCCTTATTCAATTTATTGCTTGTTGCTACATTGGGTTTATTAATGCGATATAAAATTGCGTTTGAATTGCCAATAATTCATCAAAAAAACATTCAACATTCCCATTCACATTTTGCTTTTGCTGGTTGGGTAACTCAAACACTCTTTGTTTTAATGATCTATTTTTTATCTAAGTATAATCCTGCTCTATCACTTGAAAAATACAAAAAAGTAATCATAGCTAATTTAGTTTGTGCCTATATTATGCTTTTTAGTTTTATTTTTCAAGGTTATGGTTTGATCTCCATTTTATTCTCTACTTTATCCATATTTGTCTCTTTTTGGTTTGCTGTCTTGTATTTTAAAGATTTAAAAACGATATCTAATGATAATTTGGCTAAAAATTGGTTTAAAGCAGCTTTGTTTTTTAATGTCATTTCGTCATTAGGCACTTTTGCTTTAGCTTATATGATGGCTACAAGAAATGTTCCACAAGATTTATACCTATCATCCATTTATTATTATTTACATTTTCAGTATAATGGTTGGTTTTGGTTTGCTTGTTTAGGTTTATTTGTAAGTCAGCTCACACCTACTCCTAGCTTAATTAAAGCGAATAAAACTGTTTTTAATTGGTTTTTTATAAGTTGTATTCCAGCTTATTTATTATCTGTTTTATGGTTAAAACTTCCGGTTTGGGTTTATGCTTTAGCGGTTTTAAGTGCATTTTTACAAATTGGTGCTTGGATAAAATTTAGTAAAGTTATTATTCCAGCATTTTTAAAAAGTTATTCCTTAATTCCTTTTTTTAAATGGATATATATATGCATTGTTGCTAGTATTGGTTTAAAATTATTGCTGCAATTGGGTTCAACTGTTCCTAGCATTGGCAAACTTGCTTTTGGATTCCGTCCTATTGTTATTGCCTACTTACATTTAGTTTTACTCGCCATTACTTCATTGTATTTATTAATTTATCTTTTTACAAATCAATTGGTATCTTCTAATTCAATGTTAAAAAAAGCATTAGCCCTTTTTACAGTGGGAATCTTTTTAAATGAATTAGTTTTGGTTATTCAAGGCATTGCTGGTTTTAGTTATACGATGATTCCATATATAAATGTCATCTTATTAGGAGTTGCTTTTATATTGTTTTTAGGAATGTTAAGCATGACACTCATAAATATAAAAAAAAGTTAAAAAAAGTT
Source organism: Flavobacterium sp. (assembly GCF_028689845.1). Lineage (GTDB taxonomy): Bacteria > Bacteroidota > Bacteroidia > Flavobacteriales > Flavobacteriaceae > Flavobacterium. Next base: position 74,551 of record NZ_JAQVCH010000004.1, on the reverse strand, counting down.
GTTCTTTGTGATTTAAATCATAAAATAAAATGTTGTAATGTTAGTACTTTGCAGAGTAATAATAAAGTATAACCATTATGAAAAAAACAATCTCATTTTTAGCTATTGTTGCTCTCTTTTTTAGTTTAAGTTGCAAAGAAAATACCGAAACGACAACAGAGTCAACGGCTGTTGAAAACGGTGTTGATTTAAGTGTGGGTCAAGAAGGTGTTCAAGATGACATTTCTAATCCAAACATTGTTCAAGTTGCCTCAGGCAGTAAAGACCACACCACACTTGTTGCCGCTGTAAAAGCAGCTGGACTTGTGAGTTCTTTAAGCAATGCCGGTCCGTTTACCGTTTTTGCACCAACCAATGCCGCTTTTGACAAATTACCAGCTGGAACAGTAGATGAATTATTAAAACCAGAGAAAAAAGGTGACTTAGAAAACATTTTAGGATACCATACTTATGTAGGTGTTTTAAAAGCAGAATACATGCAAAACGATCAAAAGTTTGACATGGTTTTTGGTGGAAAAGTTAACATTACAAAAGAAGGAGATAAAACCTTTGTGAACGGTTCAGAAATTTTAGCAACTATCCCCACTTCAAATGGAATAATCCATGTAATTGGTGATGTATTGTTACCAAAATAAAATAGTATTAGTTCATCTTCATTTAAAAGCATAGGTCGTCGTAGCCTATGCTTTTTTTTTTAATATTTCAAAAATGAAGTCCCCGATTTATATTCTAATGCTAATTGTTCTAAAGACGTCTTCTCTAGCATAATAAATAACCTTTCCTTTATCTCTTTAAATTCAAAATGCACAGGACAAGGATGCGTTTCAGAACAATTTTCTAACCCCAACCCACAACCAGAAAAAACACTATTTCCGTCAATAGCACCTACAATTTGAATCAATCGAATCGATTTTAAATCTTTTTTTAAAATTTCAAATCCACCATTTACTCCTTTTGTGGAGTGAACAATTTTATCTTTCGTCAGCTTTTGTAAAATTTTTGCCGTAAAAGCAATCGGAGAATCAATGGCAATTGCAATTTCTTTTAATCCTACTCGTCTATTCTCACAACATTTACTAGCAATAAAAATAGTGGCCCTGATAGCATATTCGCAACTTTTTGAAAACATTTTTTATTTCAAAATTAATTATAATACATAATTAAAGACAATTTTATCTTTTATTTAACTTTTATGATTTATATCATATTTTGTTATTTCAAAATAAAAGAAATTTGACATCAATAAAAGACAAAGTTGTCCTTTATAATAAATACTAACTAAAATTATAAATCTATGCTTTCAAAATCACAAGCAAGAGCGTTTTTTCTAGGCGGTACTTTAGTCACCTTTTTAATTTTTATTGGATTGACTATTTATTCGTTTATGCCTAGCAATGACCAGACAAACTCAAAAAACATTGACAAGAATGTTGTGAGAGGTAAAGAATTATGGGAATCCAATAACTGTATGGGTTGTCATAGCATTATGGGTGAAGGGGGTTATTATGCTCCTGAATTAACTAAAGTGGTCGAACGACGTGGCGAAGGCTATATTAAAGCTGTCTTAATGTCGCCAGCTCCTTGGGCTCCAAAAGGCAGAAAAATGGTTGCATATAAAATGAGCCAAGAAGATGCGGATGCCATGGTAGCCTATTTTAAATGGATTGGGAATATTGATTTAAATGGTTTTGACCGAATCGTCTCTCCCTTAGCCAAAGACAAATTAAAAGATCAACAAAAAATACAATAAGAAGATGAAATATAAATCACAAAAAGTAGCCTATTGGTTTTTCGCCTTATGCATGTTATTATTTTCCTTGCAAATAATTTATGGCTTTATCATGGGCTTTGACCGCATAGGAATGCAAGGCTTACACGAATTTATTCCATTTAATACTGCTCGTGCAGTTCATACCAACTTACTTGTAGTTTGGTTATTAACTGGTTTTATGGGAGCCGCCTATTATATTATTCCTGAAGAAGCCCAACGCGAATTAATTAGTATAAAATGGGCATATGTACAACTTATATCACTAGCCGTTGTTGGTGTGGTGGCAGTTGTTGGTTTCCATTTTAATCATTGGGAAGGAAGAAAGTTTTTAGAAATTCCACGAGAATTAGACTTCTTAGTCGTTATCAATGTCTTGCTTTTCTTAGGTTTAATTTTAGGAACGCTATATAAAGCAAAACGAAGAACAACCACCGCTTTGGTTTTAACAATGGGATTAGTTTTTGCAGCTTTACTATACATTCCTGGAATGATTTGGTTTGATAGTCAAGTAACCGATTCATTCTTTAGATGGTGGGTTGTTCACCTTTGGGTTGAAGGAGTATGGGAATTAATTATGGGAGGTATTTTATCCTACCTATTAATTAAATTGACAGGTGTTGATAGAGAAGTTATTGAAAAATGGTTATACGTTATTATTGGTTTAACATTTTTATCAGGAGTTTTAGGTACGGGTCACCACTATTATTATATTGGTGTAAACAAAATTTGGTTGGTTGTTGGTGGAATATTCTCTGCTTTAGAACCACTAGCTTTCTTAGCAATGGCGTTGTTTGCAGTAAATATGTATCGCAAAGGTGAAAAAAGTCATCCAAATAAAATCGCTTTATTTTGGACAATTGGCTCAGCAATCGTATCTTTCGTGGGTGCTGGTTTACTAGGTTTTGCTCATACTTTGCCACAAACAAACCTTTATACACACGGAACCCTCGTCACGGCAATGCACGGACATTATGCATTCTGGGGAGCGTATGCAATGATTGTATTAGCAATTATTAGTTATGCTCTTCCAAATCTAACAGGTCGTAAACGGTATAATAGTACCAACGGTCACATGGCTTTTTGGATTTCTAACATAGGAATACTTGGAATGACTGTTGCCTTTGGTGTAGCTGGAGTAGCTCAAGTGTACATGGAACGAAAATTAAAAATGGACTTTATGGATGTCCAAAATGAAATTGCCATTCACTTTGTTGTATTACTTATTTGTGCCACGATGTTTACTGTTGGAATTGGAATGTTTATTTATGAATTCATAAAGTACGGATTGCCCTCTGATGAAGCCCTTGTAGGCGAAAATCAATAATAAACCAATAAAATGAAAAAACTTAAATTAGTATTTGCTGTTGCTGCAATCGCACTCTTCGTCAGTTGTAAATCCAACAACGAAGAAGAAACTATTGATCCTCTAAAAATAGAAACGGTAGGTGTAGCTGTGGTTGCAGAGTTAACTTCTCCTCCATTTGTTCCAAAACCAATCGGAGATCGACCCGCTAGAAAATTAATTGTTAATTTAGAAATTATTGAGCAAGAAGGTGAAATGGCCGACGGTGTTAAATACATGTATTGGACATTTGGAGGTACAGTTCCTGGTAGTTTTATTAGAACAAGAGTTGGTGATGAAATTGAATTTCACCTAAAAAACCATCCTGATAATAAATTACCTCATAATATCGATTTACATGCAGTAACAGGTCCAGGTGGTGGTGCAGAAGCCTCGTTTGTAGCTCCGGGTCATGAAATCACTTTTTCTTTTAAAGTATTAAATGAAGGCTTGTTTGTTTACCATTGTGCTACAGCTCCCGTAGGAATGCACATCGCCAATGGTATGTATGGTTTAATTTTAGTTGAACCTGCTGGCGGTCTTCCTAAAGTAGATAAAGAATACTACATTATGCAAGGCGATTTTTATACGAAAGGGGCTTATGGCGAAAAAGGTTTACAGCCTTTTGATATGGCAAAAGCAATTAAAGAAGAACCAGATTATGTAGTTTTTAATGGAAAAACAGGTGCAATCACTGGAGATAAATCTTTATCCGCTAAAGTAGGTGAAACGGTTCGTTTATATGTAGGTAATGGTGGACCAAACTTGGTTTCTTCATTCCATGTGATTGGTGAAATTTTTGATAAAGTACACGTAGAAGGCGGTTCTTTAATTAATAAAAACGTACAAACCACTTTAATTCCTGCCGGTGGTGCAGCCATTGTAGACTTTAAAGTAGACGTACCAGGTTCATTAGTGATTGTTGACCACTCTATCTTTAGAACCTTTAATAAAGGAAGTTTAGGTATCTTAAAAGTTACTGGTGAGGAAAACAAAACCGTTTATTCTGGAACACAATCTAATACTGTTTATTTACCTGAAGGTGGAACAATTCAAACAATGCCAGGTAGTAAAGCGGCTAACCCAACAATTCCGGTTACACTAGCTGAACGAATTGCAGATGGAAAATCAATTTATTCTACAACTTGTTATGCCTGTCATCAACCAGCTGGAGAAGGCTTAGCAAACGCCTTCCCTCCTCTTGCTAATTCAGATTATTTAAATGCTGATGTAGATAGAGCCATTGATATCGTGATTCATGGAAAAACGGGTGAGATGGTTGTGAATGGTAAAACATACAACAGTGTAATGACCGCACAAACATTAACAGATGATGAAATTGCAAATGTTTTAACCTATGTATATAGCACATGGGGTAACAGCAAAAAAGATGTTACTAAAGAAATGGTTACAAAAGTTAGAAATGCAAAAAAATAGTTAATTAGTTACATAACCATGATAGTGCTTTACTGTTTACTATCATGGTTATTTTTTAACTAAATGTAAAAATCACAAAAATGTACCGAATACGTTTTTTATTAGTCATTTTACTTATTGTTTCTTGTGAAAACAATGAAGGACAAAATGCTGCCGTAACTAGTCCTATTTCAAATATAACTATATCAAAAGAAGCAGATAGCTCTTTTAGTGTTACAACTGAAATGGCTCTTGTTAAAGGTGGAAGTTACGTTCCTTTATATGGACAAAAACAAGAAGAAGTAATTGTGAATGATTTATATATGGATGTACATCCTGTAACAAATGCTGAATTTTTAGATTTTGTTAAAAAGAATGAAAAATGGCAAAAATCAAAGGTTAAAAAATTATTTGCCGACGGAAATTACCTAGTTAAATGGCAAAATGATACTTTATTAAATGTTGACGCTAAACCAAATAGTCCGGTTACAAATGTTTCATGGTATGCTGCAAATGCGTATTGTGATTGCCAAGGAAAAAGATTAGCAACAGTAGATGAATGGGAATATGCAGCAATGGCGGATGAAACAATTCCAGATGCTCGAAAGTTAGAATCCTACAATCAAATTATTTTAGATTGGTATGAAAAGCCAAAAACATACCAAAAAGAAGTTGGAACTACTTTTAAAAACTATTACGGTGTTTATGATTTGCATGGATTAGTTTGGGAATGGACTTCAGATTTTAATTCGGTTTTAATTACGGGTGAATCCAGAGGTGATTCGGCAGAAAACAACAACTTATTTTGTGGAAGTGGTTCTTTAAACGCAACTGATTTAATGAATTATGCCGCATTTATTCGATATGCTTTTAGAGGAAGTGTGAAAGCAAATTATTCGGTTCAAAATTTAGGGTTTAGATGTGTAAAAGATATTGAAAAATGAAAACAAGAATACTGCTATTTATCATTTCAAGTTTATTTCTGTTCGGTTGTAAACAAGAAGAAAAACAAATTAAAGACACGCCAATTTCAGAAGAATCTATTTTTAATTTATCCAGTAAATGGAAGACACAAGACAATAAAACCGTTGAAATTAAAGATTTTAGAGGAAAAGTAACGGTGATGGTTATGATATATACTAGTTGCAAAGCGGCTTGCCCAAGATTAGTAGCCGATATGCGAGATATTGAATCTAAAATGCCAAAAAATAAGCTGAATGATTTAAACTTTGTCTTAGTAAGCATCGATCCCGAAATTGATACTCCCGATAAACTGAAAGAATTTGCTAAAGTAAACTTTATGGAAGCTCCACAATGGATATTTCTTCAAGGAACAAAAACAACAGTACAGGAATTTGCAAATGTACTAGCGGTCAAATACAAACAAATTTCTCCCATTGATTTTTCACATTCAAATATTATTAGTGTTTTTAATAAAGAAGGTGAATTAGTTCATCAACAAGAAGGTTTAGGCGTGAACAACAAAGAAACTGTCGAAAAAATTATTGAAACAGTAAACCTATAATATCATGAAAAAATATTTTTGCAGCCTCGTTATTGCTCTACTTGCATTTAGTTCAACGAAAGCTCAACAATTTGACGTCAGTGCCGATTTACGTGCCCGATTTGAAAATAGAAATGGTTACGGGACCTTAAAACCAGATTCAGAAAAAGCAGCTTCTTTTATTTCGCAACGCACCCGATTAACTTTTGATTACTCTTTTAAAATATTATATTAAAAGTTTCGCCTCAAAATGTAAGAACTTGGGGCGATGTTGCCACTACTTCAAAAACAGATTTAAATAATGCTTTTCATGAAGCTTATGGCGAAATTAAATTAGAGGAGCAATTTTCGTTTAAGTTAGGAAGACAAGAAATTAATTATGACGATGCCCGTATTTTTGGAAATGTAGATTGGACAATGCAAGCCAGAAGTCATGATGCTTTTCTTTTAAAATTCAATCCCAATTCAAAAAATAAATTTCATTTAGGATTGGCCTTAAATGCAAATAAAGAAACTAATTTCCAAGAAGATTACACTGTTCCACAATATAAATCTTTTCAATATTTATGGTATCACACCGATTTTAATGAGTTTAATTTAAGCGTTTTAGCACTTAATAACGGAATGCCCTATCTTGTTGACACGGAAGAAAAAGTGGATTATAGTCAAACTATCGGAACACGATTGGTCTACAAAAAAAACAAGTTAAATGTCGATGGTGCTGCGTATTTACAAACAGGAAAAATAGCAACTAATTCTGTTAGTGCTCATTATTTTTCTGCTAATGTAAATTACAAAATCAACACCAATTTCAACACTGGTTTAGGATTTGAAGTACTCTCTGGAAAAGACCAAAACGATACTTCAACTGATGTAAAATCGTTCAATCCTTTGTACGGAACTAATCATAAATTTAATGGCTATATGGATTATTTCTACGTAGGCAATCACGCAAATTCAATAGGATTAAATGATATTTATGTGAATCTTGGCTATGAAAAAAATAAGTTTTTTGCAAAAGTAACACCACATTATTTTGCCTCAGCTGCTTCCATTTATAATGCGGGAGAAAAACAAGACAACTATCTTGGAACTGAAGTAGATGTAACATGTGGATACAAAATGTATGATTATGTAACAGTTGAAGGTGGATATTCTCAAATGTTTGCTTCATCATCCATGGAAATCATAAAAACAGGAAACAAAAATGCTGGTAATAATTGGGCTTTTCTTTCTATAAAAATCAACCCTAATTTATTTTCATATAAAGCTGAGGCTAAACAATAATTTAAATTCAAAATGACACAAACTATTCCCTATTATCATTCCATTGGAAAGGAAGAAGAAATATTTTCTCACGCTTATTCAAATAAAATTCCATTGCTTTTAAAAGGGCCAACTGGTACAGGAAAATCGCGTTTTATTGAGTATATGGCTCATCAATTAAACAAAAAACTCATCACAATTAGTTGCCATGAAGAAACATCTTCTACCGATTTAATTGGGCGTTTTATCATCAAAGGTGCCGAAACAATATGGATTGACGGACCAATGACAATTGCTGTAAAAGAAGGTGCAATTATCTATTTAGATGAAATTGCAGAAGCAAGACCAGACGTAATTGTTGCCATTCACTCCTTAACCGATCATCGTAGAGAATTGTTTATTGATAAACTTGGAATAACCGTAAAATCACATGACGATTTTATGTTAGTTGCCTCTTTTAACCCAGGTTATCAACGTGGATTTAAAGAGTTAAAACCATCCACTAAACAACGATTTGCGGCTCTTTCATTTGATTATCCTGAACCAAAAGAAGAAGTTGAAATTCTAATAAACGAAACAACTATTGATGCAGATAATGCAAAAAAATTAGTTGCCATTGGAAATAAAATTAGAAATCTAACCGAACTTGGGTTAACGGAAACCGTTTCAACCAGACTTTTAGTAAATGCAGCAAAATTGATTACAAGTGGGTTGCCAAAAAGACTTTCAACACACATTGCAATTGTAGAACCTTTGACAGATGATTTACAAACGATTCAGTCGTTAAAGGATTTGTGCGATTTGATGATTTAAAACAACAAAATGGATTTAGACGAACTCATTTTCGGAAAAGTTTCTAAGTATTTCAAAAAAAGAAAAAAAGAAAAAATTCTTTTAGACAACAAGGCTGTTTTCTTAAAAGATATAAAACCGCGTTTAACCATTTTAGCAAGAGCTATTACAGCAAAACCTATTGAAATTTACCCTGCAGAACGCGAAGGTGGTTACAAAAACAACAACTATTTTTTACCTATTTATTTTAACCTGCTTTCTTCTAAAGAAGAAAATATAAAGTATTACTTTTTTAGAGTTTTGTTTTTAAGTATGCAATCCGATTTAAACATTAATTTGATTGCTGAAGAATCCTTTTCAGACGAAAACAAACAACTTATATTGGATGTATTATTTAAAAATTATCCCAATTCAAAAGAAATCTATACTGCTTTAAAAACTCATTTGGATTCCGTTGCTACAGAAAAAAATCCAACAGATTATTCATGGATTTATGGAAAATTAATGAAAAATGAAAAAGAAGAAAGTACCGAAAGTGTGCTCGAAAATTTTTCTGATTTGGTAAAAAAATCCAATAATAATCAAGAAATTACAACCTTAAAAACAAAAGCGGTAGAAGAAATTATCACCATTGAAATTGATAAAAAACAACAAGAAGATTATGTTTTATTACACAGTTTTGAAAAAGCAGAAACAGCCGAAGAATTTAATGGAAATTGGCGTGATTTTGATGGTTCGGATGAGTTAGAAAAACATGAAAACGCGATTGAAGATTTGAATATGAAATTCACCGTTCGTGTTGATGACACGGCTCATTCTGTTTATCAATCTGAATTTACCGAAAATACGTCTATTTCTGAAAGTGCCGAAATTGATACCAAAGGTTTTCATCTTTTGTATGACGAATGGGATTTTGAAAAACGAAAATACAAAGACAAATTTTGTAAAGTTTATCCTAAAACACAATTGAAAACAGATGCTGGTTATTATAAAAAAACCATCCTTAAAAACAGTGCAACGCTTACGAATTTAAGAAAGATTCTGACGAATTTAAACAACAAAATGCAACAACAAAAACGACAAAATCAAGGCGAAGAATTTGATATTGATGCCATAACTGATTTGTATGTTGATGTGCATTCCAAAAAAAATCCGACTGAAAAAATTTATATTTCCAACAGAAAAAGAGAAAAGGATTTATCTATTTTGTTGCTCTTAGACATCAGTTTATCCAGCGATAGTTATGCAGAAGGAAATCGTGTGATTGATGTTGAAAAAGAAGTTTCCATTTTGTTTGGTGAAATATTAAACGAATTTAATATTGATTTTTCAATTGATAGTTTTTATTCTAAAACACGAAATTTTTCAACTTATTTAACCGTAAAAGATTTTGATGAAAATTGGTCTACCGCCAAAAACAAAATTGGAGCTATTGAACCTTCTGGCTATACAAGAATTGGTGCAGCTTTGCGTCACGCCGGAGCTCGTTTAGATACTAGAAACACCAAAAACAAATGGATTATTTTAATTTCTGACGGAAAACCAAACGATTATGATAAATATGAAGGTAAATATGGTGTAAATGATGTAAAACAAGCGTTGAGAGAGCTAAATCAAAGAAATATAAATTCGTATGCCTTAGCCATTGAAGCACAAGCCAAATATTATTTACCTCAAATGTTTGGACAAAATCATTATCAAATTTTGACAACACCATCAGAATTATTGCAATCGATGGTCAAATTATATGATAAAATAAAACAGAAATAAATGAATAAAACAGCTATCGATTACAAGAACGTATATTTTCCACCTGGAGGAATTTTGATGTGGATTATCATCTATTTAGAACTCATTACCTTCGGAATGGCGTTGGTAGCTTTTGTCTACTATGGAGCACAAGAACCCGATGTTTTTCACCAATCCAAACTACAATTAAACCCAACAATCGGTGCAATAAACACCCTATTTCTACTCACAAGCGGCTTATTTATGGCTAATGCCGTTCATTTTTATAAAGAAGGAAATATAAAAAAAACAACATTCTTTTTTAAACTAGCCATGCTAGGCGGTTTTCTTTTTCTTCTTTTAAAAAGCTATGAATATTACACCAAAATTGATAACGGAATTACTTTAGATACCAATACATTTTACACTTTTTATTGGATGTTAACCGGTTTTCATATTATTCACGTATTGATTGGATTGGTAATTTTATTCCTCACCGAACAAAGCATAAGTAAAAACAAAGCAGAACTAGAAGACGTAGAAGCCTCGGCGACTTTTTGGCACATGTGTGACATCATTTGGCTATTGCTTTTCCCTATCATTTATTTAATTTTTTAGCCATGAAAAGACAATTATCCTTAATATTTGGAATTCTCTTGGTGCTCACCATTATCATAGCTTTTTTAACCGAATATAGTGTTCAGAAAATGGTTGTAGTTGCCATATTAGCACTTTCTGGAATTAAATTTTTATTGGTTGCTTTTCATTTCATGGAATTAAAAAAAGCTAATGTATTTTGGAAAGTAACGTTAGTCTTTTTTTTAATGCTTTTAATTGGAATTATAGCACTCATAATTTAATTCTGCTATGACTTAAATCATACACAAAATCGATAGTTATTCCTTCTTTTGTTGTTTTAAACCTATAATACAAAAACAATGGAAAAACATGTCTATAATTTAAGTCTAAAATGGGAAAATGACCGAAAAGGAATCATGTCTTCGCCAGAATTACCAACGACAATTGAAGTAGCCACACCACCAGAATTTGACAAAGGAATGCCAAATATTTGGTCGCCAGAGCATTTGTATACGGGTTCCGTTTTAAGTTGTTTTATGACTACTTTTTTGGCTATTGCCGATTATTCTAACTTTGAATTTATCGACTTTAAATGTGATGCCCAAGGAATTTTAGAAAAAATAGAAGGCAAGTTTTTAATGACTAAAATTATTCTCTCACCCGTATTAACAATTGACAATCAAGATAAAATTGAAAAAGCACAACGTATTTTAGAAAAATCGGAAGCGGCTTGTTTGATTTCCAATTCTATCAAAAGTGAAGTGGAATTAAAAACAGTAATCAATATCGAAAACTAGGTGTTGCAATGCAAAATCATTTAAAATACCTTCTTATTCTTACTGTATTAATTGGCTCGTTTTCAATTTATAATTATATCATTTACACTTCTAAAACGGCATATCAAACCGTTCACTTAACTGAAAAAGCAATTAAAGGTGAAAACATTTGGCTACAACACAACTGCAGTTCTTGCCATCAAATTTATGGTTTGGGCGGCTACCTTGGTCCCGATATTACTAATGTATATTCTCGAGAAGGAAAGGGTGAAAAATACATCAAAGCGATTGTAAATAGTGGTATAAAAACAATGCCACAATTCAATTTCTCGGAGGAAGAAAAAGACCAACTCGTACAATTTTTTAAAGAAATTGATCAAACGGGGTATTATCCCGATGTTAATGCCAAAATTAGCAAGGACGGTTGGGTAACTATTAAAAATAAACAACATGAAAATGGAAAATAACAAATATCCATTTTATTTTATAATCACTGCTTTAATTTCCTTATTTATAGGAATGTCATTCGGTTTATTGGGCGGATTACAATATATATTTCCTGATTTTATCAAAGAAAAACTTCCTTTCAACGCGATTAGACCGTTGCATACTTTATTTGTAGTTTCTTGGATTTTATTAGCAGCAATTGGCGGAATTTATTATTATTTAAAAACGAATCCAACCCTTAAATTCTACAGCAATACGCTTGTCAAAGCACATTTTTGGTTCTTTATTATAACTGGAATTGGTATTGCTTTTTCTTATTTATCTAAAAATTTTGCAGGAAAAGAATACCTGGAATTTCCAAGTTATTATTATTTTCCAATTGTTTCTGGATGGATTTTATTTGGAATCAATTATTTCAAATCAATGCTTTCGTCGTTTAAAACTTGGCCTGTTTACTATTATATGTGGTCTACCGGAATCGTATTGATGATTTTTCATTTTACCGAAGCTCACTTATGGCTCCTTCCCTATTTTAGAGATAATTTTATACAGAACATCGCTGTGCAATGGAAAGCTGGTGGTTCCTATGTTGGTTCATGGAACATGCTCGTTTATGGAACCGCGTTGTTTGTCATGGAAAAAATAAGCGGTGAAAGCAGTTATGCCACTTCTAAAAAAGCCTTCTTTTTTTACTTTTTAGGCTTAACCAATTTGATGTTTGGTTGGGCTCATCATGTCTATATGGTGCCAACCGCATCGTGGATACGCTATTTTGCATATGTCATTAGTATGACCGAATGGGTAATTCTATTCTCTATAATTTATGATTGGAGAAAAAACCTATCCCAAGAGAAAAAGATTCAATTTTCTATTGCCTATCGATTTATGATTTTAGCCGATTTATGGGTTTTTCTAAATATTATTGTGGCTTTATTAATTTCAATTCCGTCTATCAATTTATTTACGCACGGCACCCATATTACGGTGGCCCATTCCATGGGAACAACCATCGGAATTAACACCTTAATTCTTTTTTCTTCAATCACTTACATTTTTAATACCGCTTTCTCATTTTCTGAAAAAACAGTTAAAAAATTAAAAAACGGAATCCAAATTTTTCACATTTCCTTTATCTTATTTTGGGTTACACTTTTGATTATGGGATTGAAAAAAAGCATTTGGCTCTTTGGGAATTCATCCGAAACCTTTAGCAAATTTCAAGAATCGCAACACGGTTTGCATCTTGCATTTGTGTTGTTTGGAGTAGGAATTATCACCGGATTGGGAATCATTATTTTTCATTTAATGAAGACATTCCAACAAAAACAAACAAAAATAATTTAATATAAAACTATGTCAAACAAAAAAAATAGTCATTCCTTTCATATTCCAGTGATGGGATTGGCTTTTACCATTGATAGCCCTATTCGAGTGGCTCAATATGGAATTTCTTCTACTGTTTCTATAACAGACGATGATTTAATAGAGAAAATGAGAGCTTTTTACAGTGAAAAGTTCAGTATTCCCTATCAAGAAATCACACAGAAAATACAAGATTATAGAGCAAAAAGAATCACAACTTATCTCAATACCATGGATAGTATTGTGAATCAAAAATTTGAAAAATTTAAAAAAGATTTAGCTGAAAGCAAAACTGCTTTAGAAAACTATATCGCTCTTTTACCCAACAAATCCGATTTAAAAAAAGGATTACAAGAATTTATTGACGAAGGAATATCGATGAAAGATAACTTAGTTCAATTTATTGAAAATAATATTTCTTTGGGTGAAATTGATGTCAATATTATGACAAAAGTGGATAAAGACAACTTTGAAAATGGCGAACAATTACCAATCGAATTTAACGATGCTCATGCTGCTTTGAGAGGTTTCGCTAACAGCAATCTAAGTTCATCTGTCGTTTTATCGGCTGGAATGAATCCGCGATTATACAGCTATTTTGAAAGTTTTCCCGATTTTTATCCTGACACAAATGGTTTGCTTAGAAAAAAAATAATTCTCAAAGTAAGTGATTATCGTTCGGCTTTGATTCAAGGGAATTTTTTAGCCAAAAAAGGATTATGGGTTTCAGAATACCGTATTGAATCGGGTTTGAATTGTGGCGGCCATGCATTTGCAACCGAAGGCTTTTTAATGGGTCCCATTTTACAAGATTTTAAAGAAAAACGCAGCGAATTACATCAATCTACACATGATTTATTGATAAAAGCATTGACGTTAAAACAACTTCCATTGCCAACTGCCGCTTTACCAATAAAATTCACCGCTCAAGGTGGTGTTGGAACTGCAGAAGAACACGCCTTTTTATTGGAAGAATATCAGTTGGATTCAATTGGTTGGGGTTCGCCATTTCTTTTAGTACCAGAAGCCACTTCTGTAGATGCAGAAACGAGAAAGTTATTAGCAGAAGCCAAAGAAAAAGACTTTTATCTGAGTAACATTTCACCTTTGGGCGTTCCTTTTAATTCGATTAAAGGGGTTTCTAATGATTTTTGGAAACAAAAAAGAATTAATGATCATAAAGCAGGAAGTTCTTGTCCGAAAAAGTTTTTAGCTTTAAACAAATCCTATAATAAAGAAGGGATTTGTACGGCTTCAAAAAAATACCAAGATTTAGAATTAGACAAGTTAGACCAACAAAAAAGTGAAATTTCTCTCAAGGAATTTGAAATTAAACAACAAAAAATCACTGAAAAAGCGTGTCTTTGCGTTGGATTGGCGAATTCCTCCTATCTTGAAAATAATTTACCAATAAAAGGACAACAACAGGGTGTCGTGATTTGTCCAGGGCCAAACTTAGCCTATTTTGACAGCGAATATTCACTAAAAGATATGGTGCAACACATTTATGGAAATGCCAATGTGATGTTGCAAGAAAATCGCCCAAACTTGTTTGTCAAAGAATTAAAAATGTATGTAGACTATTTAAGAAATGAAATTAGCACTTTTACAGATGAAGTAACGGCTAATCAATTAAAAAAATGGAATACGTATAGAAATAACATAAATTTGGGTATTGATTATTATCACAATTTACTTAAAACTAGTGCTTTTTTCAAAACTAATGATGACAGCATTCATCAACAACTTGATTTTTATAAAGCTGAAATAAACGCTATTTCTTTTTAAATTTTAAAAGCTAACAAACTAGCAAACTCGTTTACTATTTAATTAAAAAATCACTTCAAAAAAGATATTTGAAGTGATTTTTAGTTGAATTAAAAACCTATTATAAATGCGTATTCTTAGTTGAATCTACTTTCCATCGCAATAGCACGTGGAAATAAAATATTATTTTCTAAGTGAATATGTTTATGCAAATCTTGTTCAAATTCTTGTAACATTGCAAACGTAACTTTATAGGTGTTACAAGCATCAGCTGGTGGTGTGTAATTATTGGTTAATGCAGCAATTTTTACAAAACGATCACCTTCATTTTCGTGTTCATGTTTCATCATGGCAATCGGGTTTTCTACCGTTCCAAAATGCGGTTGTTCGATAGCTTGACCTGTTCTGATTGCATTTTCCATTTTTTTAATAAACGGAAATAAAACGGTCTCTTCTTTAACCATGTGTTGAGCTAATTCGCTTGCACATCCAACAAAAAGTTCATGAATTTCAAACAATTCTGGATGATTTCCACCATGTACTTTGGTTAATTTGTCTAAAAACGGAACTAAAACTGCCGATTTTTCTACGACATAACGGTGGTGTGTTTTTTCGATATAATCAATCAGCAAATCGGATGGCCATGAATTAAAATCGATGGTATTGGTGGCTTGTGTCGCTAAAATTTGAGTAACCTCTTGTTCAATTTGATTGAAATCTAATCCTTTTTTTTCAGAAGCTTCTTCAATCGTTCGATTTCCTTTACAACAGAAATCAATACCATATTTTGAAAAAACGGCAGCGGTTCTAAAATCCTTTGCCACATATTCTCCAATTGTAGGTTGTTCTAAAACATTCATATTTATAAAATTTAAATTAAAAAAAACAGCTTGTATTTCGTTTACAAACTGTTCAAATTTAAGAAGAATTGGGCTAAAAATCTATGCGTCAAATCATAGTTAACACTTTTTAACTTAATGCTTTATCCATCATTGCTTTGGAGATATTCATGGCTCTGTTTTTTATTTCAGTGGCTTTTTCGCCTTTAAATAAACTATCCACTGTTTCTTTAAACATACTATTCCAACGGTTAAAATGAGTAAAGTCCATTTGTTTTTTTTGATTTAATGCTTTGTGCGTCATCATCGGATTTCCATCAAAATTACCTGTACAAAAAAGAATGTTTTCCCAAAAATCATACATTCTGGGTAAGTGCGTTTCCCAATTTACATGAACCACGTCTGTAAAAATGTTTCCAAGGAGATCGTCTGCTTTTACTTTTATATAAAATGCATCAACTAATTTGATGATGTCATCTCTATTTTGGATATCTTTTTTCATCACTTAAAAGATTAGGTTATAAATCTTTATTTTTAAACTTGACTAAGGAAACGAAAAACGGAACAATTATCCATAATATCAATAATAAAAAAGAGATAATTAAACCCGTTGAAGTTCCAAAAAATTCTTTGAAGATAGCTCCAGTATAGCCCATCATGGCCGATACGTCAAGATGTAATAAAATTTGAATTCGAGCTAAGTCAATTGGACTAAATGCGGTAATTCCGACCATTGCATTTTCTATAGGATACTCTTGAAATTGAAATAATAAAAACAAAACTAATCCGTCAAAAAGAAGTGCAAAAAACAACCAAGTCATAATGGCTATTCCGATTCCTTTTGCTTTATCACGGGTCAAAATGGAACTTAAAAATGCTAGGGCTGTAAAAATTGCGGTGATAAAACAACCGTTAATGAGCATCATTACTCCGACACTATCTGGAGAATTGATTAATAAGGGAATTCCTGCTCCGACAAAAAAAGCGAGTATCATGGAAAAACAAAGTCCCAGAAATAAGCTAATCCAAATCTTTTTTCGTTTAATGGGTTGACTTAATAAAAGTTCAACAAACTCTGAACTATTATAGAGATAAATTGTTGAAAAAAGGATGGAAACTAGAGGAACCGTAAATAAAATTACGTTTAAAATAGTTAAAATACCTTTTGATGAGTTATCTTCTAAAGCAAAAGAACTCCAAGATAAAATTGCTAAAATCAAAGTGTAAGCTATGATTATTTTATTCTTGAGAATATCGAGTAATATGATTTTTATAATTCTATTCATAATCAGATTTTAGGTTGTGGGCTGTGGGTTAACTTCGTTAAAATTTAATGAAAATAATAACGCGAAATTATAAACCAACAATCCTAACATTATACTTTTTTGTTATATACATTTCTTTTCAACACGGAAGCAATTGCTTTTGAAATTTTATCTTCATTTGTTTCAGATTTTAAATCGTCTACTTTTTTATGAAAATGCACTTCACCTTCTTGCATGAAAATAATTTCGGTAATCAAATCATCTAATTCACTCAACAAATGGGAAGTGATTAAAATTAGTTTTCCTTTATCTTTTTCTTTGATAATTTTTTCTTTCAAAATCTCTGATGCTAATGGATCTAATCCAGCAGTAGGTTCATCTAGTATTAACACCTCTGGATTAAATAAAAAAGCTAAAACTGCACTTACTTTTTGAGTTGTTCCGCCAGAAAGCGTTCGCATTTTTTTATCAAACATTTTTTCAAGTTCGAACGCATGTAATAAATCTTCATCTAATGCTTCGTCCGAATTTCTAATTGTTTTAATCATATCGATAATTTGACCAATTGTCATATTATCAGGATAGCGTCCAATTTGCGGCATATAACCAATACTTGAACGGTATAAATACTCTTTTAAAATTGATTTACCATTAAATTCTATCGAACCTTTATCTGGCAAAACCATTCCAAGAACTGATTTTATTAGGGTTGTTTTTCCACATCCGTTAGGTCCAATTAAAGCAATACATTGTCCTTTTTTACACGAAAGATTAACATTTTTTAAAACTTCTAATTTTCCGAATTTTTTATTTAAATTATTTATTTCAATCATAGTGGCAACGATTTCATTAATGGCGTTTTATCAATAAAGTTGTCTGGTGTGATACTTGGTAAGATTTTTTCAGACTTATCTAATAGTGTGATCATGAAGCTTCTGTATAAGAGCATCGCTGATGGAGTTGATTCAGTTAAAACGGCAAATAAACTTAATGGGTGATAAGGCACGTCGCCAATTCCATCTTTATTTAAATCATAGCCTTCATATTTATCCCAATAATTAGAGTTAAATGTGTTTAAGACTAAACTTCCGTTGGTGCTTATATCAAAAGTATTTTTTAAAAAATTATTATTGACAATTTCATTATCCAAACAGCTTGCTTGAATTTTCAATCCCCAACCATTGGATAAAAAAACATTTTTTTCTATTCTATTTCTTGAAGCTCCTTCCATATAAATGGCAGAAGTATTTCGGGCAAAGGTGTTGTTAAAAATATAACTATCTGAAATGTCTTTTAGCAATAACCCATAAGCAGAATCGCCCCAATTTTCTTCAAAATGATTATTAAACATTTTTACATCTTTACTATACATTACGGCCACTCCAGCACCATTATTTCTAAAAATGTTGGTAATGTACGTATCACTATGAGAAAACATGAAGTGTAATCCATACCGAATATTATTAATGCTGATGTTTCTCCATACTAAAGAATCATATACAAATTCAAAATAAATTCCGTCTCGATGGCCGTCAATACGATTGCCAATAATTAAAATATCATTTGATTTCCAACAGTGTATTCCATTACCTAATTGTTGTTCTTCCTTTCCGTAAGCCTTTAAATAATTGTTTTTTATGGTACAATTTTTACTATTTTGTAGATATATACCAAAAAAATTATCATCTAAAACATTATTCTGAATAACCACATATTGTTTATTATACACTTTGATTCCGCATGGGTCAGTAATGGTTGCATAAGCCGAACGAATCACTTTAAAACCATCTACTACAACACTATCTGCTTTTATAGAAAGCACTTCATGTTTTTTTTCACCATCTAAAACAGGTAAACCTTTACCTATAAAGACGATTTTTTTATCAATTATTATATTTCCTTCTTTGTATATTCCGCCGTGAACCATTAAGGTATCACCATCTTTAGCTAATGCAATTCCTTGTTTGACCGATTTAATCGGATGATTTTTTCCGACGTGAATGGTATTTGCATGAATTGAAAAAGAGAAAAGAAGAAGTATAATTAAAAAATATTTCATTTAATTCTATTTAATAATTTCACTCCAAGAACTTGGAGTTGCCTTAAAATTTTTAGCTAATTCTTCCGCTTCTTCTTTAGTTTGTACTGCAATTACATTGCCGTGCATTGGGCTATTGATTTCGCCTCCTTTAATATAAAAAGCGGTTTCAGCTGGAATAAGTACATTGTTTTGATTAAAATCATGAATATAAAAAGATTGAATTTTTGTGGAAACATTCTCCTTATGATAATTAATCATGCAATGCATATCATCAAATTTATATACTCTTCCTTTGGCCGTAATTAATTCGGCACCAAATTTTCCGTCTGCAATTTTCATTTTGCAATATTCACAACCATAGGCGGATAATTTAATTGGTTCAACTTCTTTAGTTCCACAAGAAATTACGATTGAGAGAAGTAAAAAATAAGATAAAATTTTCATTATACTGTTTTTTTAAATTTAAATTCTTTAAGAACAATTAATGCTAATAAGAGTCCAGCTCCGGCTAGCAACCAACCTCCTGTATCAGGAATTGAAAAAGCTCCAAAGTTTAATAATTGTTTAAATCCGATTAAAGGCGGTTGGTAGGCCATTCCTGGTACTATAATTGCCGCATTTGGATCAAGATTATGTCCGTATTCATAATTCCATCTGTAAAAATCTATCGCAGAAAGAATAATAAAGAGAACATAAGTAACTAAAAAGCCTAAAACTGCTTTTCTATTATTCACAAAAATTAAAACTAATGCAATCAGGGCAAACGCACCAAATATATAAGGTAAAATCGTGAATTCAAAGAAATTCTCTGTGTGCAAAGTTGCCATTCCGATATAATGATTTAAACCATTAATAATATCCACATCACCTGCAATTTTATTGGCGTGTAACTGCAATGTTAATCCTTCTGGATATTGTGGAGCATCTAATTCGATTCTCCATAAGGGCATAAATAAAGAAGCTATAAAAAGTAAACCTACAATCAAAAGCATAACTTTTGAAGCCAAAGTTAAATTTGATGTTTTCATTTTAAGATTTTTAAAAAAATAAGGGAGCAGTTTTAAATTGCTCCCTCATTTCTATGATTATTATTTAGAAGAAGCGGGTAAATTAGTACCTAAGCTGTAAGAAATTGGCACATTACTTCCTGCAGGAGATACTCTAATGTATCCTTGCATTTCTTGGTGTAACGCACTACAGAAATCTGTACAATAGAATGGTACAATACCTACTTTTGTTGCTTTCCAGTATAAAGTCATTGTTTCACCTGGCATCACTAACAATTCAGCAGTTGGAGCATTTTTAATTGCAAATCCGTGTGGTACATCCCAATCTTGTTCAAGATTCGTAATGTGGAAATACACATCGTCACCAACTTTAATTCCTTCAATATTATCTGGAGAGAAGTGAGAACGAACCATAGTCATGTAAACATGCACTTTATTTCCTTCTCTAACTACTTTAGTTTCTTTTTCTCCTTTTGCTACTCTTGGGTGTTCGTTTTTATTAATGTCATAAATTTTCAATTGTCCATTATTACGAATTAAATCCGCTGGAGCTGCTTGAGCATAGTGAGGTTCACCAATAGTTGGGAAATCTAACAATAATTGCATTTTATCACCACTAATATCATATAATTGAGCAGATTGAGTTAACTCAGGTCCTGTTGGTAAATATCTGTCTTTCGTAATTTTGTTATAAGCTACTAAGTATTTTCCGAATGGTTTTCTTGAATCCCCACCAGGAATCATTAAGTGACCAACAGAATAATAGGTTGGAGCTCTATCTAACACTTTAAGTGTTTTAATATCCCATTTAACAACTTCAGAAGAAACAAACATTGTTGAATAAGCATTTCCTTTTCCGTCAAATTCAGTGTGTAATGGTCCTAATCCTGGTTTTTGAACTTCTCCATGTAAAACAGAGTTATATTTTAATACAGGAATTCCTTCGTAATCACCTTCAAAATCTTTGTTTGCAATAGCTTTGGTCATTTTATCAAAACTAAATACTGGGATTAAAGCAGCTAATTTTCCAGAACCTACAATGTATTCTCCAGTTGGATCAACGTCACAACCGTGAGGTGATTTTGGACATGGCATTAAATAACAAATGTCTTTTAATTCCATTGCATCTAATACTAAAACTTCTTCTTTAATTACTGAAGTTCCAGTATGTGTTTCATCATTCCAAGTATTATGAGCATATCTAGCTTTTTCTTTTCTTCCTTTACCAGCTTTGATGTACTCTTCTGCTTTTTTCCAGTCTACTGCCATGATAAAATCTTTATCATTTTGAGATGCATTTACTTCTAAAAGCGTGTTAGCTTGTTCTGAATTATAACAAGAGAAGAAGAACCAGCCATGTGATTTTCCTTTACCTGCGTGAGAAAGGTCAAAGTTTACTCCAGGTAAACGCAATTGGAATGCAATATCCATTCCTCCTGTTTCTTTATCAACACTGATAAAACTGATGTGAGCTTTAAAATTTTCTTTGTACGTGTTAATTGGCACATCACCATTTTCATAATCACCTGGTACAGCAAAACGTGTTCCAGCGACTACATATTCAGTGTTTTCTGTAATAAAAGGAGAAGAGTGATTACCTGCTGAGTTAGGTAATTCAATGATTTCTGCCGTTTTAAAACGTTTTAAATCAACTCTCGCTACCCGTGGTGTATTATTTGCGTTTGCAAAAATCCATCTTCCATCTACTTCTCCATTAGTTTGAGATAATTCAAGGTGATGTTGATCATCCCAAGGAATAAATCCTTCAGAAGTATTCAACATTGGTTTTGATTCTTCACTAAATCCCCATCCACTTTCTGGATCCTGAGAGAAAATAGGAATTACTTTAAGCATTCGACCACTTGGTAGTCCGTAAATACTCATTTGTCCACTAAAACCACCAGAAACGAAATTGTAGAATTCGTCATATTTTCCTGGGGCTACATAAACTTTAGAAGCGGCATCGCCACTTACGGCATCACTAGTATTTTTTGGTCTACATGAACCAAAAAAAGCGGCAACTAAAACGATAGCAAAACTTGCTGTTAAAAATCTATTTTTCATATACGTTCGATTTATAATTTGTTTTTATTTTACACCGTCATTTTTACGCATGAATTCCAAAATCTCACGAGCTTCTTGATCTGCTAAAGATTGATTTGGCATTCTTACCAAACACAATTCTAACTGAGCTTGTAATTCAGGATCTTTGTCGATCATTGGGTCAGGATTGGTGATGAAGTTCATAATCCATTCTGGCTTTCTGCGTTCTGTTACGCCTTTCCACCCTGGACCAACTAAACGTTCGTCTGTCATTTTGTGACAAGAATTACATTTCACGCCTGAAATGCTTTCTCCTTTTTCTGCCATAGCGACATCCAATGCTGCTCCTAAATCAACATTTTCATGCTTTCCTTCTCCACGGTTTGGGTCATAAGAAGATGCATCAGTTGATGCTGCACTTTCTTCCGTACTTGGGCTTGCAGAGAAGTCCTCGCCCCCTTCCTTTTTGTCTTTTCCACAGGAAATAAACAAAATAAATACTACTACTAATAATGATAATTTGTTCATAAATTGATGTTTTTTAATTTATGACACAAAGGTCTAGTTTAAACAATTCACATTTTATGATTAAAATCATATTTTATACAAATTTTGTCATTTAATTTTGCCCCATCTAAACAACCGTAATTCATCCTTTTGAAATACATTATATACATAGTAGCCGCATTTTTCTTACTAAAACCAGTGTTTCCCGTGGTGGATTACGTTATAAACTATGATTATATATCCACACAGTTATGCGAAAACACACAAAAACCAGAATTAGAGTGTAACGGTAAATGTCATTTGAAAAAAGAATTAGCGGAACTTGCCCAAGATGAAAACCCGAAATCAAATGAGCAAAAAGGAAAACCAATTACTATAGAAGTTTTGTTTTGTGATCATTTAACAACTTATTCCTTTACATCGAATATTACAATAACAAAAAAGGTGTCTACCTTATACAATTGCATATACTTTCGATTAAATAGTACTTCTATTTTTCACCCTCCTATTTTAGCTTAAGTACTTTATTACCAAAATCGTCTTGATTTTTTCTTTAGTTATTCTTAACTAAAGTGTCTTACTTATGTCTAAAATTAAAATAAACAAAAAATGAAATTACTTAAATATAGCTTTTTATTTATATTAGCTATCCTAACCGCTTGTTCTTCTGATGATGAGGAAACTATTGTAAATGAATTAGATGGTTTAACAAAAATTCAAGAATTCACTAACGATACCCATATCATTGAACTATATAATTCAACTGGTGCTTTGGAGCAAGGTTATAATGCTATTTCTCTTCGTTTTAAAGATAAAAACACTAACGAATACGAAAAAAACGCAACCGTAAGCTGGATGCCGGTTATGCATATGGCAACGATGAATCACTCTTGTCCTAAATCAGAGGTAGCAAAAACTGCTTTAAAAGAAACCCTATACAATGGTTATATTGTTTTTCAAATGGCCCAAAATGAAACTGAATATTGGGATTTAAAAATTGATTACACTATTAATGGCATATTGTATACTGCCACAGAAAACATTAATGTTCCCGCTTCTGCAAAAAGAAAAGTGACTTCATTTATGGGTTCCGATAATAAAAAATACCTAATTGCCCTAATTGATCCTTCTTCTCCAAAAGTAGCCTTGAATGACGTCACTTTTGGATTATATAAAATGGAAAGCATGATGTCTTTTCCTATTGTAGACAACTACAAAATCAAAATTGACCCTAGAATGCCGAGTATGGGCAACCACACTTCTCCAAATAATGTCGATTTGACTCAATCAGCGGATAAATTATACCACGGAAAATTATCGTTAACGATGACGGGCTATTGGAAAATCAATTTGCAATTACTGAATGAGTTAGACGAGGTTTTAAAAGGTGAAGTAGTGACAGAAGAAAACCCTGCAAGCAGCATCTTTTTAGAAATCGAATTCTAAATAAAAAGAGTTTAAAAAGGTCGAAAAAATAACTTTTTGACCTTTTTAAAACATATTCAACCCCTGATATAAGTTATAAATTATATCCGAAATTTATCCGAAATGAAAAAATTGCTATTTATAGTACTTCTTTTTCTTCTTCCTATTCGTTTATTTAGTCAAGAAAATGATAGTATACTCCCAATGAGTTTAACAGAAATTATACTTATTGGAAAGAAAACAGATTTAGTTCAAAAACAATTTAAACCATTAGCCACAATTGATGAATATCTTCAACAATCTGGTGCTGTGGAAATGATTAAAAGAGGCGGTTATGCCTGGGAACCAACTATTAACAACATGAGTACGGAACGAACCGTAGTTACCATTGATGGAATGCGAATTTTTGGTGCTTGTACCGATAAAATGGATCCAATTACGTCCTATGTAGAGGTTTCTAATTTGTCTGAAGCAGAAATAGCCTCGGGACAAAGTGGAAGTTGTCACGGCCCAACCATTGGAGGCTCAATCAACTTAAAAAGAAACCGAAGTGAGATTGGCAAAAAAGGATTTAATGGCTATTTTAATGCGGGCTACGATTTTAATAATCAGCAAAAAATTATAGGTGGAGCTATCAATTATGCAGATAGTTTGTTTTTTATCGATAACAATGTCATGTTTCGAGAGGCTGAAAATTATACCGCAGGAAACAATAACGAAGTTCTTTTTTCACAGTTTAGAAAAATAAATATGTCGACTACCGCTGGATTTTTATTTAATAAGAACAAGTATTTTGAAGCGGCTGTTATTTATGATAAAGCAACCGATGTCGGTTATCCCGCTCTGCCAATGGACGTTTCTTTGGCTGAAGCGTTAATTACTTCAGTGAAATTTGAATATATTCCAATGGAATCTATTTTTAACAAATTGGAAACAAAAGTCTATTACAACACCATCACGCACATAATGGATGATACCACAAGACCAGATGTAGCCATTCACATGGATATGCCGGGATGGAGTGACACCTATGGAATGTATGCCAATTTAGATGGAAAAGTAAATAAAAATACTTTTTTAGGTACATTTAACTCGTTTTACAATCGTTCTTTGGCAGAAATGACCATGTATCCAAGTGATCCAAATGAAAACATCATGTTCATGCTTACTTGGCCAGATGTTATTACTTTTTATAACGGAATTTATGCTGAAAACACCTATGAATTCAATTGTCATAGCAACTTCAAAATTTCTGGAAGTTTAGGAAATCAGTTTAATGAAGTGAAAAGTCAGTTTGGATTAGAAAGTTTACAAATATTTTATCCTGGATTAAAAGCCGATAAAAATAGATTTCTAAAAAGCTTAGCGACCAATTTTAATTGGAAAAAAGAGAAATTTGGTTATTCTTTTGGTCTCGCTTATGGCGAAAGAGCTCCTTCGGTTTCAGAAGGATACGGATTTTACTTGTTTAATAGTTTTGACCGTTATGATTATATTGGAAATCCTGATTTAGAGAATGAACAATCAGCAGAGGCTTCGGTAAATTTGAAATATCAAACCAAATCATTTAAAACCTCTTTTAGTACTTCTTATTTTCATATTTCAAATTATATCGTAGGAAAACCAGATCCATCGGTTTATCAAATGACTATTGGAGCACAAGGCGTAAAGATTTATAGTGCAATCGATTATGCTTCTTTAATTAAATCGGTTTTTAATTTTGAAACCTATTTGATGTCAAATTTAAAGTGGGATAACCAATTAACCTACAGTTACGGAAAAGGAAGCGATGGTGAAAATCTCCCGTTTATTAGCCCGTTGGCTTATCAAAGTAAATTGTTTTATAAAAAAGCAGCTTTTACAGCGGAAATAGAGGTTCAAGGAAATGCTACCCAAACCAATTATGCTCCATTTTATGGCGAAATTGAAAAGCCAGCTTATGCTATTTTAAATTTTGCAACAAGTTATACGCTCTCCTTTGATAAAACAAAATTGAGTTTGCGAACAGGTATAGAGAACATCTTAGATGCCGATTACTCGACGTTTGCCGATTGGAATAATATTCCTAGAATGGGACGAAATGTATTTATTAATGTGTTGTATTCCCTTAATTAACTTAGAATCTTTGAAGATAAAAAAAACACTTGAAGAATATTATTCAAGTGTTTTTTTATTGGTTAGGTTGTGCTTTTAGGATAAAACAGTATTAAAATTAGAATTGAAGGAAGAAAGCTCATTTTCACTTAAAGCGTGTTCCATAATAATCAAAGCGGTTTGTAACATATTTTCTAATTCGATACAATTCCGACATCGAAAATAGTACTCCACACATTCAATTAAATCAAAATGAATTTTTGTGAGTTGTTCTATAATCGTCAGTTTTTCTTCTTTTGAGGCGTGCAATGTTTGATAATTCATCATGCTTTTAACCTTATTTTTAAAAACATTTATTACCGCTGATTCAATTATTTCATGGGGCTCAAAAACTCTGGATGCCTTTAAAATAAGCGGTTCAAGCGGTGGAAGTTGCCGTTTTACAATTTCATTAGCAGCATTAAATGCAAAAACCAAGGCTTCTAATAAAGAATTAGAAGCCAACCGATTAGCTCCATGCAAACCCGTACTTGAACATTCGCCAAGTGCATATAAATTGCTTAGCGATGTTCGTCCGTTTTGGTCTACTTCAATTCCACCACATTGATAATGAGCTGCTGGAATAATCGGAATCAAATGTAAAGCAGGGTTTAAATTTGTTTGCAAAATTTGAGCGTAAATCGTTGGAAATTGAATTTTAAAATCCGCTTGATTCAAATGTCGAAGGTCTAAAAAAGCACACGAATCTTGAGTGAGTTTGAGGTGATCAAGAATGGCATGCGAAACAATATCACGCGTGGCCAATTCGCCACGAGAATCATACTGAAATAAAAAACGTTCTCCTTTTTGATTCACTACATAGCCTCCATAACCTCGAATGGCCTCAGAAATCAAAAACAAATTACTTTTATTTTTTTCGTATAAAGCAGTGGGATGAAATTGAATATATTGCATTTCCTTAATGGTTGCTCCTGCTCTAAAAGCCATTGCAACGCCATCTGCCGTAGCGATACTCGGATTAGACGTATATTGAAAAAGTTGTCCACATCCGCCAGTTGCTAAAACCACCGTTGAGGCAAAAACCTGCTTTATCTGCGTATTTTCTTTTGGCAAATAATTCAATCCAATTACTAATGTTTCCTCTTCTAAAACTTGGGTTATTAAATCAATTCCAAAAGCGTGAGCAATCACTTCTACTTGTGGAGAAGCTATAATTTTATCCCATAAAACTTTTTGAATATGCCAACCCGTTTTATCTTTATGATGAACCACTCGGCTTCGACTGTGACCGCCTTCTAAAGCCATGGCTAATTGACCATCATTTTCTGTATCAAATTCGGCACCCCAACGGATTAATTCATTCAATCGTTGTGGCCCTTGTTTGACAACCATTTCTACTATTGTTGGATTGCACTTTCCCTGACCGGCATTTAACGTGTCTTGAATATGTTCTTCAAAACTATCGACTAATCGGTCACAAACAGCTGCAATTCCACCTTGAGCAAGTGACGTATTACTTTCTTCTGGTTCGTTTTTTGTAAGTAAAATAATTTTTAATTCGGGTTTTTTTTCCATCAATTGTATGGCAAGTGAAAGTCCCGCAATTCCAGTTCCTGATATTAAAACATCACACGATTTCATACACTTATAGTTGAAGCATTCGTTCAATAGGAACAATTGCTTTTTTTATGATATTTTCATCTAATTTAACTTCAGGTGATTCCTCTAGCAAACAGCGATATAGTTTTTCTAACGTATTGACTTTCATAAAAGCACATTCACTACACGCACAACTATTATCTTCTTTAGAAGGAGCAGGAAGTAGTATTTTATGTGGAGCTTCTTGTTGCATTTTATGCAAAATTCCGTTTTCTGTAGCCACAATAAATTTAGTTTCAGGCGATTCTTTAACGTAATTAATCATCGCCGAAGTGGAGCCTATAAATTGAGCTACTTTTAAAATATGTGTTTCTGATTCGGGATGTGCAATGATGACGGCATCAGGATTTTTTTGATATAAATCAATTAATTTTTCTAATGAAAATGCTTCATGAACCACGCACGAACCTTCCCATAAAACCATATCTCTACCAGTTTCTTTAATCAAGTATTTACCTAAATTTTTATCTGGAGCAAAAAGAATTGGTTTGTCTTTTGGAATAGCATTAATTACTTTTATAGCATTAGAAGAGGTACAAACACTGTCACTCATCGTTTTAATTTCCGCTGAACAATTGATATAAGTAACCACGTGGTGATTGGGATATTGATTAATAAACGCTCGAAATTCATCGGGCGGACAACCATCGGCTAATGAACAACCCGCAGCGACGTCTGGAACAAGTACTTTTTTGGTTGGATTTACAATTTTTGCCGTTTCTGCCATAAAATAAACACCTGCAAAAACAATGATTTCAGCTGTTGAAGTTGCTGCCTTTCGCGACAATTCTAAACTATCACCTACAAAATCTGCTATTTCTTGAATAGCTGGTTCTTGGTAATAATGAGCAAGTATTACGGCGTTTTTTTGCTCTTTTAAATCCAAAATTTTTTTCTTCCAATCTTCAGTTTTAGTCATTTCTAATCGGACTTTTTAGTCTTATTTTAAATTAAATTTTTTAAATTTTCAGATGGGTCTCCCCTATTTTTAAACCTATAATTAATTGAGCTAAATCGGTAGAATCTAATGCATTTTTGAGTTGTTCGCGAATGGGTTTATATTGGTCATGAAAGGGACAAGGCTTTACATCGGAACAATCTTGAAGCCCTAAACTACAGCGTTTATAAATAGTATCTCCATCGAATGCTAATACAATTTGTCGAAGTTTTACATTACTTAATTTTTCTTTCGACACAAAAAAACCACCACCATTTCCTTTTGAGGATTCTACAATATCATTTTTTGCTAATTTTTGGAGTATTTTGGCCGTGAACGATTCGGGTGAATCAATTTTTCTGGCAATCTCACGTAAACTAACTTTATTTCCTAATTGCGATTCAGAGGCAATTATAATCGTTGCTCGAATGGCATATTCACAGGTTTTTGAAAACATATTTTTTTATCAAAGATAACCTAGTTTCTCAAATTGAAAACAAAGTTGTCTTGTAATTCAAAATTAATACGGCAATTAGGGAACAAAATTAACTTGAAATAAACTTTAAAATTATGATTAAAATCATACGTATAGCTGACTATAACGACGAAATTTGCACAAAATAGAAAACAAATGAAAAATTGGAAAAAGCTGAACCATGCAGAACAAGTTGCGAGAGTAAATCGAGCATTGTTGGAAAACATTAATTTCTCCATAGACGCTCCGTTAGGCTATCCTGCTTCAAAATTAGATGGTAGAGTTTTTTATGACGACGCCCCATTTTTAAAAGATGCTCCCGTTTTATCAACCTATGTGGCTAATCCAAATCATATTGGTTGTCACACCACCGGAACATCTGAAAATGCATTTAAGGGTTCTCAAAAAATTGAAAAAGAAACAATCGACATCTTGGCTACCGCTATATTTGGCTGTGAACAAGACGGTTACGACGGTTATATAGCAACAGGAGGAACAGAAGCTAATTTGCAAGCATTGTGGATGTTTCGAAATTATTTTATGAAATCGTTTGGAGCACAACCCGCTGAAATTGCAATTATCGCCTCTGAAGACACGCATTATTCAATTGCGAAAGGCTCTAATTTATTATTAATCGATTGGCTAAATGTAAAAGTAGATTTTGAAAGTCGTCAAATTGATGTTGTTGCTTTTGAAAAACAACTTCTAGAAGCCGCTCAACTCGGAAAAAAATATTTCATCGTTGTTTGTAATATGGGAACGACCATGTTTGGTTCTGTAGATAATCCAGGTGATTATACTTCTATTTTAGAGAAACATCAACTTGCCTATAAACTGCATGTAGACGCTGCTTATGGTGGATTTGTTTATCCTTTTTTAGCCAAAGAAAATTTATTGGATTTTAAAAACCCTGCCGTTTCATCAATTACAGTTGATGCCCATAAAATGTTGCAAGCTCCTTATGGTTCTGGTGTTTTTTTATGTCGAAAAGATTTAATTGAAAACGTTTTGACCAAAGAAGCAGAATATGTTGAAGGAATGGATTTAACGCTTTCCGGAAGCCGTTCTGGAGCCAATGCCGTTGCCGTTTGGATGATTTTGGTTACCTATGGAGAAAATGGTTGGTTTGAAAAAGTAAAAGTGCTTCAAATGCGAACCGATTGGCTTTGTCAACAATTAACAGCGTTGAATATTGACTACTTTAGAGAGCCGAACATGAACATTGTGACGATAAAATCATCTTTTATTCCTGAATCGATTGCGCATCAGTTTGATTTAGTACCACAAAAACATACCGGAAAAAATGATTGGTATAAAATTGTAGTGATGGATCATGTTGAAATAGATCAACTAAAAAAGTTACTCGACCAATTAAAAGAATTTATGGGAATTTTGGCCTGATTTATCGCATTTGAACCCAAATCGTCTCGGTAGACAAATGAGTGAACGCTTTGAATTTCGAAGGGTTCATTTTTTCTATAGTCTCCACTCCATTTCGAAAGGATTGCAAGTAATAATTTCCGCGATACTGCTTCTCTTCTAAGATAGAAATCATTTCTTTTAAATCACTTTCATCCAATAAATCAGAATGTACTGTTGTTCGCACTTCAAAAGGTATTTGAGCTTCTTGAAGAATCGCAACACATTGGATAAAATGTTCGTAAAAATCGGCTTTGGTTATACTTTTTGTTTTGGATAGTGGTGCTTTAAAATCTAATGCCACATAATCAATCATCTCTAAATCAATAGCTTGTTGTAATCGCAACGGAATACTTCCATTTGTATCTACTTTTATTAAAAAACCCATTTTTTTTACCAAAGTCATCAGTTCTAAGACATCAGGATATAACAAACATTCTCCTCCGCTAAAAACGACAGCGTCTAATAAATTCTTTCTTTTTTCTAAAAAAGAAAGTAATTCGGGAATGGTATAATTTCCTTTCCCGAATACAATCTCTGGATTATAACAATAGCTGCATTTCATATTGCAACCTGCAAACCAAAGAATGCAAGCTGTTTTATCGGGATAATCCAATAATGTAAAAGCAGTAATGCTATGAATTAATTTTTTAGCACTTGATTTCATTAAAGTGTGTACGTTGTTTATGTTCGCCTTTTTTTCCGATATTAAAACTTTCAACCGGACGATGATAACCCATTACTCGTGTATACACTAAGCATTTGGTACGTAATTCATTGTGTTGCTCTAAAAGCGTTTTAGTTTGTGGTGTTTGGTTCATGGTTTTCTAAATTTAATTGAGTTAATAAAAGTTCATCACAGGTTGGACAGTATTCGTGTTCGCCGTTTAAATATCCGTGCACCGAACAAACGCTAAACACAGGAGTAACGGTGATATATGGTAATTTAAAATTGGTTATTACTTTTTTGACAAAATTTCGACAAGCTTCAGGTGTGCTAATTTTTTCATTCATATAAAGGTGTAAAACTGTACCACCGGTATATTGACATTGCAAATTATCTTGCATTAATAAAGCTTCAAACGGATCCTCGGTATAATCCACCGGAATCTGCGAACTGTTGGTATAATAGATGTTTTCACCTTCGCCTGCTTGAATAATATCTGAATAACGTTTTTTATCTTCTTTCGCAAAGCGATACGTAGTTCCTTCGGCTGGAGTGGCTTCTAGGTTATATAAATTGCCTGTTTCTTCTTGAAATTCACGCATCCGATTACGAATAAATTCTAATATTTCAGTGGCCATTTCTGTCCCAAAATTACTCGTAATATCCTGTTCGCCTTTGGTAAAATTTAAAACCATCTCATTCATTCCATTTACCCCAATGGTTGAAAAATGATTGTTAAAATGTGGCAAATAGCGTTTGGTATACGGAAATATTCCTCGGTCATACATCTCTTTAATAAAAACTCGTTTCTTTTCTAAGGTCGATTTAGAAAGCAATAACAGTCGATCTAATTGCGTGTAAAAATCCGTTTTATTTTGAGCATACAAATAACCTAAACGTGCCATATTGATGGTAACAACCCCAATACTTCCGGTCATTTCTGCACTTCCAAAAAGCCCATTTCCCCGTTTGAGTAATTCGCGTAAATCGAGTTGCAAACGGCAGCACATACTTCGTACCGCATTGGGTTTGTAGGCATTTGGATTTTCTACTTTTTCTCCTAGGTCATTGAGCGTATATTGACTTCCGATAAAATTTTGAAAATAAGAAGAGCCTATCTTGGCTGTATTTTCAAATAGAATATCCGTGTTTTCTCCATACCAATCAAAATCTTCAGTAATATTCACGGTTGGAATTGGAAACGTAAACGGTTGACCATTTGCATCGCCTTCCGTCATGATAGTATAATAGGCTTTGTTGATTAAGTTCATTTCGGGTTGAAAATGTTCATAGCGGAGTTCAGTTACGCTCTCAACACCTCTTTCTCTGGCTCGTTCAAGCATTTCGGGTGTTGCTTTATGCAAAAATAAATGTTCATTATTCCGAGTCGGAATTTGTTCTTTTAAATCCTCTGGAACAACCCAGTCTATAGTAATATTTGTAAACGGAGACTGACCCCAACGAGCGGGAACATTTAAATTATAAACAAAACTTCGAACCGCTTTAAGCACTTCGTCAAAACTAAGTTTATCTTTAAAAACATAGGGAGCTAAATAAGTATCGAAAGAACTAAAAGCCTGTGCTCCTGCCCATTCACTCTGTAAAATTCCTAAAAAATTGGCCATCTGACCCAAAGCTTCTCGGAAATGAGCTGGCGGTCTGCTTTCTACACGACCACGAACGCCATTGAATCCATCATTTAATAAAACGCGTAAACTCCACCCTGCACAATAACCTGTTAAACAATCTAAATCGTGTATGTGAATGTCGCCATTCCGATGTGCATAACCTTCTTCTTTGGCATAAACTTTATCTAACCAATAATTGGCAATGATTTTTCCTGCTACATTATTGACTAGGCCTGCGTTAGAATAAGAGGTATTTGCATTGGCATTAATTCGCCAATCGGTTTGTTGAATATATTCTTCAATGGTCTGAGAGCTGTCTACATAAGTCGTATCTTCATTTAAACCCAGAATGTGCTCTCGTTGTAATTTTCGGGTATGCCGATATAACATAAACGAACGCATGACGTTAAAAAATCCAAATTCTGATAATGCTTTTTCAATTAAATCTTGTACTTCTTCAACTGCCCAAGTTTCTTTTGATTCTAATTGACCAAATACACTAGCGATGACTTCTAGCGAAACTGGTTGTGATTCACTTTGGAAAGCTTTTCTAATTGCTTCCTCAATTTTAAAGGTTTCAAAAGGAACATAAGCTCCATTTCTTTTGATAACATATTTTTCCATATTGCTTGTTTTGAGTAGAAATATTTGAGTTGACTTTTACAAATATAATTCTAATAAGACTTTTATATCCTTTTTGAATATAAAGAAATGAACAAGTTATGTGCAAATATTGTTGATAAATATTTTTGTTAGAAACAAAAAAAAAGTGTCCGATTATTCGAACACTTTTTATATAAAGTCAAAAAAAGTATTATGCTTTTTTATCTTCAGCTTTTTTAGAAGAGCAACATCCACCTTTTTTCTCGGTTCCACATTCTTTTTTATCTTCAGTTGAAGATTTTTCAGTTTTAGCTTTTTCTTTTTTCTTTTCTTGTTCTTGTGTTACTCCTGCAAAAGCATTAATTGAGAACATAAATGCCGCTATAGCAACATAGGAAACTAATTTTTTCATATTTTTTTATAATTTAAGATTAAACAATTGAATACTACAAATATATAAAATTAATGGAACTACTTTAATATTAAATGTTAAATTTAATAATAGAACCAAAAACTTAAAAATACAAGCTTTTCTTAATTACTCTTTTCAGTAATGATTTGAATAAGTTGTTCTTTACTTAAAACGCCCGATTGTCGCCAGAGTTGCTTTCCATTCTGAAACAAGAGCATGGTTGGTACACCTTTCACCTGATATTGGGCCGCTAATTGTTCATTTTTTTCTACATCAATTTTAAGAATAGAAATGCGTTCGCCCATTACCTCTTTCACTTGTTTTAAAATTGGGCCCAATTGTTGACAAGGTCCGCACCAAGTAGCAAAAAAGTCAATTAAAACTGGTTTATCGGACTGAATAATTTCTTGGAAAGTTTTCATTTTTCTAAATTTTTTGGTTTTTTAATTCCATCTTAGATAACCGCCAGCTAAATCTATCACTTCTACAAAACCCATCTCCACCATTTTATGAGCGGCGGTCTGACTTCTAGCACCACTTCGGCAATAAACGTAAACAGGTTTTGTTTTGTCTAATTTTTGAATCTCTTCGTCAAAAGCGGCATTATTCACATCAATATTTAAGGCATTTGGAATTGCTCCTTCTTTAAATTCTGCCGGTGTTCGCACATCAACTAATTGAACTGATTCCTTACTAATATGAGATTTATATTCTGCAACGGGTAAAACTTTAATCTTCGGGTTGGTTTGTGACTGACATGAAATAGTCATCACAGCTAATAAAACTAAAAAAACAATTTTTTTCATATATATATATATTTGATTTTCTGGGGATTAGATTATAAGGTACTCGGACAAACATAGGCTGTTCGCTCGATAGTAGTGTTTTTTATAGCAACGTAACCACCTTTTACATCGATAACATTGTGATAACCTCTTGATTTTAAAATAGAAGCGGCAATCATACTGCGGTATCCACCTGCACAATATAAATAAAATGGTTCTTCTTTTGGAAATTCTGCTAAGTGTTCATTTAAAAAATCCAATGGTGTTAAAGGCACATCAACCATATGTTCAGAAGCATATTCACCCGGTTTTCTTACATCAAAAACGTTGAGTTTGCTATAATTCATATCAGCCAATACGAGAGCTTCTATGGTAGAAACCGTATCGTATTCTAAACCTGCTTTTTTCCATGCTTCAAATCCACCCTTTAAATAACCAATGGTATTGTCATAACCAACTCGTGCCAAGCGAGTGATGGTTTCTTTTTCTTTTCCTTCTGGTGTAATTAATAAAATAGGTTGTTTATAATCTAAGATTAATGCACCAACCCACGGAGCAAATCCACCGTCAATCCCAATAAAAATAGATTTTGGAATATGTCCTTTTGCAAAATCATCTTGATGACGAACGTCTAAAACCAACGCATCAGTTTCGTTTGCAATCATTTCAAAAACAGAAGGTTCATAGGCTTTAGCTTCTTTAATGATATTTTCAACATCGCCGTACCCTTCTTTATTCAATTGAACATTCATCGGAAAGTAAGCCGGCGGAGGCAACAAACCATCTGTTACTTCCTTTACAAATTCTTCTTTAGTCATATTGGCACGCAAAGCATAATTAGTTGCTTTTTGTTCGCCAATAGTTCCCACCGTTTCTTTGCTTAAATTCTTTCCGCATGCAGAACCTGCACCATGTGCTGGATAAACAATGACCTCATCTGCTAACGTCATAATTTTTGTACGCAAACTGTCAAACAATAATCCGGCTAATTGCTCCTTAGTCATATCGGCAGCTTTTTGAGCTAAGTCGGGTCGGCCAACATCACCTAAAAACAACGTATCGCCACTAAAAATAGCGTAATCTTTTCCCTCTTTATCTTTTAATAAATATGTGGTGCTTTCCATGGTATGTCCGGGCGTATGCAATGCCGTAATGGTAATATCGCCTAGCTTAAACACCTCACCATCTTTGGCAATATGTGCTTTAAACGTTGGATTTGCATTTGGACCAAAAACAATTGGAGCTCCCGTTTTTTCTGCTAAAGTAACATGGCCACTCACAAAATCAGCATGAAAATGGGTTTCAAAAATATAGTTGATTTTGGCTTGACTTTGTTCGGCTTTATCTAAATAGGGTTGTACTTCCCGTAAAGGATCTATAATTGCTACTTCACCTTTACTTTCTATATAATAGGCTCCTTGAGCCAAGCATCCCGTATAAATTTGTTCAATTTTCATAAAATATATTTTTAATTTTTTACAAAACTAATTGCTTAACCTCACAATAGCAGTAACTTTAGTTACAAAGATAAGAAATATTAAAACCCAATTTGAACTGATTTTTCACTCGATATCGGAATTAACATTATTTAACGTGTCTTATTTTAACAAGATAACAGATTGTAATGGAATAATACTGTTGGTTTTTGACTTTACTTATTGATTACACAATCCCAACATTTATCAAATTTCTAGAATAAAAATACCTAAAAGGATAATGACAGTTTGTAAAATAAAAAGTAATAATCCAAAAATCAATCCGCGTTTACCTGATTGTAATAAAGCAGTAAAACTCACACGAAGTCCTATTGCAATCATGGCTAAGGTCAGAAGAATTTTACCTATTTCAGAAGTTCCGTCAAGGATATTTTTTGGAAAATCAACCACAGAAACTAAAATTGTTATCGCCATAAAACCCCATAAATACCAAGGTAATTGAAAATGTTGTTTCCAATTTTTTATGGTATTGCGTTGTGTAATATAGTTAAAGAAAATTAATCCCGGTGATAATAATGAAATTCGTGCTAATTTAATGGCCAAAGCTTGTTCGCCAATTTCAGAAGACATCGTAAAACCAGCACCTACAACATTACCAACCGAATGCAAAGTCCCTCCCAAAATTAAACTGCTTTGAATTGAAGTAAAAGAGAAAGCCGCTAAAATAAACGGAAAAAGTATCATTCCTACTGTTCCATATAAATTGACAACTGCCATAGAAACCCCAATATCTTCTTTGTTTTTATTGCTGATACTAGGGGCCAATGCCGCGATAGCACTAGAACCGCAAATGGCTGTACCAAAACCAACCATCCACCCGACTGTTCCTGGACATTTAATTTTTTTTGCGAGATAAACGGTTAGAATAATCATGGAAAAAACAACCAAAGCAATCAAAACAAAACTTTTCCAACCTAATTTTCCCATATTGGTATAATTAATTCCAAAAGCGAGAAAAAGAATTGAAAACTCAAGGGTTTTTGCACCCATTAAACCAATTCCAGGAAATAAAATTGGATTTATTTTATAAATATTTCCGATGAAAATACCCAATAAGAGTCCAACTAAAATACTATTTAAAAAACTAAAAAAATAGGTTGAAACAAAAACAAGCACACCAATTATAAGTGTAAAAAAGATGCCAGGAAGTTGGTTTTTTGAAATCATTTTTTTCTAAATACGCAAAAAATAAACTGTTGTTCCGTTTGCATCGGTGTTTGATGAATTATTTCTTTCGAATCGATTAATTCAAAATTATCTTGAAAAACTTGACACATCGTAGCAACCGTATACTGTTGAATAGCAATACCTGAACATTTTAAAGGACCTTTATCAGAAAACGTTCCAATAATCATCAAGCTATTTTGAGCCAATGCTTTTGCTGCAATCAAAGCATATTTTTTAACTTCGTTTTCCTCTGTCAAAAAATGAAAAACTGCTCGGTCATGCCAAATTTGATAAGG
Organism: Flavobacterium sp.; assembly: GCF_028689845.1. Lineage (GTDB taxonomy): Bacteria > Bacteroidota > Bacteroidia > Flavobacteriales > Flavobacteriaceae > Flavobacterium. The sequence continues at coordinate 37,036 of NZ_JAQVCH010000004.1, read as the reverse complement.
TTGAAGTGGATTAAATTCGGTGATATCACTCGTTAACCATTGTACTTTAGTACGAAGAGATTCCAAACGGTGCTGAGCCCGTTGAAGCGCTTTTTCTGAAATATCCAACACGGTTATATCATGGTAACCCTGTTTTAAAAGATAGTCAATTAAAAAACTATCGCCACCGCCTATATCGATAATCGCATCGGTTTTAGAAGAGCTATAAGCAGAAATAAAAGCTAGACTTACTTCTGGTTTGGGCTGATACCAGCTTACCTCCTCTAATTTTTTGTTCGAGTAAATATTTTCCCAATGTTCTTTTCTAGTCATTTCCATATTACAAAACTACTTCTTTTAAAATAATATAAATCCCCATTAGTAGCACAAACCATCCAAAACTTGTTTTTAATTTGTCTCCAGATATATATTTTGATAATAAGTTACCGATAAAAATCCCGACAATCGATGCCAATGTAAAACCTAACAACAAATTCCAATCCATTGCTGGAGTTCGATTTAAATCACCTATAAATCCAATAAGCGATTGAAAAGCGATAATAAACAAAGAAGTTCCGATGGCCTTTTTCATTGAAATTTTAGCTAAAAAATACAAAGCAGGAATAATTAAAAATCCGCCACCAGCTCCAACAAATCCTGCTATTAAACCAATTCCTAATCCCTGAAAAACAATAGCTCTCATATTAAGCGGCTTGTCGCTTTCACTTTCTTTATGTTGCATTGGCTTAATCATTCGAATGGAAGCGATGACCATTACTACCGCAAAAACAAGCATGACAAATACTGATTTTGTCACTACAAATGTGCCGATTTCGATTAGTTTTTCTGGAATAGCTGGAACAATAAAGTTTCGAGTAAGAAAAACGGCTATAATCGTAGGAATACCAAATAAAGCTACATTTTTAAAATCGACTAATTGTTGTTTTGCTTTTTGAATTCCGCCCACTAATGCAGAAACACCCACGATAAATAAAGAATAACCTGTGGCCAGGACGGGTTCAACATGCATAATATAAACCAAGATGGGAACGGATAAAATAGAACCGCCGCTGCCGATTAATCCCAAAGAAATTCCGACTAAAACAGCTAAAAAATATCCTATAATTGAAGAAATTTCCATATTGAAGGCAAAATTACATGAACCTTTTTAATTGAACGTAACTTTGGTTACATTTATAATTTGGTTTTTATCAAATCTTGAGATTCAATTACTTCAACTCAATAAAAGCACGATGCAAGACAATCTTATTTTCGCGTTCCAAGGCTTTTAGTAATCGGGAAATCACGACGCGAGACGTGTTTAAATCATACGCAATTTCTTGGTGCGTATTGAGTATCATTTTAGATTGATTAATCTTAGATTTGTCAAACAGATAGCTCATCAGGCGTTCATTCATGTTCATAAAAGCTAAACTATCAATAGCAGAAAGCATTTCTTTTAAACGGTTGTTATAACTGTTGAACACATAATTTCTCCAACTTTTATATTTGCCCAACCATTCTTCCATTTTATAAATCGGAATCATAATAACAACCCCTTTAGTTTCTGCAACAGCTCTAATTTCGCTTTTGGTTTCACCAATACAACACGCTAGTGTCATCGCACACGTATCGCCTTTTTCAATAAAATATAAAAGTAATTCGCCTTCATCAAAATCTTCTCGTAAAATTTTAATTGCTCCATTTATCAATAGTGGCATTTTTTTGATGTAATCGCCAAAATCAATAAGCACATCACCTTCGTTAAAATCCCGTAAAACGGAAACCTCGGCAATTTCTTCAATTAATTTTTCTTCAAAAATAAAACCGTAAGTCTGCTTCAATAAATCAATCATAATTAACAAGCTTATATAACTGGTAAATTTGAGAAAAATATAGGAATAAAATAGAAAAAATAAAGGTTTTGTTTCGTTTTTAATTGCAAATCTCATTATATCACGTTAAACTATTAAAAATCTATTAAAATAATAGTTCTACTAAAATTAATTTCTATTTTTGATTATGAAAACGATGAAAAAAATAATTTTCCTTCTATTATTCCTCCCTTTGATGTTAAACGCTCAATTAAAATCAGTTATTTACCAAGATGAAAATCAATCTTTAATCGGATTGGTATCCAAACCCACTAAAGCAATTTCAACTCATCCGGGAATTCTGATTTTACCTTCTTGGATGGGAATTAGCGAACACGAAAAAGAAGTAGCTTCAAAATTAAGTGAATTAGGCTACTTTACTTTTATTGCAGATATTTATGGAGAAGGAAATTACCCCACCAATACACAAGAAGCAGGTCAACAAGCGGGTTATTATAAAAACAATGTTGTTGACTATCAACGTCGGATTCAATTAGCTTTAAATCAACTCATTACTACTGGGGCGAATAAAAACAAAATCGTCGTGATTGGTTATTGTTTTGGCGGAACCGGTGCTTTAGAAGCCGCTCGAAGTAATTTGGATGTAGTTGGCGTTGTTTCTTTTCATGGTGGATTAGGCAAAGACGAAAAGCGAGATGATGCACAAATAAAAGCTAAAGTTTTAGTGCTTCATGGAGCCGATGACCCTTATGTTTCTGAAAAGGAAATCGCACAATTTCAAGAAGAAATGCGAACTTCTAAAGCAGATTGGCAAATGATTTATTACGCCAATTCAGTACATTCGTTTACGAATAAAAATGCGGGCAATGATAATTCAAAAGGAGCGGCCTATAATGAATTGGCCGATAAGCGATCTTTTGCTCATTTTTTAAATTTCATTCAAGAAATATTATAAAAAACAATTCCTAATTTTTGATTTTCAAATTAAGTAAACATGAATAAAATCATAGCTAGTCTTTTTATTATCGCTTTTTTTAGTGTTGGATGCTCATCAAATAAAACTGCTACCAAAGATTTTAATCCTGCAGATTATTTAACCCATATTAAAGCGGAAAATTTAAGTAAACACTTATATATTGTCGCTTCAGATGAAATGGAAGGCCGCGACACAGGCACTCCAGGACAAAAAAAAGCGGGGGTTTACTTGATTGATTTTTATAAATCGATAGGTGTGAATTACCCAAAAGGAGCAACAACGTATTACCAACCGATTCCATCCGAATTTTTCAAAAAACAATTTAGCCCAAAATTAGGCGATTCTGAAAATATTTGGGCGTTTATTGAAGGTTCTGAAAAACCAGAAGAAATACTCGTAATTTCTGCACATTATGACCATGTGGGAATGAAAAACGGGGAAGTTTATAATGGTGCCGATGATGATGGTTCAGGAACAGTTGCGTTATTAGAAATCGCCGCTGCTTTTCAAAAAGCGAAAAAGGAAGGAAATGGACCAAAACGTTCTATTTTGTTTTTACATGTAACTGGCGAAGAACACGGTTTACACGGTTCTCGTTTTTATACCGAAAATCCACTTTTTCCATTAGAAAATACAATTGCAAACATCAATATCGATATGATTGGCAGACGTGGTTATGGCAAAGAAAACAACGACAATTATATTTATGTAATTGGTTCCGACCGCTTGAGCTCCGATTTACATAATTGGTCTGAGGATGCGAATAAAAAATACATCGGCATGGAATTGGATTATACTTACAACGATTTAAAAGACCCAAACCGATTTTATTATCGTTCTGATCACTATAATTTTGCAAAAAGAGGAATTCCAGCTATTTTCTATTTTAATGGCGTTCACGATGATTATCATAAAGCCACCGATACCCCAGATAAAATTGACTATCCCCAATTGACCAAGCGAGCTCAATTAGCATTTGTAGTGGCGTGGGAATTAGCAAATAATCCAGAACGCCCGAAAGTGGATAAGGATGGGAAATAGTTTTTTGATTTTAATTAATTTTAAAAAGCTAAAGCCGTAAAAAAGCACATCTAAAAGTACCATAAATAAAAAAATATTTGTTATTAATTGGTGACTTATGAAGAAATTAAATAGCTAAAAGATGCATTTACATCATAAAAAAAAGCTCTGAATTCTCAGAGCTTTTTTGATATTGAAATAGAAATAATTTATTCTAAATCTTCTTTCACATCCGCATCTGGAGCATTTTTTGCCACAGAAGCAACACCATTTTCCCGAGCGGCAACCGACTCATACATTTCACTGTTTCCAATGATTTGACCGTTAGTGGCTTTTAAATTAAAATAAGGTTTACCATTTTTTGCTTCCAAACGGTCAAAACGAGCATCTACTTGTGAATTTTTACGAACTGATTCGATACCGTTTTCGCAAGCTGCTTTAGTGGTATAGCCTTCACTAGCCAGAATAACTTGACCGTTTCCCGCTTTAAGTACAAATTGAAATTCTCCGTTTTTTCTTTTACTAATTACAAATGATCCCATAATGTGTGATTAATGTTATTTTTAAAATTATTGACTACTAAATTAAAAAATAATTTTAACAATTCAAAATGAAAAGACCATAAATTAAATTTAAAAATATAAAACAAAAAAAAGCCTCAAGTTTTCCTTGAGGCTTTGAAAATTGGGTGGGAGACGGGGCTCGAACCCGCGACCCTCGGTACCACAAACCGATGCTCTAACCAACTGAGCTACAACCACCATTTGTTTTACTTCGCAACACTTTTTGAAATAAATCCGTCAAAGCTTTGTTTGCGAGTGCAAATATAATGCAAACCTTGAATTTTACAAAGGTTTTTATAAAAAATTACATCAATTTTGTTAAGCTACTGACAGCCACATATCTTTCTGTGGTAAAACCTTCTGCAAAATCAGTTCCAATCAAACGTCCGAGGTCTTGTGAACGGTAATGAATACTCTCTAAAAAGTTTTTAGTGGCAATTGGCGTTTGCGGTTCTTGCGTAGTAGGATTGTAAAACTGCGAATCATAAGCCAAAATTGCTTCTTTTTTCTTTTCCATAAAACCAGAAATGTCTACCACAAAATCTGGTTCAATAGTAGCCCATTGAATATAATGATAGACTACTTTTGGTCGCCAAACTGCTTGCAATTCACCTGCTAAAAACGTTTCTATTTTTTGTAAACCCGATAAAAAACAGGCGTCCGAAACCAATTGACTTCCTTTGGAATGATCAATATGACGATCGTTAATTGCATTACACAACACAATTTCAGGTTTATATTTACGAATCATTTGAATAACTTGCAGCTGATGTGCTTCATCATTGACAAAAAAACCATCACGCATTTTTAAATTTTCACGCACAGCGACGCCTAAAATCTTAGCTGCTTTGGCTGCTTCTTGATAGCGAATTTCTACAGAGCCTCGCGTTCCTAATTCACCCTGTGTTAAATCAATTAGGCCAACTTTCTTACCCAAAGCAATTTCTTTAAGCAAGGTGCCAGCACAACCTAATTCTACATCGTCTGGATGTGCTCCAAAAGCTAAAATATCTAGTTTTATTGATTCCACTTTTTTGTTTTTTATAATATGTTTCGCATAGTCATCGATTTGTGCTCTGTTTCCAAAAATTCTAAACTCGGATTACTTTTGGCAGTTATACCACATCCCACATAAAGAATAACTTTGTTTTTTTGGACTTGCATGCACCGCAAATTTACAAAAAGATTCGCATTTGATTTCGTTCCTTCCCAAAGGCCTAAATAACCACTATAAAATTCACGCGAATAATTTTCGTTTTTGACAATAAAATCAAAAGCTAAATTCCTAGGAAAACCACAGACCGCTGGAGTTGGATGTAAGTCGTGGACAATTTTTTCTAATGCTATTTGCGATTGAATTTCTCCTGAAATTGTAGTATTCAAATGTACTAATTGCCCTGCTTCTACTGTTTTGGTATCAGAAATTTTAATGTTTTTCACTTCCGATTGCACTAAATTCACCACATAATCAGTCACCACTTGTTGTTCGTGTATTTCTTTGGAAGACCAGTTTTCAAAAGTTGCTTTAGCTTGTGTGCCCGCTAAGGCAACTGTTTCTAGCTGACTTTCTTTTACTTTTACTAATTGTTCAGGCGTTGCTCCCATCCAACAACCACTTTTAGGATGATAAAACAACGAACAAAAAGCCGTTGGATACTGTTGCATCATTCGAATAAACGTTGAAAAAACTTCAACCCGTTTTTGAATCTCAAGTGTTCGTGATACCACCACTTTTTCAAAAACTCCTTCTTGAATCGCTTTAACAGCTTTTGCTACTAGCTTTTCAAAATTAGACCGTGCTTCTGCTGAGGATTGATAGTCGATTTTAGTAGATTTTGCTTCTACATAATTGCTTTTTTCCTCTTCTATGTAATCAGAATTAACTTTTGGAATAACGATTACTTTGTCTAATTCAAAGGAAGCCATTACAAAACCATCTTGCCCCTTAAAAGTATGTAAAACAGTATCCTTTTGAAGCAAAGCACAAATTTTTTGTTGATTCGGTTCGGAATACAATACAAATGGTAATTCGCTTTCTATTTGAAAGCTAACTTTTTCAAAAATAGTCATGCGGTTAATTTTTTCGAGGTAAAATCATATTGGTTAATTTACAAAGTGAAATCAATTTTCCCTCTTCATCGGTAATTTTAATTTCCCACAAATGGATGCTCCGCCCTTTATGAATGATTCGAGCGGTACAAAAAACTTCACCTTCTTTTTTACTCTTTAAGTGATTTGCCGAAATTTCAATGCCTCTAATTTCATGTTGCTCTGCATCAACAAACAGCATTGAGGCAGCACTGCCTACGCTTTCTGCTAAAGCAACACTTGCTCCGCCATGCAATAATCCCATCGGTTGGTGAACGCGAGAATTGACTGGCATTTTAGCTGTTAAAAAATCTTCACCCACATCAATATATTCAATTTCTAAAGTTTCCATTAAAGTATTCTTGCTCCATTTTTTACAGTTTTGTAAGATTGCTTCTTTGTCAATTGCCATTTTTACTTTTTTGGTAAATTTACTAAAGAAAAATAAAATATGACAATTCCGATAAACTAAAATGAATTTATTCCCGTTTGTAGTTTTGTTTTGCTAATTCAAATAAATCGCTAATTTTACCAAAAAAGAAGTCCATGCGCAATTCACTTGTTATACTTTTCATCCTGTCCATACTTTCGTTAGCTTCTTGTCGAGAAGATTTCACTTTTGAACCGAGTAATGGCGGTCTCGAATTCTCAAAAGACACCATTTATTTTGACACCATTTTTACAGGAATTAGCTCAAGCACCTATACGTTAAAAGTGTATAACAAATCGAATAAGGACATTCGTATTTCACAAATTAAATTCGCCAAAGGATTAGAATCGAAATACCGCATGACCGTGGATGGAATGACTGGAACTAACAACCGCATTTTTGAAAATGTGGAAATGTTGGCCAAAGACAGTATGTATATTTTTATTGAAACTACGGTGGATATCGCCGAAGCAAATCCGAGTGATTTTTTATATACCGATCAAATTGAATTTGGTTCGGCAACAAGTTTTCAAAAAGTAGAATTAGTGACTTTAATTCAAGATGCATATTTTCTTTATCCTCAGCGTTTTGATAATGGCACCACAGAAACCCTTCCCATTAGGGAGGACGAAATTTTTGGTTTCTATTTAGATGAAAATGATCCTATAAATGGCAATGAATATGTTTGGAATAATTCGAAACCCTATGTAATTTATGGTTACGCCGCTGTTCCATCTAACAAAACATTAACCGTTGAAGCCGGAGCTCGAATTCATTTTCATGCTGAATCAGGAATCATTGTCGGAAATAATGCTTCGATGCAAGTGAATGGATTACCTTCTGCTAATCCAGATGATTTCTATGAAAATCGTGTGGTTTTTGAAGGCGATCGACTAGAGCCATTGTATGAAAATGTTCCTGGTCAATGGGGAACGATTTGGCTTACGCAAGGGAGTAAAAATAATTTATTCACGAATTGTCTCATCAAAAACGGAACGTTTGGATTATATGTTACAGGAAATACTTCGCTAACCAATTCAGAAGCGGATGTAACCTTAACAAATGTAGAGTTTTACAACCATTCCAACTTTGGAATTTTAGCCCAAACCGGTTATATCACTGGTAAAAATGTGGTTATTAATAGTGCGGGACAGGCGGCTTTAGCTTGTACCTACGGTGGAAAATATAATTTTAATCATTCCACTTTTAATAACAATTGGTCGAGTTCTAAACAGCTTTCTGTTCTGTTGAATAATTATATTGAAGGAGCTATTCCTGAAATTCAGCCAATGGTAGAAGCAACATTTACCAATTGTCTTATATATGGTTCTAACCAAATCCAATTTATTATTGACAAAAAAGATGATCCTAATTTCAATTATAAGTTTGACCATTGTCTCATTCGATTTAATAACGTGAATAATGTTTTTTCAAACAATCCGTTGTATCAATTTGCTACAGATGTGACTCATTATGAAAATTGTTTAATCGCTGTGAATTCTGCCGTTTTTCGCCCTTCTTTTTTTGATGTAAATTCTAATCAATTAATTATTGGTGATGATTCTGCTGCTCGCGGACAAGCAAATTACATTTATTCTACTGGCACAAAGGATATAACGGACAGAACGCGAGAAAATCCTTCTGATATTGGAGCCTATAATTTTGTGACTTTTGAAGAAGATTAACAAAACAACTTTTTTGCTTATAAATTCGAAAGTTATAGTTTAAAAACTGTTAACAATACCTTATTCTTTTTGTTTACAAAAAGAGTAAAATTCAACTTTGCCGATTAAATTTTTCGGATTATCTTTGTGCCACACAACTAATTCAACATATCATGATTCATTTCTTCGGAAACGAAAATAACACAGTTTTTGCCGTTCAATCGCAAAATGATCTTTCAACTCAAGACATTGCTAAATTAAATTGGCTTTTTGGACAAACAGAAAAAATAGAAAAATCCGTCTTAGCGGATTTTTTTGTTGGCCCACGTGCCGCTATGGTTACGCCTTGGAGTACCAATGCAGTTGAAATTACTCAAAATATGGGGATTTTCGGAATTATTCGAATAGAAGAATTTCAACACACAACTGAAGTTTTTTCTGATTTTGATCCGATGCTTTTTCAAAAATATTCGACTTTAAATCAGGAAATCTTCTATATAAAAATCCAACCAGAAGCCATTTTAGAAATTGATGACATTGCGGCTTATAACCAAAAAGAAGGCTTGTCGTTAAGTGAAGAAGAAGTCAATTACTTGAATACTTTAGCCATTAAGTTAAAAAGAAATTTAACAGATTCTGAGGTTTTTGGATTTTCCCAAGTAAATTCAGAACATTGCCGTCACAAAATTTTCAACGGAACATTTATAATCGATGGCGAAGAGAAACCCTCATCCCTATTCAAATTAATTAAAAAAACTTCGGCCGAAAACCCAAACGAGATTGTTTCCGCTTACAAAGATAATGTGGCGTTTATCAAAGGGCCAATAGTTGAACAGTTTGCCCCTAAAAGTGCCGATAAACCCGATTTTTACCAAACCAAGCCATTTGAATCAGTTATTTCATTAAAAGCAGAAACCCATAATTTTCCAACAACAGTAGAACCATTTAATGGTGCTGCAACGGGTTCTGGTGGCGAAATAAGAGACCGTTTAGCAGGTGGACAAGGTTCTTTGCCTTTAGCTGGAACTGCGGTTTACATGACTTCTTATTCTCGAATAGACGAAAATCGTCCATGGGAAAATGCCATGCAAGAACGTAAATGGCTATATCAAACCCCGATGGATATTTTAATCAAAGCCTCCAATGGAGCTTCTGATTTTGGAAATAAATTTGGCCAACCCTTAATTACAGGTTCTGTACTCACTTTTGAGCACGAAGAAGAAGCTCGGAAATTAGGTTTTGACAAAGTCATCATGTTAGCGGGTGGAATTGGCTACGGAAAAGCGGATCAAGCAATAAAAAAAGAACCTAAAGTTGGGGATAAAATAGTGATTTTAGGTGGTGAAAATTACCGTATTGGAATGGGCGGAGCGGCTGTTTCGTCAGCAGATACTGGAGCTTTAGGTTCTGGCATCGAATTAAATGCCATCCAACGTTCAAATCCTGAAATGCAAAAAAGAGCCGCCAATGCGATTCGTGGAATGGTAGAAAGTGATGAAAATCCGATTGTCTCTATTCATGATCATGGGGCTGGTGGACACTTAAATTGTTTATCTGAATTAGTCGAAGCAACTGGCGGATTAATTGATTTAGATAAACTTCCTGTGGGCGACCCAACGCTTTCTGCCAAAGAAATTATTGGCAATGAAAGTCAAGAGCGAATGGGATTGGTTATCGGACAAAAAGATTATGAAACGCTAGAGCGAATTGCAATAAGAGAGCGTTCACCAATATATGATGTGGGTAATGTAACAGGAAATCATCGGTTTACTTTTGAATCTAAATCAACTGGAGAAAAAACAATGGATTTTGATTTAGCCGATATGTTTGGAAGTTCTCCCAAAGTAAGAATGCACGATGTAACCGTTACTAGAAATTATACGGAAATTAGCTATTCTGAATCGGATTTTACAACCTATTTAGCACAAGTTTTACAATTAGAAGCCGTGGCTTGTAAAGATTGGTTAACCAATAAAGTCGACCGTTGTGTGGGCGGAAAAGTAGCCAAACAACAATGTGCTGGTCCGTTGCAACTACCTTTAAACAACGTAGGCGTTATGGCCTTAGATTACAATGGAAAAGAAGGAATTGCAACCTCCATTGGCCACGCTCCTATTGCTGCTTTAATTGACCCTAAAGCTGGAAGCAGAAATGCTATTGGAGAAGCTCTTTCTAACCTTGTTTTTGCACCTTTAAAAGATGGCTTAAAAAGTGTTTCCCTTTCTGCCAATTGGATGTGGGCTTGTAAAAATGAAGGCGAAGATGCCCGGCTATATGAAGCTGTTGAAGCCTGTTCTGATTTTGCGATTGAATTGGGAATTAATATTCCAACTGGAAAAGATTCTTTATCCATGAAGCAAAAATATGCCGATGCAGAAGTGATTGCTCCTGGAACAGTAATTATTTCTGCCTCAGGAAATTGCAACGAAATAACAAAAGTAGTTGAGCCTGTTTTTCAAAAAAATAGTGGTTCTATTTATTATATCAACTTATCGCAAGACAAATTTAAGTTAGGCGGTTCTTCCTTTGGTCAAATTAGAAATGCCATTGGTAAGGAAACGCCAACCGTTCAAAACGCAGCTTTCTTTAAAAATGCATTTAATGCCATTCAAGAGTTGATAAAAAACGATGAAATTGCCGCAGGTCATGACATTGGAAGTGGTGGTTTAATTACCACTTTATTAGAACTCTGTTTTGCGAATACACAATTGGGGGCTCAATTGGACTTTAGTGCTTTTACAGAAAAAGATATACTCAAAATACTTTTTGCAGAAAACATTGGAGTCGTTTTGCAAGCCAATGATGATGCTGTTTTTGAATCGTTCTTAACTCAGGAAAATATCGAATTTTTCAACATAGGAAAAGTAATTACTGATGAGAAATTAGAAGTTGGAAACTGGACGCTTTCTATTCCGGAATACCGAGACATTTGGTTTAAAACTTCGTATTTATTAGATCAAAAACAAACTAAAAACGGACAGGCAAACGCTCGGTTTGAAAATTATAAAAACCAAATCTTATCCTATCAATTTCCAACTCAGTTTTCTGGTAAAAAACCAGTAGTGGAAACAGCACAAGTTCGCCCGAAAGCAGCCATTATTCGTGAAAAGGGAAGTAATTCAGAACGCGAAATGGCCAATGCCATGTATTTAGCCGGATTTGATGTAAAAGATGTTCATATGACCGATTTAATTAGCGGTCGTGAAAACTTAGAAGAAATTCAATTTATTGGAGCGGTTGGCGGTTTTTCCAATTCGGATGTATTAGGTTCTGCCAAAGGCTGGGCGGGTGCATTCTTGTATAATGAAAAAGCAAAAACTGCTTTGGATAACTTTTTTAAACGAGAAGACACACTTTCTGTTGGAATTTGCAATGGCTGTCAATTGTTTATGGAATTAGAAGTGATTAATCCAGAACATGAAATTCATGGAAAAATGCAACACAATACCAGTCAAAAACATGAAAGTATCTTTACTTCGGTAAAAGTGCAAGAAAACAACTCGGTCATGCTTAAAACATTAGCTGGAAGCACTTTAGGCGTATGGGTTTCACATGGCGAAGGAAAATTTAAATTACCGCTTTCAGAAGAAAATTATAACATCGTGGCCAAATACGGCTATGATAATTATCCTGCCAATCCAAATGGTTCCGATTTCAATACCGCCATGTTGTGCGATAAAACGGGACGCCATTTAGTCATGATGCCGCATATTGAACGCTCCACATTTCCATGGAATTGGGCTTATTATCCAAAAGACAGAAATGATGAAGTTTCACCTTGGCTAGAGGCTTTTGTAAATGCTAGAGTTTGGGTAGAAAATGTTAAAAAATAAAATTTTTTAACATTTTAGTTTCATAAAATCAAGGAGTTGACACTATTCAGCTCCTTTTTTTATTAAAATCATTTGAAAATGATTGATTTTTATCTAATTTGCACAAAATTCATTAACAAATGGTGCAAATTTCGCGACTTTTCGACTTTCCATATTACCAACTGGAAAAAAACAATATTCCAGATTGTTTAGTAACAAAATATAATGGGGAATGGATTAAAACTTCTACCCAAGAATATATCAACAAATCGAATGCCATTTCGCGTGCCTTACTTCGTTTGGGAGTTCAAAAAATGGATAAAATAGCCATCATTTCTACAACAAATAGAACAGAGTGGAATATAATGGATATTGGTTCACTGCAAGTTGGTGCTCAAACGGTACCGATATATCCAACCATTTCTCCAGAAGAATATGAATATGTATTAAACCATTCGGAATCAAAATACTGTTTTGTTTCTGACCAAGTAGTTTTGGATAAATTAAACGCCATCAAACAAAATATTCCTTCCTTAAAAGAAGTATTTAGCTTTGATGAAATTTCGGGCTGCAGAAATTGGAAAGAGCTCCTTGAACTTGGGGCGGATGAATCCAATCAACCAGACGTAGAACACAGAAAAGACAATGTAAAACCAGAAGAATTAGCAACTATTATTTATACTTCTGGAACAACAGGAAAACCTAAAGGAGTTATGTTGTCGCATAACAATATTGTTTCAAATGTACTAAATAGTGCTCCCCGAATTCCTTTTGATGAAGGTACAAGCAGGGCGTTAAGCTTTCTGCCTATCTGCCATATTTTTGAAAGAATGATAATCTACATTTATCAATATTATTCTGTTTCCATCTATTTTGCTGAAAGTATTGAAAAATTAACGGATAATTTAAAGGAAGTTCATCCCACGGTCATGACGGTTGTTCCGCGGCTTTTAGAAAAAGTATACGATAAAATTTATGCCAAAGGAGCGGAATTATCTGGTCTGAAAAAAATGTTGTTTTTTTGGGCAATTAACCTCGGCTTACGATACAAACCGTATGGGCAAAATGGTTGGTTTTATGAAAAACAATTGGCTATTGCAAGAAAATTAATATTTAGCAAATGGCGAGAGGGCTTAGGAGGCGAATTAAGCGTCATGGTCTCTGGAAGTGCAGCTTTACAACATCGGTTAGCTCGTGTTTTTGCGGCAGCCAATATTCCAGTCATGGAAGGATATGGCTTGACAGAAACTTCGCCTGTTATTTCGGTCAACGACATGCGTAAGGGTTTATTTCGTGTTGGAACAGTTGGAAAAGTAATACAAAATGTAGAGGTTAAAATCGCTGAAGACGGTGAAATTCTTTGTAAAGGCCCTAATGTAATGATGGGTTATTACAAAGATGAAACGCTAACCAATGAAGCAATTAAAGACGGTTATTTTCATACTGGGGATATTGGAGAATTTGATTCGGATGGTTTTTTACGAATTACAGACCGTAAAAAAGAAATGTTTAAAACATCTGGCGGAAAATATATTGCTCCTCAAATTATTGAAAACCGTATGAAACAATCCTTATTTATTGAACAAGCGATGGTTATTGGTGATGGCGAAAAAATGCCAGCTGCTTTTATTCAACCTAGTTTTGATTTTATCCGTGATTGGGGATTACGACATGGCTTAAAATTAGAAGGTAGCAATAAAGAATTAATCAAAAACCCAAAAGTTCTTGAGCGTTTTCAAGAAGAAGTTGACCATGCCAATGAACGATTTGGTAATTGGGAAAAAGTAAAACGATTTGAACTTACTCCTGATGTTTGGTCAATTGAAGCGGGACATCTTACACCAACTATGAAGCTACGCCGTAAAATTATACGCGAAATATATAAAGATTTATACGCTAAAATCTATCATTCGTAATAGTCAAACCCTATAAAAAGAACTGTTACTTACCCTTATTTTGTTTATCCCATTCTTTTCTAGACATGGTATAAATCAATTCGGTATCTAATACAAAAACAGAAACTTCTTTATCGCTCAACACGATATGCTTTTTCCATTCAACAAAATCTTTATATAAAAGAAGCGTACAAATATCAGTTGCATCTATATAATCACTCATCACGTTGGTATGGGTTGTTGATTCTAATTTTGACTTCTTATCTTTAGATTGAGCTGGTAATTGTATCAGGGAATGATGAAATTTCTCTTCTTTAACAAATTTATTATTGTTGTTATAATGTAACAAATAGTCATTTCCCATCGTGATTATTCCTTTTTTTGTAGAAGCGGTCATCACATACACTTTTTTATCATTTTCATGATAAATCGGAATATAACTCAACGTCGTATGTTCATACGATTTATAAAATCCATTCGGATTTGCAGCTACGCGTTTTTTGGCATCTTGCCGAAGGGTAATTAAGACTTCCTCAACAGCTTCAGGGGTTCGATTTCGAGTATCAATTAAAATTGGTTTTCGGGTTGGAACATTCTCATACTCATAACGAACGAGAATTTGAGAAGTATCACGTCCGTAAAAGATTGTAATAACATTACCTTGATCATTAAAATAAGATAAGTAACCCGCCAAACTATCTTGTTTCGATTTGAAACGCTCTAAAAAATCGTCCACACTATACCAAGAGGCTTTTTCTAAACGGTATAATTTTTTTCCTTCTTCTAAGGCTTTATCCGTTTCACTCGTTTGAGCAAATCCCATTGTTCCAAAAAACAAGACTATCCAACTGACTATTTTTTTTATTTCCATATACAAATAAAGCCATTTTTTTTTAAATCGTGCAAATGTGATAAGACTTGCCTCCTATTTACATCCTTATTTTTAATTGAAAATTTCAATTTTTTAGTATTTTACATATTCTAAAAAATTAATTCAATGTGTACAACTACTTAAAATCAAATCCCCTTTAAACTTTTTTATGAAAATAAAATTCAAAAAAATGTACTTTTATACTCCTAAACGCCTTGTATAATTCAAAACTTTATGCTACTTTTAGTAAATGAACCAACTACTATGACGGAAATAGAAATTGAACAAGAAAACAAGCTTATTGCCAAGGAATACAAAGAGTTATTACGCATTAGTTATCAAACCTTAACTCCCGATGATAAGAAAATCATCCGTAAAGCCTTTGATGTTGCAGTTGATGCCCATAAAGACCAACGTCGTAAATCTGGCGAAGCGTATATCTTTCATCCCATAGCAGTAGCTAAAATTGTAGCTGCAGAAATTGGGCTGGGTGCCACTGCTATTGCTGCTGCTTTGATGCACGATGTGGTAGAAGACACCGATATTACCGTGGCCGATATCGAAAAAATGTTCAATCCGAAAATTGCTCAACTAGTAGATGGGTTGACCAAAATTGCGAAAGTAAAAACAGACCAGGAAATTTCGATGCAAGCCGAAAATTTTCGCAGAATGCTTTTAACGTTAAACGATGATGTTCGGGTAATCCTAATCAAATTGGCTGATCGCTTGCACAATATGCAAACCATGGAATCGATGGTGGATTATAAGCAAGCCAAAATTGCTTCAGAAACTCTTTATATTTATGCACCACTCGCCCACCGTCTTGGTTTATACAACATCAAATCTAAACTTGAAGATTTAGGATTAAAATATACAGAACCCGCCGTTTACGCAGATATTATCGGAAAACTTAAAGAAAGTAAAGAAGAGCAAGAAGCGTATATCAATGCGATTTCTGATGTAATTAAAAAGTCATTAGATGTGGAAGGCATAGAATATACCATTAAAGGCCGACCAAAATCGATTTATTCCATCCGTCGAAAAATGTTGACACAAGGGGTAACTTTTGATGAAGTATATGATAAATTTGCTTTACGTATTGTTTACAAATCGAATCAACACGACGAAAAATTCATTGCTTGGAAAATTTATTCAATCGTTACAGACCATTATCGTCCGAGCCCGAGTCGCCTACGCGATTGGATTTCTTCACCAAAGTCTACCGGTTATGAAGCCTTACATATTACAGTAATGGGTCCGAAAGGGCGTTGGGTAGAAATTCAAGTCCGCTCCGAACGCATGGACGAAATTGCAGAAAAAGGATACGCAGCACATTACAAATATAAACAAGGCGTTACAGAGGAAAACACCTTAGATACTTGGCTAAATTTATTAAAAGAAGCTCTAGAAAATTCGACTGCCAATGCGGTTGATTTTGTAGAAGATTTTAAACTCAATCTCTATTCCAAAGAAATTTATGTGTTTACGCCAAAAGGAGAAATTAAATCACTTCCCAAAGGAGCTACTTCTTTAGATTTTGCCTTTAGTATTCACTCTGAAATTGGTATACGCACCAGAGGAACACGTGTTAATGGAAAACTTGTTCCTTTAAACCATGTATTAAATAGTGGTGATCAAATAGAAATTATCACCTCACCCAACCAAAAACCAACGGCACATTGGCTTGATTATGTTACTACTTCTAGAGCAAAAAATAAGATTAAAAATGTGCTCAATGAAGATACAAAACGAATTGCAGAAGACGGAAAAGAATTGCTTACTCGAAAATTGCGTCATTTAAAAATTACGTTAAACGAAACAACTATCAATGAGTTGGTGAGTTATTTTAAGTTAAAAACAAGTTTAGATTTGTTTTATAGAATGGGAATTGGCACCATAGATAATCAACAATTAAAAGATTATGCCGCTCAAAAAAGCAACACGTTGATGAACTTTTTCAAAAAAATGAAACGTTCTCCTTCGGTTGCACCAGAGCAAATTTTAAAACATGAATTAAGTAAGAATTATGACATGCTTGTGTTTGGATCGGAACTTGATAAATTAGATTATAAATTATCCAGTTGCTGTAATCCAATACCGGGTGACGATGTTTTTGGTTTTTTAACTATAAATGACGGAATAAAAGTGCACCGAAAAGACTGTCCGAATGCCATCAGTTTACAATCAAATTATGCCTATCGGATTATTCAAGCCAAATGGATTGATTCAAGCCAACAAGACTTTAAAGCGATTTTAAAAATTACGGGAATGGACACGATGGGTCTAACCAACGAACTTACACGGGTGATTTCCAACCAGATGAACGTGAATATTCAAAGTATTTCACTTAGTGGCGATGCGGGAATTTTTAACGGACAAGTAACTGTTGTGGTGCAAAATAATACAATTTTAAAACGATTAATTGAAAATATTAAAAAAATTGACGGTATTGATAAAGTTACACGAGTAAACAATTAGTAATGATAAAGGCATTCGTTTTATTATTCATAATCTCATGGTAAACTTCCAATGAAAATCAGTCAAAAACTAAAAATAATGTATCTTTGTAGATATTAATAATCATGGAAACTCAAAAAAATCAAGAAGTAGTAAAAACAGTATTTACCAAATACATGGAGCAAAAAGGGCATCGAAAAACCCCAGAACGCTATGCTATTCTTCAAGAAATTTACAATAACAAAGAACATTTTGATATTGAATCACTCTATATCAAGATGAAAAACAAAAACTATCGGGTAAGCCGGGCCACGCTATACAATACCATAGAGTTATTGTTGGAATGTGGCTTAGTGCGGCGTCATCAATTTGGGCAAAACCAAGCTCATTATGAAAAGTCGTATTTTGACAAACAACATGACCATATTATTATGACAGATTCTGGCGAAGTCATCGAGTTTTGTGACCCACGAATTCAACAAATAAAACAAACTATTGAAGAAATTTTCGGAATAGAAATTCATAACCATTCCCTTTATTTCTATGGAAATAAGAAAAAAACAATCGAATAAATAAACAACTACTCAACACTAACAACTCACAAAAAAAATGACTGTAGATTTGCTACTAGGCCTGCAATGGGGCGATGAAGGAAAAGGAAAAATTGTAGACGTACTCACTTCAAAATATGATATTATTGCTCGTTTTCAAGGTGGTCCAAATGCCGGACATACTTTAGAATTCGATGGAATAAAACATGTTTTGCGAACTATTCCTTCTGGAATTTTTCATAAAAATGCATTAAATATTATTGGAAATGGCGTGGTAATTGACCCCGTGGTTTTTCAAAAAGAATTAGAAGGACTTGAAAAATTCAACATGGATATCAAGTCGAAATTATTTATTTCTAGAAAAGCTCACTTGATACTGCCAACCCATCGCTTACTTGATGCGGCTTCGGAAGCTTCTAAAGGAAAAGCTAAAATTGGCTCTACTTTAAAAGGAATTGGTCCAACGTATATGGATAAAACTGGGCGAAACGGAATTCGAGTTGGCGATATCGAAATGACCAATTTTAAAGAACGTTATCGAGCCTTAGCGGATAAACATGAAGCGATGATTTCATTTTATGATGTCAATTTACAATATAATTTACCTGAACTGGAAGAAGAATTTTTTACCGCAATTGAGGTATTGAAAACGCTAACTTTTATTGATAGTGAAGAATTTTTAAATCAAGCTTTGAAAGTCGGAAAATCAATTCTGTGTGAAGGTGCTCAAGGTTCTTTACTTGATATTGATTTTGGTACGTATCCGTTTGTAACTTCGTCTAACACTACTGCCGCTGGTGCTTGTACAGGTTTAGGCATTGCTCCCAATAAGGTAAAAAATGTTTTTGGAATTTTTAAAGCGTATACCACTCGCGTAGGAAGTGGTCCGTTTCCAACAGAAGATTTTGAAGAAGCGGGAGACATAATGGCAAAAGTAGGTAATGAATTTGGCTCTGTGACCGGACGGAAAAGACGTTGCGGTTGGCTAGATTTAGTAGCCTTGAAATATGCCGTACAAGTGAATGGAGTAACGGGTTTATATATGATGAAAGGTGATGTTTTATCCGGTTTTGACACTTTAAAAGTGTGTACCGCTTATCAATATAAAGGTCAAAAAATAACGCACCTTCCCTATAATATTGAACCTGAAAATGTAGAACCTATTTATACGGAAATGAAAGGCTGGCATGCGGATTTAACGGGAATGACTTCCTACACTGAACTTCCGGCTGAATTAAAAGCCTATATTGATTTTATCGAAAAAGAAATTGAAGTTCCTATTACTGTGATTTCTGTCGGACCTGACCGTAAGCAAACGATTATCAAATAGTTTTTTTGATTATTTTGACAATACTAACATAAATTAAAGCCGTTACAAAGTTCAATTGTAGCGGCTTTTTTGATTAACTAACTCGTTCAAAAATTTGACTGATGAAGGATATAGTGATAGACGACCAAATTAACAAAATGTTACACTTTTACCTTAATCATAAAAAAACCACGTATAAAACGTGGTTGAAAAACTTGTTCCGTTGACGATTATCTCAAATAATTCAAAACATTTTTCTCAATGCGTTCGTGAATATTTGAAATATCCGCTTTGATGAATTTTTCTCCTAAAATATTTTCAAATAATTCGATGTATCGCTCTGAAACCGTTTCAATATATTCCTCTGACATCGCTGGAATTTGCTGCCCTTCTTTTCCTTGAAATCCATTTTCAATTAACCATCGACGTACAAATTCTTTAGATAATTGTTTCTGCTCCTCTTTATTTTTTTGACGTTCTGCATACCCATCCGCATAAAAATAACGCGAGGAATCTGGTGTGTGAATTTCATCAATTAAAACAATTTCTCCTGATTTTGTTTTGCCGAATTCATATTTAGTATCTACTAAAATTAACCCTCGTGAAGCGGCAATTTCAGTTCCGCGTTGGAATAAAGCTCGTGTATATTTTTCTAAAACCAAATAATCTGCTTCAGAAACAATTCCGTTGGCTAAAATTGCTTCTCTAGCAATGTCTTCGTCGTGCGAGCCATTTTCTGCTTTGGTCGTGGGTGTAATGATCGGATTTAAAAACTTATCGTTTTCCTGTAAACCATCAGGCATTGGCACGCCACAAATCATTCGCTTTCCGCTGGCATATTCCCGTGCGGCATGACCTGACAAATAACCTCGAATAACCATTTCAACTTTAAAAGGCTCGCATAAATGCCCAATCGCTACGTTTGGATCTGGCGTAGCAATTAACCAATTCGGAACAATATCCGAAGTTAAATGCATGAATTTCGTGGCAATTTGATTTAAAATTTGACCTTTATAAGGAATCCCTTTGGGCATGACCACATCAAAAGCCGATAAGCGATCGGTAGCAA
Organism: Flavobacterium sp.; assembly: GCF_028689845.1. Classification (GTDB taxonomy): domain Bacteria; phylum Bacteroidota; class Bacteroidia; order Flavobacteriales; family Flavobacteriaceae; genus Flavobacterium. Next base: position 16,517 of record NZ_JAQVCH010000004.1, on the reverse strand, counting down.
TCATGACTAATAATTCGTCATTAATAGTATAAACTTCACGTACTTTTCCGCGGTAAACCGATTTTTGATTTGGAAAAGAAAAATCGGTTGTGGTGATTGTATTCATAGTGTGTTGTTGTGTTGAAGTGCAAAAGTAATTTGTTTCTTGATGCTATACAATATAAAATAAAAAAAGGAGAAATAATATTTCTCCTTTTTCAACAAAAACTAAACTAAACCACACTAAATTGATTAGTTAAACCGTATGTTATACGTTACGCCTAAACCTACAGATTGTAAATCTAAATCGTTCTCAGCAAATGTATTTTGATAAAAAGCATAAATATTCCAATCTCTGTTGTGGTAACCAATTTGAGGATTTACATACATTCCGCCTGCATTATCTTCTACATTTGTTAAAAAACCATAGCCTAAATCGACTCCGAAAAATAATCCCTGGGGTGTAAAATAATAACGGGCAAATCCGGCAACTGGAATTACACCAAAATCTTCAAAATCATCTTTTGCAAAAAAGTGCGTATACCCAGAGGCAATTCCGATTGCAAAATTGGGGTTAAATAAATACTGCCCTCTTAAATCGAGACCAAAATTAAAAGAGGCATAATCATTTGCATCGCCTACCGGCACACCAGCGGTTAAACCTGCCTTAAGCCAAGAATTGTCTGGCGTGATATCGATTTCTGTTTCTTGTGCGAAAATGGAACTAAATCCAATTAATCCGATAAATAAAAATAAATTTCTCATAATGATATTTTGTTTGGTATTACAAGTACAAATTTCGAGTAGAAGTACGAAAAATAAATTACATGATTTTAACCAATTGTTATAGAATTCGAACAACAGACAGCTATCTTATTGAAAATCAACTAAAAAAGCCAACTATTAAAAATAATTGGCTTTGCTATTACTAACTTAATTAGTAGGATGTTATTTTAATTCATCAAATAAATTAGTCTATATTCTCAATACTTTTGTAGGCATCAATCACCTTTTTCACTAATCGGTGTCTCACAATATCCTTATCGTCCAAGTAGATAATTCCAATTCCTTCTACGTCTTTAAGAATAAGAATGGCTTCTTTTAAACCAGAAATAGTTCTTCGTGGCAAATCTACTTGTCCAGGATCACCTGTAATGATGAATTTGGCATTTTTACCCATTCGGGTTAAAAACATTTTCATTTGAGAATGCGTTGTATTTTGAGCTTCATCCAAAATCACAAAAGCATGATCGAGTGTCCTCCCTCGCATAAAAGCCAACGGAGCAATTTGAATAATTCCTTTCAGAATATAATCTTCTAATGTTTGTGGCGGAAGCATATCGCGTAACGCATCATAAAGCGGTTGCATATACGGATCGAGCTTTTCCTTCATGTCGCCCGGTAAAAAACCTAAATTCTCTCCTGCTTCAACGGCGGGTCGGGTTAAAATAATGCGTTTGACTTGTTTTTCTTTTAAAGCTTTTACAGCCAAGGCAACACCCGTATAGGTTTTGCCCGTTCCGGCGGGGCCAATAGCAAAAACCATATCATTTTTATTGACCAATTCAACTAATTTGTGTTGATTGGGCGTCATGGGTTTAATCAGTTTTCCGCCTAAACCGTGCACCAAGATTTTATCATGGTCACTCATTTTTTGTTCTTCAGCCGAATTACTTTGAATTACTCGTTCAATTACATTGGTATCAATATTATTATAACGCGTAAAGTGTAACATAAGTCGGTTAAAGCGGTTTTCAAATTCATCTAGCTCTTCCTTCTCGCCATAAGCCTTCAAGGTGGTTCCCCGGGCTACAATTTTCAGCTTTGGATAATACTTTTTGATGGTTTCAAGATGTTTATCTTGTGCTCCCCAAAACTCTTTTGGGGCAATGTCGTGGAGTTCGATGATTCTTTCGTTCAAAAGCAATGGTTTTAGAATTAAAAAATAGTTTTTAATTAGTAGATTTGCATCACTCAAATTTAAACAAAAAAGTTCGTTGGTTCAACGAATAGTTATAAACAAAAAAATGTCAATAATTACGCTAACTACAGATTACGGATTGAAAGACCACTTTGTGGGTGCTTTGAAAGGAAAAATATTATCCGAGTTTCCAGATGCGAAAATCGTAGATATTTCTCATGACATTGACCCCTTTAACCTGGCCGAAACAAGTTATATTATGCAAGCCGCATACGATAGCTTTCCTAAAGGAACCGTTCATTTAATTGGGGTTGACGCAGAGCGAAGTGCTGATATTGACCATGTTGCAATGCTTTGGAATGATCATTTTTTCATTTGTGCAGATAATGGGATTTTGAGTATGCTTACCGAACGTTTGCTTCCCGAAAAAATTGTGGCCATCAATATTCATGACCGATTATCTGAAACGGCGACTGATTTAGATGTTTTTAAAACCGTGGCTTGTCATTTGGCAAAAGGAGGTTCGCTAAATGTGATTGGAAAAGAAATCTCAAGTTTAAAACCAACAAGCGATTTACAGCCGATTATTTCAAAAGATGCTCAATCTATTAAAGGAAATGTGATATATATAGACCATTTTGGCAATATTGTCGTAAACATTAGTAAAAAGCTTTTTTTAGAAATTAGTAAAGGACGAGAATATGAAATTGAGTTGAAACCAAAACCTTTAAAAACCATTTTACCAAATTTTCAAGCAGTGGCAATTTCTGATAAATTTCCTATAAAATATTATGAAGGAGAACGATTGGCCATTTTTAATGAAGCGGGATTTTTAGAAATAGCGTTGTTTAGAAGCAATCCGAAATCGATGGGAAGTGCTTCTTCCCTATTGGGAATTGGTTATCGTGATACGATTACGATTCATTTTAAATAAAAAAATATGTTTGTACGAATTGTCAAATTAAGCTTTCACCTTGAAAATATTCCTGCTTTTTTGGAAAATTTTGAATTGATGAAAGAAAAAATACGAAATGCTCCAGGAAACCGTTTGTTAGAATTGTATCAGGACAAACAAAATCCAGAATTATTTTTTACTTATAGCTATTGGGATACCGAAGCCGATTTAGAAAATTACCGAAATTCAGAACTATTCTATGAAGTTTGGCAATTTACTAAAAAGCTTTTTAATGACAAACCCGAAGCGTGGAGTGTTGATAAATTGGTCAGTTTAAAATAAAATTAACCGCTTTGTGCTACAAATTAAACGATAAAATAGTTAATGAAAGCAATACTTTTTAGAGAAATTAAATCCTTTTTTGGATCGCCCATCGGCTATTTGGTCATTGGCTTATTTTTACTGCTCAACGGCTTATTTTTATGGGTTTTTGAAGGTGATTTTAATATTTTAAACAGTGGTTACGCCGATTTAAATCCGTTTTTTACCTTGGCACCTTGGATTTTAATTTTTCTTATTCCGGCGGTAACGATGCGAAGTTTTTCTGACGAGAAAAAATTGGGCACCATTGAATTGCTTTTAACCAAACCCTTAAGCAGCTGGCAAATTGTAAATGGAAAGTTTTTAGGTTCTTTGTTTCTGATTATTATTGCTTTGTTGCCTACCTTACTCTATGTGCTTGTTATTTCTGATTACGGAAATCCTCCTGGAAATTTAGATGTTGGCAGTACGCTGGGCTCTTATTTTGGATTACTTTTCTTGGTTTCTTCTTATACAGCCATTGGAATTTTTACCTCCACCCTTTCCGAAAATCAAATTGTAGCTTTTTTAGTTGCCGTTTTTCTTTGTTTTCTTTTCTATTTTGGTTTTGAAGGCTTGGCTAGTTTTTCAGGCTCATGGGCCGATGTGGTAGCTGCTTTGGGAATGGATTATCACTTTAATAGCATTAGCCGCGGCATACTTGACACACGAGATGTTATTTATTTTGTGAGCATCACCCTCTTTTTTTTAGCAGCGACGGTATATCAACTTAATAACTTGAAAAACTAATGAAAGAGCAAACAAAAAAAAATAGTAAATCGCTGGGCTTCCTTTTTGTGTTTTTAGTTTTAGTAAACCTTGGTAGTCATTTTTATTTTAAGCGATTTGATTTAACACAAGATAAACGCTATACGTTATCGGAATCGACTATACAATTGATTCAAGGCATTAAAGAACCTGTTTTTATTGATGTATTTTTAGAGGGTGCCTTTCCTCCTGAATTTGAACGGTTAAAAACTGAAACCAAACAAATTTTAGAAGAGTTTCGGAGTTATAATTCCAATTTAATTTTTCAGTTTACCGATCCGCTTGAAGACGATAGTAAAGCAGAACAATATGCAAAAGAATTGAGTAATTTAGGTTTTGTTCCTACCAACATCAATAGCACTAAAAAAGGGAAGAAAGAATTGATTCAAATTTTTCCGTGGGCCATTGTAAACCAAGAGCAAAAATCGGTTCGTGTCTCACTTTTAGTAAATAATTTCGGGAATTCACCTTCGGATAATATCAATAAATCTGTTCAATTACTTGAATTTGCTTTCGCCGATGCCCTTACTAAAATTACCACCGGAAAACAGAAAAAAATTGCCATTTTAAAAGGAAATGGTGAAATGGCCGATAAGTACCAAGCCGATTTTCTGTTTCAATTGAAAGAATATTATCAATTAGGCGAATTTAATTTTGACTCGCTTCAAGCTAATCCACAAAAGATTTTAGAGAATTTAAAGCGTTTTGACGCTACGATAATTACCAAACCTACTGAAGCTTTTTCAGACAACGAAAAATATATTTTAGACCAATATGTAATGCACGGCGGCAAAACGTTGTGGCTCATGGATAAGGTCGTCATAGACATTGATTCCTTGCAAAATGAGCAGAATGTGGCTCTGGCTTTTCCAAGAGAATTGCAACTCGATGATTTGTTTTTTAAATATGGCGTTCGAATCAATTCTCATTTGGTACAAGATTTATTATCGACACCGATAACTGCTCAAGGACCACAAGGCGATGTACCCATCGATTGGTTGTATTCGCCCATTGTGAAATCGTTGGACAATCATCCCATCACAAAAAACGTCAATTTAGTTAAATTAGAATTTGCCAATACCATTGACACATTAAAAAACAACATAAAAAAAACGGTTTTATTACAAAGTTCACCGCAATCAAAAGCCCTTGGAAGCCCTTTAGAAGTCAATTTATACCAATTCATGGAGAATTTAGACGAGAGCAGTTTTAACAAAGGAAATCACATTTTAGGGGTGCTTTTAGAAGGTAAATTTACTTCAGGTTTTAAAAATCGGGTAAAACCTTTTTCATTCACAGGAATGGATGAAGGAAAAAATAATAAAATGATTGTGATTGCAGATGGCGACATCATCAATTATAATTATGTGAACAAAAAACCTTTGGATAACGGCATTGACCAATGGACGCAGCAAGTTTATGGCAATAAAGAATTTTTATTAAATGCCGTGAACTATCTTTTAGATGACAAAGGACTTATTAACATTCGAAACAAAGAGATTACCTTAGCTGTTTTAGACAAAGATAAAGTGAGTAAAGATTATACCTTAATTCAATTGATAACCGTTGGATTACCAATACTTATCCTACTTATATTTGGATTTATATTCCGTTTTATCCGAAAGAAAAAATATGCTCGTTAGATGTTAATAAAATACTTTTTTTGTTTGAATACTAACGTTTATATTTGTGGGATATAAAAAATAAAAAACCGAAATGAAATTTATAGTATCGAGTTCCTATTTATTAAAACAATTACAAGTCTTAGGAAGTGTGATTAGCAGCAGTAATTCGCTTGCCATCTTAGATAATTTTCTTTTTCAATTAGAACAAAATCGTTTAACGGTTTCTGCAACCGATTTAGAAACGACCATGTTGGCCACCTTAGAAATTGACAGTACAAGTGAAGGAAGTGTGGCTGTGCCTGCAAAATTGTTGTTAGAAATTCTTAAAACGTTTCCTGAACAACCCCTTACTTTTACAGTTGAAGAAAATAATACGATTGAAATTAGCTCAAATTCTGGAAAATATGCTTTGGCCTATGCGCCAGGTGATGAGTTTCCAAAAGCAGTTGTATTAGACGAATCATCAACCACCTTAGTTCCGGCAGAAGTATTAGCTTCAGCCATTAGCAAAACGATTTTTGCTGCTGGAAATGATGATTTACGTCCGGTAATGAGCGGTGTTTTCTTTCAATTTTCTACCGAAGGATTGATTTTTGTGGCCACCGATGCTCATAAATTAGTAAAATATTCGCGTACGGATGTGAAATCTTCGCAAGTCGCGGAATTCATCATGCCTAAAAAACCGCTTAACATTTTAAAAGGAATTTTAAGTATGTTAGACAGCGATGTTAAAATAGAATATAACGACAGCAATGCCAAATTCTCTTTTGACAATTATATGTTGGTTTGTCGCTTAATTGACGGAAAATATCCAAATTATGAAGCGGTTATTCCAAAAGAAAATCCAAATAAATTATTAATTAATCGAACGCAGTTTTTAAATTCTGTGCGTCGTGTAGCGATCTTCTCAAACAAAACAACCCATCAAATTCGTTTAAAAATAGCGGGAACAGAATTGAATATTTCTGCAGAAGATGTGGATTATTCCAACAAAGCAGAAGAACGGTTAACGTGTGATTACCAAGGTGATGATTTGCAGATTGGTTTTAACTCTCGTTTTTTAACTGAAATGTTAAACAACTTGCAGTCTGACGAAATTCAATTAGAAATGTCGTTGCCCAACCGAGCAGGAATTTTAACCCCTGTTGACGGTTTAGACGAAGGTGAAATTGTGACCATGTTGGTGATGCCAGTAATGTTAAATAATTAATCTTTTTATAAGCTTAAACGTTTAAGAATGTTTTACTCATAAAAAAACCGAAGTACTAGTTTACTTCGGTTTTTTCGTTTGGTTAAATTTGTTTTACACTGCATTTTCATGCAAAGCCAAAATTGGAACTTTAACATGGTAAGATAGTTTTTGAGTTAAACTTTGTTTAAATAATTCTTCAAAAAAACCTCTTTTATAGTTCAACATAGCTAACATATCAATATTATAAGAATCGACAAAATTCAAAATAGAATCTTTTACATTTTCACTTTCTACCGTATGAAAAATAACATTTGCATCTTTTAATAAAAACTTCCAATCTTCAATAACTACTGGATTTACATCTGATTTTTTAGTTTTGATATACAAACAATGGATTTTTGCTCCAAACAATTCCGCTAACGGAACTAATTGTTTAATCGCTTTTAAATCTTTTTCACGATAGCGAGTTGAAAACACAATATTGTGAATTCCTGTAAATTCAGAACTTTCTGGCACTCCAATCACAATTGCATCCACTTCGGTGATTACACTACCTGTATTAGAACCTAAAAAAGTTTCTTTTAAACCAGTAGCTCCTTTTGTTCCCATCACCACGTAATCAATATGCTCTTCTTTGACTACATTTTTAATAGTCCAAATAATATCGCCATGTTTTAACATATTCGTTAATTTGACATGACCTAACTGATATTTTTCAGCTATTTCTCGCAAGACTGGAATCTGACCTTTGAAATCATCAAAATTTTCTAATTCAATATTATCATACACTTCTTTAATCGTGTTCGGAAGTCGACCCACATTCAATTGGGGTAACTCATAAGCATGAAGCGTAATTACTTCAGCTTTAATTGCATCTGCCAATTTCAAGGCGTAAACAAAAGCATTTTTAGAGGCTTCTGAAAAATCTGTTGGAAAAAGTATACGTTTCATGAGTTCTGTTGTTTTACGTTATTATGGTTAGGTAAATTTAGTGAAAACTTTTCATTTAATAGAATGACAATTATCATATAAATTTCCACTTCAAGCAAAAAATGGGAGTTTGATTAATTATTGCTAATTTTGCAGTTCAAATTTCAAGTTATGATTCCAATAGAAACCATTGTTGCTTTAGCTTCTCCTTCTGGTGCAGGTGCGATTGCGGTCATTCGTCTTTCGGGTAAAAATGCCCTAATGATTGCCTCAACCGTGTTTCAATCGGTTTCAAATAAAGACTTAGCAGCCCAAAAAACACATACTATTCATTTAGGTTTTATCAAAGACGGTCCAAAAGTTATCGATCAAGTGTTGGTTTCGCTCTTTAAAAATCCGCATTCTTATACAGGCGAAGATGTCATAGAAATTTCATGTCATGGTTCGACTTTCATTCAGCAACAAATTATCCAATTATTGTTGCGAAACGGAGCAAAAATGGCTCAACCGGGCGAATTCACGCTTCGTGCTTTTTTAAACGGAAAGCTCGATTTGTCGCAAGCCGAAGCGGTGGCCGATTTAATTGCTTCCGATAATGAAGCAAGTCATCAAATTGCGATGCAGCAAATGCGTGGCGGGTTTAGCAACGAAATCTCGAAACTGCGAGAAGAATTACTCAATTTTGCTTCGTTAATTGAATTAGAATTAGACTTTGCGGAGGAAGATGTCGAATTTGCCGACCGAACACAGTTTGCTAATTTATTGAACCGTATTGAATTCGTCTTAAAAAGATTAATCGACAGTTTTGCCGTTGGAAATGTTATCAAAAATGGGATTCCGATTGTGATTGTAGGCGAACCCAATGTGGGAAAATCTACTTTATTGAATGCCTTATTAAACGAAGAACGAGCCATCGTTTCGGAGATTGCTGGCACAACGCGTGATACGATTGAAGACGAATTGGTTATAGGTGGAATTGGTTTTCGATTTATCGATACGGCTGGAATTAGAGAAACAAAAGATGTTGTGGAAAGTATTGGGATAAAAAAGACGTTTGAAAAGATTGAGCAAGCACAGGTTGTTTTATATTTAGTCGAAAGTCAAAAGTCAAAAGTCGAAAGTATGAAATCAGTTTTAATCGAAATTGAGAAGATTAAGAACAAGTTTCCGTTAAAACCGCTCGTTGTAATCATAAATAAAGTCGATTTGCTCACTGCGGACGACGTTACTTCTTTACGCCAACAACTTGAAACTTTAAACGTGAAACTTGAAACAATTTCTGCCAAAAACAAAACCGGTATCGACGAGCTCAAGTCTACCCTACTTTCGTTTGTAAACACGGGTGCGTTGAGAAATAACGAAACGATAGTCACCAATTCGCGGCATTACGACTCCTTGTTAAAAGCCTTAGAAGAAATTGCGAAAGTGAGATATGGACTAGAACAAAGCATTTCGTCTGATTTAATGGCCATTGATATTCGAGAAGCCTTATGCTATTTTGGTGAAATTACTGGCGAAGTAACCAACGATGAATTGTTAGGAAATATTTTTGCTAATTTCTGTATCGGCAAATAAATAGCCGAAACAAACTACATTAAAAACTAGTAATTTTCAATTGGTCTTGCTTATAGTAATTTACAAGAAACTAACTTTTATTTATTCTAAATGGGATGATTATTCTCGGAAAAAACAGACAAAATAGTAAAGAAAAAGTTGAAAACAACCTTCTTTAAAACAAAATAGCAATGAAAATGTAGTTTTTTATACTTCATCTGCAATAGTTTTATAAAATAAGATGTGAGTGCCCAATTGCTACTTTATGATGCTTCTCGACTTTGGCTTGTTCTGCATAGGTATACCAATCGACAACCGTTTCGCTAATCTGTTCAATAATACGATTTGCTTTCTTAATATTCATGCTTTTGGCCACTGCTAACAAGTCCTCTTTTGTAATGTTTTTTCTTTTTCCGTTAATGCTCAAATTATGCTGGCTTACCCATTCACTTTCTGGCCGGTAAGCAAAACAGATATCGTATGCGGGAGCTAATTCCCAAACTCCTCCTTGCTTAAGTCGAAACGCAAAATTTTTGGTATGGTCGTCACAATTACTAGCGATAACATTAAATACCATTCGTTTGAACATTTGTTCAGCTTGCGGATAAGGAACTCGCAACAAACGCATGGTCTGAAACACTTGTTCATAATTAAAACTCATAATTTGGTTAAAATCATAATGTTGCATCGCACACAATGTTTGTATATGGTGTTTTTGTGTACCACCTTCACGATCAAAACGCTTGGTCATGAAATGAGCTCTACCATTTTCTTCCATCAATTTACATTCCGTCATTTCAATGCCACAGGCAGTTGCCATAAGGTAATAGGCCATTTCTATTCTGCCATAACCTGTACTTTCACCAAACTGAATGTCACTTACGGTATCTAACTTAATCAACCAATGTTCAAAACCTTTTGGAGCTGTCGTTTGTCCTGATTTTACTTGACCCGTTTTTTCATTATACGTGATAATGGCTTTTGGACGTGCTCCACCCGCTGAAGTTCCTATTTTTAGAATGTCGAGCATGGCTTTTTGTTCGTCTTCACTTAAATTAGTTTGAAAATCTTCTCTTTTCAAAAGCATCTTTTGTGAAATGCTAATCAAGCTGTCTATTTCGATATCAAAAGCCCTTTTGCTAGGTTTTAATTGAGAAGGTTCAAATTCTATAGCTCCCATACCTCGTGTTCCTATAAAACACAATAGCTCTACAGGGTTCATGCTGTTTTCGGGACGACCATTTTGTGCCAACCAACTGTTGATTAATTGGTTTCCGTAATCATCGGGTAAAACATCGGCTAACAAACCGGGCAACCCTTTAAATGTTTTAAGGTCTCGCAATTCTGGAAACGAAAAAATACGCTTAGCACTGTTTGTGATGGGCATCTTTAAAGGAGCCAAATCTAATTTGGTACTTATAAACTTTGAATCATATTCAAAACTCGCAATACCAGTCGCTGCATTCCATGCAACAGCTCCAACTGTTTCTCCCCAAATTTTTACAAATGCTGTTGTAATCATTACCAGTCAGAATTTTTTGTGTTGTCGTGATCTTTTTTTCTAGCCCGTTGTCTTTTTTGCTGGTCTTGCTTTGCGAGTTCGAGCGGACTTATTTCATGCCGAATAGAAAATACGTCTAAGAGTTGCAAAATATCTAAAGCCCTCATAATCTGAATCAAGGATAGCATCGTAATGGCTTCTCCGTTTTCAATTTGACTAATGGTCCAACGGTTAACACCTGCTTCTTGTGCCAACTGCACTTGCGTTTTATTTTGTTTTAGTCGCTCATTTTTAATGAATGTTCCAATTTTAGTTACGATTGCTGTATCACTCATTGCAACCCACTCTAGGTTGGTATTTACCATTTTTATTAGTTTAAATGAATTTTATCGTTGATTTTTCCTAACAAATATAACGAAAAAAAATACTAAAAAAAAATATTACTGAAAACATGTTAGTAAATACCATCACAAATAGCATTAAATACACATTAAAATAGTATTTACTAACATTAAATTCCGATTACAACTGCTTAGACTTGAAAAAACTCCCACATATACGATAAAACAAAAAGATTGAGAAGGAAGGAACGAACTGAACCCTTTGCTTTTAATTTGCTAAAAAAAAACTATATATCTGTCTTAAGAATTTTCATTTTTTAAATTAAAATCAAAATTAGCAAGCTATTTTTAAGTTAGTGTATTTAGATAACCAAAAAATAAGTTAACATATACATATCAAAAAGGTTTTTTTAATACTTTTGCACTCGAAATATTAAATTTAAATCATGAAAAAATTAGTGGTATTGTTCGTTATGGCTTTAACTTTTATAAGTTGTAACCAATTAGGCGACAACGAATATGTAATTAAAGGATCTGTTGAAGGAATTGAAAACGGAAAAATGGCTGTTTTAGAAACACAAGATGAAACAGGAATGGGATTAAAAGCCATTGATTCTGCCGTGATTACAGATGGAAAATTCGAATTTAAAGGAACAACTACAGAACCGGAATTACGTTTTATCCAATTGCCAGAAGTACAAGGAAAAGCCGTTTTTATACTTGAAAATGGTGAAATCAATTTGAAAATTTATAAAGATAGTGTCAATAAATCAGAAGTAGGCGGAACGTTTAACAACGACGAGTTTGCAAAATATAACAAAGGTCAAAGTGCTATTCAAAAGAAAATTACTGACTTTAGAAATGTCAACATGCAAAAAATGCAAGAAGCAATGGGAGCGAATGATACCACAACGGTGAACACAATCCAAGCTGATTTTGTTAAATTGCAAGATGAATTAAACGCTTATAATGTGAAGTTTGCGGAAGATAATCCAAAAGCATTTATCAGTGTCTTAATGTTAGAAAACATGTTCTACCAACCCAATGTAGACATTGAAAAAATTAAAAAAGTGTACACAGGATTAGATAAAACTATCCAAGACACAAAACCAGGTAAAAAAATTGGAGAAATGGTTTCTAATTATGCTTCAGCCGATGTGGGCAAAGCTGCACCAGACTTCTCTGCTCCAAATCCAGAAGGAAAAACAATATCCTTAAAAGAATCATTAGGAAAAGTAACGATCATTGATTTTTGGGCTTCATGGTGTGCACCTTGTCGTCAAGAAAACCCGAATGTAGTGGCTTTATATAATGAATTTCATAACAAAGGTTTAAACATTATTGGTGTTTCTTTAGACAAAGAAGGTGATGCTGAAAAATGGAAAAAAGCCATTGCAGACGACCAATTATCGTGGCCTCAAATATCTAATTTAAAATATTGGAATGATCCTGTTGCTAAAAAATATAATGTACAATCTATTCCTGCTACATTTATCTTGGATGCGAATGGTGTGATTGTGGCCAAAGATTTACGTGGCGATGCATTAAAAGCTAAAATTCAAGAATTATTAGGTTCATAAGAACTCTAAAAAATAGAATTAGTTAAAAATCCCCTTTTTGGGGATTTTTTAGTTTATTCAGCATGAAGTACTTATATATTTTTTTAAAAATAGGTAAAAAAAGGTTTGTACAATGTAAAAACAATTTTATATTTGCAACCGCTAATGCAGGGGGAGATACTCAAGCGGCCAACGAGGGCGGACTGTAAATCCGCTGATTACATCTTCGCAGGTTCGAATCCTGCTCTCCCCACACTTTAAAAAACAAATAGTCTCAAAACCCTACAAATCTTAGTATTTATAGGGTTTTTGCTTTTTTGGTCACTTCAAATTATTCATTCAATCTTCAACTTAAAGGTGCAAAATCGAGACCCTATAAAATTTCAAATTTAGGGTCTCGCTAAATCACCTCAAGCACAGTAAATACAATGCATTAACCAGTTCAAACACTTGTTCAAATAATGTACATCTTGTTTGCAATTACTAATAAATTTAAATTGAATATTAATTAAAAGGTCACCACTATGAAAACAAAAATCACTTTGCATTTTTATGCAAAAAGCACAAAAATGAATAGTAACGGGAAGTCGCCTATTTATGTAAGACTAACCATTAATGGAAAACGACTAGAATTTAGTTCTAAAAAATTTGTAGAAAATACAAAATGGTCGCCAGAACAAGCAAAAATGAAAGGGAATACTGAGGAGGCTCGTTCAATAAATAGTTACCTTGATATGATGCGATCTAAAGTCATGGGAGCAGAACTTCAGCTTCTACATAAAAACGAGGATATTTCAATTGAAAACTTTCAAAGTTTATTGTTCAATGAAGATAAAAATGTTAGAATGTTAGTATCCGTTTTTCAAGACCATAATAAACACATGAAAGAGTTAGTTGGTAAAAAATATGCCAGCGGCACTTTACAAAGATTTGAGGTTACTCTAAACCATCTACAGAACTTTATTATGTGGAAATACAATCTCAATGATTACAGATTAGATAAATTAGATTTTGCATTTATAACCGACTTCGAATTCTACCTTAGAACAGTCAAAAATTGCTCAAACAATACAGCTGTAAAATACGTCCGTAACTTTAGAAAAATTATCAATGGCTGTCTAAATAATGATTGGATTGAAAAAAATCCTTTTAGTAAATACGAAGGAAAAGTATATGAAATTGATAAAGAATTTTTAACCGAAGAAGAGCTACAAAAAATATATTCCAAAAAATTAAACAATGCACGACTTGAGCAAGTGCGAGACATATTCATTTTTTGCTGTTTCACTGGTTTAGCCTATGTTGATGTTCAATTGCTTCGCAAAGATCACATTGGGATAGGAATCGATGGCAATAGATGGATTTTCAAGAACAGACAAAAAACGGATACAAAATCAAGAATTCCATTACTACCAGTAGCAGAAGAATTAATAGAAAAATATGCCGAACATCCAAAATGTATAAATGAAGATAGAATTTTACCTGTTCTAAGTAATCAAAAAATGAATAGTTATTTAAAAGAAATAGGAGACGTTTGCGGCATTCAAAAGGAAATAACTTTTCATATGGCTCGCCATACATTTGCAACTACTGTAACACTGACAAATGGCGTTCCAATAGAAAGTGTTAGCAAAATGCTTGGCCATAAAAATTTGAGAACTACGCAGCATTATGCTAAGGTTTTGGATAGAAAAGTAAGTGAGGATATGGCAATACTCAAAGAGAAATTGAGTATAAAAACTATTTCTAAAAGCTCTTGAGAATTTGTAAAATAAAGGAACTAAGAAAAAAAAAAATCAACAAATAAAATCTTAAAAAAAATTAAATCTAAAAATTAAAAAATCAGATTTTATCTCAAACCTACTATTCTGCCACCTACCCCTCTTTCAGAATTAAAAAAGATATCAGGTGTAACTATGGTGTCTGAAGAGAAATGAAATACAAATTTTATCTTAACAAAAGAAACTATTGGTTTTAAGTTTTGTATTTGAATTCTAAAAGGAGTTTTAGGATAAATATAGAGTGGATCTGTTAATTCAATAATTGTTTTTCCTTCATTATATAAATCACCAAAATTTATTTCTGCAGTAAACTTTGTTGTTACTTTTAAAAAACCTGTAGGTTTTGGATATACTCCAGCCAAACCTACGGGTAGTATTTTAGCTATTATATCTATAGAATTCAACAGAATAGTATTCTCAGAATTATTAATGAAGGAAATATCAAAAACAGGTAAAATATTATCATCAGGCGAATCATGAAAAATGTAAAGCCTTTCATTAGAGGGATCTTTTCGATATACATTTTTGTTCAGCACTTCAATTTTGGATAGTTCAATAAAATTATTTCGATAAGGATAATATCTATTTACAAGAAAAGAGAAAAGAAAAAGATGATTACTAATATAATCCCAACTCCAAAATTCAATTAATAAAGAACTATTATTTTTAAGCATAATCGTATTTAACTGATCCTGAATCAAAGTATCATTATCAATTGAAGTAGCTATAATAATTTTATAGGGTGGGTTATCAAAGAGTAGAATCGAATTTATGTCTTTTATAATTTCATTAATAAAATCAATTTTTGCCGATCTATTATTGAGATTTATATTCCTGAGTTTGCATTGTGCAACAATTTTCTTTTCGCTCGAAATAATATCTATACCATTTTGCTTTTGTCCTTTACGTCCATATAAAGTAAAACTCGTTGTATTATGCAAAGCATTTAATAAATCACAAATTATAGATTCAAAAGAATCAGGACTTTTAGGAGGTGGCAATTGATAAATCATTGAATTAAATAGTTTATTTTCTAATATTATCTTTGTTCTGCTATAGCAGTTTTCCAGAATGTAGCTATAGCATCCACAATAAATTCTGCGTCAACTTTTTTATTACCAATTGAAATTACAAATCCAAATTTAACAGGAAAGTCCATAGGAAAGGATGCATCATACTCTCTTTTAATTTTTGGTATTAGTCTAGAATTTGTATTGTGCTTTGCATGGTTACAAACCAATCTAATCAACCTGAGCTGATGATTTAGTTCGTGAGATATTAAATTTTCATCTAAATCAAAATTTATTCCTCTCATAATCAATATTTTTTTTCTAGCTAATTCCTTTAATTTATCATTTTCAACATCAGAATTTATAATCCATTCGGGTAATGCATTTAAAGTTAGCAAACAATCTAATAATTCATAAATATGACTGGTAGTAGTAAGTCTATTTTTGTCATATTCTAATTTATCGAGTAAATCATGAAAATTATTTAATTCGGGAAGCATAAGTAATTATTGTTTTAAAATTTTATTTTAAAATAACGGTCAAAATTAAAGTGAATTATTAAAATCAATCAAATACTCATAAAATTCAATTTTGTCCTGTTTTGTTTTTTTATAACCATTTTCAAACCCAACAATAAACTGATCTACAAACTTTAACCTGCAGAATTCTTCTAATTTATGTTCTTCATCATCCAGTTCAAAAAAATCACCATCGGTCAACATAACAAAATCATAACTATTTGTAAGTACTGTTTTTGAATTTGTATTTATTTTTTTTCCAAAAACCCAGTTTACAGTAATATAATTGTTGGTTAACCAACCTCCAAACTTTGGTGAATTAGAATTATTCCATGAAAAAATTTCAGAATTATAAAGATGATGATACTTATTGCTAAAGTTAAATACATTCATAATAGCTTTAACTCCAGCTTTCATTTCAAATCTCAAAACAAAATCTTCAACTTCTATATTTCCTTTCATTAATGTCCGATAAAAATTAAAATCGAACTTTTTTGTTTTTTATTTAACTGAAAATCAGTTGTTTGATTTTATTTTTTTGTCAATTTTCAAAATCAGGCATCAAAAAAATCTCAATTGCTCT
>NZ_JAQVCH010000056.1 GCF_028689845.1 Flavobacterium sp. | reverse complement strand
GTGTTTTAAAGTGTTCAATACAGGATTCCTCATTTGGAAAATAATTACTAAAGTCAAGTAAATTCATGATTTTTTTACTTGCAAAGTTAATAATTTTCTATTGGGTGCAAAAGCCGATAGTCATTTTTTGTTTTCAATTATTATATGGTATCCATTTTTATCGCTTATATCAATGTCAATTCTTCCTCCGCTTATATCAGAAACTTTACCTATATATTGTTCAACCTTTACATTTACAGACTGATAATCTAGGTCGTCAATTTTTAATTCTGTTATAAATAACCGAAGAAATAAAGAGTCAAAACCGTGACTCCCTTTGGAATTCAATAAGTCTGCTAAGAATGCAGAGTGAAGTCGTACCTCATTGCTTTCAACATTTAATACTTTAAAGATATTATAGTTTTCTCCCGACTGTTTTACTATTTGTCTGTATTTGTTGAAGATACTATTTATTGATTCAATTACATGTTTTTGCTGCATGGTGTTCTTTTTTTTCTAAACTTGCCCCTAACGACTGAGGCTATGGGCACGGGCGGTTTGCGGGAGCATTCGCTGTCGCACAGCGACAAAGTGAATGCGGGCGCAAAACCCGCAAAGTGCACGTCAGCCAGCCTGTGACCATAGGCGTATGTTAGGGGTTTGTTGCTCTCACTCGTCAAGTTTGTTGTTGATTAATTCTTTCAGTTCTTTTTTGCTCGGTAAAACTGTCATGTATTTACTAGCAAAAATTTGTTTGTTGTTTTCCGGAAGTGTGATTTCAACGAGCGTGTCGTTTTTCTTTTTACAAAGAATAATTCCAATCGTTTTGTTTTCTGTGTCAAGCTTCACAAATCTGTCGTAATAGTTGACATACATTTGCATTTGTCCAAGGTCTTGGTGAGTAATTTCTCCAATTTTAAGATCAATCAATACAAAACATTGAAGCAAGCGGTTATAAAAAACTAGGTCTACACGAAAATGCTTTTCATCAAATGTAAATCTTACTTGTCTGCCGACAAAAGTGTATCCTTTTCCTAATTCAAGCAAAAAATGTTCTAATTTGTCGATTAATCTTTGTTCTAATTCGTTTTCTGAATATTTTGTTTCTTCAGGTAATCCTAAAAATTCTAACACGTAAGGGTCTTTGAGTGAATCTTGCGCTTTTTCGATTATAAGTCCCTTTTCAGATAATTTTTTTACTCCATTTTTGTCTCTACTTAAAGCTAATCTTTCGTAAAGTGCAGTGTCAAACTGTCGTTGTAATTCTCTTAAACTCCAATTGTTTTCTGCAGCTTCAATTTCATAAAACATACGTTCTTCCACGTTGTCGATTCTCATTAACTTAATATAATGTGACCAACTCAATTTGAATTCGTCAGACACTGTCTGACCTTTTGAATAAGTCAGATAGAACGTTCTCATTTGCTTTAGGTTAGTGGTCGAAAAACCTTTTCCAAATTCAGTTGTCAGTTTATTCGATAATTCGAGGATTAGATTTTGTCCATATTCAGCTTTGGATTTACCAGCTTGTTCTTCTTCAATAATTAATCTCCCAATTTCGAAGTAAGTCTTTACAATGGTTTTGTTAACCGATTGAACGACAGTCTTTCTTGCAGAGTTGAGTAAGTCTGAGATTCTGGAATAGAAACCATCCTTATTTACGCTTAATTTGCTCATATTATTGATATTAAATTTCTTTCCAACAAAGATAATTCAATTTTTACAAAGTTTGTTTTCTTTTTTTGCAATAACCCCTAACGACCGAGGCTATGGGCATTTGGCGGTTTGCGGGAGCATTCGCTGTCGTGGAACGACAAGCTGAATGCGGGCGCAACCGCTGCAAAATGCACCAAACCCGCCATTGCACATAGGCGTGTGTTAGAGCCTAGTGCATTGGTTATCAAATGTTTTTTTTGTTTCTAATTTCACCATGTTTGTGTTTCCAGAATGTGAGTTTGAAATTTCACTCCTAAATTAGCGAATAGATGTTACTTGGTGGAAACAACAAGTCTAGGGCGTTTGGTTTTATCTTGAAAATCGGACCTTTCTCAACTACACTACCAGACATTTTCCTTTTGATCAAATGGTCGAGTGTAATTATTCCTTGATCTAATAAAATGTCGAATTGAGTCACAATTGGTTTCTTTGTGTGTTCGGCTGTTTTGTACTGGAAATGTTCTTTACCATCAATGAAAATTGAATCTGCTGCTATCCAAAAAGTTTCATTGTGCTTTTCAAGTAAACGATTGTGTAAAGTCTCCAATTGCCAAACAACAAAGTCTCCAATAGCTGGTTTGTCTGAGTTTTCAAGCAATTGATTAATTTTCGAATCCATTCTTAATTTCAATCCTTGCGAATTTCTGACCAGACTTGAAACTGTACAATACAATTTAAAATCTTCGCCACGGTTATAACCAAAAGCATTCAGTATTTCAGCCGAACTTTTAAAATTACTCAAATTCCAATCGGGAACTTGTGCAAATAGGTTTTTCCGATTTCCTCTTTTGTCTCTATACGATTTCAATTCAATACCTTTGTAATCAGGTTTCTTGGAGGAGTTTATGTCAATTCCTAAAAGAGTTTCAAGAGTTCTTCCAATTGCTGTATCAGCATTCAACATAGCAGGAATCGGGCCTCTCGCAGCAATTTGATTTAGTAAACCCAATAATTCTAAAGAAACTTCATTAGAAATGCTATTGATTTCATTAACTAATTCTTTTAATGGATTAGAGCTTACTTCATCTAATAATTTTGCCAAGTCTAGTTGAGTGATATTTATGACAAATAATTCATTGTCAAATTCAATAATACCTAATATGTCATTTGCAACCGCATAGTTTCCTAAACCTTTAAACCAAATTCTTGGGTCTCCATTCTTTGTGATTGGACGATAAAGTGAAGCTGATGACGGTATTATTCCAAAAGACGAAATTAGAGTAGATTTAACAAATACTTTATAGTCTTGACCTTGCTTTTGTTGTGTGAAATCATGAATTGATTTTGTTTGCAAATATGTTCGAACTGAACCTGTTGCATCCATAATTGATTTTTTCAGCCCTGTCTCTGTCGGTTCAATAAGACAAAGTTCAACAGACTTTTCTGTGAGCAATTTAATTCTATCAATTTCAATGGCAGTTAATTGTCTCATAAGTGATTACTTTATATTTTTTAGAATTTCCAACGCCACAGCACGAGCCAAAAGCGGAGGAACGGCATTTCCTACCAAAGTGAATTGAGGAACTTCAAATTTGCGTTTATTTCCGCCCGTTGAACGTTTTCCCTGAAAAACAAACGAATCATCAAATGATTGCAATCTAGCCATTTCTCTAACTGTCAATGCTCTAGGGTTGGAAAAATGAATATAATCATCTGCAATTGTCATCACGGTTGGACTTTGAGAATCGGGTCTTAAAACATTGTAATTTCTTTTCTCGGAGTTAAGACCAATTTTCTTCAATTCAACTTTTGCTAAATCATAATTGCCAGTAGTCCTAATTACATCTAATCGCTTAATCACAACGTCATTTTGCTTACTCGTTTTATGATTATGTAATGGTGCAACAATATGCGTTAGTGTATTTCCTAACTCTTCAAAATTTCGCACATAAAATGGATTTTTTGCATTAGAAAACCGACCGTTCAATCTCCCTTTTTTTGACCATTCGGCATAAGTTAAACCTTTATTTTCATCAGGTTTACCGTCAATATTTCGTTTTTTAATTAATGCTTCCATTTTCTTTGTAGAACCATTATATCTGGCTTTCAAATCAATGTTTTCATAATTGAATTTTTCATCATCATTGCCCACAAAATCCAAGTCATATAAAGCTTCAAAAACCGTAACTTTCTCTTTCTCAGAAACAGTAGGCGGAATGTCTTTAATCATTTTTTGATCTTTCCTGCAACCGACAAACAAAACTCTTTCTCTGTTTTGAGGAACTCCATAATTAGATGCTAATGCAACAAATGGCTGGTCAATATTGTATAGTCTAATGTGTGAAAGAATTTCCGCAAACTCTTTTTCCATATTGGCAATTTCGACATAAGGATTTAATCCCTGAATACATTCTTCGAATGAAAAATCATAAATTTCCAATGCTAAAATAATTTCTGAAATCTCTTTTCTAAATGATTCAGCTGGTTTTAAGTTCTTAAATGATTGATTTACACGTTCAATAATAGAACTTGATTCTATCGAAGTCAAAAATTCATCAAACTTTTCAGCAAAATAATCATTGTCTAAATCACTATGCGATTTCTCAGCAATTACTTTTTTTCTAACATAAGCCAATTCGTCACTTCTTTTCAATAAATTAAATCCGTGGCGAATTGTACTTATATTTATGTCAGTTTTACTAGTCTTGTAATCAACAATTTTAGGAGTTAGAACTCTAAATTTGTTTTCAATATTCAGAATGTAAGTTTCTCTTAGTTTTTCGAGATTTTTTTCTGTTGCAGTTTCAAATTGTAATCTCAAATTATAGCAATCTAAAATGAAAGTGTTTACTTTTTCTAGTTTTCTTAACTGCTCAATAAAGAATACTAATTGGTGAAACTCTTTTAAATCAACTATCGACTTAATTTCTTGCAAAATCATCTCTCGAATCTTTCCACCCTCTTTTGTAAGAATACCTTTCACGTTTTCCATTACAAAGTATTTCGGTCTTAAAGCTCTAATAACCTTAAGATAATGAGCAAATAAATCATCTTTTTTGTCGAATTTTTTTCGTTTGCCAGCCAAACTAAAACTCTGACAAGGCGGACCTCCACATACAACGTCAACTTGTTGACTTTTAAGTTTTTTAAGAAGATTGTCCAAAAAGTCATTTTCAGTAATGTCTTGACGAAGAAATTCTGCTGGTAGACCTAACTGGTAATTATAACGAGCCAAATGTGTTAGTTCACAGTTTTCGTTAATATCACTTCCTAACAAAAATTCGTACAGACGATTTCCGTGTTCGGCTTGCAAAAAACCTTCACTAAAGCCACCAGCACCAGCAAATAAGTCTACGAAAGTAGTTTTGCTTTTCCCCTCATAGCCGTTTGTTGGTTCACAAACAATTTTCACGTCTGAGTTCTCATTTCTACTTGCTACAAAAGCCAAAATATGCTCTTTTACATTCTTTTCAGTATGTTGAGAATGGGGCGCTGTTTCAAAATACTTTTCAACTTCTTGTTTTAAAAAACATAGAAATTTATTTATTGACTTGAAATTATATTCAGTGGCTAAGACCAACTGATTTGAATTATCCCAGTCTTTTTTAAATACTTTTTCACCTGTAGAAACCTTGATTTGGACATCTTTTTGCCTGATTACAAGATGTATTGGACATCTCTTGCTTTTATCGGCTTTATCTAAGTAATATTTTACATTTATCATTTGCGGACATTTTTACGGACACGGACAAATGTACGGACAAATTATTTTATGCGCAAGCATAAAATAATTTTTTTCTTCCATTTTTTTGAAAATTTTCTTTTTCAAAAGTCACGTCTAATACGCAAAATACTCTTTTTTTTTCTTTTTTTTTGCATTGGCTCTAACGACTGAGGCTATGGGCATTGGCGGTTTGCGGGAGCATTCGCTGTCGTGAAACGACAAAGTGAATGCGGGCGCAAAACCCGCTAAATGCACATCAGCCAGCCACTGAACATAGGCGTGTGTTATGGGCAGACGTTTTGTGGTAATTTTTCTCACTCATTTTCTTCGTAATAATAAGAATAGTCGATTCCTTTCATAAACATTTCACGGTCGTTAATTTTGTTTGTTAAACTGCTCTCTAATAGCTTCTTTAATATGTTACTGTTTAGTGGGCTTTGTATCATTGCGTTCATATATTCTCTTTTGCCAATTTTACTCCAATCAATGCATTTGTTCAGACGTTTTTTCAAAATCAAATCCAGCCAAATTCGGGTACTTCTACCGTTTCCTTCCATGAATGGGTGTGCCATATTCATTTCCACATACTTTTCTACAATTTTTTCAAATGTGGTTTCTGGCATTTCTTCTATTTGTTTTAATGTGTCACCTAAGAATCGTGATACAGCAAATTGGAAACCGCCTTTTGAAATGTTTTTCTGCCTAATTTGTCCTGCAAAATCATACAGTCCGCCAAACAAATAAGCGTGAATTTGTTGCAAACCTATAGATGTCCCAACTTCAATCCCGTTTATAAAGGAACTTTCGAACAAAGCATACGCTTTAGTTTTACTTTTTCCATCGATACTTTCATCACTGTATGTAAACCATTCGATAAATCGGTTGGCTTTTTTCCCTAGAAACTCTTTACCCAATGCAATAATACCGTCATAATCTAACATGTCGGTTAAATACCTTTTACCGTCATTTGCCAAAAGTTTCAGTTGGGTAGTGGCACTAACCAACTCGCTGTTTTCTTTCTTTAGCTTTGCTTTAAGATATTTCCAATAATTACGAGTTTTAGTATAATCATTTTGGTCAGTAAGCACAGCAACAATATCTAGAACAGAGAACCTCCATTTAGCATTTTCTTCATCCCAAAGGGCACGTACTTCACGGTCATCAAAAAAACGTATTGATATTTTTGCTTTATTCATTTCTTCTAATTTGTCTTGATTTGTTGAAAATATTTGTCGTTAAACAGCAAAATTACAAATTTAAATCAATAGATAATTTTGTTTTACTTTTTCTTGTTATTTTCTTGTCGCTTACCACTTTCAAACGTATAATTTCTAAATAATTCTCTGATTTCAAAATTAGCTAATAAAGGTCAATTGAATTGAAAATCAATGTCTCTATTTCTTTTTTACGATTGCCCATAACGACCGAGGCTATGGGCATTTGGCGGTTTGCGGGAGCATTCGCTGTCGTGGAACGACAAAGTGAATGCGGGAGTAAAACCTCCAAATTGCACGTCAGCCAGCCTGTGCCCATAGGCGTGTGTTA
>NZ_JAQVCH010000055.1 GCF_028689845.1 Flavobacterium sp. | reverse complement strand
GAAACGAATATGCTTGTCTAATTTTGTATGTAAAATGCTTGTCACCACTTTTGCTTGTTTAGAATTAAACTACAAAGATAAAATTATATTATGAATGGCAGAAATTGACCTTTAGGTCGCTATATTTGGTGCGAATTCGGTGTCGCAGTGTGTACATTGCATCGGATGAGAGTTGATATTAATAATTCAAAAATAATTTTTTAAAATTTTGATTTAACAGAGCTTTGCTTCTAACCCAATATAAAAATGAGCTTTATGCCGTCAAAAAGAGCAGAATTACTGTACATAGAACAGTGCATGTAGCTTACTTCTAACATCACGAAGTGAATGGCTCTGAACCAAACCGAAAATCACAAGTTTACAATAGACTCTACAGAATAACTATTTTATTGTATTAGATTGGTTAAGAAAATTATTATCTGAATTTAAATCATCATTAATATCATGTTCATGTTTTTCAATAAAATACTCACGAAGAAGCTCCCATGAATTATCTAATAATAAATTTGTTTTAATTGCTTCAATTGCAAATATTGTTTTTGAAATATCGTATTCAATTGGGAATAGTTCTTGTGCAGCTGCTGTGAATGCTCTTGAGAATGGAACAATATCCATTACAAAATCATTGAAAGCATAAACCATTTTTTCAAGGTCAGTTGAGTTATTTTTTCTCTTTTTTAATATTTCAAGACAAACAAGATTCATTACTTCATTTTGAAGGTCTGCAATTGTTAGTTTTTTTTGCTTTTCTGAAAAATCAATTAATGATTCTTTTAAAATACTTAGTGCTTTTTCTTTTTCCATGTTTTATATTTCTATTATTTTCCAATTTTGTTAAGTTATACACTCTATCCTACAAGATATCTCCCTCATTTCTTATACAAATGTTTGACGCTCCGTTGATTCCCAACGACGAATACCACCATTTTGTGAGAATTAATTTGTTTTAAAACCGTTGGATATTGGGTTATATATAACAGTCTATTCCATAATCTCTTTCTATGATTTCTCTAATTATACAATTGTCTGGAATTTTTGAGGAGAAAAGTTTGAAAGAGGCAACTTCATAAATGGGTTGAGGAACTCTTTTAGGTAACCTCATTAGTATTAATATTAAAAATGTCTAGGTTAATTTATTTTTTATTATGAAAATTGCTAAAAGTGTCTGTTTCTTCTGCATGTAGTTTATTTATAAAATAATTTATTGAGGTTGAATCAATTTTCATAGTATTATCAACTCTCAATGGTTTAAAATAATGTTTTTCGTTTAAGTTTATAATTGTACTAATCAATGAAATTATTACAGCCGCAATTGAAATTATTCTTGTAATTCGATTATTTCTTTCGGATTTTGTTTTAAATCCATGGTTGACTAGATCTCTTAAAGCTTCAGTTGGTTGATAATAATACGAGCATTTTTCAAGTAAATTTGATAGTGGTTTGTTTATATAAACATCTATAGTTTCAATATCCTCCTTCTCTTTGGAAAAATCCAAAGGATTGATTAATAGACCTAATGCATTGCCACCTTCATGTCTTAGTAAATAACCATTTTGTAACAAATAGTTTAATAAATCATTTGCCTCATAAAATTTTCTTGTTATTTCAAAATAATCAGAGGAAGTAGAACTTTTCTTTCCCTTAATTTCAATTTTGAAATAATGATTTTCATTTTCTAGTAATTTATATTTATTATCACGCCCTACAATTGTCACTTGTGATTTAATACTTAATAAATCTCCAAAAAAAGAATGTGGTTTTAGAATCTTTTCAGCCCCCTTCTCCAAATTGACAATTTGTTCAAGGAATTTCTTTTCAAATTTGCTAAATACTCTCATATGTTTTTTTTAATAACTGCTGCTAACTGTAATAGGTGATACTCCATAATGTTATTGCACATACATCCACATTAGTTCACCTGATTTAGTTAATATGCTCTGGTTACCAGTAGTTTGGCTCACTCTTGAAGTTCGCCATAGATATGTAATAATACTATTTACACTTTATGGAAGTAAATTCTAAAAGTGTTATCATCATATCCTTTAGAAAATACCGTATCTCTAATTAATTCTAAATTATTGTAATTTTGAATAATTGGGAAATGTCCATTCCCAATTGCACTAGAATTAAAATATAAGAAATTCTCTCTCATATTCATATTAAAATAGACTATTGATTCAGTTTCTACTTTGCTTTTAATGACAGGTGTTTTTTTTGCTTTTATTACAATCATGTTATCAGTAAAACTTTCAGTTTCCTTTATGTCAAAAACATATTTGTAATTTTCATATTGAGAAGACTCCCATGTCCCCACAATCATTTTTGGATCAAAATCCTTCGAAATAATCAACTCTTTCTCTTTTTTCATCTTCATTATTTATTTAAAATTTATTTGCAATTATAATGCATTAGATTGAGAAAATAAAATTTCTTCGATTTTGTATAGACTTAACTGAAATTCTCGCGTGTTTAATTCTCCATTTTTATTTGCTTTATGTTTCTCCTATAGATAAAATTGAAATTTATAAATGTCGTTTTTGTTAAGCACAAACTTTGTTTTCTTTTTTTTTTGAATGGAACCTAACGACTGAGGCTATGGGCATTGGCGGTTTGCGGGCGAATTCGCTGTCGTGGTAACGACAAAGTGAAAGCGGGCGCAACACCTGCTAAATGCACTTCAGCCAGCCTGTGTCCATAGGCGTATGTTAGCACCTGGACGTTCTTGTTTATATATAGTGTTTTCATTATTTCTAGTTAGTCGTCTGTCAATACAGATATATTCTATGTCGTTGTATAAATAAAGTAGACTGTTATAACAAGTACGGTATCAGTTTGAATTTATACGGTGTTAGTTATAACAAGTACGGTGTCAGTTTGAACTTATACAGTGTTAGTTTGAATATGTACGGTATCAGTTTGAATTTATATGGTGTTAGTTTGAATATGTACGGTGTCAGCTTGAATTTATACAGTGTTAGTTTGAATATGTACGGTATTAGTTTGAATATATACGGTGTCTATTTGAACTTGTACGGTGTCTATTTGAACAAATACAGTCGTTATTTTATTTTTTCAAAGAACTACTTTGAAACTGCGGTTTTTAATAGTATAACCGCAGTTTCATTTTTTTACTTATTTCGTCCGTGAAATAAAACGGAGTTTAGATATTTGTTTGTATTGGGGACTTGTTGCACCAAATACAGAACTGTCTAATCGTAAATTCCAATTTTTCTTTTCAACCTTTTCAAACCGCACTTTCCAACCGAAACGCCAAAAACTAAAATAAATTCGGTAATATAAAATTCAGCCGTAGCCAAAAGTCATTTTCGGTTGTCAGTTCCAAATCGTTAGAATGAACCAGAATCTTAGTCTTACCATAAAAATCTGCGAGGAATTGTCCGCTAGTCAAAAAGCCAAAAAGTCGAGCAAAATTTGTCGCTTCAAATTCGTCTGATTATGTCGCAAAATCTGAAAAAGCGGTCAGTTCGTCAAAGATTTTCAACCGCCAGAACCTGAAATCTTCTTCTTTCTTACGCTTGGTGCTAACGACCGAGGCTATGGGCACGGGCGGTTTGCGGGCGTATTCGCTGTCGCATAGCGACAAAGTGAATGCGGGCGCAAAGCCTGCTAAGTGCACATCAGCCAGCCTGTGCACATAGGCGTGTGTTATGCGTTCGTAGTTTTGTCCGTTGCGTTCGTTTTATATTCAGCCATTAAGTGAGATTTCACCTCGAAAACCACTTTTCAGTCGTTTGTCAAACCGCAGTTTCCAACCGAAACGCACAAAAGTTGTCGAGTTTCTTATTTCTCTTTTTCTTTGTTTTCTATCTGCACAAAACTGTCACAAATTAACGAATAAAATCTTAAATTTTCTGTTTGTAAGTCAATGTTTTTCTTTTGTTTTGAAGTCAGAAAGTTGATTTGTCTTTTTATTTTGCCGGAAAAACTACAAAATCCACAAAGTGCACGTCAGCAAAATGTAATCATCGATGCGTTTGCTAATGGTTTTTCATAGATTACAATTTCAATCCTTAATACATCTAACTGATAATCCACTTTTTTTGTCGCTAAATGCAAGTGTTACCTCTGTGGTGTTATTTCGAATTGCCCAGTTGTATGCGCCCTCAAAATAATCATCTGCACACCAGCAGATACATAAATAACCTTCGTTGTTGAATTTGCCATAGTAGCGTGAACCACTCGGTAGAGCAGTAAAACCAGTTTGGTTTGTTGCCTTAGTATTTGGAGTTAACCAATTTTTGGTTCCAGTTTCTTTTAGTTTGCCTCCTGCTACTTTTTCTCCTCCTAAATAGGCAAAAAGTGTTTCCCATTCACTATTTGTTGGTATATGCCAGCCTTTAGGTGCTAGTTTTCCAGTATTTACTGCATACCAATTATAAAGTGCTCCATAATTTTTCTTTAGTAAAATAGAATCGTTTTTATACCAACAATAACCTGGACTTGTTATTGTTGTCCATTCTATACTATCAGAAATAGATGGAATTGCTGTCCCATCATTATATTTTGTCGTCTTTAGGTTTTCGACCATCCATGTCTGAGTTCCAATTTCAACAGTATGATATATATTACCGTCTATGTCTGTTACTGTATTTTTAAATGTTGGTTCATCTGTTTTACAGCTGCTTAAATTGATAATTCCAAGAACTAAAAGGGAAATGGTTTTGATTCTAAAGTTTTTTTTCATTGTGATAATTAATAATTTACTGATAAGTGATGTAATATATTATATTTCTGTCAAGTTTTAATCTAATTAACGATAACAAAACGTTTATTTATGTCGAAAAAGCTGATAGTTTGTCTAAGATTTCTCAACTGTAATTCAGTCTTTTTGTTTTTTTTACTATGACGCATAACGACTGAGGCTAAGAGCATTGGCGGTTTGCGGGAGTATTCGCTGTCGTGAAACGACAAAGTGAATGCGGGCGCAAAACCTGCTAAATGCACTTCAGCCAGCCACTGCACTTAGGCGTGTGTTAGTGGCATTAGCTTGTTAAGTATAGTTTGTTTTCGAGTCGTAAAATACAGGAAATCTGTCTTTTCGCACAAAAGTTGTCAATTCGTAATTTGATAGACTCACAACTCTGTCGCAAAGTAAAAACCTAAATTTCCGCACGAAATAAGTCGAGTTACAGATCTAAATTCTACAATTTGTCAAGTCGTACAAAACGGTTGCAAATTAACGAATAATAATTAAGACTCTAAACAGTAAATTCGATTTATTTTATGTTTCTTTTTTCGAGTCGAAACTTATAAAGCACCAGGAAACTGTCACAAACGAGTAGTTCCTAATTCGATTTTTTTTTTGTTTAAGCATTCTCTCAGACAAGTAGAAACGGGTTTTTTCTTCTTTCGACTTGTCATGAGAGTTTGTTTTTGTTTTCATTTCTGCCGATAAAACCATTTTCAGCCCGCCAACCCACAAAGTCAGTTAAAACCAATAATGTTTTGTTTCGTTTTTTTTTTCTGTTTCAACTCGCTAGTCGAACAAATATGTTGAAATAGGAGTGAAGTACTAATTTTTTTCAATCTGAATTCCCATATTTTCCAGTCGTAAGTGTCAACAGTCAGAAATCTAAAAGTTAGTCAGTCTTCCTTAGAAAATTCGCGTTGAATTGTCCGAGCGAAAAAGCTGAATAATGAGCAAAGTCAGTCCAACTACATAAGTGAAAAAGTCGTGGTAGAGGACAGTCCAACAAGAATTTTTCAACTAAAATTTGATTTTCTTTTTCATTTTTTAGCGTTGCCACTAACGACCGAGGCTATGAGCACGGGCGGTTTGCGGGCGTATTCGCTGTCGCACTGCGACAAAGTGAATGCGGGCGCAAAACCTGCTAAGTGCAAGTCAGCCAGCCTGTGAACATAGGCGTGTGTTATGGCCTAGTAGTTTCGTGTCAATCAGTCGTTTAAATGTCAGCCGATAAAATGTAAAAACTCTCGCAACTCACATTTCAGTCGACTGTCAAACCGTAGTTTCCAACCGAAAAGTACAAATGTTGTTGAGTTTCTTATATTTCTTTTTCTTCGTTTCCTGTCAGCACAAAACTGTTACAAATTAACGAATAAAATCTTAATTTCTTAGTCTGTAAATCAATGTTTTCTAACAGTTTTTCTTTTGTTTTAAAGTCAGAAAGTTGATTTGTCTTTTTGTCGCCACTTGAACTCAAAGTCAACAAATGAACAGTTATAAAAAATGAGTTTAGTTATCTTTTTTTGTTGATTCTGTTTCTGAATATGCTTTAAAATCTTGTTTGCAATTTTTGCAATAGTAAGTGCCTCTAATATTGTTCATTGGAGTTGAGATAAATACTGATAGAATTGCAAAAAAAACTTTCTTAATCCTGTTTTCCCCGAGTCCAAATGAAATGTTTTCTGAATTACAGTTTGGACATTTAATATTTTCAGTCTCTTCATCAATACTTAAAAGAGTATTTGCTTTTTCGAGGTCTTTTTCTTCAATCATAATTTGAATGCCTGCTCCTAAAATGCCATTGAAACCAGGCATTAAAGTTGTGAAATTGTCGTTCGTGAGGAAGCATTCAATTTCTTCATTTTCTAACATGTGCTTTACCATGTTAGCTTCAACAATATTATTACACGTAGTTAATCTAATTATACTCATATTATTCTTCATTTTTTGTCGCTGTCAAAATGCACTTTCAGCCTGACAACGAGCAGAGTCTGAAATTCAGTTTTCAAGTTGTCCTAACCGCAATTTATCAAATTTAGTCGTTCCGGCTCATAGTCGTAAAAGCTAAAAGTCCAATTTTTTCCTTAGAAAATCTGCGAGGAATTGTCCGCCGAGCAAAACCCCTAAAACCAGCAAAATCTGTCAAACCGACAAGTCATAAAGTCCAGAAGAAGTGGACAGTTCGTCAAAGATTTTTCAACCAAAATTCTGTCGTTTTACTTTTTCTACTATTGGCCATAACGACCGAGGCTATCGGCTTCATGGGCTGACAACATTGCACACGACTTCTAAATGCTAATTAATGATGCCGATAGGCGTGTGTTATGGCTTCGGTTGTTCTCTTTTCTTTTAGAATTA
>NZ_JAQVCH010000027.1 GCF_028689845.1 Flavobacterium sp. | reverse complement strand
AGAGCAATTGAGATTTTTTTGATGCCTGATTTTGAAAATTGACAAAAAAATAAAATCAAACAACTGATTTTCAGTTAAATAAAAAACAAAAAAGTTCGATTTTAATTTTTATCGGACATTAATGATTTAATTAATAAAAAAAATAATATCATGGAAAATAATAAACACAATCCTTATCCAAAATTTGCCTTAATAATGGCCGTGTCTTTTGTAATTATGTATTTAGTAATGTTCTTAAACGTTGCCGAATTTGATCATATTTATAATAGCTTAACACGAGTTTATATGACAACATTAATGATTGCTGCAATGGCAATTAGCATGTTGTTGTTTATGTGGAAAATGTATCCTAATCGTAAAATAAATTTAGGAATTATTGCTTTTGCAACATTTTCTTTTTTTGGAACGTTATTTTTATTGCGAACACAAACTCCTATTAGTGATGTGCAATGGATGAAAGCGATGATTCCGCATCATTCATCAGCCATTATGACTAGTAGTGCAGTCGATTTTGAAGACGCTGAAGTTCAAAAATTAGCAGATGAAATAATAATTGCTCAAGAAAAAGAAATCAAGCAAATGAAAGAAATGATTAATCGTTTAGAAAATCAAAAGTAAAATGAAACACACTTATCATATTGAAGGAATGACTTGTTCTGGTTGTGAAAATAAGGTCACAACCGATTTATCTAAAGTTGAAAACATCACAGAAGTAGCCGTTTCCAAAGAAGAAAAACTAGCTACTATCACAATGTCAAAACATGTAGAACTTGACGTTTTGCAACAAGCTTTAGGTGGAAAAGATAGTAAATACCAAATTTCGATTCCCAATAGTCCTGTTAAAGAAATAACTCCTAAAAGCTGTTGCTCTACGGATAATATGGAGCATAAACACCAAGAAGTAACCTACAAACCACAAGCAGGAAAATTTTATTGTCCAATGCACTGTGAAGGAGACAAAGTCTATGAAAAAGCAGGTGATTGTCCGGTTTGTGGAATGGATTTGGTTCAACAACCAACTTTAGTTCAAAACACACAATATACTTGTCCAATGCATCCTGAAATTATTCAAGACAAACCAGGAAGCTGTCCAATTTGTGGAATGGATTTAGTGCCGATGGAACCTACCGAATCTGAAGAAGATAAAACCTATCAAAAATTGTGGCATAAAATGAAAATTGCTACTGTTTTTACGTTGCCTATTTTTATTATTGCCATGTCGGATATGATTCCAAATAATCCGTTATATCAAATAATGGAATTACAAAAGTGGAATTGGGTGCAATTTGCATTAACGATTCCCGTAGTTTTTTATGCTTGTTGGATGTTTTTTGAAAGAGCTTGGAGATCCATAGTAAATTGGAACTTAAACATGTTTACTTTAATAGGAATAGGAACTGGTGTAGCTTTTATATTTAGTATTGTAGCGTTACTTTTTCCAAATATATTTCCTTCCCAATTTAAAACACCGGAAGGAACAGTTCATTTATATTTTGAAGCAACCGCCGTAGTTTTAACCTTGGTTTTATTAGGCCAATTGTTAGAAGCAAAAGCCCATAGCAGAACTAGCGGAGCCATAAAAGAATTGATGAAATTAGCACCAACCGAAGCTACTTTAGTGATTGACGGACAAGAAAAAATAATTTCGATTCATGATATCAATAAAGGAGATATCATTCGTGTAAAACCCGGAGAAAAAATTCCAGTTGATGGTAAAATAACCGAAGGAAATAGCACCATTGACGAATCGATGATTACTGGAGAACCTATTCCTGTTGATAAAAAAGAAGAGGATTCGGTAAGTTCTGGAACTATCAACGGAACCAAATCTTTTTTAATGATTGCTGAAAAAGTTGGTTCAGAAACCTTATTGGCTCAAATCGTTCAAATGGTTTCGGATGCTAGTCGTTCAAGAGCTCCTATTCAAAATTTAGTAGATAAAGTTGCTAAATATTTTGTTCCAATTGTGGTAGTAATCTCAGTGATAACCTTTATTATTTGGTGGCTCATTGGTCCAGAACCTAAATTAGTTTATGCATTTGTAAATGCGATTGCGGTGTTAATTATTGCTTGTCCTTGTGCTTTAGGATTAGCAACACCTATGTCTGTCATGGTTGGAGTAGGAAAAGGAGCAAAATCGGGTGTATTAATTAAAAATGCAGAAGTTCTTGAAAAAATGGATAAAATTGATGTTTTAATTACCGATAAAACAGGAACCTTAACCGAAGGAAAACCATCTGTAGAAAAAATTATAGTAAAAGAAGGAGATGAAAAAGAGGTTCTAGGAAAAATAGCTTCTTTAAATCAAAGTAGTGAACATCCATTAGCAACAGCGGTAGTGAATTTTGGAAAATCTAAAAGCGTGACTTTTTCTAAAGTAGAAAACTTCGAATCCGTTACAGGAAAAGGAGTAATTGGGTTTATTGAAAATCAAAAAATTAGTTTAGGAAATAAAAAACTACTAGAACAAGAAGGTGTTGCTGATTTCACAAGTATCGAAAATGAAGTAATTGCCGAACAAAAATTAGGCAAAACGGTTTCTTATATTGCTATTGATAAAAAAGTAGTAGGTTTTATTACCATTACAGATGCTATTAAAAAGTCAAGTTTAGCAGCTATAAATGAATTAAAACGTCAAGGTGTTGAAGTAATCATGTTGACAGGAGATAATGAAAATACGGCACAAGCAGTGGCTTCTGAATTAAATTTAACCGATTTCAAGGCAAGCTGTTTGCCACAAGATAAATTAGAATACATCAAAAATTTGCAAGCTCAAGGAAAAATCGTTGCCATGGCTGGTGATGGTATAAATGATGCTCCGGCTTTAGCACAATCTGACATTGGAATTGCTATGGGAACAGGAACTGATGTGGCGATTGAAAGTGCAAAAATAACTTTGGTAAAAGGAGATTTAAAAGGTATCGTAAAAGCTAAAAACTTGAGTCATGCTGTGATGAAAAACATCAGACAAAATCTATTCTTTGCTTTTATTTATAACTCATTAGGTGTTCCAATTGCAGCTGGAGTTTTATTTCCGGTTTTTGGAATATTACTTTCTCCTATGATTGCAGCTTTGGCTATGAGTTTTAGTTCCGTTTCCGTAATTGCAAATGCATTACGATTAAGAACTATAAAAATTTAATGCTGAATTGTAAATGCTGAATTGTAAATGCGGTAAATGTTGAATTAAAAGTAAAGATGAAAGAAAATATTATAAAAACAAAATCGTATGCATTTGCTTTAAGGATTGTAAAATTATTTAAAGTATTGCAAAGTCAAAGAGAGTATATTTTATCAAAACAGTTAGTTAGAAGTGCTACATCAGTAGGAGCAAACGTTGAAGGAAGGCGTGCAAGCACAATCAAAAGCTGATTTTATTCATAAATTTTCTATAGCACAAAAGGAAGTTTTTGAAACACATTATTGGATCAGATTACTAAGAGATAGTAATTATATTGACGAACTTGTTGCTCAAGAATTATTGAATGATTGTGAAGAACTTCAAAGAATAATCACAGCCATACTTGTAAAATCAAAAAATAATCGATGAAAAAATCAACAATCATACTTATAGCATTAACCATTTACCATTTAGCATTTACCATTAATTTGTCTGCTCAAAAAGTAGTTCGCTATGATTTACATGTTCGAGATACAATCGTCAATTTTTCTGGTAAAGAAAAAAGAGCGATTGCTGTAAACGGACAAATTCCGATGCCAACTTTAACATTTACGGAAGGTGACATTGCTGAAATTCATGTGTACAATCATTTGAAGGAATCGACTTCTTTGCATTGGCACGGATTGTATTTACCCAATAAAGAAGATGGAGTGCCTTTCTTAACACAAATGCCAATAGAACCTGATACAGAATTTGTTTATCGTTTTCCAATTATTCAATCAGGAACACATTGGTATCACAGTCATAGTGGTTTGCAAGAACAAATTGGAATGTATGGCTCGTTAATTTTAAAGAAAAAATTAGATGATCCTACCTTTCGAGAAGGAATTGATGATATTCCACAAGTTCCGGTTATTTTGAGCGAATGGACAGATTACAAACCCGAAAATGTCCACAGAATGTTACACAATGCTTCCGATTGGTTTGCTATTAAAAAAGGAACTACTCAAAGTTATGCTGAAGCGATTAGAGAAGGTCATTTTAAAACCAAATTAACTAACGAATGGAAACGGATGTTGGCAATGGACGTAAGTGATGTTTATTATGATAAATTCTTAATTAATGGAAAAAATGAGAGTCAATTAACACAATTCAAATCGGGTGATAAAGTACGTTTGAGAATTTCAAATGGTGGAGCATCGTCTTATTTTTGGTTA
Organism: Flavobacterium sp.; assembly: GCF_028689845.1. Taxonomy (GTDB): domain Bacteria; phylum Bacteroidota; class Bacteroidia; order Flavobacteriales; family Flavobacteriaceae; genus Flavobacterium. The sequence goes on along the minus strand of NZ_JAQVCH010000027.1, from coordinate 31,427 downwards.
AAGTATGCTGCAGGAAAAATGACTGTAGTGGCTAATGATGGAAATGATGTAGAACCTGTTGAAGTAGATCGATTAATAATTGGTGTTTCTGAAACGTATGATGTAATTGTTACAATTCCAGCAGAAAACACTTCGTATGAATTTTTAGCAACTCCAGAAGATAGAACGAAATCAACTTCAATTTATATTGGCGAAGGAATCAAACAATTAGTTAGTCCAATGCCAAAATTGAAGTATTTTGAAGGCATGAAAATGATGAACAACATGATGAATATGGACGGAACCATGGATGATATGGGAATGGATATGAGTTTTCAAAAAATGGATATGAATACGGTGATGTATCCTGAAATATCTGGTAGTAAGATGAAAATGAACAATGATATAGAAATGGATCATTCTAATCATAAAATGCCATCAACAAATTCAGATATTGTGACGTTGAATTATGGAATGCTAAAATCACCAACCAAAACAACACTTCCAAAAGATGCACCAGTTCGTGAGCTTCGTTTTGAATTAACAGGAAACATGAACCGTTATGTTTGGAGTATGGATAATGTGGTGCTTTCTGAAACCGACAAAATTTTGATTAAGAAAGGAGAAAATGTTCGCATTACTTTATACAATAATTCGATGATGCGTCACCCAATGCACTTGCACGGACACGATTTTAGAATTTTGAACGGTCAAGGAGAATACGCACCTTTAAAAAATGTTTTGGACATTATGCCCATGGAAACGGATGTAATTGAATTTGAAGCTAATGCTGATGGCGATTGGTTTTTTCATTGTCATATTTTATACCACATGATGGCCGGAATGAACCGCGTTTTTAGTTATGAAAATTCAGAACCCAATCCGTATTTACCCAATAAAGAAAAAGCTTATAAAAAACTACAAGCCGAAAGCAATCAATTTCATTTTATGGCAGAAAATGATTTTGCTACTTCAGGAAATGACGGTCAAGCAATGTTGCAAAATACACGTTGGAGTTTTGGAACCGAATGGCGTTTAGGCTACCACGATGAACATGGTTATGAAAGTGAAACACATATTGGTAGATATATTGGCAGAAATCAATGGTTCATGCCGTTTATTGGATTGGATGCTCGTTATCGTAAATTAGAAAATGGTGAAGTTGAAGAAAATTTATTTGGACAAAAAAGTACCAAAGACAAACGCATCCAAGCTAGTTTAGGTTTTGATTATACGTTACCTCTACTGGTGATTTTTCAAGCAGAAGTATTTCATGATGGAAATGTTCGTATGCAATTAATGCGTGAAGACATTCCGGTTTCAAAACGTTTACGAATGGCATTTATGGTCAATACAGACAAAGAATATATGGCAGGATTTAACTATGTTATTGGAAAAAATATGGGAATCACAACTCATTATGATAGCGATATGGGGTTAGGGTTTGGAATTAAATTAAATTATTAAAATCGTTTAAAATAATAATTGGCAAATGATGCTTTAAATAGGCTGAACCGATACTGATTTTTTACTTTTTATAGATAAGATTTTACCACTCCATTGTCTTGAACACTTTTTTATAAAAATGTTTAATTACCTTTTCCTTCCCGGTAAAAAACTTACTCCATGAAAAAATCACTTGTTACGGCACAATAATTTTCAATTTGTAGCTACTTTTTAGATTAAGTTTGTTATTTTTGTGGCACTTTTTTAACACACAAACGCATTTCGATTATGAATATACACGAATACCAAGGAAAAGAAATTTTAGCCTCTTATGGCGTACGCATTCAACGCGGAATTGTAGCAAACAGTCCAGTAGAAGCTGTAGCTGCTGCAAAGCAATTAACAGCCGAAACCGGAACAGGATGGCATGTTATCAAAGCTCAAGTTCATGCAGGCGGACGCGGAAAAGGCGGCGGTGTGAAATTGGCTAAGAATTTGCAACAAGTGGAAGAAATTTCAGAGCAAATTATCGGAATGATGTTAATTACACCTCAAACGCCACCAGAAGGAAAAAAAGTGAGCAAGGTGTTAGTGGCAGAAGATGTTTACTATCCTGGCGAAAGTGAAGTTTCTGAATTTTATATGTCAGTGCTATTGAATAGAGGAAAGGGCGTGAATATGATTATGTATTCTACCGAAGGAGGCATGGATATTGAAGAAGTAGCGGAACACACACCTCATTTGATTTTTACGGAAGAAATTGATCCAACCGTTGGATTACAAGGCTTTCAAGCAAGAAGAATTGCTTTTAATTTAGGACTTTCTGGATTGGCTTTTAAAGAAATGGTTCAGTTTGTCCATTCGTTATATAATGCTTATATCGGTTCCGATGCCTCAATGTTTGAGATCAATCCTGTATTAAAAACATCTGATAATAAAATTATGGCTGTAGATGCCAAAGTAAATATCGATGATAATGCCTTATACCGTCAAGCTAAAATCGCTGATATGCGTGATATTCGTGAAGAAAATCCGATTGAAGTAGAAGCAAAAGCAGCTGGTTTAAACTATGTCGATTTAGATGGAACTGTAGGTTGTATGGTAAACGGAGCTGGATTGGCGATGGCTACGATGGATTTAATTAAATATGCTGGTTACGAGCCAGCAAACTTCTTAGATGTAGGTGGAACTGCTGATGCGAAACGTGTTGAATTAGCATTTCGTATTATTTTAAAAGATCCAAATGTAAAAGCAATTTTAATCAATATTTTTGGTGGAATTGTACGTTGCGACCGTGTTGCTCAAGGTGTTGTAGATGCTTATAAAAATATGGGAGATGCAATTAAAGTGCCAATCATTGTACGTTTACAAGGAACAAATGCTGAAATTGCAAAAGAATTAATTGATAATTCGGGTATGCCGATTTTATCTGCAGTTCAATTTCAAGAAGCAGCAGATCAAGTAAAAAATGCTTTAGGATAATCGCTAAAGAAATCAATAAACAAAAAATCCCGAACGTAAATTCGGGATTTCTTTATTTTTTGCCGTTTTTGTATTTTACTTTTTCAACAACTTCTATTTTCTTTTCTGGTTTTTTATCTTTCGATTTTGAAGTAGCAGTAGGCTTCTTTTTAAAAGCTGGTTTTGAACCCGTAGAGGCCGATTTCACAAACGGCTTTCTTTCTTCTTGCTTCTTTCCTCTTGCTTCTAAATTCTTCTCTCTATTTTCTATTTTCTCTCCTCCAGAAGCAGTATGACTTTTAATTACCATCATTGGATTTTTCGGATTCTCTTTAGTTCCACGTAAGTGAATGACTAAGCCATTTAAAAAATTACGTAAAACCTGATCACCACATTCCATAAAATTCGGATTGTCTTCAGTTCTAAAGAAAGCCCCTAATTCGGCTTTAGAAATTCTAAAATCGACTAGTTCTAAAATTTCTACTATTTGGTCGTCGCGAAGCTGTAAGGCAACTCGGAGTTTTTTGAATATGTCGTTGTTGTTCATTTTTTAGAATACTAATTTTTATTAATTGGGTAAAGATAAGCTATAATTTAATGCAACTTTTTCTACAACTGAAAAAAAATATAAATTACTTCATAAGCCACAAAACGGCTTCCCCAAAGTGTGTTGCCCACAACTTTTCATTATGTTTCCCTCCTTTAATTACTTCGCTTTTTGTTAAATGCAAACAAGTACAACGGTTGTCTGCCATGATTTCAATCATGCGGTTCATATTATTTACCATTAATGGGCTATCTTCTATATCACCTTCGCTATCACCACATAAAAAATAAAGTTTAGCTTTTGATTTTTTGGCTTGTTTAGCAAATGTATATATTTCTTCAGAAAACCAAAAAGATGGAGAAAAAACACCTGCTTTTCCAAATGTTTCAGGGTATTTCAGCACAGCATAAAACGAAACTAGTCCGCCTAGTGAACTTCCCATAATTCCGGTATTTTTTTTAGAAGATTTCGTTCTGTAATTCAAATCGACTTGCGGTTTTAAAGTCGAAACGATAAAATCTAAATAGGCATCCGCTTTTCCACCACCGTATTTTTCATTTTTAAATGGTGTTAATTCATCCATTCGTTTTTCATTTCCATGTTCAATTCCAATCACAATGACATTGGCTTTTAGGCTATCCAAGGTCTCGTCTACACGCCATTCACCAGCGTATGAAGTCTTGGCATCAAATAAATTTTGTGCATCGTGCATATATAAAACCGGATATTTTTTAGTCGATTTTTCATAATCCAACGGCAAATAAACCCATATTTTTTTCGTAGTGCTCAGGGTTGGAGCTTCTATTTCAAAAGAAGAAAATCTTTTTTGTGCCCAAACTTTAGGAGCAAGTAAAAAAAATACTAAAAAGACAACAAGAAGCGATAAAACAACTTTCATTTTTTGAATAATTAAAAGGAACTGCTAAATTAGCCAAAAATTAAAAAGAATGATTACCTATAAAGAAAAATTAAGTCTAATCGACGATATGATTTCATTAGCCAAAATAGAAGGCGTTCTTCATCCCAACGAAATGGAATTCATCAAATCAATTGTTTCCGATTGGAAAATAAAAGAAACTGATTTAGAAGAGTTATTCGCCTTGACTAATGAAAAGAAAGTTTTAAAGTCAGAATTTAAACGAATTGAACATTTCTATCGGATGGCTTTATTATCCTATACCGATGATTTTCAGCACTATCAAGAAGAAAATTTCTTGTATCAATTAGGTTTGAAATTGGGCTTGAATCCGATGGCAATCAAAAGAGTTTTAGACGCAATGAAAACCGCTCCAAACAGAACAGTCGATTCTGAAATTTTGATAAAAATCTTTCAAGAACAGCATAATTAAAGAATGGTCAAAATTGAATGTTTCTTTCAAACGGCAAACCTAAAAGTCCTTTTTATTTTCATGAATATACGCAACAATCAAAGCAACAATATCTTCTTCTTGCTCATCGGCAAAGAAAATTTCATCTAAATCTTCCCAATCAGAAAAAATAATTTCATCCATTTTTGCTAAAATTTGATTTCTTTTTTCCAAATCATCCGTAAAGCTTTCATTTGGAAATAAACGGATTGCTTTTTCAATAAGCAAAGCGGTTTGCGGAGCTTTGATGGCGTAATATGCTTCTTTTATCTCTTCGGCAAAATTCCCTGCTTCACTACTAAAAAAATGGTTGAAACCTCCTTCATTCATCGCTCCTTCAAACACATCAATGTAGACAAAATTCCGTTCGCTATCGTTTAATAAACTAAAATCTTCCGATTGGTTTTTCTTGTCCCAAATGATTGTTCCAACGGCTTCAATGATTTCAATTTCGTCTGTTAATTGCAGTATTTCGTTTATGTTTTTCATGGGTTTGTTTTAATTTTTTAGTATTAAATAGTGGTATGCATTTAAGTTTAAACTGCTTCCTAAATTTTCAGAACTATTTGTCATTGCGTTAGTCCAAGTGGTATTTTGAAAATCAATAGGAATAGGAAAAGAAATGGATGAATTTCGCACATTGATAAAAATTAAAAGCGATTCGTCCTTAAAAACTTTTTTAAAGCATAGTATATCATTGGATGGATAAGCTGTCAACGTCCCTTTTTTTGCGGCATTCGATGTTTTGTAAAAGTCTAGAAGGTTTTGATAAGCCAGAAGCATATCAGGATTGGTATTCCAATCAATGGGAGTGTTGGAAAAAAACGAAACGTTATTTTGTCTTCCAACTTCTTGACCGGTGTACAATAACGGAACTCCATTTATAAAAAAGGATGCTACCGAAGCTGCCAAAGAGCCATTTTTTCCATTGAATAGGGTCATTGGAGTCGCATCCCAAGCGGATTCATCATGATTTGTTGTAAATCTTATTTTATGTTTTCCAGCTGGAATGGTACTGTATTCTGAAGTATTTGTTAAAAAAAGGTTTGCAGCATTTTCACCATTAAAAATCGCTTTCGTTTTGGCATAAAAATCCCAAGCATAAGTCATTTGAAATCCTGCTGAAAAATGGTCTGTTCTATTTCCTTCGGCTAAAAAAATTAAATTTCTATTGGGAATTGTATTTAAACTTGAAATGGCTTGCTGCCAAAAACTAAACGGCACACCATCGGCATAATCACATCGAAAACCATCAATATTTGCTTCTAAAACCCAATATTTCATGACATCAATCATTTCCAATCGCATAGCTTGATTGTCAAAATTCAAATCGGCAACATCTGTCCAATTTGTTCCCGCAGGATGAATTATTTGTCCCGCCGAATTTTTAGTATACCAATCAGAGTGTTCTGTAATCCATGGATTATCCCACGAAGTATGATTGGCAACCCAATCTAAAATGACCGTCATTCCTCTTTCGTGAGCTTGCGTAGTAAATGCTCTTAACAACGAAAGCGTTCCATATTCACTGCTTATTTCTTTATAGTTTTTAACACAATAGGGAGAATTTACCGAATTAATCGTTCCAATAGGATAAATGGGCATTAACCAAATTGTATTTACACCCAATGCTTGTATATCATCCAATCGATTAATCACGTTTTGCAAACTACTAGTTGTGCCAAAAGCTCGCATGTTAACTTCATACATGATGATATCTTCCGTGTTTGGAATTGGAGAAAAAGGAGTGCCATATTGGGTGTAACCTGTTGGCTGTTCAATTATTGGTTCTTGTGTATTGTCTTCTTTACTACAAGAAAATAGGCCAAAAACCAAGACGATTACTAGTTGAAACCTGCTCATAATTATATTTTTTCTTGTAATGTTTTCATCTCATCGCGAAACTTAGCTGCGTGAATAAAATCTAACTCTTTGGCTGCTTTTTCCATCATTTTTCGCAAATCTCGAATTTTCTTTTCAATTTCAGGTTTCGATAAATATAAACTTTCAGGTTCAGCTGCTTTTAAAATTTTATCTTCATAATATTGCGTCGAAACCGAATTTCCACTCAACACATTGCCTAAGCTTTTATTCAAAGCAGTTGGCACCAAGCCGTGTTTTGTATTATAAGCAATTTGTTTTTCTCGTCGGTAGGTGGTTTCATCCATTGTTTTTTGCATACTGTTCGTAATTTTATCAGCATACATAATCGCTTTTCCATTGACGTTTCGAGCGGCTCTTCCTACCGTTTGCGTTAACGAACGATGGCTACGTAAAAAGCCTTCTTTATCTGCATCTAAAATAGCCACTAAGGAGACTTCTGGTAAATCTAAACCTTCTCGCAATAAATTGACGCCAACCAAAACATCAAACAAACCTTTCCGTAAATCTTGCATAATTTCCACCCGTTCTAAAGTGTCTACATCCGAGTGAATATAACGTGTTCGGATAGAAACTTTGGTTAGATACTTGGTCAATTCTTCGGCCATTCGTTTGGTTAAAGTGGTTACTAAAACGCGTTCGTCTGCTTCACAACGAAGCTGAATTTCTTCAATTAAATCGTCAATTTGATTCAAACTCGGACGAATTTCAATGACGGGATCAAGCAAACCTGTCGGACGAATGACTTGTTCGACATAAATCCCTTCGCTTTTTTGAAGTTCATAATCAGCAGGGGTTGCAGAAACGTAAATGACTTGGTTTTGTAAGCTTTCAAATTCTTCAAACTTTAAGGGCCGGTTATCCATCGCTGCTGGTAAACGAAAGCCATATTCTACTAAATTTTCTTTTCTGCTTCTATCGCCGCCATACATTGCATGAACTTGCGATATGGTCACGTGACTTTCGTCCACCACCATCAAAAAATCGTCCGGAAAATAATCTAACAAACAGAAAGGTCTAGTGCCGGGCAATCGTCCATCCAAATACCGTGAATAATTCTCAATTCCAGAACAATAACCTAATTCGCGAATCATTTCTAAATCAAAATTAGTTCGCTCTTCCAACCGTTTGGCCTCTAGGTGTTTGCCAATTTCTTTGAAATAATCCACTTGTTTCACCAAATCTTGTTGGATTTCCCAAATGGCCGCATTCAAAACATCAGGAGAAGTAACAAACATGTTTGCCGGGTAAATGTTGAGTTTGGTATACCGTTCGATAACCTTTGTGGTTTTGGTATCAAAAGCTTCAATTTCTTCAATTTCATCGCCAAAAAAATGTACTCTAAACGGATCATCAGCATAACTCGGAAAAATTTCGACGACATCTCCTTTAATTCGGAAAGTTCCTGGAGTAAATTCCACTTCTGTTCGGGAGTATAAACTTTGAACCAAACGATGAAGTAATTTTGTACGTGAAATCACTTCGCCTTTTTCGATAGAAATCACATTTTTTTGAAATTCTACAGGATTACCAATTCCATATAAACAGGAAACAGAAGCAACAACCAGCACATCTCGACGACCCGAAAGTAGGGCAGAAGTAGTGCTTAATCGGAGTTTCTCTAATTCTTCATTAATCGATAAATCTTTTTCTATATACATTCCCGTTACCGGAATATAGGCTTCAGGTTGATAATAATCATAATAGGACACAAAATATTGTACCGAATTTTCTGGAAAAAACTGTTTAAATTCAGAATACAGCTGAGCCGCAAGTGTTTTGTTATGAGCCAGCACCAAGGTTGGTTTCTCTACTTTTTCAATCACGTTGGCAACAGTAAATGTTTTTCCAGAACCAGTTACGCCTAGTAAGGTTTGGTATTTTTCGCCACTAATAATTCCATTAGCCAATTTTTCAATGGCTTGCGGTTGATCTCCAGTAGGTTTGTAATCGGATACGACTTGGAATTTCATTTGGGATAATTTACTTAAAAAGTATAATAAGATTACAAATTTACAAACTATATATTAAAAATGATAGTTGACTATTTTATATATTTGTCGAAACTAAATTTATGAAATTTACGCTTTCAGCTTGCATATTTTTAACTTTACTAAGTTCGTCACTTCAATCACAAAATTTTATTCAAGCTTATGCGAATGTGGTTAACCAAACGCAACAGTCAAATATCATAAGTCATTTGACTGATTTTGAGAGTTTTGGCGTAAAAAGAAGAGGGACAAATTCGTTGCAAAACACGTTGAATTGGATTAAGAATGAGTACAGTAGTTATGGATATGCCTCAACGCAATTAACAGAAAATGTGTATCAAAACGGAGCTTTTAACTGTAAAAATTTAATTGTAACAAAAACGGGAACTGTTTATCCAACTACTTTTGTGATTATTTGTGGACATTATGATTCAGTTAGCGGTACAGGCACCAATGATAACGGAAGTGGAACAGCAGCTATTTTGGAAGTCGCTCGTTTATTGCAAAATATTCCAACAGAGTATTCTATTAAGTTTATTCACTTTAGTGGCGAAGAAGACGGTTTACTAGGAAGTGAGTATTATGTCAATTCGGTTGTAAATGCAACTAGTCCGAAATTAAATATCAAAGTAGTTTTGAATTTAGACCAAGTAGGTAGCGTGGCAGGACAAGAAAATAATACCATTACGTGTGAACGCGATACGAGTAATCCCAGTTCTAATAATGCGGCTTCCTTTCAAAAAACAATTGAGTTACAAAATTGTTTTCAATTATATACGTCTTTAAATACGATTATTGAATCCGCTTATGGTTCAGACTATGTACCGTTTGAAAATAACGGAGAAATAATCACCGGATTATTTGAAACCAACGAATCTCCATATCCGCATTCTAATTCTGATTTATTAAGTAATATGGATCCCGTTTTTAATTATAATGTCGCAAAAGGAGCAGTTGCTGCAATGTTACATTATGCAGTAGCGAATCCGAATCCGTTGGCAATTACAGAATTTAAAGAGACTAATCAAGCGGTTTTTTATCCAAATCCAGCACAGAATCAACTTCACATTGCATTCGGGAATTTAGAAACACCAAAAATCAACTTGCAACTCATTGATTGGCTTGGGAAAATAGTTTTGGAGAAAGAGTTTTATCCAACTGCAAATCAAGCAACTATCGATGTTTCTACTTTAGCAAAAGGTATGTATTTAGCACGAATAACTTCTGCGAATCAGTTTTACTCCAAAAAAATTGTATTAAATTAAAAAGTGCAAAGCAACCAAATGGCGAAAGGTGCATCTAACTAAAGAAGTTATACCTAAACCGAGATTAGATTATGAAAAAAGGAATTTTTCTACTACCCATTTTTGTGTTTTTAGTGCAGAGTTGTATTTTTCAACACGATGATGAAGTGTATCCTCCTTCTTATAACGCTGAAATTATGGAACGCGAAGCCTTTGAAAATTCCATTCAATTGTTACCTGCTCGAAGCGTGATTAAGTCGGGCAAAATTTATGTAAAAGATGATTATGCGTTTATTAATGAAGTGAATGAAGGCTTCCATATTTTTAATTATTCAAATCCAGAAAATCCTATCCCGATTTCGTTTTTAAAAGTTCCTGGTGCAACTGATTTATCCATTCGGAATAATGTTTTTTATATCAATCAGGCGGTTGATCTAGTTACTTTAGCCTATCAACCAACGAGCAATACTTACCAATTTCTATATCGAAACAGAAACATGTTTCCTCAAAAACAATCGCCAGGAGGTGATTATACCCCTTTAACAGAAAATCAAATCATTATTAATTGGATTCCAAATTAACAGACGATGAAAAAATATTTTACATATACCGTACTGGTTTTATTGGTTTTGGTAGGCTGCTCTTCTGACAATGCTGATTTTTCAAAAAGTGATGGAACAGGTGGTTCCTTGGCAATTTTTGTTTTAAAAGGAAATTATTTATATACAGTTGATAATCAAACCTTACATGTTTTTTCATTAGTTAATGAGCAACAACCTGTCAAAGTGAATGATGTACCAATTGGTATGAACATCGAAACGTTATTTTCGTTAGATAATAAATTATACATTGGTTCGCAAAACGGAATGTTTATTTATTCTATCGAAAGTCCCGAAAACCCAACGTTTCTCTCTGAAGCACAACATTTTACTGCTTGTGATCCCGTGGTAGCCAATGCAACACATGCATTTGTAACCTTACATTCCACTACTTTTTGTGGGAATAATTTGAATGTACTACATGTTTATGATACTTCGGATGCGAGCAGCCCGAATTTAATTCACACCCGGAATTTAGTATACCCAAAAGGTTTAGGGTTATATGGTGATTATTTGATTGTGTGTGATGACGTAATTAAAATATTTTCAATTACAAATCCAGAAAATCCCGAATTAGTGCATAGTATTGATCAATCCTGTTTTGATGTAATTATTAAAGGAAATGATTTATTTGCAATTGGTGATAACGGAATGTATCGGTATGAGTTGAATTCATTGGATATTACTCAAACGGGTTTTAAAAGTAAAATTGCTTTTTAATCCCAACATTCCATCAATAATAAATCGCCCTCTTCATGTGTTATGCTCACCAAGCCATCTTTAGCCACTTGATTGCTACTTCCGCTGCGATAGCCTAATTGTAAGGTGTCATTTTGCAAAGGATAAACTAAATTATCGGAATGAATACCTTTTACAATTCCAATTGGAATCAAGGAAAGTGTTGTGTGTTGAGGATACCATTTTTGATAATTTTTTGGTAAAAGAAATATTTTAGAATGGTCATCAAAGAGAACAATTTTCAGTTGATTTCGAAATTTTGCTAATAAAGTAATATTTGTCAACGTATGGTCAGCTCTTTTGCCTGTGGCCCAAATCACATTTACGGCTGGAAATTTTCGCTCAATTAAAAAATCAAACGCTTTTTCTAAATCTGTTTTATGTTGGTCTGGCGTATGAATAATTTCTATCGGATATTGTCTTTCTTTGATTTTTTCTAAATCTAAATTTCTATCAAAATCGCCTAATAAAACGTCTACTTTGATGTTTAAATCTAAAACACGTTCTATAGCAGCGTCTAATACTACAATCCATGGCGACCATTCCAATAATTGTCCCATCAATTCCGCGTTACAAGCCGCTCCGTTTGCTATAATTAAGGCAGGTTCTTGGTCGTCTTTTACAATATGGTGTGATGACATATTCGCTTTTTATTCAATGATATAGGTTACGCGAGCTCGTTCGCTTAAGCGGAAATAGCCCAACGCAAAGTTATCAAAATTGGTTTGATTCACTACGTTTCCTCTAATTGTTGAGGTAGGCGTGTTAAATGGACCACCACCGCCAGATTGCCCCAATAAAATATTCATGTAATTATAATAATTTTGTGTAATACCATTCAAGGTAAAGGTCAATTGGTCACCTATTTTTAAATCTTCACTAAAATACAAACCAAAAAGTTCATTGTTTTCAAAAAAGCGGTCTTCTAAAATACCAAATTCTGGAATTGCTTTGTAAGGATCGTCAATTTGCTGTAAATAATAATTGGATTCATTTGCAATATCATCATAAATAAATTTTACTTCGATGTTATCTCCTAAAATTCCACCATCATATTTTTGTTCTATCCGTTTGATGGGAGGCGTAGCTAAGAGTTTATCAGTGGCCACAAAAGTCTCGCCCTTATAGACAATTGTAAGGGTATAACTTTCGTTAATTACGGGCAGAAAATTAGAACATTCATAAATTCCGGGATTGTTGCCTTCTACAAAATCGAAAATAATAGTAGAACTGTTGGTAACAAAAACAGTTGCTCCCGAAACAGTTGGAATCGTATTTGAAAAATAATCTGTAGTGGTTGTCAATTTAATATACTGTTGATTTCCGTCAGTATCTTTATCCCAATTAATTGAAGCTTCTACTACTAATCTAGGTGGAGCGGTATCGAGGTCTACCTCAATCACTTCTTCACAACTTATTATGAAAAAGAGCATTAAAATAATGGATATGGATTGTGTATAGTTCATAATTTAGAATTTAAAGTTGTAAGTAACACTTGGAATAGCACCAAAAATAGAAAGACGAATGGCTTCATTAACAGCTGTCTCGTCATTTTGACTAAACGTAATGGAAGCGGCATTCATACGGTTGTAAATATTATAAAATCCGAAAACCCATTCGCCTTGCCACTTTTTGCCTAGATTAGATTTTGGAGTCAACGTTGCAGATACATCTAAACGATGGTAGGTAGGAAGATTATTTTCATTGCGATTACTATAACTTGGTACAGTAATGCCATTGTATTCATATTGTCCATTCGGAAAAGTCACCGGCTGCCCCGATTGCAACGAAAAATTTGCTCCAAATCGCCACTTTTCATTTAATTTATAATTTCCTACTACAGATAAATCATGGAGTTTATCATAACCTGTACGGTACCAATCGCCGTTGTTAATTCCAGTTTCAAGCGGTGTTCGGCCTTCTACTTTTTGTTCACTTCGTGATAAAGTATAGGCTATCCAGCCACTAAATTGTCCTTTGTTTTTTCTGAATAAAACTTCTAAACCATAGGCACGCCCAACTCCGTTAAGCACGACTTGTTCAATGGCTTCGTTCGCAATTAATTGGGCTCCGTCAATATAATCTACCCGGTGTTTAATGTCTTTATAATAAGTTTCAACTTCTAAAGAATAGTCATCATTGTTAAAATTTCTAAAATATCCAACGGCAAATTGATCTAGAATTTGAGGACGTAAAAAACGATCACTAGGTGCCCAAACATCAAGCGGAGTAGGCGATTGCGTATTCGAAATCAAATGCAAATATTGTGTCATCCGATTATAACTGGCCTTTATTGATTGATCTTCGGTAAACGCATACGAAATTCCTAAACGCGGTTCAAAATGATCAAAACTGGCTATGGTTTTGTTTTTTTTATAATCTATCGTTTCGGTTGGAGTGGCCGATTCATAAATTTGAAATATCGGATTAAAATTCACCGCTTGATTATTTTCATATACATTAATTGTTTCATTTCCTAAACGATAAAACATACTATATCGCAAACCATAACTCACAATCACTTTGTTGGATAATTCATGCTCAGCATCGATATATAAAGCCGATTCAAACGCGTATTTTTTGGCTAATTGTTCTGGATTTATACTGGAGTCAGTACCAGAAGGTTCAATTTTACCTGGATTAAAAGTGTAATAAATCGAATTTAAACCATAAGTCAATTTAAATTTATTGGTTAAATAATGTTTGAAATCATATTTGAAATTGTAATTTTTGATACCGCTATCCCAATTAAAACCAACAAAATCAAGGGTTAAGCCGTAATAGTAATCAGAATAAATGAAGGACATATTCGAGAACAATTTATCAGTAAATAAATGATTCCACCGTAAATTCAAAACAGAATTTCCATACGTATTTACAAAGTTTTCGTTTAAACTAAAAACGTCACGACCAAAGTATCCTGAAACAAAGACATTGTTGTTTTCATTTATTTTATAGCTAATTTTTGTATTTAAATCATAAAAATAAGCTGAATTATCATTGTTAAATAACGGAAGAAATAGGTGTGCGTAGGAGCCTCGACCGGCGACCAAAAAAGAAGCACGGTCTTTCACAATAGGTCCTTCCGCTAAAAGGCGACTTGAAATTAAACCAATTCCACCGTTCAAATGAAAATTATTACTGTTACCTTCTTTTTGATAAATATCTAAAACGGAAGATAAGCGACCCCCAAATCGTGCTGGAATTCCGCCTTTATAAAGTTTTAAATCTTTTATTGCATCTGGATTAAAGACAGAAAATAAGCCAAAAAGATGGGATGAATTAAAAATAGTTGCTTCGTCTAACAAAATAAGATTTTGGTCTGCACTTCCGCCACGGACATTAAATCCAGATTGGCCTTCTCCTGCATTGGTCACGCCAGGAAGTGTGAGTAGCGATTTTAAAACATCAACTTCACCAAGCAAAACGGGCATTTGTTTAATTTCCTGAATGCTTAATTTATTGACACTCATTTCCGGTTTTTTAATTTCGGTTTTAATGACTCGGTCGGTTAGAACTACTTCCTCTAACTGTTGACTAGATTCTTTTAAAGCGAAATTTTTTCGAATATTTTTATCTAAAATAATTGTTTCAGTAATCGTTTCAAAACCAAGATAACTCACTTGAATGGTATAGGTTCCTTTGAGTAATGACAACGAAAAAAAACCATATTCGTTGGTAGTCGCTCCTGATTTTAATTCGGTAATGATAAAATTCACACCATATAAAGTTTCATTATTTCGTTGGTCAGTAATGGTTCCGCTAATCGTATACTTTTCTTGAGCGAAGCACAAATTCGTCATAAAAAGTAAAAGAACAATAATGAAGTATTTTTTTCTAAAAATCATATAGTAAATTTTAAACAAATGTGAAGAAAAATCTTCAGATATATAAAAAAACAGTTGTTAAAGTAGGGTTAATAAAAAACGACCCTTTCGAGTCGTTTTAAGTTTAAAGTAATTGAATATTAATTCAGTAACGCTAAAATTTCATTAAAGGTTGCACTTGGACGCATGGCTTTGGTTAACAATTCTGGAGTTGGTCTATAATAGCCGCCAATCTCTTGACTTTGCCCTTGTGAACCAATTAATTCAGCATTAATCTTAGCTTCATTCGTTACTAATTTTTCAGCAATTGGTGTAAAAAGTGCTTTTAATTCGGCATCTTTATTTTGTGCCGCAAGTGCTTGTGCCCAATACAAAGCCAAATAAAAATGAGAACCACGGGCATCAATTTGTCCAATTTTTCGAGCTGGTGATTTATCGGTTTCTAAAAATTTTTCGGTTGCTTCATCTAATGCTTCCGATAAAACTAAGGCTTTTTCATTGTGAAGCGTTTGACCTAAATGTTCTAAGGAAACGCCTAATGCTAAAAATTCGCCTAGTGAATCCCAGCGTAAATAGCCTTCTTGTATAAATTGCTCAATGTGTTTTGGAGCAGAACCGCCAGCTCCAGTTTCAAATAACCCACCTCCGTTCATTAACGGCACGATAGAAAGCATCTTTGCGGATGTCCCTACTTCTAAAATTGGAAATAAATCGGTTAAATAATCGCGTAAAACATTCCCAGTGACAGAAATCGTGTCTAATCCTTTCGAAATACGCTCTAAGGTAAAAGTAGTCGCTTCAATTGGATTTAAAATTTGAATAGCTAATCCAGTGGTATCGTGGTCTTTTAAATAGGTTTTTACCTTTTCAATTACTTGTCTGTCGTGAGCTCTATTTTCATCTAACCAAAAAACGGCGGGTGTGTTGGATAACCGAGCTCGATTAACGGCTAGTTTAACCCAATCTTGAATTGGAGCATCTTTGACTTGACACATTCTAAAAATATCTCCTTTTTCAACAGCTTGTTGCATCAACACCACATCATTTCCATCAATTACTTTTACGACGCCGTATTCTTCCATTTGGAAGGTTTTATCATGCGAGCCATATTCTTCCGCTGCTTGTGCCATTAATCCAACATTAGGAACGCTTCCCATCGTTTTAGGGTCAAAAGCTCCGTGTTCTTTACAATAATTAATGGTGGCTGTATAGATTCCAGCATAACTGCGATCCGGAATAATTGCTTTTGTATCTTGTTGATTTCCAGCCGAATTGTACATTTGACCTGATGTTCTAATCATTGCAGGCATGGAAGCATCGACAATCACATCAGAAGGAACGTGTAAATTTGTGATTCCTTTTTCAGAATTTACCATTGCTATGGCGGGTCCTTTTTCCATGGCTTCCGTTAAGGCAGTTTCAATTTCATGCTGTTGAGGATGTCCTGCAATTTTAGCATACACATCACCTAATCCATTTTTAGTATTGATACCTAATTCTTGAAAAAGAGTAGCATATTTTTGAAAAACCTCTGCAAAAAATACATCCACAATCGCTCCAAAAATAATAGGATCTGAAACTTTCATCATGGTCGCTTTCAGGTGTACAGAAAATAAAACATTTTTTGCTTTGGCATCTTCTATTTCATGTGTAATAAACTTTTTCAAAGCAGCTATATTTAAAACAGCACTATCAATAATTTCTCCACCTAAAAGTGGAGCATAGTCTCTTAATAATTTGGTTGTACCATCTTTTGCTTCAAAAACAATTTTAAACTTTGCCGCCTCTTGCATCACCATTGATTGCTCACTTCCGTAAAAGTCGCCTTGTGTCATGTGAGCTACATGTGTTTTCGAATCAGAATTCCAAGCACCCATACTATGTGGATGTTTTCGAGCATAATTTTTTACAGCTTTAGGAGCTCGACGGTCTGAGTTTCCTTCACGCAAAACGGGGTTGACAGCAGAACCTAATACTTTTGCAAATTTTGCTTTGATTACTTTTTCTTCTTCGGTTTGCGGATTCTCTATAAAATTAGGAATCGCATAGCCTAACTTTTGTAATTCGGCAATTGCTTCTTTTAATTGTGGTACAGAGGCAGAAATATTCGGCAATTTAATAATATTGGCTTCTGGCTTGGTGGCCAATTGACCTAATTCTGCTAAGTCGTATTTAATTTGTTGATTTTCAGGTAAAAACTCAGAAAAATTAGCAATGATTCTACTCGCTAACGAAATATTTCGTGTTTCAACAGTAATATCTGCCGGAGCAGTAAAAGCTTTAACAATTGGTAAAAAAGAATAAGTGGCAAGCATAGGAGCTTCATCCGTAATTGTATATATAATTTTGGATTTTGACATAGGTATTGTATTGGTTTGAGTTGTTGTATTTTACCTTTTAGGCAAGCAAAGTTACAAAAAATACCTCAAAATATAATGAAATCGAGCTTTTGAAAACGCTTGTTTTGTCAATTTGATAATCTAGAGCCCTAAAATTAGTAAATTGCTAAAAATGAACTAATTTTTTGAGAATTTCATTTTATTTTGAGTGAAATTATTTCAATAGTAAAGTGTTTATGATGAAGCAAATGAATAATTATTTTCTATTTTTTTTAATTTCGTTACTTTTGTTCATCATTAACCTATTTTCATGCGAAATTTATTATTTATATTCTTCTTTTCTACTTCTTTTGGCCAACAAATAACTAAAGTTGATTTTGAATCGATGAACGCAACCGTTTATCCAAATGCAATTGAAAAAACTATTTCTGGAGAAGTGAAATTTGAATTTAAAGTACTTTCTCTCATTGATACAATTTCAATTGATGCGATTAAAATGGATTTCGAATCCGTTAAAATCAATGGTAAATTGGTGAAATATAAAAGTGATTCTAAAACACTAAAATTAGTTGAAGGTTTTAAAAAAGGAAAAAACAGCCTTACTTTTAGCTATAAAGCTAAACCAAAACAAACTTTATATTTTATTGGTTCGGAAACGGATTTGCAAATTTGGACACAAGGACAAGGAAAATTTACTAGTCATTGGTTGCCTAGTTTTGATGATGTGAACGAGAAAGTTATTTTTAATTTGAATATTATTTTTGACAATCATTTTGAGGTGATTTCAAATGGCGTTTTACATCATACGGAAGATATTCCTATGAATAATTCCAAAAAATGGCAATACCAAATGCAAAAGCCAATGTCTTCTTATTTAGTCATGCTGGCCATTGGAAAGTTTAGTAAACAATCTTCTAAAACAAAATCAGGCACACCGTTAGAATTTTATTTGGATGAAAATGATTCTGCAAAATTCGAATCGACTTATCGTTATTCTACTCAAATTTTTGATTTTTTTGAAAAGGAAATTGGGGTGAATTACCCTTGGAAAATCTACCGACAGGTTCCCGTTCGTGATTTTTTATATGCTGGAATGGAAAATACAACGGCTACTATTTTTTCACAAGATTTTGTTGTCGATGATACCGGGTTTAACGACAAAACCTATGTTAATGTTAACGCACATGAATTGGCACACCAATGGTTTGGAAATTTGGTGACAGCACAAACCGGAAAACACCATTGGCTGCAAGAAGGTTTTGCCACGTATTATGCTTTATTGGCTGAAAAAGAACTTTTTGGAGAGGATCATTTTCAATGGAAATTATATGAAATGGCCGAACGTTTGCAACAAGCATCTTCAACCGATACGGTTCCGTTGCTCAATGAAAAAGCAAGTTCACTGACCTTTTACCAAAAAGGAGCTTGGGCTCTACACTATTTAAGAGCACAAATTGGAGCAACAAATTTTCAAAAAGCAGTTAAAAATTACTTGAAAAAATATGGCTATAAAAATGTAAATACGGCTGATTTTTTAAAAGAAGTAAATGCGGTTTCTACTTTTGATACAACTACATTTCAACAAATTTGGTTAGAAAAAGCAGGTTTTGAAGTCAATGATGCTTTGCAACTTCTTCGAAAAAATAGCTCTATGAGCTCCTATTTGGAATTGGTTGATATGCAAAATAATTCTTTTTTAGAGAAGAAGGGAAGTCTTATCGAGATAATGCAAAGTTTCCTTTTTTATCCTATTAAAGAAGAGGTGATTTATCAATTAGCAGAAATTCCGTACGAAGAAAAAAAAGAACTTTTGCAGCTTGCTCTTTCCACTCAAAACCTGAAAGTACGTCAAGCCATTGCTCGGATTATGGTTGAAATCCCAATCGATTTTCAAGCATCATATGAAACCTTACTTTTGGATGATTCTTATATTACCAAAGAAATTGCGTTAGGAACGTTATGGCGATTGTTTCCAGAAAAACAAACAGACTATTTGAATCTTTCTAAAGATTGGATAGGATTTAACGACAAGAATTTACGCATTCTTTGGTTGACATTAGCTTTAATGACCAAAGAGTATGAAATGCAACAAAAAGTTAATTTTTATGATGAGTTGATTGAATATAGTTCACCTAAATTTGAAAGTTCTATTCGTCAAAATGCATTAACGAATTTATTGTTTTTAAATCCAAATGATGAAAATATCCTTAGGAATTTAGTCAATGCCACCACGCTTCACAAATGGCAATTCACCCTTTTTGCCCGTAATCAAATTCGAGAATTAGTTAAAACGGAGCGGCACAAAAAATATTTTGAAGAAATGATGCCAAGCTTGAATGAAGCAGAACAAAAACAATTGAAAAGGCTGTTAGAATAGCTTCTTGAATCTAAACAGATGAGTTTCCTTTAGCTTACATGACTTATATGGTTAAAAATCAATAAAATAGAAATAAAAAATCAAATCTATAGTTTGTCCAACTTGCAATAAATTCCATTCCCTGCTTAGCTTACATGACTTATATGGTTAAAAATCAATAAAAAATCAAATCTATAGTTTATCCTACTTGCAATAAATTCCACTCCCTAAGTTAGCTTATTTGACTTATATGGTTAAAAATCAATAAAAGATCAATAAAAAATCAAATTTATAGTTTATCCAACCTGCAATAAATTCCACTTTCTAAGTTAGCTTATTTGACTTATATGGTTAAAAATCAATAAAATAGAAAAAAAATCAAATTTATAGTTTATCCAACTTGCAATAAATTACACTCCCTAAGTTAGCTTATTTGACTTATATGGTTAAAAATAAATAAAATAGAATTAAAAAATCAAATCTATAGTTTATCCAACTTGCAATAAATTCCATTCCCTAAGTTAGCTTACATGACTTATGTAGTTAAAAATCAATATAATAGAAATAAAAAATCAAATCTATAGTTTATCCAACTTGCAATAAATTCCATTCCCTACTTAGCTTATTTGACTTATATGGTTAAAAATCAATAAAAGATCAATAAAAAATCAAATCTATAGTTTATCCAACTTGCAATAAATTCCACTCCCTACTTAGCTTATATGACTTATAGGGTTAAAAATCAATAAAAGATCAATAAAAAATCAAATCTATAGTTTATCCAACTTGCAATAAATTCCACTCCCTACTTAGCTTATATGACTTATATGGTTAAAAATCAATAAAATAGAAATAAAAAATCTAATCTATAGTTTATCCAATTCAAAACTAACTCATCAGCACAATTACTTCGGTTTTTAAATAGCTTACTGCCGCATAACTTGGCGATTGTTTATCGAGTAAATCACTCAGAATAACTTCTCTTAACTTGTGTGAAGAATCTACTTTTTCGCTCATGTTACTTTTTCGAATGTTTTGAATAATTGAGTTTTTTGCAGTCGTAATCACCGTCCAACAATCTTCGGTTAAATAAATTTGTTGCGTTAAATTGTGTTCGAATTCTTGCTCAATTTGTTGAATTAAAAAAGTTTCATATGCATTTTTATCATCTGAAAACGGAGTGACTCTAATTAACAATTTAGCAGGATTAATACGTTCTAAAAATAAAACCATCCGTTCGTATGCCTGTAAACGCAAGGGAAGAGATTCCATTTGTAATTCTTTTTGCAATAAATATCGGCGTCTTCCTTCTTCATTTTTTAAATGAGCATTAAAAAAATAATAGGCAATTATTCCCGTAATCAAGGCCGGTAAGGTATAAGCAAGCAGTTCAATCACTTTAGTAGCATCCATCTTTTATACAAATTTTAGTCAAATAGCAAAAATAGCATATTAGTTGATAATTCGTTACAATTTTAATTGTAATAAATCAGTAGGAAGCTTATTTTTGAGGTTTGCTAAAAACTATGATACAAGAATATATAAATCAACTCAACGAAGCTCAAAAAGCTCCAGTTCTTCAAAAAGACGGACCAATGATTGTCATTGCTGGTGCTGGCTCAGGAAAAACGAGGGTGCTCACCATGCGAATTGCTTACTTAATGAGTTTAGGAGTCGATGCATTCAATATTTTATCGCTCACGTTTACCAACAAGGCCGCTCGCGAAATGAAAAAACGAATTGCCGATATCGTGGGAAGCAATGAGGCAAAAAATCTGTGGATGGGAACGTTTCACTCTGTTTTTGCTAAAATTCTTCGTATCGAAGCTGAAAAATTAGGCTATCCAAACAATTTCACCATTTATGATGCTCAAGATAGTGTTCGACTAATTGGTGCCATTATCAAAGAAATGCAATTGGACAAAGATATTTATAAACCTAAACAAGTTTTTAGCCGCATTTCATCCTATAAGAATTCCTTGATTACGGTGAAAGCCTATTTCAATAATCCCGAGCTCCAAGAAGCCGATGCGATGAGTAAAAAACCGCGTATGGGTGAAATTTATCAAAATTACGTTGAACGCTGTTTTAAGGCAGGAGCCATGGATTTTGATGATTTGTTGTTAAAAACCAATGAATTATTAAATCGTTATCCCCAAGTTTTATCCAAATACCAAGATCGTTTTCGATATATTTTGGTAGATGAGTACCAAGATACCAATCATTCGCAGTATTTGATTGTTCGGGCTTTGTCCGATCGTTTTCAGAATATTTGTGTCGTGGGTGATGATGCCCAAAGTATCTATGCATTTCGTGGAGCCAACATCAATAATATCTTGAATTTTCAAAAAGATTATGCCGACGTACAAACCTTTCGACTTGAGCAAAATTATCGTTCGACCAAAAATATTGTCGAAGCGGCGAATTCTATTATTGATAAAAATAAAACCAAATTAGACAAAGTTGTTTGGACTCATAATCAGGACGGGCCTAAAATTAAAGTGAACCGAAGCATTACCGATGGGGAAGAAGGCCGTTTTGTAGCCGCCACCATTTTTGAAGAAAAAATGCGAAACCAGATGAAAAATGGCGAGTTTGCTATTTTATACCGAACCAATGCCCAATCACGAGCGATGGAAGATGCGTTGCGAAAACGAGATATTCCGTACCGAATTTATGGCGGCTTGTCTTTTTATCAACGTAAAGAAATCAAAGATGTGTTGTGTTATTTACGATTGGTTATCAATCCAAAAGATGAAGAAGCTTTAATTCGCGTTATCAATTATCCCGCAAGGGGAATTGGAGACAGCACCGTTGAGAAATTAACTGTAGCCGCCAATCATTACAAACGTTCGATTTTTGAAGTGATGGAAAACATTGATAAAATTGATTTAAAACTCAACGCAGGGACCAAACGAAAGTTGGAAGATTTTGTTATGATGATTAAAAGTTTTCAGGTACTGAATGAAAAGCAAGATGCGTTTTTTCTAGCCGATCATGTTAGTAAAAAAACAGGATTGATACAAGAATTAAAAAAAGACGGAACGCCAGAAGGTATTGCCCGAATTGAAAATATTGAAGAATTATTAAACGGAATTAAGGATTTTACAGAAGGACAACGTGAAATTGACGGAGCACGTGGAGCTTTATCAGAATTTTTGGAAGATGTAGCTTTGGCAACCGACTTAGACAAAGATACGGGCGATGATGACCGCGTAGCCTTAATGACCATTCACTTAGCCAAAGGATTGGAGTTTCCAACCGTTTTTGTTGTCGGATTGGAAGAAGATTTATTTCCCAGTGCGATGAGTTTAAACACCCGAAGCGAGTTAGAAGAAGAACGCCGCTTGTTTTATGTCGCTTTAACCAGAGCAGAACACCAAGCATATCTGACTTATGCTCAATCGCGGTACCGATGGGGAAAATTAATGGATAGCGAACCATCCCGTTTTATTGAAGAAATTAAAGAAGATTATATAGAATACATCAGTCCCATAGAAACAGGCTACCGTTATAAACCGATGATAGATACCGATATTTTTGGCGATGTAGACAAATCGAAATTGCGATTGGCAAAACCAACAAACGGAACACCTCCAAAACGCTATGGCGAAGAACCAACAAGCACGGTTAGAAAATTAAAACCCGTTACCGGAAGTGCACCAACTAATGCCAACTTATTTGATTCGAAATTAGCACAAGGAAATGTGGTCATGCACGAACGATTCGGAAAAGGTGTAGTTTTGAATTTAGAAGGTGTAGGAGCCGATAAAAAAGCCGAAATAAAATTTGACGTGGGCGGAATAAAAAAATTATTATTGCGTTTTGCAAAACTAGATGTGATTGGGTAGATTTAGTTTACAGTATTCAATACACAAAAAAAGGATTTCATAAAATAGTAAAGAAATAAAAACAAAATTAAAACTCAGCAACTCAGAATCTCAGCAACTCATAAAAAATGAAATATACAAGATTAACCAAAGAACAATTTGAATCCCTTCATCAAGAATTTGCAACTTTTTTAGCCAGTCAATCCATCGATAAAAAAGAATGGGACGAAATCAAAACCAATAAACCCGAAGTAGCTGAGCAAGAACTCGATGTGTTTTCCGATTTAATTTGGGAAGGCGTTTTGAGTCAAACCAGTTATTTAGAGCATTTTTCAAAAAATCATATTTTTCTTTTTCATTGTTTAGAAAGTGATGTACAATCAATTGTTTTAAAATCGCTTGAGCCTGAAACAGATTTTATGACCACAAAAGGTTTGGAATGGATGGTGAATAATTTGTTTACCGATGCCATTGAAATTCATGTAGGAAAGAAAAAATATGAAGAAGAAAAAAACAGTGCCATCTTTAAAATTATTCAAGAAGGTGCTATTTTAAGCGATGGCCAATTGTATCAGCAAATTGACAACATCCTCAATTCAAAATAAATAACTAAAGTTCTCAGCTACACAGTAACTCAGCCACTCATTAAAATGGAAATTCAAGCAAAAATTGAAAGCTTACGCAACGAACTCAATCAACATAATCACAATTATTATGTATTGGATAAACCAACGATTTCTGATTTTGAATTTGACCAGCTTTTAAAAGAATTGCAAGTCTTAGAGCAAAAATATCCAGCGTTTTATGATGAAAATTCACCTTCGCAACGAGTCGGAGGAAGCATTACGAAAAATTTCAATACGATTGTCCATGAACAGCGGATGTATTCTTTAGACAATTCCTATTCTGCTGATGAATTACTAGATTGGGAAAACCGGATTCAGAAGTTATTAGGGAATGTAGATTTAGAATATACCTGCGAATTAAAATATGACGGAGCTTCCATTAGCATTACCTATGAAAACGGAAAGCTTCAAAAAGCAGTAACCCGTGGCGATGGGTTTCAAGGCGATGAAGTCACGGCGAATATTAAAACCATTCGGTCTATTCCGTTGCAATTAAAAGGTAATTATCCGCCGATTTTTACTATTCGAGGTGAAATTATTTTGCCTTTTGCAGGATTTGAAAAAATGAATCAAGAATTAATTGAAATTGGCGAAACCCCTTATGCTAATCCGAGAAATACCGCTTCAGGAAGTTTAAAACTGCAAGATAGTGCCGAAGTAGCCAAACGGCCTTTGGATTGTTTGCTTTATACGATTGTAGGAAATCAATTGCCTTTTTTAACCCAATTTGAAGGATTAGAAGCCGCCAGAAAATGGGGTTTTAAAGTGCCAACACAATCTGTTTTAGCCAAAAATTTACAAGAAGTTTTTGATTTTATTGCTTATTGGGATTTACACCGACACGATTTGCCTTATGAAACGGATGGCGTTGTGATTAAAGTGAATCGGTTGCAATACCAAGACGAATTGGGTTATACCGCTAAATCCCCTCGTTGGGCAATGGCTTATAAATTTAAATCGGAACAAGTAGCAACCCGTTTAAATTCGATTGTCTATCAAGTAGGGCGAACGGGAGCGATAACGCCTGTAGCCAATTTAGAACCCGTTCAGTTGGCTGGAACGGTGGTCAAACGTGCTTCGTTGCACAATGCCGACCAAATTGAAAAATTAGATATCCGCGTAGGCGATACCGTTTTTGTAGAAAAAGGAGGTGAAATTATTCCAAAAATTATTGCGGTCGCCGAAAGAGGAAGTGAAACTGAACCCACACAATATATTACGCATTGTCCAGAATGTCAAACAAAATTAGAACGTAAAGAAGGAGAAGCCAATCATTATTGTCCGAATTTTTATGGTTGTCCACCTCAAATTATTGGACGAATTCAGCATTATATTTCTAGAAAAGCAATGGATATTGAAGGATTAGGTGGTGAAACAGTGGCTTTGTTATATAAAAACGGACTCCTTCATACTTATGCCGATTTGTATGATTTAAAAATAGAACAAATACTTCCGTTGGAGCGAATGGCACAAAAAAGTGCCGAAAACTTAATTAATGGGATTGAAAATTCGAAAGAAGTTCCCTTTGAGCGTGTTTTGTATGCTATCGGAATACGTTATGTAGGCGAAACTGTAGCCAAAAAATTAGCCAAACATTATAAGAATATTGACGCGATTGCCAATGCCAGTTTGATGGACTTGATTTTAGTGGATGAAATTGGAGATAAAATTGCGCAAAGCGTAGTCGAGTTTTTTGAAAATCAAGAAAACCTTGTATTGATGGAACGCTTAAAAGTAGTAGGTGTTCAATTAGCCGTAGATGAATCTAAATCGACTGTAGTAAGTTCCATTTTAGAAGGAAAAATTATTGTCGTTTCTGGTGTTTTTGAAAAATTCTCTAGAGATGAATTAAAAAAAGCTATTGAAGATAATGGTGGAAAAGTAGGCAGTTCTATCTCTTCAAAAACAGATTTTGTATTAGCTGGCGAAAATATGGGTCCTGCTAAATTGGAAAAAGCGACTCAATTAGGGGTAAAAATAATTAGTGAAAACGAATTTGTTCAATTACTAAATGAGTAAAATTAAACCAGCTTTATTACTCTATTTATTTTCCAGTCTTTTGGTATTAATTGCCGTTGTTTTACACAAACAAGAATTGGAGCAACTTGTCAAACCAATTGTGATTCCGGCAATTTATTTTTACTATTTGCAATACCGATATAAACGAGTGAACTGGTGGTTTTCAATTGCTATTTTAGCTTGTTTTGTGGGCGACATGATCCTTTTGATTGATCCTCAATTTGAAATTTTGTGGATTATTTTTAGTTTTATCATTTGTTATATCATTCTAATTAAATTCGGAATAGAAGACTTAGTCCCTCAAAAACTTACTGTTTACAATATTGGTTTTGGAGTTATTAGTGTTTGTTTTTTATTGTTTGTTATTTTTTCCATTATCGATTTAATCGAACCAAAATCAACCGAACGATATGTCATTTTCTTATTTTATGGCATTTGTTTGTTGGTTTTAACCGTTATCTCGTTGTTTAATTTCTTTTCCGATGCTTCCAAAGCGGCATTATATTTTTCAATCATGGCTTTATGTATCGTGATTTCAGACGTTTTTTATTCTTTTTATCATTTTATTGAACCGTTACAAATGTTTAATTATATCAATATTTTCTTTCAATTAGCGTCTTATTATTGCATGGTTTCCTACTTCTTGGTTCGAAATGAAAAGCCTTCTAAATTTAGACGATAAATCCAACGGAGTTTTCCCTTAATTTTTTTATATTTGCACGCAATTCAACTACAAATTGCAACCATGAAAGCACACACGACTAAAATCATCGGCGAAGGATTAACCTACGATGATGTTTTGCTAATTCCAAACTACTCAGAAGTCTTGCCTCGCGACGTAAGCATTCAATCTAAATTTTCAAGAAATATAACGTTAAATGTTCCCATTGCCTCAGCAGCGATGGATACGGTTACCGAGAGTTTAATGGCTATTGCTATGGCTCAAGAAGGCGGTATTGGGGTTTTACATAAAAACATGTCGATAGAACAACAAGCGGCAGAAGTTAGAAAAGTAAAAAGAGCCGAATCAGGAATGATTATCGACCCCGTAACCTTGCCTTTATCAGCAACCGTAGGTGATGCCAAACAGGCCATGCGAGAATTTAGTATTGGTGGTATTCCGGTAGTAGATGAAAACGGTATTTTAAAAGGTATTGTTACGAATCGCGATTTGCGTTTTGAAAAAGTAAACCAACGTTCTATTTTAGAGGTGATGACCACTGAAAAATTAGTCACCGCCGCTAAAGGAACTACACTACAAGAAGCAGAAGGTATTTTACAAGAAAATAAAATAGAAAAACTTCCTGTTGTAGATGAAAATTATAAACTAATTGGACTAATTACCTTTCGGGATATCACCAAATTAACACAAAAACCAAACGCCAATAAAGACCGATTTGGTCGATTGCGAGTGGCCGCAGCCTTAGGCGTCACAGCCGATGCGTTAGAACGTGCGACTGCTTTAGTCAATGCTGGCGTTGATGCGGTGGTGATTGATACCGCTCACGGACATACCCAAGGCGTGGTAACGGTTTTGAAACAAGTGAAAGCGAAATTTCCAAATTTGGATGTCGTTGTTGGAAATATAGCCACACCTGAAGCGGCTCTTTATTTAGTAGAACATGGTGCTGATGCAGTGAAAGTGGGAATAGGCCCTGGTTCTATTTGTACAACACGAGTGATCGCAGGCGTTGGATTTCCACAATTTTCTGCGGTATTAGAAGTTGCGGCAGCGATTAAGGGCAGCGGCGTTCCGGTTATTGCCGATGGCGGAATTCGTTATACGGGAGATATTCCCAAAGCGATAGCTGCTGGAGCCGACTGTGTCATGCTTGGCTCATTATTAGCAGGCACAAAAGAATCTCCCGGGGAAACCATTATCTTTGAAGGAAGAAAATTTAAATCGTATCGAGGAATGGGTTCAATTGAAGCAATGGAAGATGGCTCAAAAGACCGTTATTTTCAAGATGTTGAAGATGATGTAAAAAAATTAGTTCCTGAAGGAATTGTGGGACGCGTGCCTTATAAAGGTGAACTAAACGAAAGTATGCAACAATTTATTGGTGGACTTCGAGCAGGAATGGGATATTGCGGTTCAAAAGATGTCCCAACGTTACAAGAAACAGGGCGGTTTGTTCGGATTACAGCGAGTGGAATAGGGGAAAGCCATCCACATAATGTAACGATAACGAAAGAAGCACCCAACTACTCAAGATAATTTAAAATAATAAATTAGAAAAGGATATACGCAAGTAGATCCTTTTTTTGTGGTAAGGTTTTTTAGGTTTTCAAAAGCATTTTAGTGGCAAGTTACATTGGATTACATCCGGTGAGCCTGGGTTAGGAAACCTTGCCCAAACCAAAAACTCCCGATACTAACAAAAGAGACGTTTAAAAATCAGAGCCCTTTTTGTGGTAAGGTTTCTTAGGTTTTCAAAAGCATTTTAGTGGCAAGTTACATTGGAGTACCTCCGGTGAGCCTGGGTTAGGAAACCTTACCCAAACCAAAAACTCCCAATACGTCAAAAGCAAGCTTTTGACGTATTGGGAGTTTTTGGTTTGTGGGGAGAGCAGGATTCGAACCAAACTGCTATCACCTTTATTTTACTGTGGTTTTTCAAACCTAAAAAACTAGGGTCTCGATTTTGCATCTTTACTGCAAGAATCATCAAATCTTATGATGTAAAATTAATAAATTACAAGAAATAAACCTAATGAAAGCCTCATTTATTGTGACTAAAAAATGAACTAGTTAAGTGCATAATCGAAAGTTTATAAGAATAAATATTCTAGTTTATCATTTCTAAATCTACCCAAAAATGAGCGGTTCTACTTGTTCAATTTTCAAACCTGTGTATTGACAGAACTCTTCAATTGTTACTAATTCATTATCAAGCTTATTGTTGCTTTTTTTGATTGCTTTTAATATTCTGGTACTTTGTCTGTAACTCTTGCCTGTGATACGTTCAATGTCTTTTGGATAGATACATATTCTTTTTACTGTGGCTTTCATACTTTATCCATGCCTTTGATTAGGCTTTGACTATCTTCTGACGAGCAGAAAATCTTCTGCAATTTAATTATAATTTTTTAAACTGATTGAGTGTGTTTTTATGTTCATTTTGGACATTTGTGTCGATTTTGGACATATGGTACAGTAGTGGTTTTTTCTTTTGCAGAAAGCTTTGTAATCTTTGTTATGATCATTTGAAACTGTTGCAACAAAATTTAGAATGATGGAGTCGTGAGAGGTTTGTGAAAGCAAACCAAATGTTGAATTAAATTTTGAAGTTGTGGCTAGACAGAAAGGCATAATTAAATTGAAAGGTACTATCGGGGATATTACCTTTTACAAAACTCAAGATGGGCATTTAGCGAGAGAAAAAGGCGGAATTGATGCTAGTAGAATCGCTAATGATGCTGCGTTTCAAAGAACGCGTGAGAATGGAGCTGAGTTTGGACGGGCAGGGAAGGCCGGAAAAATTCTAAGAACTTCTTTGAGAGCTTTGCTTTTGAATTCTGCGGATAGTAGAATGGTGAGCCGATTGACTCAGCGGATGATGAAAGTGATTCAAGCTGATGAAGTGAGTGAAAGAGGTTTGAGAAATGTGATTGATGGTGAGGCAGAATTGCTAACCGGTTTTGAGTTTAACATTCGTGGAAAACTTGGTACCAGTTTGTATGCTCCTTTTACAGGAGCTATCGATCGAGTAACAGGTGAAGTGTCAGTTACCTTGCCACCATTCGTTCCTGCGAACATGATTGCTGCACCATCCGGGACAACGCACTTTAAAATTATTTCAGCGGGAGCTGAAGTTGATTTTGAAGCTGAAACGTTTGTGGTTGAGAATTCTGAAACTGCTATTTTGCCATGGAATGCTGCTCCAACGGTGGCTATTAACCAAGTTAATACTGTTACGCCTAACAGTACTAAACCTTTGTTTTTGGCTCTTGGTTTAGAGTTCTATCAGGAAGTGAATGGACAAATGTATCCGTTGAAAAATGGAGCTTTTAATCCGCTTTCCTTGGTACAAGTTAGTGGTTTGTAATCTTAAGTTAGAAATTAGAAATCAGAATTTAGAAGTATGGTTTTATTTTTAACTAGAACTTATTTCCCTGAAGGAACGAATGGTAAACTCGAATGCGAAGGTAAATTGATTTGCAAAACAATTGAATTACCGTGGAAGATGAACGAAACGAAGGTTTCCTGCATTCCGGAGGGGAAATATTTTATTAGAAAGCGATACAGTGCCAAATACAAATGGCATTTGGAAGTAATGGATGTACCAAATAGAAAATTCATTCTTTTTCATCCTGCTAACAATGCCCAAAAGGAATTGCAAGGCTGTATTGCTCCTGTTACTAAACTTTCTGGTCCAGGAATTGGTTTGATGTCTCGGAAAGCTTTTAATAAACTGAAAGATATTGTTTATCAAGCTTTGGATGAAAATGAAAGTGTCGAATTAATTGTTCAATAGATCCTTACAGGATGACAAAAAAGTAGATTATGAATAAAATTGTAGAGAGAGCGAGTGCTCCCACACCAAAGTTTTTTAAAGTGCTTCGAACTATTGGATTGGTATTGGCTACCGTTGGTACAGCTGTTTTAACTGCTCCAGTTGCTTTGCCAGTAATTGTGACTACCGTTGGTGGTTATGTGGCTGTTGCAGGTGGAGTTATTTCAGCAGTTAGTCAGTTGACTGTTGAAAAGAATGAGCAGCCACAGTAATTCAACTTTAGTTGGAACTGCCGGAGGTACTTTTTTGAGTATGTTACCCAATTTGAACTCAGAAGATGTGATAAAAACAGTAATCCTTGCAAGTATTGGAGCTGTCGTGAGTTTTTCAATTTCGGTGTTGCTCAAATACCTCTGTAAGAAGCACAAAAAATAAGTTTAACTCTCGTTGTGGTGACCTTAGAGTTAAACAAATGAAAGCCCAAACCTAAAGGAATGGGCTTTTTTATTCAACAGTAACTTTAATTGAAAAGTCGAATGTTTTTTTATGGCAAGATGGGCAAAAATTCCCAGTTGGATTAATAGTGAAATTCCGGTAGTATACCACGAACTGTGTAAGTTAAAAAGTTATTCTGAAAATTTGAGCTAATTTAAAAAGCTCAAAAATTTTCGGAAATAACTTTTTAACATTTTATATATTTACATAGTTATGATAGACAAA
>NZ_JAQVCH010000054.1 GCF_028689845.1 Flavobacterium sp. | reverse complement strand
TCTTCTTTAAAATGAAGTCTACAGGATTCTTCACTCCCAAAATTTGCTGTAAAACTGAATAAATTCATTGCTTTTTTTATCAAAAATAATACTTTTTATTTAATTATGGGTAATTACGGACAATCAAATTATTTTTTATCGTATCCTAAAATGGATAAAACTTCTTCGGCACTTTGTTGTTCAGAAAATATTTCAGTCGCTAAAATACCATTTTCATCGCGATCTATTAAAATATGTTTCGGTTGTGGAATCAAGCAGTGGTGCAGTCCGCCAAAACCACCAATCGTTTCTTGATATGCTCCCGTATTAAAGAAACCAATATACAATGGCTTTTCTTTATTGTATTTTGGAAGGTAAATCGCATTCATATTTTGTTCAGAATTGTAATAATCATCGCTATCACAGGTTAATCCGCCTAATAAAACGCGTTCATACGTGTCATTCCAACGGTTAATGGCCAACATGACAAATCGTTTGTTAATGGCCCAAGTATCTGGTAAAGTGGTAATGAATGAAGAATCAATCATATTCCATTTTTCACGGTCATTTTGTTGTTTTTGATATAAAACTTGATAAATTGCTCCGCCACTTTCTCCAACGGTAAACGAACCAAATTCGGTAAAAATATGAGGCACATCTACTTCGGCTTCATCACACGAAATTTTAATTTGATTGATAATTTCATCAATCATATATTGGTAATCATATTCAAAGGCAAGCGAATTTTTAATTGGAAATCCACCGCCAATATTTAAACTGTCTAACGTTGGACACTCTTTTTTAAGAGCAACATATACTTTTAAACATTTTAATAATTCATTCCAATAATAGGCGGTATCACGAATTCCGGTATTAATGAAAAAGTGAAGCATTTTCAGTTCTACTTTTTTGTTTTCCTCAATTTGCTTTCTATAAAAAGGAACGATATTCTTGTATCCGATGCCTAAACGAGAAGTGTAAAACTCAAATTTAGGTTCTTCTTCTGCGGCAATTCGAATTCCGATTTTAAATTTTCCGTCAATTTTTTCCTGCAATAAATCCAATTCTTCATAATTATCTATTATCGGAATAGTCTTGTTGTGGCCACCATTGATAAGTCGAGCAACGTTTTCAATATATTGCTCTCTTTTAAAACCATTGCAAATCACAAAAGTATTCTTATTGATTTTGCCTTCTGCCATTAAGTTTTCTACAATATTTATATCAAATGCAGAAGAAGTTTCAATGTGAATGTTGTTTTTAAACGCTTCATTCATGATGAAACTAAAGTGTGAACTTTTAGTGCAATAGCAATAAAAATACTTGGCTTCGTATTTATTTTTTTCCATCGACTTTCTAAACCAACCTTTTGCCCGGTTGATATTGTTAGAAATTTGAGGCAAATACGTAAACTTTAAAGGTGTGCCATATTGTTCTACTAATTTCATCAAGTCAATTTGATGAAATTGAAGATTGTCTTTGTTTAAAGTAAATTCTTCTTGTGGAAAATAAAAAGTTTGATTGATGAGGTCGAAATATTTAGTATTCATTTAGTTTTTAGTAATTTAGATTAAAAATAAAGTAAAAAATAAAGAATTCAATTTTCAAACCCGAATATTTTCAAAAATAATTTGTAATTTTTCATGAAAAAAGGTGAAGCATGTCAATACTCCAAAATTCAAACTGCTTTTTTGATCAAAAGAATTTTTATAAAATCGAAGGAAATCCTTATCAATACTATACGTATCCGACGGAAATATGTTTTTATTTTGACTGTTTTTCATTAGGGCAAATGTAAAAAATATTATAAGGTAAATACAACCTTTTCTAAAAAAAGTTAAGATTTATAATCAGAAATGGCTCGTTGTATCATTTCATGATTTGCATATTGATTAATACTTATTTTTCCGATGCCATCTAAAAGTGCAAACTGTACTTTTCCGTATTCATTTTTCTTGTCGTGAACCATTAATTGAATGATGGGTGCAACATCTTCTTCGTTCAATCTGATTTTTTCAAATACCGAACCAATAACCGATTTGATTTCTAGGTATTCCGCCTTTGAAATTAATTTTTTTTCCATCGAAAGATAACTTTCTAAAATCATTCCCATTGCAATAGCTTCCCCGTGCAACAATGTTTTTTTTGAAGTACTTTCTAAAAAATAACTTTCAATAGCATGACCGAGCGTATGTCCAAAATTTAACGCTTTTCGAATGCCGTTTTCAGTTGGATCTTGTGAGACAATTGTGTTTTTTATCACCACCGATTCATAAATTAATCCTTCTAAATCATCTGACGTAAATTGATTTAAATCTGCAAATTTTTGCCAATAGGCTTTATCATAAATCAGACCGTGCTTGAGCATTTCCGCTAAGCCGGAACGCATTTCATTTTGAGGTAAAGTTTCTAAAAATACCGTGTCAATTAATACCGCTTTGGGCGAATTAATGACACCAATTTGATTTTTTAAATGATCTAAATCAACTCCGTTTTTTCCGCCTATTGATGCGTCTACCATAGCCAATAGGGTGGTTGGAACATTGATAAAGTCAATTCCTCTTTTAAACGTAGAAGCTACAAATCCACCTAGATCAGAAATCACACCGCCACCTAAATTGATTAAAACCGATTTTCTATCGCCACCCAATTCTGTTAACGAATGCCATAATTGAACGCAGGTTTCAATCGTTTTATTTGTTTCTCCTGATTCTATTTCTATGATTTCAATCTCAATTTCTGTTGCTATTTGAGCCAGAAAAAGTGAAAGACAATCTGAATGCGAATGCGTATCTACTAATATAAAAAGTTTTGAATACTGTTGGGCAACTAAAATACGATTTAAGGAGCTATATGCTTGTTCGTTAAAGTGAATTTCGTAATTGTTGGCTTGAATAGCTTGCATAGATTTTCTTAAAAATGAAATGACAATATCACTTGAAATTGTCGATTTAAATTGTTTTGTACAAAATAAGTGAAAATATTTATAAAATTCTTAAACACTCCGTATCTTTGCTGAATTATTTTCAAAAAATCATGGAAAAAATATTTGACAATACTCAAATTGCTTTTGCTCTTAAAAGTGATTCCGAACTAGATAGAGCTTATTTTTTATTTAAACTTATCGATAACGAACCTTTAGTACGTATAGGAACAGCGGTAACCAATTTTGCTTTAAAAGCTCATTTGCCTGTCGAAAAATTGATTAGAGCATCTGTTTTTGACCATTTTTGTGGTGGTGTGAGTGAAGATGATTGTATGCCGGTCATGGAAAAAATGTATTCCAAAGGTGTTTGTTCGGTGTTAGATTATTCTGTAGAAGGCAAAGATGATGAGGCACAATTTGATGCGGCGATGAAAAAAACGCTTAAAATCATTCAGTTTGCTAAAGAAAAAGATGCCATTCCTTTTGCGGTTTTTAAACCAACAGGCTTTGGTCGATTTGATTTATACAAAAAAGTAGGAAGTAAATCTCCACTCAATTTTGAAGAACACCAAGAGTGGGATAGAGTAGTGGCTCGTTATGAGGCCGTTGCAAAAATGGCTTTTGAACAAGATGTGAGTCTTTTGATTGATGCTGAAGAAAGTTGGATGCAAGATGCAGCCGATGATTTGGTGCTACGCCTGATGAAAAAATACAATAAAATAAGACCTATAATTTTCAACACCTTACAACTTTATCGTTGGGATAGGTTAGATTATTTAAAAAAGATTCATGAACAAGCTAAAGAAGAAGGCTTCTTTATTGGTATGAAATTGGTTCGTGGTGCTTATTTAGAAAAAGAGAACGACCGTGCAAAAGAAAAAGGCTATAAAAGTCCGATTTGTGCCACCAAAGAAGAATCAGACAAAATGTATGATGATACGGTTGCTTATATGATTGAAAATATTAATCAAATGGCCGTTTTTGCAGGAACACACAACGAGATAAGTTCCTATAAGTTAATGCAATTGATGAAAGACAACAACTTAGCTTTTAACGATAATCGAATTTGGTTCGGACAATTGTATGGTATGAGTGATAATATCAGTTATAACTTAGCCGAGAAAGGTTATAATGTGGCAAAATATCTACCATTTGGACCTGTTCGTGATGTGATGCCCTACTTGATTAGAAGAGCAGAAGAAAATACTTCGGTTGCTGGACAAACCAGTCGGGAGTTGATGCTGATTAAAAAAGAACGCGAACGAAGAAAGTTAAACGATAATTAAAAACATAAAAGACACAACTCGCTACGGATTGTGTCTTTTTTATTTAACAGCTAAAATTTATTTTCAATTTCTGCTGCCTTCAGCATAAAATAATGTAATTCTGTATTTTTAATAAACGGTTTTAATTCGGTACTTCCTGGGCCAAACATGGCCAATTCAGTATAGTCAGCAGAATGATCCATACTAATCCAACCCACAGAAATTCTCGATTTTTGAATTTCAGAAAACGCTTTAAACGGAATGTGTTTGTAATTGTACAAACCATCTTCTGCTTTAGCTAAGCCTTCATAATAACCTAAAATTAATTTGGCTTCTTCCTCTGTTGGGGCAAAACCATTGGCAAATTCTACACGTTCAATAATTTGAGCATGACTTGAAGTACCAGTAATTCCATTTAAAATCCATTCATTGGTATGTTTAAAACGTTGTACTAAATCAAATTCATCATTTGCTTTTTTACCATAAATTATTCCGGGATTGGCGTTGCCGTGGTCTGAAGTCATAATCACTAAGGTTTCGCCATCTTTTTCTGCAAATTCCATCGCCACTTGAATGGCTTCGTCCAACGCAATTTGATCATATAACAAACCGGCAATATCATTCGCATGGGCAGCCCAGTCTACTTTTCCGCCTTCAACTTGCAACACAAAACCATTCTTGTTACTTTTCATGCGGTCGATGGCTTTTTGAGTCATTTCGGCTAAAGTTGGAATGGAATTAGTCAGATCTTTGTTATTTTCTCTGTCGATGGAATAAGGCAAACCATCTTCATAAAATACGCCTAAAATTGGCTTTTCATTTGAAGAAGCAAGCATTTCTGTCCTATTTTTAACTACTTGATATCCTTTTGATTGGTATGCTGCTAAAACATCTTTGTTGTCTTTTCGCATGGCAGAATCAAAATGTTTTAAACCGCCACCCATCATCACATCAAACCCCATTTTTAAATAGGTTTCTGCGATTTCAGGTTGTGAATTCCTACTTTTGCTATTCGCACAAAATCCAGCGGGTGTTGCATGGGTAATCGGAACCGTAGTGACGCAACCTGCCATTTTACCTGCTTTTTTGAATTTTTGCCAAATTGGTAAATGTTCTTCGCCATTGATACCAATATTTAAGGAACCATTTTTAACCCGAACACCTCCGCCCCAAGAAGAACTTGCTGCGGCAGAATCGGTTACGATGGAGGAGGCAGAAGCCATGTCCATTAAGGCCCTGCTGACCTTATTCTCTCTATATAAATTTAACCAATTTGAACCTTTTCCATATTTCCGATTTAAGTAAATATCGGCCATATTTAAAGTGCCAGAACTCATTCCGTCACTAACTAAAACGATGATGTTTTTTGCTTTTTTTCCTTTGGAGATTGCCGAAATATCAGGGTATTGAGCAATAGTTTCAAATGGATTAAGCACTGCAGTACCTATAGCAAACAGCGAACCGTTTCGGAAAAATTTTCTTCTATCCATGAGTTTTTAAATTTATTTTTTCAAAGATATAAAAACAATAATAACGGAATGTTAAATAGAGATGAATTCAGAAAAGGGATTTATTTTTAAAGTTTTATGCTTTAATTATTCTTAAAAAGAAGTTTTTGTCTGTGTTATATAACAATTAAAGTAAATCATTTAACCAATTTTTTAAATTTTATCAACTAAAATATGACAAGATAGAAAGTAACAAACACAACTGAAAAACCAGCAAAATCAATGACTAAAAAAATGAAACTTACTGATATAGAGTTTCTTTTAAGTGAAATTTAAAACTGATTTTGAAAATGACAGTCAACTAACTTTAAGTTTAGATTAACTAAAAAAAACTGCAATGACAGGAATTTTTTGTAATTTTGTAACTCATGATGAAAAGGAAATTTCATATTATCATTTTACTTTTTGTATTAGGACTATTCTTTATTCCCAATACAAGTTTTGCCTGTGAAGTTTCGCCAAAAAAAACAGAAAAATCTTGTTGTGCAAAAAAAGTAACGAATAAAGACGATTCTAAATCATGTTGTGATGATTCATCAACTAGTGATAAAGAGGGTTCTTGTAATGGCAAATGTGGAAATTCTAGTTGTACAGCTTCAACTGTAAGTACAGTTTTTTTTGGAAAAAGTGAAATTATTTTTCAGATTAGTTTTTTCAAAGAAGCTTCAAAAAAAGCAAAATTTTATCACAATGAAGGGAACCTTTTAAACGGATTTCTTTCAATATGGCTTATTCCTAAAATAAGCTAAATTAGTACTTGTATAGCCATTCTTATGGCTATTTTTTTCTGTTTCTTTTAAATAAAAGACACAACTTTATACAATTAATTTTTAAAATAAATCAAAAATGAAATCAATACAAAACATATTGATGCTGACTGTTATGTTGGTGTCATTCAATTTTTGCAATGCACAAATAAAAAATGCACAAACAGAAAATGTAAAAATTTACGGCAATTGTGGCATGTGCGAAAAAACAATTGAAAATGCAGGAACTTTAAAAAACACCTCTTCTGTAGATTGGAATAAAGAAACAAAAATAGCTTCCATTACATACGATTCTAATAAAATTTCCAAAGATGAAATTCTTAAAAAAATTGCATTAGCAGGTTATGATAGTGATTCATTTTTGGCTCCTGATGATGTCTATGAAAACCTTCACGGCTGTTGCCAATATGATAGAGAAGCAAAAACTCCTATTAAAAAAGAAATGAATGAGGAAAACAAAATGGAAGCAAACCATTCTGAACATTCTGGAATAGCTTCAACAAAAATGCAAAAAGTGAATCAGCTGGATGCTGTCTATGAAAGCTATTTTAATTTAAAAGATGCATTAGTTAAAACAGATGGTAAAGAAGCTTCTGCAAAAGCCAAAGAACTACTGACTTCTATTGATGCTGTAAAAATGGGCGAATTGGAAATGGATGTTCACATGGTTTGGATGAAAGTAATGAAGAATCTTCAAAATGATGCTACTTCAATTTCTAAAAGTACCGATGCTAAAAAGCAAAGAGAATTTTTTGATACGCTTTCTGAAAGTATTTACGAATTAATCAAAATTTCAAAACAAGAAGCCCCCGTTTATTTACAACATTGTCCAATGGCGAATGATGGAAAAGGAGCCAATTGGTTAAGTAAAGAGAATGCCATTAAAAATCCTTATTATGGTTCTATGATGTTGAGTTGTGGTAAAACAGTTGAAACTATAAAGTAGGTTTGATTATGAGATTGTTATGTGAATTATATAACAATCTCATTAAATCTTTAAACGTATTTTTCACACACTTTTTTATATTTAATTACATTGTTGTCCGATAAAACAAAATAAAAAAGAAGCCAAATTAATGGCTTCTTAAAACTTATCGTAATTTAGAGTTGCAAAACAAAAAAGACGATGAGTAAAAGTACATATTTTTCTAGTAAATCCGT
>NZ_JAQVCH010000026.1 GCF_028689845.1 Flavobacterium sp. | reverse complement strand
ATGGTCAATGCCAATTAGAAATTGGGGGATTGTTTTAAACCAATTTAATCTTATATTTGACAAAAGGCTCAGATTATAAATCCAAGCCTAACTTTTTAACTTACACACTTTGTGGGATAGTGTCTTTTATTTTTTTAAAAATAGAATCAAATTTTAGGAATTCATCTTTTATTTTATAACTTTATTCTGAAATTTTTATGGATGAAAAGAGAAAATCAATTAACGGTTCTTCTGTTTCTTGTAGCACTAACTGAAATTATCTCAGAATATTTCAGGTTCTTGCCTTTGATATATGTTTTTAAACCTACTATTTCTGTTGTTTTAATGGCATTGTATTGGGTAACTTCTGCTAAACGCGAAGTGCTTTTTTTCTTAACTATTAGTACTTCCTTGCTAACGAATGTGTTATTTATTCCAAACGATATTCAGTTTATTTTTTTAGGTTTAATTGCTTTTGTTATTCATCGAATAATAAATATTTATTATATTATTAAACTTACAAAAATTAAAGATATTCTTCCCATTTTATTGGCTTCAGTTCCGTTTTTTCTGATTTTTTTCTACATTTTTATTGATACCGATTTGCTGTCTAAAGAAGTTTTTTATATTATGATTTTACATAATATTTTAATTTCCTTGATGGGTGGATTTGCGTTAGCCAATTATGTGTTGAATGAAAATAATCGAAGTATGTGGCTCACCATTTGTGTATTGTTTTTTGTAAGTCTTCATTTTTTAATCTTTATTGAAAAATTTTATATATCATTAAATATTTTTAGACCAATTGCCATGACTTTGAATACATTTGCTTACTATTCTTTCTATAAATTTGTTTTGGCAAATGAAACAAATAGTCAATCTTCTATTTTAGTTAACTAATATGAATAGTATACTCAATAATAAAAATTTTAAAAGTTTAAGCTTAGTATACGGCTTAATTATATTGATATTAGCGGTTGTAGCTTATCTAAAATTAGAAACGGGAGAATATGTTTTGCGAATGATTTGTATTCCAACTTTGATGGTTTTGTATTTTATTACTTCAAAATCAAAGAATAAGTTATATTTATTTTCCTTATTAATGGCGACTATTTCTAACGTTTTATTCATTCCAAAAGACTTGGTTTTTTTAAAATATGGATTAATTGCCTTTTTGGTTTATCGTATTATCACTTTGTATCTTGTCATGAAAAATTCGCCTAAACTAACTTTTTTTTCAGTGATTATTGGAAGTATTTTTTTTCTATTTCCATTGCTGTATTTCATTATTTTAATTGAAGATTCATTGGGAGATAGTTTTTTTTCGGGATTAATCAATATTATTTTGGTTTCTATTTTAGGGGGAATGAGTTTGACTAATTATTTATTAGAATCTAATTTTAAACATATTTCATTATTAACGAGCACATTACTGTATACTTTTTTGGTGTTGTTATTTGTGATTCAGAATTATTTTCTTTATATTAGGATTTTTGAGCCCTTGCGAGTAATTGTTTTAATGGCAGCACATTATTTTTTTTGTATGTATCTTTTGTTGACAGAAAACGAACGTGAGGAATTTAATTCATAAATTTAATTATAAGAATGACCAAAAAAATTACTGATTTGCTGAGTGTATTTTATTTTGTTCTAGTGGTTTTTTTGGCCGTTTCAGTTTACTATAATACAGAATTATTAACGTGCATTAGCCGAGTTTTATGTATGGTTTTAATCGTTGGAATTTATCTTTTAAATTCCAATAAAAAGGATAAAATATATTTATATTCATTACTGTCTTGCTTTATATCTGTCTTGTTGTTTTTTTTTAATCAATCGGAGACTGGTGTGTTGGCAGCAGGTTTATTCTTTATTATCTATAGGGTTTTAATGATTGATATTATTTTTAAAAAATCAAAAACGATTCGAGTAATTCCTGTTTTTTTAGGCTCTGTTCCTTTTTTTGCTTTTTTATTATATGTTGTATTTCTGACCCATTCTTCTTTAGGTCATAATTTTTACCCTGCAATTATTCATGTTTTGTTAATATCGTTGATGGCTGGTGTAGTGGTTTCTAACTATATTTTGGAAGATGATGTTAAAAATATTTGGCTTTTAACAAGCGTGCTGTTTTTTACTATTATGATTTTTGTGTTTATAATAGAACGTTATTATATTGAAATTGAGCTTTTTAAGCCGCTTCGAAGTGTTACGTTTTTTATAGGACAATATTTATTTCTGCGGTATATGATTTTGTCTGAACATCAAACAGTAATTGATTTGCCGTTGGAAACCATAGAGGAATCGGTATCAAAATAAAAATCGATGCGGCCTAAATTAATTCCGTAGCAACCTACTTGATTCACTAAAACATCTTTGTTGTCGAGGTTTTTTAAAACAGTTGGTTTTTCTAAAAAAGTGTGGGTATGACCGCCAATGATTAGGTCAATATCTCGCGTAAGTCCTGCTAATTTAACATCACAAATTTTAGTAGGTTCATTTTTATAAGCATAACCAAGATGTGATAGACAAATAATTAAATCACATTTTTCTTCGTGTTTAAGTTTCTTTACAACGTCTAATGAAATTTCTACGGGGTCGAGGTATAGGGTTTCTTTATACATTTTTTTGTCTACCAAACCTGCTAATTCTACGCCAAGTCCAAAAACACCAACTTTTATTCCGTTTTTATAAAAAATCTGATACGGTTTAACAAAACCATGCATGATCGTTTTTTCAAAATTATAATTAGCAGAAAGTATTTTGAAATCTGCATGAGGCATCTGAGCGGCTAAACCCTCTATGCCATTATCAAATTCATGATTGCCGATGGTGGTAGCTTCATAGCCTAATTTAGACATTAATTTAAATTCTAATTCTCCGCCATAATAATTAAAATAGGGAGTTCCCTGAAAACTATCCCCTGCATCAAGTAATAGTACATTTGAATTTTCTTTTCGAATTTTTTCAATTAAAACGCTTCTTTTTACAATGCCAGCTTGGTTAGCATATTTTGGATGATCTGCCGGAAAAGAGTCAATATGACTGTGCACATCGTTCGTGTGTAAAACCGTTAAATGCCTGGTTTTACTAGTTTCAAAACTGGTTA
Source organism: Flavobacterium sp. (assembly GCF_028689845.1). GTDB lineage: Bacteria > Bacteroidota > Bacteroidia > Flavobacteriales > Flavobacteriaceae > Flavobacterium. The sequence continues at coordinate 34,644 of NZ_JAQVCH010000026.1, read as the reverse complement.
GCGGAATTCCTGATAAGCCAACTAAAGCACTAGTAGCCGCGGTATTTTTTATAAATTCTCTTCTTTTCATGGTGCTTTTTACTTCGATTCAATAACAATTCTAGGTTCGGGTGAGGCAATCACTTGATCAACGGATTTAAAATAATCAATTAAAACATTTCTAATTTTATAATCTAAATCAAAAACGCCTTCATTCTTTAAAAAGAAAACCATACTGTCGCCGCCATTTGATAAATAATCAGAAGTGGTCACATAATAAATTTGTTCTAAATCTAATCCTTTTCCATCAATACTAATCGATTTTAGTTGTAGATTTTCCTCTAAAACTATTTTTATTCCGCTTAACGGATGCGGTTTTCGTTCTCTAATCAAATAGTCTACGAGTGTTTTAATTTGAGTTCCTTTTAAAGCAACAACAATCATGTTATTCTCAAAAGGCATTACTTCAAAAGCAGTTCGAGTCGTTACATTTCCTTTTGGAATAATAGAGCGAATTCCACCATGATTCAATAAACAAATGTCTACCTTTTTTTGGTAACGTTTTAAGAATAGTTGATTGCTTTCTGTCATGCAAACATCGGCCATAAAATTACCAATATTAGTCTGCCAATCTCCTTTGCTTTTATCCAAAGTCACAGGGCAATAAGCCAAAATACTATCTAAATCTTTATTGATGTGTTCCCGATAAGGTTTTATGAAGTTTTCTATTTCAGCATTTTTTGCCGTAGTGTCGGATACAATTATTTGCTTACCTTCAATTTTTACAATTTCATAAGAAGACTTACAGCTGAGCAGTAAAAATGAAAATGTTATAATTAACACAAAATGTTTCTTTGCAAGCATATAGTTTTTTAGTTTTAGCATCGAAAAAACAACTTTAATTCAGTAAATTTGTAAACCAAGTAAAGGTACGATGTTTTTAAAATTTTTTAAGAATTTTTCCGCAAAAAGAATATTAAATAAAAGTTCATTGCATGTTAATACCGAAGTTTCTAGTAAACCTATTCAAAAAGTTGGTTTATTAGTGGACGAAACCTTTTTTTTAGAAAAAGACAAATTAATTAATCTGCTAAAATCAAATGGAATTACAGAAAACAATTTAACGGTTTTAGCATTCAAAAAGAAGTATAAAAATAAGGAAATTGTTCCCTATCCTCATTACAGCAAAGCAGATGTGTCTTGGTTAGGGACGATTGAGAATAAAGAGGCGTTAGGTTTTATTAGTGAAGAATTTGATTTACTGATTAATTTTTATGACCAACGTCAAATTCCTTTAGTCATCGTTACCCATCAATCTAAAGCCGATTTTAAGGTTGGATTTGCTACGGTTGACAAACGGTTAAATCATTTTATGATTGACTCACCGATGGAAGAGTATACCGTTTTTGTAGAAGAACTGTTTAAATACTTACGAATATTAAATAAAATAAAATAAAATTAGGATATGCAATCGCTTATAGGAACTGGAGTTGCTCTCATTACACCTTTCAAAACAGATTTTTCAGTTGATACAGAAGCTCTTGCTCGTATTGTTGATTTTCAAATTGAAGGAGGAATTGATTATTTAGTTGTCTTAGGTACAACCGCAGAAAGTGCTACACTCTCTGATTCAGAAAAAAACCTAGTTATTGAAACGGTTATAAAGGCCAATAAAAACAGATTGCCTTTAGTTTTAGGAGTAGGAGGAAATAACACAAATCAAATTGTAGAAGAATTGAAAACCCGCGATTTGTCTTCGTTTGTTGCAATTTTGTCGGTTTCTCCATTTTACAACAAGCCAACGCAAGAAGGTATTTATCAGCATTTTAAATGTATTGCAGAGGCCTCTCCGTTACCAATAATTCTATATAATGTTCCAGGTAGAACGGCAAGTAATATGACACCTGCAACAGTGATGCGATTGGCTCATGGATTTAAAAACGTTGTGGCTATTAAAGAAGCTGCTGGCGATATTGTGCAAGCGATGAAATTAATTCAACATAAGCCTAAAGATTTTCTAGTCATTTCTGGTGATGATATGATTACATTACCGATGGTTTTGGCTGGTGGAGCCGGAGTGATTTCTGTAATTGGAGAAGGTTTTCCAAAAGAGTTTTCACAAATGGTTCGGTTAGGATTAGAAAAAAATGCATCAGAAGCCTATGTTTTTCATTATCGGGTTGCGGATGCCATCGATATGATTTTTGAACAAGGAAATCCAGCAGGAATCAAAGAAGTTTTCAAAACCTTGGGATTATGTGAAAATACGGTTCGTTTGCCTTTAGTAACCGTCAATGAAGAGTTGGCCAAGCGTATTCAAAACGAAGTAAAAAAAATTACCAATTCATAATAAAGTAAATTAAAAAGTATGTTATCAGAAAAAGTATCAGAAGCATTGAATAAACAAATAAAAATGGAAGGCGATTCTTCGCAAGTTTATTTAGCTATGGCATCATGGGCAGAAGTACAAGGGTTTGAAGGAATTTCAACTTTTATGTACACTCAATCGGATGAAGAGCGAATGCACATGTTGAAACTTATTAAATATGTAAATCAACGCGGTGGTCAAGCAAAAGTCGGAGCTACATTAGAACCAACTTTAGATGTGACCAATTTTAAAGCCTTATTCAAACAGTTGTTACAACACGAAATCAAAGTGTCAGAAAGCATCAATAATTTGGTAGGCATTACGCTAGATGAAAGAGATTTTGCAACGCATAACTTTTTACAATGGTATGTGGCAGAACAAATTGAAGAAGAAGCTACAGCTCGATATATCTTGGATAAAATCAATTTAATTGGCGATGACAAAGGGGGATTATACCTTTTTGATAACGAAATGAAAAATTTTGTGAGTCCTGCTGCGAACGCACAATAAACAATAGGTTAAATAAATGATAAAAGTAGTCTAAAACAAGACTACTTTTTGTTTTTTTACACCTGAAAAAGACTCTAAAAAAAATGTTTTGTAATCTGCAATTAATGACTAAATTTGCAGTTCGATTTTTGGAGTAGTATTTACCTTCAAATCAATCATAAAATCAAGCTAATGAATAAATTGTATTTCTTATTCTTATTTTCCGTCATGTTAATTTCCTGTGGACCGTATCATGCGGCTATGAAAAGCGAAGACGTTGCCGTGAAATATACCATGGCTGAAACCCAATACAATGCTAAAAAATATGATAAAGCAATTCGTTTGTTTGAACAAATTGCTCCAGCTTATCGCGGAAAGCCACAAGCGGAAAAATTATTTTATATGTATTCGCAGAGTTTATATTTAACGAAACAATTTTATTTAGCAGGTTACCAATTTGAAAGCTTTACGGCTTCTTATCCAAAAAGTGAAAAAGTAGAAGAATCTGCCTACCTAGGTGCTTTTTGTTATTCGAAATTGTCTCCTGTTTATTCGTTAGACCAAGTCGATACCTATAGAGCAATTGACAAAATGCAAGGTTTTATTGATAATTATCCAGAGTCATCCTACCTTCCTGATGCTAATGTAATTGTGAAAACACTCCGCGAAAAAATTGAAAAGAAAGCGTTTGAAAACGCCAAACAATACAATACGATTTACGATTATAAATCGGCGATGGTTGCGTTTGATAATTTTATTTCCGATTATCCAGGAACACCTTATAAAGAAGCTGCTTTGTATTATAAATTTGATTCCGCTTATTATTTAGCCATTAATAGCGTTTCATACAAAGTACAAGAACGATTAAAATCGGCTAAAGAAGCGTATGATAAATACATTAAAAACTCTAATTCTTCTGAATACAAAGAAAAAGCAGATGATTTAATGGAAAAATTAAACCAAAATTTACAACAATTTTCAAAATAGAAAGAAAGTCATGGATTTAAAAAAAACTAATGCTCCGGTGAACACGATTACCTATGATAAAAGAGTAATTGAAGAGCCAACAGGTAATGTGTACGAAGCAATCACGATTATTGCAAAAAGAGCGAATCAAATTAATTCTGAAATTAAAAAAGAATTAATCGAAAAATTGGAAGAATTTGCGACTTACAATGATAGCTTGGAAGAAATTTTTGAAAACAAAGAACAAATTGAAGTTTCTAAGTTTTATGAAAAACTTCCAAAACCACACGCTTTAGCGGTTCAAGAGTGGTTAGAAAGTAAAATTTATTACCGCGATACTACCAAATAAGAACAGTATGTCAGTTTTAAAAGGAAAAAAGATACTACTGGGAATTACTGGTGGAATTGCTGCTTATAAAACTGCTAACTTAGTTCGATTATTTATAAAAGCAGGTGCTCACGTGCAAGTTATCATGACACCTGCTTCTAAAGAATTTGTCACACCTTTGACACTTTCTACACTTTCTAAGAATCCGGTTTACTCCGATTTTTATAACGAAGAAACCACGCCTTCTTTAGAAGAGAAAACAACTCAAAATCCCGTTTGGAATAACCATGTTGAATTAGCTTTAGCAGCCGATTTGATTTTGATTGCCCCCGCAACTGCAAATAGCTTGTCCAAAATGGCCAACGGTGTTTGCGATAATTTATTGTTAGCAACCTATTTGTCTTCAAAATGTCCTGTATATGTTGCTCCAGCAATGGATTTAGACATGTATAAACACCCAACTACCGCAGCGAATCTTCATAAACTCCATTTGTTTGGAAACATTATTATTCCTGCAGAAAAAGGCGAGTTAGCTAGTGGATTGGAAGGAGAAGGCCGAATGGCAGAACCAGAAAATATCATTATTTTTATAGAAAATCATTTATTGGGTCAGCTACCACTTAAAGGAAAAAAAATATTAATAACAGCTGGACCTACCTATGAACCGATTGATCCTGTTCGTTTTATAGGAAATCATTCTACTGGAAAAATGGGTTTTGATATCGCTACTCAAGCCGCACTTTTAGGTGCAAAAGTCATTTTAATTAGTGGGCCAAGTCATTTGCAATTGAACGATGTTAACGTGAATTTGATTCGGGTTACCACCACTGAGGAAATGTATGAACAAACCCACCGCTTTTTTGACACTGTAGATATTGTGATTGCTGCCGCCGCTGTTGCCGATTATAAACCGAAAAAAGTAGCTACACAGAAAATAAAAAAGACAGAAGATACGTTCTCAATAGAGTTAGAAAAAACTAAAGATATATTGTCTTCATTGGGTAAAATCAAAGAAAAACAATTTTTAGTTGGATTTGCCTTAGAAACTGAAAATGAAATTGAGCATGCGAAGTTGAAAATTCAGAAAAAAAACTTAGATTTGATTGTTTTAAATTCACTTAATGACAAGGGAGCTGGATTTGGAAAAGCCACGAATAAAGTTACCTTTATTGATAAATCTTTTGAGATAACCCCAATGGAGTTAAAATCAAAAGAAGAAGTAGCTCTAGATATTTTAAATAAAATTATAGAATTAAACCATGCATAAAATAATATTTATTTACATTTTGATGTTCGTTGGAATAATCCAAGGACAAGAACTTAACTGTGAGATTAGTATTAATTCTGACCGTATTACCAATATCAATAAACAGATATTTAGAACGTTGGAATCATCGTTAAATGAATTTGTAAATAAAACAAAATGGACAACCCAAAATTTTAATCAAAATGAGCGTATTGAATGCTCGATGTTTATCAATGTTTCCGAAGTAGATAATACCACTTTTACAGCAACCATTCAAATACAAGCGGCTCGTCCTGTTTATAATTCAATTTATACGTCTCCCATTTTTAATTATAACGATAAAGATTTTGTTTTTAAATATGTAGAATTTGAAAGTCTGAATTTTAATCCAAATAGTTTTGATTCCAATTTGATTTCGGTTATTGCTTTTTATAGTTATATGATTTTAGCCATTGATGCCGATTCATTTGAATCACTAAAAGGAACTCCTTATTTAGAAATGGCTCAAAATGTAATGAGTATTGCCCAAACAGGCGGTTATAAAGGATGGACACAATCAGACGGTTTACAAAACCGCTATTATATGGTGAGTGATTTTCTTTCCAATACCTTCAATCCAATTCGAAATGCGTATTTTGAATATCATGTAAACGGACTTGATAAAATGGCAGACGATTTAAAAGGAGGTAAAGAAAATATTAAGTTAGCCTTGATGAATTTATCCAAGATACAAAATGTTCGTCCAAATGCTTTTTTAACCCGTATTTTCTTCGATGCTAAATCAGATGAAATTACAGATATTTTTAAGGAAGGACCAACTATTCAAGCCGCGGAACTAGTAGATGTTTTAAATAGATTGTCGCCCTTAAATGCTTCTAAGTGGTCCACAATTCGGTTTTAATAACTTTGTTTAAATAAACCTTTTTTCATCGCACTCTTTTTTGATATTTTGAGTACCTTGCAGTAGATAATTTGCACGTAAAACAACTATGCTAATTTCTTTGTCCATTCATAATTATGCTTTGATTGAAAAGTTGTCTATTGACTTTTCATCTGGGTTTTCTACTATTACAGGAGAAACAGGAGCAGGAAAATCCATACTTTTAGGAGCTCTCGGATTGGTTTTGGGAAAAAGAGCCGATTTATCATCTCTAAAAAATAAGGAAGAAAAATGTACTATCGAAGGTCATTTTTCAATTGCAAAGTATCAATTAAAACCTTTTTTTGAAAAACATGATTTGGATTATGATGACGTTACTATCATCCGAAGAGAAATTTTACCTAGCGGAAAATCAAGAGCTTTTGTCAATGACAGCCCTGTCAATTTACCCGTTTTAGTAGAATTAAGTGAGTTTTTATTAGATATACATTCTCAACATCAAACCCGTGAATTAATAGAAGAAAATTTTCAATTTGAAATTTTAGATGCTGTAGCGTCTAATCATACTTTGCTCGGAACCTATCGCATTCAGCTCAAAAAGTATCAACACCTTTTAAGCGATTTGGCTAGAGAAAAGTCACAATTAGCAGAACAAGTAAAAGAACAAGATTATACGCAATTTTTGTTTTCAGAATTAGAAGAAGCTCACCTGGTTGATGGTGAACAAGAAGAAATGGAAAGCCAGTTGCAGCAATTGAATAATGTAGAATTAATCAAAGAACAATTAGATAAGAGTTTAATGGTTCTTGATAATGAGCAGTTTGGAGTTTTGTCTCAAATTAACGACTGTAAATTAGCCCTCCAAAAAATAGCTTCTTTTTCAGCCGAATTCAAGCTGCTCTTTGAGCGATTAGAGAGCACTTCCATCGAATTGAAAGATGTCACTACTGAAATAAGTCAACTCGTAGAAACGGTCATCAATGACCCCGTAAGTTTGGCATCCATTTCACAAAAGTTGCAATTTATTTATACGTTACAAAAAAAACATCAAGTGCAAACTGTTGCAGAATTGTTGCAAATTCAAGCCGATTTAGAAAGCAAAGTAAGTTCGTTAGATCTGTTAGAAAAGTCAATTGCGGATAAAGAAATTCAAATTGAAAAAGAAAAAGGAGTTCTAATTGATTTAGCTGAAAATATTCATCAAAATAGAAAAAAGAATGTTCCAAGTTTGATAGAAAAGTTAACTGCTATTTTAACTCAGTTAGGTATGCCGATGGTTCAATTTAAAATTGAATTGAAATTAGTGCCTACTTTTTTTACGAATGGAACAGAAGAAATACAATTTTTGATTTCAACAAATAAAGGTTCTGATTTTGGTTTAATGAAGAAAGTTGCCTCTGGAGGTGAGCTTTCTCGAATTATGCTTGCTGTGAAAGCGGTTTTGGCTAATTATTCCAACTTGCCGACCTTGTTATTTGATGAAATCGACACTGGTGTTTCAGGAGAAGTCGCTAATAAAATGGGCGATATTATGAAAGAAATGAGCGGTTATCGTCAAATTTTTGCCATAACTCATTTGCCACAAATTGCCGCCAAAGGCAATCAACATTATAAAGTATTTAAAACAACGGTAGGTCAAACGACTACTTCAGAAATCAAATTATTATCCAATGAAGAACGTGTAATTGAGATTGCACAAATACTTTCAGGAAGTGCAGTATCAGAATCAGCCCTTAATCATGCAAAAGCGTTATTAAATTGATTTTTTAACTATATTTGAAACGTCATATCAATTAAAATTAAATAAGTATGTATAATTTATTAAAAGGAAAAAGAGGAATTATATTTGGAGCCTTAGATGAAAACTCAATTGCTTGGAAAACAGCTGAACGAGTGCATGAAGAAGGAGGGATTTTTGTTTTGACCAACGCCCCAATTGCAATGCGAATGGGAACTATTAATCAATTGGCAGAAAAAACAGGTTCTCAGATTATTCCAGCCGATGCAACGTCTATTGCCGATTTAGAGAATTTAATTGAACAAGCCACGGAAATCTTAGGCGGAAAATTAGATTTTGTTTTACATTCTATTGGAATGTCAGTCAATGTGAGAAAAGGCAATCATTATACAAATCAGAACTATGATTTTACCCATAAAGGATGGGATGTTTCTGCTGTTTCTTTTCATAAGGTAATGCAAGTTTTATATCAAAAAGACGCCATGAATGAATGGGGAAGTGTTGTTGCTTTAACCTATATGGCGGCTCAACGTGTTTTTCCAGATTATAATGATATGGCCGACAATAAAGCGTATTTAGAATCAATTGCAAGAAGTTTTGGCTATTTCTTCGGAAGAGATAAAAAAGTAAGAGTCAACACCATTTCTCAATCACCAACCCCAACTACTGCAGGACAAGGCGTAAAAGGTTTTGATGGTTTTATTACATATGCAGATAAAATGTCGCCACTCGGAAATGCCACCGCGTTAGATTGTGCTAATTATACAGTGGCTATGTTTTCTGATTTAACAAAACGGGTTACTTTACAGAATTTATATAATGATGGCGGATTTTCTAATATGGGAGTAAGTCAAGATGTTATGGAATATTTTACAAGAGAATAATATTATTTTACACAAAAAAACGATGCTCATAATATATTTTATGGGCATTTTTTTATTATATTTAACGATTGAAATTTAAAACCTTTAAAGAAAATGAAAAAAATTACGCAATGTTTATTATTGCTTTGGGGATTTACGGCTTTTGCACAATTTCCCGAAAGTTTTGAAACAACCGTTCCTCCAACAGGTTGGGCCTCTTTTAGAGGAGCCAACGGACTAGGAACTGGTTTTGATTGGACAGTTTCTACAGCAACCGTGTTTGTACAAGACGGAGTTCAAGGAGCTTTCGTTCGCTATGAAGATGTTACTGGAGGGTTAGCAGAAGATTGGTTAGTAAGTCCGATGCACATGGTTACGGCACCAAATACATTGTTAACTTTCTACCAAAGACAACAGTATACAGTTGATTATGGCAATACTTATGATATAAAAGTATCTACGACTTCACAAACAGATATTAGTACGTTTACAACTGTTTTAGCTCAAACTGAAGCAGATTTAAATATTACAACCATGACGCAAAAGTCTGTTGATTTAAGTGCGTATGTGGGTCAAAATATTTATATCGCTTTTGTTATGACTAATGATGACGGTGATAATTGGGCAATTGATAATGTTAATATGGAATCATCGGTTGATGCACCAAGTTGTGCAACTGTTATTTCACCATTGGATAATGCTACTGGTGTACCAGTTGGAACAATCACATTTGCTTGGAATGCCCCTGCAACAGGTGGAGCACCTTCTTCTTATGATTTTTACTACGGAATCGATCCTGCAGATGTAACTACTTTTTTAGCAAATTATACGACTACTAGTGCACAAGTAGGTTTATCTGATTTTAATTTTACCTTTTATTGGAAAATTGTTCCTAAAAATTTAGGTGGAATCGCCCAAGATTGTCCAATTTGGACATTTACAACGCAAGGACCTCCTGGATACTGTTTTAATGCACCAAATGGTCAATGGCCAAGCGGAACCGAAGGTTATACGCCTGAAACATGTGACGGAATTACAGATAATATCATCACGGATAATGGTTATACTGGCGAGTATTCTATAGTGAACGTAACGGCAGGGGAAACCTATATTTTTAAATCGGGAACGACTGATTTTATTACTTTAAGTGCAGATGCAGGAGCTACAGCAACTGCTTTCGGTTTTACACCTTTAACTTGGGTAGCCGATGTAACCGGACAAGTTCAGTTTTATTCTCATGTTGATGATCAATGTGTGGTAGACGAAGAAAGTAGAACACGTTCAGTAGCTTGTGGTGTAACGTCTACTGATTTTCCAGATTATGTAAATTTACAATTTCCTTATGACGCAACAATCAACCAAAATGGTTCTGCTATCGTTTATGCCCGAGTTTATGAAGAAGGCTTAACAGATACCACCACCGGCCAAGCTCCTGGAATTACTGCTTGGATTGGGACGAGTCCAGTTGGTCAAAATACAAATCCTAACACATGGACCAATTGGGTTCCTGCAACATTTAATGTGGAAACGGATGGAAATAATAACGATGAATATCTAGCAGAAATTGGAGCAGGGTTAACACCTGGAACCTATTATTATGCTTCCAGATTTAGATTAAACAATGGCGATTATGCTTACGGCGGTACGAACTTTGGTTTCTGGGATGGCACAACTTATTTAAGTGGTGTTTTAACCGTGAATGAAGCGGTCTTTGAAGGATGTTTAAACGATCCAAATGGTCAATGGCCAGGAAGTATTTTTACTCCTGCTTGTGTAGGAAGCAATGAAAATATTACTACTGCAGGTTTCTCAGGAGAGTATTCTGCTGTAAATTTAATTACCGGAACAGAATATACTTTTTCAAGTAGTGTAACTACGGATAGAGTTACTATTGGAAACGAAGATGGTACAGTTGTATTAGCTTATGGTGTTACACCATTAACGTGGACTTCAACTGTAACAGGAGCAGTTCGTTTTTATGTGCATGATGATAATGCATGTTCAGCTTCTTTTGATTTTAGAGCTAGAGTGGTTTCTTGTGGAACTCCACCAGATGCACCAGAAAATGATGCTTGTGCGAATGCTATTGCATTAACTTCAGGTGGTGTTTTTGAAGATTATCCTTTTACGACTACTAGTTTTGGTGCAACCGTTGATGCAGCAAATCCAGTTCCTGCTTGTGCTAACTTCAATTTTGAGTCTGACGGAAAAGATGTTTGGTATACTGCTACAGTACCAGCTTCTGGAACATTAACCGTTGAAATACAAGGAAATGGCGGGTTGTTAGATACGGGAATGGAAATTTATACAGGCAACTGTGCTGCTTTAGAGCAAGTAGATTGTAATGATGATGAAAACGGATTATTATCTCAAATAACGTTATCGGATTTAGCTAATCAAACCGTTTTAATTAGAATTTGGGGATACAATGGAACACAAGGTACCTTTGTCGTTTCTGCTTATGATGCTTCTTTAAGTGCAGCTTCTTTTGATAATACGAATTTTTCTTATTATCCAAACCCAGTAAAAGATATATTGAATTTGTCTTACGTTTCAAATATCTCAAAAGTAACAGTTTTTAATCTTTTAGGTCAACAAATGATTTCTTCAACTTTGAATGCAAATCAAGGACAATTAGATATGTCTGCTTTAGCGACAGGAACTTACTTAGTTAAGATAACGACCATAGATAATCTTGAAAAAACAATCAAAGTAATTAAACAATAATTTACTTTTAATTGATTTCAAAAGCCACGCCAACCGCGTGGCTTTTGTTATTTATACCGTATATTTGTTAAAATTTTGATATGTATTTTTCAATCATCATACCTGTTTTTAATCGACCTGATGAAATCGAGGAATTGTTAGCTAGTCTTGTGACTCAAACCTATGCTAAACCGTTTGAAATCATTATTGTAGAAGATGGTTCAAGCCTAACTTGTGAATCGGTACAATCAAAATTTTCATCCACATTAACGATTCGTTATTTTTATAAAGCCAATTCTGGACCAGGAGATTCTCGAAATTTTGGGATGCAACAAGCAAGGGGTAATTATTTTATTATTTTTGATTCTGATTGTATCATCCCAAGTGAATATTTACTAGAAGTAGAAAAAGCTTTAAATCAAAAGTATGTCGATTGTTTTGGTGGACCAGACAAAGCCTTGGACAGTTTTTCAAGTATTCAGAAAGCAATTAATTTTAGTATGACCTCTTTTTTAACCACGGGTGGAATTAGAGGTGGCTCAGAAAAATTAAATAAATTTCAACCCAGAAGTTTTAATATGGGCATCTCCAAAAAAGCATTTGAGGCTTCTGGAGGTTTTGGACTCATTCATCCTGGAGAAGACCCAGATTTATCAATTCGTTTGTGGAACTTAGGTTTTGAAACCGCCTTAATAAAGCAAGCTTTTGTTTATCATAAGCGAAGAATCGATTGGACTAAATTTTATAAACAAGTTTATAAATTCGGAAAAGTTCGACCAATTTTATCGCAGTGGCATCCTGCTACAAACAAAATAACATTTTTTTTCCCAACCTTATTTATTCTTGCCTTAGACATTGCAATCATTGCCTTATTATTTGGGATTTATTTTCCTATTTTTTGTTTTTTTGCTTATTTTTTACTTTTGTTTTTACTTTCAACTCTTCAAAACAAGAGTTTAAAAATTGGAGCTTTGACTTTGGTGGCCACCTTCATTCAATTTTATGGATATGGTGTGGGTTTTTTGCTCTCGTATGTGGTGGTAACGCTCTTTAAAAAAGACCCTGAAGTCGAATTCCCTGAATTGTTTTTTAAAAAAGAAAGAAAATGACTAAGATAATTGGCTTAACTGGCGGAATAGGCAGTGGAAAATCAGCTGTTGCCCAACTATTTATTACTCATGGAGTTCCGGTTTATATTGCAGATGTAGAAGCTAAAAAACTAATGCAATCCCAAACTATTCTCAAAAAAATAAAAATTATTTTTGGAGATTCGGTTTTCGATGACAAAAAAATTAATCGTGCTAAATTGGCAGCAATCGTTTTTAAAGAACCTGAAAAGCTAGCTCAATTAAATGCGATTATTCATCCTGCTGTACACGAGCATTTTATAAAATGGGTAAAAAAACATCGAGATTATCCCTACATTATTAAAGAAGTTGCCATTTTGTTTGAAACGGGTGGCGAAAAGTATTGCGATAAAGTGATCACAGTGGTTGCACCCGCTTCGTTGCGATTACAAAGAGTTATAAAACGGGATAATGCGACAGAAGAAGCTGTGTTAGCTCGTATGAATAATCAATGGACAGATGAACAACGAATTCTAAAAAGCGATTTTGTGATTGAAAATATTGATTTTGAACAGACTAAACAAGAAGTGGATGAAATTCTTAAAGTATTAAATAATCTATAAAAAATAAATACGTTGTTAATGTTTGGTTAATCTATTAACAATGGAAATGTTAAAATGTTAATTTTGTATCGATGAATAGAGTATTGTTTAAACTATTAGTTTTTTTAATGAGTGTTTCACTTGTTGGAATTATTTTAGTTCAGGTATATTGGTTTAATTCTTCAATTGAGAATAATCAAGAACAATTTAAATTTCATGTAAAACAAGTATTGGGGAATGTCGCCAATAATATGCAAGAACAAGAAATTTTATCGTTTGTAGATAAAATCAATCAGTTTAAAGACAGTACAGGTCGTGATAAGGTAGATACGGATTTTTTAGAATTTGGTTATTATCAACGAAATTCTCAAACGAATGAAACGATTATTTATTCCAATAGTATCAATTCACAAGATTTTACGATTTCACCCTCGTTCTTTGATAAAAAATTAGACAGTCTGAAAGTAAAGAGTTTTTCCTCGAAACGAAAAACAGAGATTTATCACAATGGAATTGATAAGTCTACTTTGCAGAATACGTTAACACCCGATATGAAAATTGAAAAATCGGGAAAACTGAAAGTATTAGATAAATTACTTTACGACATTTCCTTTACGGATATTGCCTTAACGTATCCTATACAGCGTAGGGTTTCAAACGAAAAATTACAAGAATTGCTTAAAAGACAGTTAACAGAATATGGTATTAATACGCCATTTGAATTTGGAATTTATAGCAATGGTTTAGCAACCAAAGTAAAATCGGATAAATTTAAATTTAATAAGAAAGATACCTATAGTATTCCGATTTTTACAGATAATGATGGTAGAAGTCAATATCAATTGTTGGTGAGTTTTCCAGAAAAGAAGAAATTTATCTTTTCAGATTTAATTGGAATTGCCATTTTATCGTTGGTTTTCACGTTAATCATCATCATTGCCTATACCAATGCCTTGAATCAATTGTTTAAACAACGTCAGATTTCCGAAATCAAAACAGATTTCATCAACAATATGACGCATGAATTTAAAACGCCGATAGCAACCATTAATTTGGCTTTGGATGCGATTAAAAATCCAAAAGTTATTGATGATAAAGAAAAAATTCATCGGTATCTTCAAATGATTCGAGATGAAAATAAACGGATGCATGCCCAGGTTGAAAACGTATTGCGAATTTCTAAATTAGAAAAAAGAGAATTAGAAATTAATAAAGAAGCGACAGACGTCAATGAAATTATAAATGATGCCATTGAACATGTGAGTTTGATTATAGAAAGTAGAGAAGGAAGTATCGTCACGCATTTTAATGCAAATAGAACTTCTATCCTTTTAAATGAGGTGCATTTTACCAATGTGTTTGTGAATATTTTAGATAATGCGATAAAATATTCGCCAGAGAAACCTAAAATTGAAGTTTTTACTGAAAACATAAAAGATTTTGTAGTCATAAAAGTGAAAGATCATGGAGCGGGAATGAGTAAAGTAGCCCAAAAACGAATATTTGAAAAGTTTTATAGAGAACATACGGGCGATATTCATAATGTAAAAGGACATGGATTGGGATTAGCTTACGTAAAGCGAATTATTGAAGAACATAACGGAACAATTTCCGTTGAGAGTGAAAAAGGAAAAGGGAGTACCTTTATTATAAAATTGCCCTTAATTAATTAAATACCACTAAATTTAAATAACCTATGGAAACAGAAAACAAAAAAATTCTTTTAGTTGAAGACGATCCAAATTTTGGAGCGATATTAAAAGATTACTTAATGCTAAATGATTTTGATGTCGTTTTGGCAAAAAACGGAATGGAAGGATTTGAAAAATTCAAAAAAGACACGTTTGATTTGTGTATTTTGGATGTCATGATGCCTTATAAAGACGGCTATACTTTAGCAAAAGAAATTAGAGAAAAAAATAAAGAAGTGCCTATCGTATTTTTAACCGCCAAATCAATGAAAGAGGATGTGTTAAAAGGATATAAAGTAGGAGCAGATGATTACTTAAATAAACCGTTTGACTCGGAAGTGTTGTTGATGAAAATCAAAGCCATCATGCAACGTAAACTATCTGAAAACAAAAGTGATAACCTTAAATTTGAATTCCAAATTGGAAAGTTTCATCTGAATTCAAAATTGCGTTTCTTGACCTTTTCTTCGGATGAACCGATTAAATTGTCTCCGAAAGAAAATGAATTGCTAAAGATGTTGGCTTTGCATGAAAATGATTTGATGCCAAGAGAATTAGCGTTGACTAAAATTTGGAGAGATGATAACTACTTTACTTCTAGAAGTATGGACGTTTACATTGCCAAATTAAGAAAATACTTAAAACTAGATCCAGATGTGGAAATTTTAAATATTCACGGAGAAGGTTTCCGATTAGTTATCAAAAACAAATCTGAAATATAAAAATGAGCCTCTGAAAAGAGGCTTTTTTTTTTGCTATAAATAATGCTTTAATTAAATTTCTATTTGAAGAGCAAAACTATTTTTGCCTTTTTTGCTGACAGAAATAACAAGTGGAATTTCTTCTAAAGCGGCACTTATTTCAATAACATCATGTAAATGAAGCTCTCGTAAAAAATTCATATCCAACGCTTTAATCTTTTGAGATAAGATTAAATCAGGCGAGATACTGTCTAAACACCATTCTAAATATTTTACGTTATTGGCGTGATTAACGATGTCTAAATCAGAAAGTACAACTGCGTTTGTTTTTAAAATTTTTACTGCTTCGGTTATCGCTATTTTTTCTACTTGTTTTACTGTCGGTTGCATTTCAGGATGCATTTCAAAATGATTAAAAGGCAAAGCCAATGATTCAGGTTTTCGTAATTTGGTATTTAAAACAACCCAATTGGTGAGTGCTCCGGCCAATTTTTTATTTCCAACAAACAGTTCCAAAGCACGAATAGAACGGAAACCGCTCATTTCAATAATCCAAGTTTTAACCGTTACGACGTCGCCCCACTTGGGCAATTGGTCAACTTCCACACGCATCAGACTCAACACCCAAGCTTGATCAAAAACCTGCATGTCCGTAAAACTTAAACCTCCTTTTTCAGCATGAAGTGCGGCGGTGAGCTGAAAAATAGTACATAGTTCAGTATATTTTAAATGACCATTGGGATAACATTGAATGAAATTTATTTCCCATTCTTTGGAATATATAGAGGTGAAATTAGCAGAAATTGGCATAGTGAACTGTTTTGGGATTAGTTATAATTTAATGCATTTGTGTCACTTAATACACACCATTCAAAAAAATGAAAAAGGTTGCGTTAACGCAATTTATTTTTTATGTGCTCAACTATTTCATTCGCATCTTTTTGATAATCAAACCATTGTGTGCCTTCAGTCCGTTTAAACCAAGTAAGTTGTCTTTTGGCGAATCGTCTGGTATTTTTTTTGATTTCATCAACAGCAAAATCTAACGAAGTTTTTTCATCCAAATAATCAAATAATTCTCTGTAACCAACTGTTTGAAGAGCATTTAATTCTTTATGTGGATGCAGTTTTTTGACTTCTTCCAACAATCCTTCTTCCAACATTAAATCGACTCTATGGTTAATTCGATGGTACATTATATCGCGATTGGCTTCTAAACCAATTATAATCGGAGTAAAATTTCGTGTAATTTTCTTTTGGTTTAAAAAAGAAGAGTAGGGTTTTCCGCTTCCAACAGAAACTTCTACAAAACGCATCATTCGTTGTGGGTTTTGTAAAGTTTGCGGATTTTCTTTAAGCAACGTTTGATAGTAATTTAAATCACTTTGTTGAAGTGTTTCTTGCAGGTACATCAGTCCTTTAGCTTCATATTCTTTTCGAATTTCTTCTCGAATAGAAGGTGCAATTGTTGGAAAATCATCAAATCCTTTTAATAGAGCATCTACATATAATCCTGAACCGCCAACCAGTATTTGAATCTGATTTTTAGCAAAAAGTTCTTCTAGTTTTTGAAGAGTTTCCCGTTCAAAATCACCAACGGTATACGATTCAAAAATTGATTTATGTTGAATAAAATGGTGCGGAGCAACAGCTTGTTCTAAAGGACTAGGTACTGCCGTTCCAATTTGCATTTCTTTATAAAATTGTCGGCTATCACATGAAATAATCTCACATTCAAAATGCTTGGCTAAAGCAATACTTAAAGTTGTTTTTCCAATAGCAGTAGGGCCAATTATGGTAATTAAATAGTTCATTTTATAATTCAGAGCCACATTTTTGACAATATTTTGCAGAAATTAAATGTTCATTAGAATTGCAAGTGGTGCAAACTGTTTTGTTATTTTCATTAGATTTTAGGGCGTTTTTAGCAATTTCTACGGTAACAATTCCTGTCGGAACAGCAATGACTCCATAACCCAGAATCATTACAAACGAAGCAATAAACTGACCTAACGGAGTGATGGGTGTAATGTCGCCAAAACCAACAGTTGTTAGCGTCACGATACACCAATATATCGAAACGGGAATACTAGTAAACCCAGCAGCTTCGCCTTCCACAACATACATAACCGAACCAATGATTACACAGCTAATTAACATAAAATACATAAACACCAAAATTCGCCCTCTACTAGCGATGATGGAATCCCGTAAATGTACAGATTGATTAGAAAATTGAGGGTGATTTAAAATTTTGAATAATCGCAATAATCGTAAAGCTCTAATGACGGTAAACACGCTCGTGCCAGTTACAAAAAAAGACAAATACATTGGTAAAGTCGCCAATAAATCAATAATTCCATAAAAACTAAAAATATAAGTTTTAGGTTTTTTTATAGTAATAATTCTTAAAATATATTCAATAGTAAAGAAAATTGTGATAATCCACTCAAGCGTCACTAAATAAGTATGGTACTTTGTGTCGAAACCCTTTACCGTTTCTAACATAATCAAAATAACACTAAGTAATATGATTCCTAATAGGATTAAATCAAAAAGACGACCATAAATGGTATTGGTTCCATAAATGATAATATGGGCTTTTTGTTTAAAAATTTCATATTTCGATTTGACAATACTTTTCATAAAAAAACAAGTTTATACAATTACAATCTAATTAGTTTACTCTACTTCGTGTTTGCAAATATACGATTGAATATTTGAATAGGGCTGCAAGTTCTTTTTTGGTATTAAAACACTGTAAGTTGACTTTTTATTTTAAAGAAACTCCTATAAAATGATAGTTTTACTTTTAGAAGATGAATTAAAAATAGGATTGATTCCTAATGATTGTTGGGAACAACTTAAGGAACTGAAAAAGATATTTTTTTGTGTTAAAGCATTCATAAAAACATGAAATATCTTATAATTAACAAAGATAAAATGCTTTTTGACGATTATTTCAGCACTTTGTCGATATTAAGAAAACCTTCCTTAACAATAAATTTATTATGATTATCTTAGCAGTATAAACTATATATTACTATTATTATGAAAAAAATTACTTTATTTCTATTTGTCCTCTTTGCGTCTTTACAAGTAAATGCGCAATTTGGATGTGGAAGTGCAGTGCCAATAACTAACGGTTATACGGCAACTGGCATTATTACACCCGGGACTGGTGGTCCAGAAGATTGGAATGATAACCCAACGGATACGGGTGCTACAAACGGATTCTATTGGGATGACGATGTTTACCTGTTTCAATATACATCAGGTCCAACGCCAGAAGAAATATCAATGACAACATTCTCTGTAAATAGTTGGAATGGTATTGGAATTTTTTCAAACTGTACAGGAACTTCTTTTTCTGGGATGTTAGCAGCTCAAGGTTCAACAGGAAGTAACGCTACTAAAACGGTAACTGCTAATATTGCAGCTAATCAAACCGTATACATTGCAGTAGGACAATGGGGTACTCCCAATGGTCTTAATTTTAATGTAACGAGCTTTACGGCAATATCTTTGGTAAACCCTCCAAACTGTACTGCTTTATCAACTCCTGCTAATGGAGCTGTAAATGTCTCTAACCCAGTTATTGCATGGCCTGCAGCAACTGGAGGTGCAACAAGCTACAAATTGAGCGTTGGAACTTCTGCAGGAGCTACCGATATCTTAAACAATTTTGATGTTGGAAATGTACTTACTTATAATTTAGGAAGCTTAGCAGCAGGAACAACTTATTATGTTACTATAACGCCTACAAATTCTAATGGCGATGCATCAAATTGTACTGAATCTTCTTTTGCTACTTGTGGAACTTTGATTCCTGATTTTATCGAAACATTTGATACTTTCGTTCCAGGTTGTTGGTCTAATCAATTTGGTGGAGATTTAGAAGTTGGCCCTACTGCCGCAACTGGTTCAGGCTGGGGAGCAGATGGTTTTGCTAATGTTGGAACAACTGGAGCTTTTAGAAATAACATTTTTTATACTGGAGCTAATGATTGGGTTATTTCGCCTTTAATTAGCATCCCTACCACAGGTTATGAATTAAAATTTGATGCAGCGGCTACCCAGTATAGTTCAACTAATGCACCAACTAATGCATGGGAAGCAGATGATTTTATTCAAATATTAGTTTCGACTACAGGAACTACTAATTGGACAATCTTACATATATATAATGATACCAATCAACCTTCAAGTACAGGAACTTCTTTAGTACTTGATTTAGATGATTATGCAGGACAAACGGTTCGTTTTGCATTTAGAGCTATTGAAGGTAGCGAAGATGGTCCTGCAGACATCGATTTTTCAATTGATAATTTTGAAGTTAGAGCAACGCCTTCTTCTGTTCCAACTTGTGCTACTAATATTGTTGCTACTCCTAATCCAACTTGTGGAAACTTTGCTAATTTAATTACTTGGAATGCTGCTACTGGAGCAGATGGTTACAGAATTACAATGGGAACCACTTCAGGCGGAACAGACCTAGCTGATAATCTGCTTATTGGCAACTCATTAACGTATTCGTTTGTAGGAACTATGGCAACAACTTATTTTTATACTATTGTTCCATTTAATGCAACTGGTCCTGCAACAGATTGTACGGAAATGTCATTTAGTACTAACGTGAATGGATGTTATTGTCCTTCTGTTCCTACATCGAATGATGGAAACGGAATTACAAGTGTTCAAGTTCAATCGACAGATTTTCCAACAACGGATGTTACTTATTTTGATCATACCGCTACAATAGTGAATATGTCACAAGGAATTAGTAATAACGTTCAAATTACATTTGGAACGGGTGTGACTTACAATACTTATATTCTTATTGATTTTAATAATGATTTAGATTTTACTGATGAGGGAGAATTGGTTTATACAGGCGAATCGACTAATGCAAATCCTATGACCTTGAATGCTTCATTTATAATGCCATTAACTGCTCCCTTAGGTCAACACAGAATGAGAATTGTAACTGCTGATTTTATGACAACAGTTGATCCATGTTATTCTGGATCATGGGGAGTTACATTAGATTTTGCAATAAATATCACAGAAGCACCAGCTTGTTTGCCTCCAACTGCACTTTCGGCTTCTGCTATAACAGCGGTTTCTGCAGATTTAGGATGGACAGAAAATGGATCAGCAACGGTTTGGGATATTGAGTGGGGAACTGTCGGTTTTACTGCCACTGGAACACCAAACATTACTGATGCTACAAATCCTCAGAATTTAGGTGGATTAACTAGTAATACAGCTTATAGTTTTTATGTAAGAGCTAATTGTGGCACAGATGAGAGTACTTGGTCAGGTCCATTTACTTTTACAACAGCTTGTACTGCAACAGACGTTCCTTACAGTCAAGATTTTGAATCAGCTGTAGATATCGCTTTACCAAACTGTACTTCTCAAGAGAATGTAGGAGGTGGTAACTTATGGACAGTTACAACAAATGGTACTGCATATGGTTTTGCAACTAAAGCCTTAACCTATACTTATAATTCTAGTAATGATGCTAATGTATGGTTTTTTACACAAGGAATAAATTTAACTGCTGGAACTGCTTATAAAATCTCTTATGATTATGGGTCAACAGGAGCAACTTTCCCAGAGAAGTTAAAAGTAGCTTATGGTACTTCAGCATCAGCATCAGCGATGACTAATTTATTAGTTGACCATGGCGATGTAACAAATAATCCTGGAATTAATAGCTTAGTTGAATTTACACCTACAGCAACTGGAGTACATTATTTTGGATTTAATGCCTATTCTGATGCAGATCAATTTTATCTATTTGTAGATAATATTATTGTAGATGTTCAATTAAGTGCGAATTCTTTTGATAGTTCTAGCTTTGTTGCTTATCCAAATCCAGTGAAAAATGTTTTAAATTTAGCCTATAGCCAAAACATAGCTCAAGTTGAAATATTTAATTTATTAGGTCAAAAAATGACTTCTAATTCATTTAATACAACAACGGCAGAAATCGATATGTCAAGTTATGCTTCTGGAGCTTATTTAGTTAAAGTTACTTCTAATAATGTAACTAAAACGGTAAGAGTAATTAAAGAATAAATAGATTTTCTTTTAAATAAGTAAGCCACCTAGCAATAGGTGGCTTTTTATTTTTGTAAGCTTTTATCTAAAATAGTGTGGCACAAAAAAGTATACTATTTAAAATTAACTCAGTTAAAATTTAATAATCTTCCAAACTTTGTTCTTTCTGAGGTAGCTTTGAATAATTTGACGAACATCGCGGTTGTTTTGCATCGGAATTAAAATATTTCTGAGCACTTCAACATTGGTGACTTGATAATTTAAATCATAAAAACAATAGCCTTTATAAATGCCGTTTTCTATCAGTATAGCCGAACGTTCTTCTACTGATCGTCCACGGTCTAACACTATCATATTTTCATTTTCAAACTGATTCATTTCTATAAATTCCGTCACCCTTTGGTTATAAGTTTCTTGGGATTCTTCTTGAATACAAGCACCTGCACATTCTTTAATTTTATATTTGAAACATGCGTTTTTAGTGTCGTATAATCCGTTTATTTTTTGGCATAATTGGTATTTATCCGTGATTTTAAACAACGTGTTTTTTCCTTCTTGCAACGAAGCAAAAGAGGTAATTTCCTTTTTTCGACCATCTGCTTTCTGCAATAGTAACGCTAAATAACCTTGCTCATCTTTCTGTGCATACAAAGCCCATTGAAAAATGCTTTTGCGTTGTGCTCGGTTATAAATGGGTTTGTTAACCTTTATTTCTTCACTTTCTTTGAGTAAGGCAATCAGTTCGCTTGCTGTTTCTTCATAACTAACCGTATATACTTCTGCTTGAATTTTTTTGCATTTTGAGGTGGTACCCGTAAAATGTTGATTAACTCTTTTTTTGATGTTTTTACTTTTTCCAATGTAAATTAAATCGCCTTTTTCGTTATGAATGTAATAAATTCCAGTTTTTGAAGGCAGGTTTTCAACAATATCAAGTAATTTGGGAGACATTCCCGATTTGATTTCGGTTTTTACTAAACTTTTGACAATTTCTTTTTCAACATCTTTCGCCAAAAGCATTTTAAATAGTTTGACCGTCGCCATCGCATCACCACTTGCTCGATGTCTGTCGGCCATTGGAATCCCTAAAGCACGAACGAGTTTTCCTAAACTATATGATTCTTGATCCGGAATTAATTTCTTGGATAATTCTACCGTGCAAAGGGTTTGTTTTTGAAATCGAAAACCTAATCGTCTAAATTCCGTTTGCAGAATTCGATAATCAAAAGAAGCGTTATGTGCAACCACAATACTGCCTTCGGTAATTTCAATTATACGTTTAGCTACTTCATAAAATTTAGGAGCAGAACGCAGCATCGCATTGTTTATTCCTGTTAATTTTACAACGAAAGGCTGAATTGGAATTTCTGGATTAACCAAACTTATAAATTGATCTATTATTTCATGACCATCGTATTTATATATGGCTATTTCAGTAATTCCTTCTTCGTTAAATTGTCCACCAGTGGTTTCTATGTCTAAAATTGCGTACAAGTAAGTTATTGGTAATTAGTGAATAGTAATTAGTCTTTTTTCTTTATTCTATTTTATTTTATCTTATCTTGTTCCAAAGATACTACTTCCAATCCGAACCATGTTACTACCGCAATCAATTGCGAGTTGATAATCGCCAGACATTCCCATGGATAAGGTTGTAGGTTGTAGGTTTTGTGTTGTAGGTTGATTCAGTAAATTTTCAAAAATGGATTTCAAATGTAAAAACTCTCGTTTAATTTGCTCTTGATTATCCGTAAAAGTTGCCATTCCCATTAAGCCAACAATGCGAATGTTTTCAAATTCACTACCATCAATATTAATTTGTTTTAGTACTTCTTCTAACTCTTTTTCATCTAAACCAAATTTAGTTTCTTCTTCAGCAATATGAATTTGCAATAAGCAATCGACTGTTTTACGCCATCTTTTTGCCAATCGATTGATTTCTTTGAGCAGTTTTAAACTATCCACGCCGTGAATCAATTTGACATACGGAATCATGTATTTGACTTTATTGGTTTGAACATGGCCAATCATGTGCCACTCAATATCTTTTGGCATTTGTTCCCATTTTTCAGTCATTTCTTGGACTTTGTTTTCTCCAAATATGCGTTGACCCGCTTCATATGCTTCCATCAAGTCGGCTACCGGTTTGGTTTTAGAAACTGCAACAAGTGTCACATTTTTTGGAAGGTTAGATTTTATGCGTGTAAGGTTTTGTTCTATATTCATTTTCAAATTTTCATATTGTCTTATTTTCAAATCACAACTCATACACAATCAAACCACTTCTAAACTTTGGTTCAATGTAAGTGCTTTTTGGAGGCATGATTAATTGGTTATCTGCAAAAGCTTTAATTTCATTTATATTTGAAGGATAAAGCATAAAGCCAACTTCAAATTCACCTTCGTCAATTACTTCTTTAATGGCTGTAATTGGGAGTTTTCCAGAAATATAATCAATGCGTTCATCGTTTCGCAAATCTTCAATTCCTAGAATTGGCAATAAAACATGTTCATATAAAATTTGTGCATCTAAATTGTCAAAAACAGAACTATTTTCTTTCGTATTTTTATAAAACAGGGCATAAAAATGACCATCTAAATACATTCCGAATTCAAATTTATCCTGCGGCTTCCATAATTCTTGTTCTTTATTTTTGATAATAAAATGCGTTTCTAAATTTTTTAAAAAAGCTTCTTTCGAAAACCCATTCAAATCACGAACAATTCGATTGTATTCATAAATTTTGACATTACTTTCCGGAATTAAAAAACTCATAAAATAACGAAGACTTTCATTTCCTAAGTGTTTGTCTTGCTCATATAATAATTCTGCAGAAGCAGAACGATGATGCCCATCTGCAATATATAAATTAGGGATTTTTTCAAAATGAGAAGTCAACCAATCTAAATCGCTTTGTGTATCAATTTTCCAGAGCGTATGCTTTTCTTTGTTTGTAGTGGTAAAACGATACAAAGGTTCACTTTGTTTTTTGATTAAAATCCACGTGTTTAATTCAACTGAATCGGGATAGGTAATTAAAACCGGTTCCGTATTAAATTGCGTTTGATGCAAATAATCTTTAAACAATTCTACACGATAATTCAACGTGTCTTCGTGCTTTTTTATTACACCTTTTTGATAATCTTCTACCGAAGTTCCTGCAATTATTCCAGTGAAATGCTGTTTTTTCGATTCAATTTCATATACATAAAAAACAGGATTGTCTTCTTGTTCAAAAATATGTTCGTTTTTGAAATCTTGGTATTTTAAGGCGACTCCTTTAAAGCGTTTGTCGAGACTGATTTTTTGAACATTTGCAAAAGCAGGATTAATCACATGAAGAAAGGAATACGGATTAAAATTTAGCCAAGCAGCAAGCTCAGCGGCACTATAATCATCATAATTTCTACACGAAACCAAAGCAACTTTGTCAGGAGCAGGACGAACAGCTTTGAAAGGGATGATTTTTGACATATTTTTAGTATTCAGTCACAGTTTTAAGTCACATTAGACCTGAAAACTGCGACTGCGACTGTTTACTTTAAAAATTGTTTTGATACAAATTCCGCTTTTCTACTTTCGCTATAATCATAAAAGCCTTCACCCGATTTTACGCCTAGTTTTCCAGCCATAACCATATTGACTAATAGCGGACAAGGTGCGTATTTTGGGTTTTTGAAACCATCGTACATGACATTTAAGATAGAAAGACAAACGTCAAGTCCGATAAAATCTGCTAATTGTAAGGGACCCATCGGATGAGCCATTCCTAGTTTCATCACCGTATCAATTTCAGAAACTCCAGCAACACCATTGTACAAGGTTTCCACAGCTTCGTTAATCATCGGCATTAAGATTCGGTTAGCTACAAAACCAGGATAATCATTCACTTCTGTTGGCGTTTTTCCTAATTTCACTGATAAATCCATGATGATTTTAGTTACTTCATCAGAGGTTGAATAACCACGAATAATTTCTACCAATTTCATAATAGGTACCGGATTCATAAAGTGCATTCCGATAACACGTTCTGGATGAACAACTTGTGCAGCAATTTGTGTAATAGAAATTGAAGAAGTATTTGAAGCTAAAATAACATGATGGTCACAAATTTCACTCAATTGCTTGAAAATATTCATTTTTAAACCCACATTTTCAGTAGCCGCTTCAACTACTAAATCACAACCAACAATACCATCTTTAATGTCCGTATAGGTAATGATGTTTGAAATAGTTTTGTGTTTGTCTTCTTCCGATATAGTTCCTTTTGCGACCATTCTTTCCAAGTTGGAAGCAATCGTTGCCATTCCTTTTTCTAATGATTTTTCAGTAAGATCGATTAATTTTACAGTAAATCCTGATTGAGCAAACGTATGAGCAATTCCGTTACCCATTGTTCCAGCTCCAATTACAGCTATTTGTTTCATTTTATTTTTATTTAAAAATTTTACCACAAATTCGGAAATTATATAAAAACAATAATTTTAGAATTTACGGTTACTATTATTTCTTATTCATCGAATCAATAATCATATAAGCTACTCTTAAAGCTTCCGTACCATCTTCTAATGTGACGATAGGTGTTGATTTGTTATTAATAGCATCTGCAAAAGTTTCTAATTCAAGTAAAATGGCATTGTTTTGTGTCACTTCTGGATTGTCAAAATAGATTTGTTTTTTTACGCCTTCAGCATTTTGCAGAATCATATCAAAATCACCTGGCACTTCAGGAGCATCTTTCATTTTTACGACTTCACAAATTTTATCTAAATAATCTACGGAGATGTAAGCATCTTTTTGAAAGAAACGCGATTTTCGCATGTTTTTCATCGAAATCCGGCTGGAAGTAACATTGGCTACACAACCGTTTTCAAATTCAATTCGAGCATTGGCAATATCGGGAGACTGGCTCAAAACTGAAACGCCACTAGCATGAACCGATTTTACTTTAGATTTCACAACACTCAAAATAGCATCAATATCATGAATCATTAAGTCTAAAACTACGGGAACATCTGTGCCTCTTGGATTAAATTCGGCTAATCGATGGGTTTCTATAAACATCGGATTGTCAATTTGATTTTTGACTGCGATGAATGCGGGATTAAAGCGTTCCACATGGCCAACTTGGCCTATGATATTGTGTTCTTTTGCTAAAGCGATAATTTCTTCCGCTTCGGCTACAGTAGTAGAAATTGGCTTTTCAATAAAAACATGTTTTCCAGATTTGATAGAAACTTTCGCACATTTATAATGGGAAAGTGTTGGCGTAACAATATCAATAACGTCCACAGCATGTATTAATTTAGCAATGGTGTCGAATCGCTTATAACCAAATTCAGCCGCTATTTTTTCTGCATGTTCAGCATTTTCATCATAAAAACCAATTAATTCATATTTAGAAGATTGTTTGAGCAATCGCAAATGGATTTTTCCAAGGTGACCAGCACCTAAAACACCAACTTTTAGCATACACTTAAATTTTATCAAAAATAGTAATTATATAAGAAAATCAATCTATAAAATTGTATTTTCTCTGTTATTGAAATCTTAAATTTGAATTAAAACAATGCTTTATTAGAAGAAAAGTTTATTGCATCTTTTTAATTTGGATATTGAATTATAAGAATTATTTTTACAGAAACTAATGTGACCTAAAGGTGAAAGATACAGAAAAACATAAAGGATTACGAAATCAATTGGTTAAGGTTTTAGAAGAAAAAGGCATTCATGATAAAAATGTATTGGAAGCCATTCGGAAGATTCCAAGACACCTTTTTTTAGATTCTAGTTTTGAACAATATGCGTATCAAGACAAAGCGTTTCCTATTGGAGCAGGGCAGACCATTTCGCAACCTTATACGGTTGCTTTTCAAACCCAATTACTAGCCATTAAAAAAGAGGATAAAATCCTTGAAATAGGAACTGGTTCCGGCTATCAAACCGCAGTTTTGTGTTTAATGGGAGCCAAAGTTTATTCGATTGAACGTCAAAATGAATTGTTTAAAAAAACATCACGCTTTTTGCCGACCTTGGGTTTTATACCAAAAAAATTTATTTTTGGAGATGGGTACAAAGGTTTGCCAGAATCTGCTCCGTTTGATAGTATTATTGTCACAGCAGGGGCTCCTTTCATTCCGCAAGCCTTACTCGCACAATTAAAAGTAGGAGGAAGGCTCGTTATTCCATTGGGTGAAAAAGAGCAAATCATGACGATGCTCACGCGAAAAAATGAGACGCAATTCGAAAAACAAGAATTTGGCGAATTTCGATTTGTTCCTTTGTTAGAAAATAAGAACTAATTATTTTTGTAAAAAAAAACAAGTAAACCCTATTTGGAATACTTGTCTTTATTAAAGTGTAAAAAAAATAGTTTACTTTTTTGGAGGCAATGAGCCGTCTTTTCTCATTTGTTTTACTATTTCATCGATAACATTGGTCGCCGTTTCATCAATATGCTCCGCAACATTGTATGATTTTGTAGTTCCAGACCAGATGAGTTTATCATCTTTTAAAGAAAAAATATTCGTTTCAATAAAATAATAGGTGTTTTCTACATAATAACCAGTATCATAATAATAAGGAGAATAATAATTATACCAACCTCCAAAAGCTCCGCCGTATGCACCGTAAGCTCCGTAATAAGGAGTGTTGTAATAAACAGCGGTATTCATTCCAGCTACATAATCTGTTTCTTGTTTGGTGTCAACCAATCGTAAGGTGACAACGCCATCAAAATTTTCTAATTTTAATAATTTGACAAGCATTTCTTGGGTCATATCTTTATTTCCTATATGTAAAAAATTATAAGAAGGTTTAAAGCCAGAATTAAATTCTTCAAACTTTGTTTCAACAACACGTCTTGTGACATCATCTTTTAAAAGAGCTACAACGAGTACTTTTTTGAATTGTTCGCTTTCAACAGAACTGGATGGATCTCGCCAGCTATTAACAATGGTGGTGTTACTACTGCTACATCCTATTAGGATGGTAAAAAAGAATAAACCGAGGATTTTTTTCATAGTTTTTTGATAATTATTTTTGAATGGGTTAAATGTATAATTTTTTTCAAGTTATTGGTTAAAAACTTTTCTTGACTCGATCAATTTCACGTTTGGTATCACGGTCTTTAATTGTTTCCCGCTTATCATAGGTTTTCTTACCTCTGGATAAAGCAATTTCCAATTTGGCATATCCTTTTTCATTAATAAAAAGCCGTAACGGAATGATAGTCAGACCTTTGTTCTGAAGGCTTTTTTCTAAGCTTTTCAACTCTTTTTTATTTAACAAAAGTTTGCGTTCGCTTTTTGCTTTATGATTATAATGCGTTCCAAATGAATATTCTTCAATTTGCGAATTAATCACAAATAATTCGCCATTATGAAACTCACAAAAGCTATCGGTTATATTGGCTTTTCCTAATCGAATGGATTTAATCTCAGTACCAGTTAATACTATACCAGCATCATATTTCTCCAAAAATTCATAATCAAATTTGGCTCTTTTGTTTTGTATGTTGATTGTTCGTTGCATAGGATGGCAAAGGTATGAACAAATTATAGGAATTTTAAATATTAATAGGCTAGAATTTGATTTTTAAAAATGATTTTTATCAGGTATTTAAAATAAGGATACAATTACATTTGAACTATGATTTTAAATCAAATAAACATGAGAAAAATAACTTTTTTATTCGTTACAGCGTCTTTATTGATGACTAGTTTTGTTCAAGGACAAGAGCAAACTACGACCGATTCTAAAAAAAATTGGCAAGTTCGTTTAAGAGGAATCGGAATTTATCCTGACCAATCGGCAACCATTGGAATTATTGGTGGTGACGTAGCTATTTCAAATGCATTTGTACCCGAATTGGATTTTACTTATTTCTTTACAGAAAATTTTGCAGCCGAATTAATTCTTGGAACTGCTAAGCATGATGTAAGCACTACTGGTTCTGATATTTCTGCTATTGGCGGACCAACAAGTTTTGATGTAGATTTAGGAAGTGTCATGTTATTGCCACCAACCTTGACTTTTCAATATCACTTTTTCCCAATGAAAGAACGAAAATTCAAGCCCTATGTAGGAGCTGGTCTTAATTACACTTTATTTTATAATGTAAAAGAAGGTAGCGTTGTGAAAGATGTAGAATATGATAATGCCTTAGGATATGCAGGACAAGTTGGTTTTGACATTCTTTTTGACGATACCTATTTTATCAATTTTGATGTGAAACGCTTATTCTTAAAAACCGATGTTACCGTTGATGCTTCTAATCTATCGCCAGGTTTAAATATTCCAGCAGAAGTAACTATTGACCCTTGGATTGTAGGCATAGGTGTTGGTATGAAATTTTAAGTTGTAGATTTGGTTGATATTCGACTTTGTCGAGCAAAAAAGTCATTGCCTTGAGGTGGTGACTTTTTTTATTAACATTTTATTAGCTTTTTGTTTTTGAATATTAAAATATGCTATATTCGCAATAAATAAGCTAATAAATTATAGTATGATAAAAAAATTAAGCAAGATTTCCGTAATCTTATTGTTATTGATTGTTTCTTGTTCTAAAGAAGAAGATAAAAAAGAAACGTTAATTGTAACTCCAGAACAACAAGAACCGTTAACAGGGAGACAAATTAATGACTATATTAATTCATTTAATCAAGTAGGCGAAAAATTTGATTGGAGTAAGGCGACTACGCACCAATTGTGGAGTGCTGTTGTGAATGGAAATAATTTGGTGACCATTGGTTTTGGAACTAATCAAACTGACTTTGACCGAGCCAAATCGCCCTTGTCTTCTAAAATGCAATCCGAAATTTTAGATTTAATAAAACGTTACGAAGGAAGCACTAATCCGAATTGGATTGTTAACCAAGACGGTTATCTAAATTTAATTGATGTCGTAATTACAAAGCAAGAAACAATAGAAGCTTTACGACAAAATCGGTATATTCGTTATGTGGAACCAGCTGATTATCGTTATTTTTCTTTCGAAAACCAATCCGATCCCAAAGAAGGTAATCAAGTTTATTCTGATTCTGGCTGTGGTTACAGTACTTCTACTATTAGTTCAGCCGATTTCACTACCATTTCTCCAAACGCACAAGTGCCTTGGGCATTTTATAAACACGGAATCCCAAGTGCATGGGGTTATGCTACAGGAAGCGGTGTTACCATTGGTGTTATTGATTCTGGGTTATCTTCACAACAATCGTTAATGGGATCTGGTTTTAATAGCGGGCTTTCTTCAGGACGATTTGTACAACGTTATGGAACGTATGTTGATTCTGCTTGGCCATGGTCTACCACAACAGATGGTATAAATGATTTATGTGGTCACGGTACAAGTATGGCTTCTGCAGCAACTGCTCCTCGAAATGCTTACGGATTGCCTGTAGGCGTTGCTTATAATGCAAATTTAGTAACTTATCGGGCCTCTTCAGACGTAGTGTTGAATGGCTATCATGAACAAAATGGAGTCAAAAATGCTTTTACTAGTTTAGGAATTCGTTCGGATGTCAAAATTATTTCGATGTCGATGGGACATATTTTTTCGGTTGGAAAAATAACAGACGGTGTGCGATATGCCAATAACCGTGGAAAATTGATTTTTTGTGCTGGAGGAACTTCTACTTCATTCACCAACTTTGTGGGCGTTATTTTTCCTGCTTGGATGCCAGAAACAGTTGCTGTTACAGGAATTAAAGAAGCTTCAACCTATCAAAAATGTGATGTTTGTCACAGCGGAAGTGAAATTGATTTTACCATCATGATGCAAAGAGCAGGAAGCAATAATACGATTCCGGTTTTGAGTTATTATAATAATCAAGCTGATTATGTCGGAGGCTCTTCGGTAGCTACAGCAACTACAGCTGGAATTGCAGCCTTAGTTTGGTCTAAAAATCCAAGTTGGAATAAAAGTCAAGTGTTAACAAAAATGAAGCAATCATCCCAGTTTTACCCTACCAAAAATTCACAATTTGGACATGGAATAATTAACGCATTGGCTGCGATGCAATAAAATCAACTTTAATTTTAAAGACAAAGCCTTTCTTGTAAAGGCTTTTTTTTTATTACAAAAAAATTTCACAGAAACGAATTAATCGCTTTTAAATTTGATTTTTTCACATTGATATTTTTGTAAATAGGTATGCAATGAATTACATTTGCACACGCTTTTCGGGATGTAGAGCAGCCTGGTAGCTTACTAGCATGGGGTGCTAGGGGTCGCTGGTTCGAATCCAGTCATCCCGACTAATAAAATCCTTTGAGGTAAACTCAAAGGATTTTTTCATTTTTTTTTCATATATTTAACATCCAATTAAAAATATAATTGATAGGAAAACCTAACTTTTCCTCTGTTTTTTCAGGTTCTCGTTCAATAAAATAGTTATAATAACCATCAAACAATGACAAACAAACTCCAAATTGAAATAGGAAGAAAGCAACATATTCGAGAAGCCCGAAGGATAGAACAAATTTTGAGTAAAAAAGCTGGTATTGGATATGTCTCTATTTCAACTTCGGGAGTAATGCTTATAGAATGGGATGACCATCAGACGAGTGAAGCGGAAATTATTTTGGCACTTAATAAATTAGGTTTAGCAAATGTTAAGGTGAAAACGGTTAACGAGAAGTCGCATAAAGAAGATAGTACACACCATTCGCATTCTAATCTCAATATACTAGGAGAAAATTCCGAACTTTATTTTGCCATTATAAGTGGTGTTTTTTGGATAGTGGGCGTTATCGTTTCCTTTATCAATTCTTCTGAAAATATAGCCACGATACTTTTTATCATAGGAGCTCTTTTTGGTGGGGTATTTACTTTTATCAGTGCAGGTAAAGATTTATTAAGAGGGAAGTTTGAAATTGATTTTCTGATGCTATTTGCTGCTATTGGTGCTGCTCTTTTGGGAAAGTGGGGCGAAAGTGCTTTGCTGCTTTTTTTATTTAGTTTAGGACATGCTTTAGAACATTATGCTATGAAACGGGCTAGAAAATCAATTACAGCTCTTTCTGATCTGGCTCCTCCAATGGCACTAATCCAACAAAATGGCGAATTGAAAGAAGTGCCTATCGAAGAACTTAAAGTAGGCGATATTATTGTTGTTAGACCTAATTCAAAAATAGCGGCAGACGGTGTTGTGACAAAAGGATCAAGTCCTGTTAATCAAGCCTCTATCACCGGCGAAAGTATGCCTGTTACAAAATATCCGAATGAAAACTGGCAAAATGAAAATGAGATTAAAAAACTCCTTCCTGAGCATCGGGTTTTTGCAGGAACTATAAATGGCAACGGAGCATTGGAAATTAAAGTTTTAAAGGAATCAAAAGACAGTACGCTTTCGCGATTAATTTATTTAGTAAAAGAGGCCGAAACTCAAAAATCTCCTACCCAACACTTAACGGATAAGTTTGAAAAATACTATGTTCCATCAGTTTTAATTTTAGTAATCCTGTTGTTGTTTGCTTTCGTTGTGATTGATGAAACCTTTGAACAGAGTTTTTACAGAGCAATGTCTGTGTTGATTGCTGCTTCCCCTTGTGCATTGGCTATTTCTACGCCGAGTGCCGTACTAGCTGGAATTGCAAGGGCTGCCCGACAAGGAGTATTAATTAAAGGAGGTCGTCCTTTGGAAGATTTGGGAGGAATAATCGCCATTGCATTTGATAAAACCGGGACGTTAACAGAAGGCAGACCTACGTTAACACATGCAATTCCATTTGGAGCGGTTACTAAAGAGCATTTGTTAAAGGTTGCTGTTGCAGTAGAAATGTTGAGCGATCATCCTTTGGCAGCCGCTATTGTAGTTGGAGGCAGAAAGGAAATTGGAGCAATTGCTATTCCTGTTGCAGAAAACTTAAAAGCGTTAATAGCAAGAGGTATCCAAGCCGATTGGAATAATAGTATTGTTCATATTGGTAACCGAAGACTTTTTGAAGAGTTGACTGGAAAATCAGTTCCTGAAGAAATTGATTTGAAAATGTCGGAATTAGAGCTTGGTGGACACACGGCTATGATTGTCCATCAAGATAATGAATATTTAGGTATCATTTCTGCCATGGATGTCGCTCGACCCGAAGCCATCGCAACCCTAGCGGCTTTAAAGAAAATGGGAATTAAACGAATGATTATGCTTACGGGAGATAATCAAAAAGTAGCCGATGCGATAGCTAAAAATATAGGAATAACTGACCCAATGGGAAGTTTGCTCCCAGAAGATAAAGTAAGAGCAATTGAACAACTCAAACAACAAGAAGGCAGTGTAGCCATGGTTGGAGATGGTGTAAATGATGCTCCTGCGATGGCAAAAAGTACTGTTGGTATTGCAATGGGTGCGGCAGGTTCGGATGTTGCTTTAGAAACAGCCGATATTGCTTTAATGGCTGATAAACTAGATAATCTACCGTTCGCTATTGGGCTGAGTAGAAAAGCAAAAACTATTATAAAGCAAAACTTAATAATCAGCTTGAGCATGGTCGCCCTTTTGGTTCCTTTGACTATTATGGGCACAATCGCAATAGGACCAGCCGTCGTATTTCATGAAGGCTCTACTTTGGTTGTTGTACTCAATGCTTTGAGGTTGTTAAGGTATGAGAAATAGAAAATTATAATGCCTGATTATAATTGTTCAAGGTATTGTTTCTGCGGTAAAATCTAGATACTGATTCACTTCTAATAATTTTATGTAATAGAACCCGCTAGGTGTAATTATTTCAAAGTTTAATTACACCCAACGGGTTAATAGATTATTAAGCTAGTTCATAGATTAAAAATTTAGCTATTTTATTCATTAATTGTGAATAATTTAAAATATTTTTGATTGTCCGTAATTACCCATAATTAAATAAAAAGTATTATTTTTGATAAAAAAAGCAATGAATTTATTCAGTTTTACAGCAAATTTTGGGAGTGAAGAATCTTGTAGACTTCATTTTAAAGA